>NZ_CP040442.1:1238899-1858349 GCF_015191005.1 Kaistella flava (ex Peng et al. 2021) | reverse complement strand
CAGTTCCTATCAATGCAATAGTGCTGATGGAGTCACCTAGTGCACCTTTTACTCGTTTGCCAAAAAGCGGATATAGCGCTGCTCGGATTGAAAGCGGCAAATTCCATCGATAAGCAAAATATCCCATTGCCATACCGAGTAGTGCATAGACCGCCCAACCGGCTATACCATAGTGAAACATGGTCCAAACGACTGCATCCTGCAAAGCAGCGGCAGATTCTGCATCACCCGAGGGTGGCGTCAAATACTGAACGACGGGTCCCGTCACCGAGAAAAACAAAAGGTCAATTCCGACTCCTGCCGCAAAAAGCATTGCGGCCCAGGTAGCAAGTCCATATTGTGGCCGCGAATCATCAGGTCCCAAACGCAGATTTCCTGCTTTTGATAGTGCCACCCAAACGACAAAGAAAATGACAAGCGCCATTGTCAAAACGTAGTACCAGCCTAAATTGGTGGCGATCCAATTAACGGTTAATTTCATTGTTGCTCTCGCTTGATCAGGCATCGCAATTACCCAAAATGAAAACGACGCAATTACCGCAGATGATATTATTAAAACACTCCAGTTAATTTGGGTGGTTTTATTCTGCCATAGTTTTTGAGCGCCTTTTCCCAAATCACTTTTTGATACAGGAACCTCACTTTTAACTTTAGGCGACTTTACGCTGCCACCAAAACGACTGCGTTCAAACGGCGTTTTTTCTGAATGGGTGTGATCATTCGGATTATCTTCGTTGGAGTTTTGGTTCATGGGCATCGTACTTATTTAGGGAACAAGATTGTAGCAGCATCGTCACGGAATACAATTCAGCGACATCGGGTTGTTTAACTCAAATTTACATCTTTTTTATTTTAGAAAAATAAATAGATAACCAAGTCGAAAGTTTTCTTGGGTTTCGAGCAATTTCCTTCGTTCTATTCAATAAGCCACACGAAAGGATTTGTGCGGCAGCGAGGGAGCGAGAGGGTTTTAATATTTCGTTTTCTGTATTTTTTCAGGATTTTGTCTTACATCAAAAACATTTGCAATTACAATTCTCTTCGTTTCAAAATTGATGTAATAGATTATTTTGTAATTTGTTGATATCAAATGTCTAAATTCCTGCAAGCGGTCTTTCAACAATTCTTCTTCGGGACCAATTCTTGGGTTTTTATTTAAATCAATTGTTCGGTCAACAATTTGGGTGATTATTTTCCTTGAAGTTTTAATTCCTGCTTTCCCTTTGTAGTAATCAAAAATATCTTGCAGTTTATCTTCTGCAAGTTGAGTCCAAAAGATTTCTAACTCCATTTCTGGATTTTTTCCTTTAGATCTTCTGCTCGAATGAGTCGATTATTTTCTTCATCATTGATGGCTTTGTCAATTTCTTTATTAAAATCTTCCAAAGACATTGGTTTCAAATTCTCTTCAAAAAATTCGTTTTTTGTTTTGTAAAGTAAATTTTCTAAAGCAGTGATCAACTTTTCGTTATCAATTCTCAAAAACTCCTGAACCAGTGATATTTTTCGTGCTTCTAAATTCATTATTTCCAAATATTTAATTCAAATTTACGTAATTTTTTTTTTGAAAAATTAGAATCTCTAGATACAGTTTAGATATTTTTGTATTTCTAAAAACCACACGGAAGGATTCGTGCGGCAGCGAAGGAAAGAATTTATGCGCTGTTGAGGCATTACATTTTTGGAAAGATTGCAAAATTTTAATGGTGTAATATTATCACCTATTGCAAAAAGATTTCTATATTTGTAATAGCAAAATAAAGCCTGCAGTTACGCAGGCAGTTAAAAAAAAGAGATTTTCGAAATACTTCTACAAAATTATTTGTATGATGTAGATGAGAAAGGAATGAATCAAAGCGGCGCCAACCATCTTTAAAATTTGTTTCAAATCTTTTTTAATTTTGCTCATTATCAAAAATTTAAATTTAATTCTCGAGACGCTCTCGGGAATTTTTTTGTGTCGAGGTATTTAAACATTTTTCGCTAAAGTATAATTACCTTTTCGATAAAGTCAAAAATACAATTTACTAAGTGTAAAAAAAATTGTTTACAAATAAAATCATTTAATTGCCTGATATATAAATAAATATATTATTTAATTTATAGAAAAGTTTACAGATTTCACTAGTGTTTTTGATATCTTTATCTAATTGAAACTAAATTTATGGCAGAAACAATTCAAAAAATATTTTGAAACTTGCAGGTTTTATAGGAAGCAGAACTGTTGCAGTACTCTATAAACTCCACCATCGAATTGTGCGGAAGTGAAGTTATCTTTCAAAGGATTCAATAAGAGGAAAAGGATAGTTAAATTTGAAAATTATTAAATCAAATTTAGGAATGTTTTTAAATAAAAAATCCACTGAAATAATCAGTGGATTAGTCTTTTTTCTAAAAGCGAAGCGATCTATAATCTTTTCGTCTTTTGAAAATTATCTCTTCATAATTCTCTTCACCGCTGCTTGAACAGCGTCAGAATCAATTCCGTATTTTTTCATTAATTCTGCTGGAGTTGCAGATTCTCCGAAGGTATCATTTACGGCTACGAATTCCTGGATGGTTGGTCTTTTTCTGGACAACATTCCGGCAACGGATTCGCCTAAACCTCCGATGTAGTTGTGTTCTTCGGCTGTTACGATTCTTCCTGTTTTTTCTACCGATTTTAAGATGATTTCTTCGTCTAAAGGTTTGATGGTGTGAATGTTGATGACTTCACAAGAAATTCCTTCTTTCTCTAAAGCGTCTGCTGCCAATAAAGATTCCCAAACTAAATGTCCGGTTGCTACGATGGTTACGTCGGTTCCTTCTTGAAGCATAATTCCTTTTCCGATTACGAAAGGCATATCTTCTGGAATAAATACTGGAACAACCGGTCGTCCGAATCTTAAATAAACCGGTCCTTCGAAATCTGCGATTGCAAGAGTTGCTGCTTTGGTTTGGTTGTAATCACAAGTGTTGATTACGGTCATTCCTGGAAGCATTTTCATCATGCCGATGTCTTCTAAAACCTGGTGTGTTGCGCCATCTTCACCCAAAGTTAATCCTGCGTGGGAAGCACAAATTTTTACGTTTTTATTGGAGTAAGCGATTGACTGACGAATCTGGTCATAAACTCTTGATGTAGAGAAGTTGGCGAATGTTCCGGTGAAAGGAATTTTTCCGTTGATGGTTAAACCGGCTGCGATTCCCATCATGTTGGCTTCTGCGATTCCGATCTGGAAAAAACGTTCTGGTGCTTTTTCAATGAATTTCTCCATTTTCAAAGATCCGATAAGGTCTGCACAAAGTGCTACGACATTTGGGTTTTTATCTGCCAATTCTGCTAATCCAGCGCCGAATCCGCTTCTTGTATCTTTTTGTTCTGTGTATGTATATTTCATGAGGAATTTTAAATTTTGAATTTTCCGAATTTCTCGGATTTAAATAACGAGTTTTCTAAATTATAAATAATCTGCAGCCTGGCCTGAGTGGAGCTCTTTTTAATTGGTGGCTGAGCTTGTTGAAGCCAGCAATTAAAAAAGCGGGAACGGAGGACGGAAATGTCTGCCCAAATGAGTTTAGTAATCAGCCGGAGCTTCTAAATACAATTGTTTGAAAGCGTTATCCAGTTGCTCATTGCTTGGCGCTTTTCCGTGCCATGCGTGAGTTCCCATCATAAAATCTACACCATGTCCCATTTCGGTATGTAAAAGAATACACACTGGTTTTCCTTTACCGGTCTCGGTTTTTGCTCTTTCCAGAATTGCAATTACGGCTTCTAAATCGTTTCCGTTTTTCTCGTTCAAAACGGTCCAGCCAAATGCTTCCATTTTTGCGTGTAAATCTCCAAGATCCAAAACATCATCGGTGTCGCCATCAATCTGACGTCCGTTATAATCGATGGTTGCAATAATGTTGTCTACTTTTTTAGCAGCGGCATACATAAATGCTTCCCAGTTTTGACCTTCCTGCAATTCGCCATCGCCTTGTAAAGTGTAAATTAAACTGGAATCACCGTCTAATTTTTTACCTAAAGCCGCACCAATCGCAACCGACAAACCTTGACCCAAAGAACCTGAAGCTATTCTGATTCCTGGAAGATCGTCATGCGTGGTTGGATGTCCCTGCAGTCTCGTTCCCAATTTTCTAAAAGTTGCCAATTCTGCAACCGGAAAAAAATCGAATCTCGCTAAAGTGGAGTAGAACACTGGTGAAATGTGTCCGTTGGAAAGAAAGAAAAGATCTTCGTTTTTTCCTTCCATGGTGAAAGGGAATTTGTAGTTCATCACTTTTCCGTACAATGCTGTGAAGTATTCGGTACAGCCCAAACTTCCGCCTGGATGCCCTGAATTAACGGCGTGAACCATTCTTAAAATGTCTCTTCTAATCTGTGTGGTAAGAGATTTCAGCTCTTCAGTAGATTTACTCATTATTGTTGATTTATTAGGTGGCAAATTTACATATTTTTGGTGGGTTTGGGAAATGAAAAAATCCGAGTTTTTAGCTCGGATTTATTTTAGGATACAGAGAGAAATTCTTCTCCTAATTGGTGAAAAGCTTCTACGATTTTTTTTCTTTGTTCTGATTTTGGATTTCGATATCCTGAAACATAATGCCCTAATTGTCTTTCATTAATTCCTGTGATTCTAGATAGTGCAGCGCGGGTAAGAATCTTATCAAAACGGTGTAATAATGCTTGCGCCGTAAGTTCAAACTCCAGTTCATATTTACCTGAAAGTTCTTTCGGGATTTCTTCGTTTTCTAAACCTTCAAGATGAAATGTCAAAGCCGATGCGTAATTTTCTTTTACCTGCTCAAATGTTTTTCCAGTCGCAACGCAACCTTCAACTAAATCTGATACTGCGCCAAAGTTTTCATCCCAATCTATTATTACTTTTATTTTTTCCATTTTTTCTAAATTAAATTATTTCCAACCAGCTTGTTTGAAAATACTATTCAAAAGCATTTGTGATAAAACTTCACTTGGTTTGCCATTTACGGTTACGGTTCCTTTTTTATCAGGATGTTTGTATTGTCGATGGCTGCCCTTTTGTCTGTGAAGAAACCAACTGTCTTTCTCCAGCATTTTGATAATTTCTCCGACTTTTATTCGTTTCATATTTTCACAAATAGCACATCAAAGATAGTAAAAATACTAACAAATAATATTATATGAATATAAATTTAAAAGAATGCTGTGTTTGGAAAATGAAAAAATCCGAGTTTTTAGCTCGGATTAATTGTTTTTAATTTAGAATCTAGAAAAGGTCTTTATTGATTACTTTCTAAACTTTTTAATATTCTACCATCGATCGTTTTCCATTCAGTAAGACCATTTGCACTTCTTCCCATTACTATTG
This sequence comes from Kaistella flava (ex Peng et al. 2021), assembly GCF_015191005.1. Lineage (NCBI taxonomy): Bacteria > Pseudomonadati > Bacteroidota > Flavobacteriia > Flavobacteriales > Weeksellaceae > Kaistella > Kaistella flava (ex Peng et al. 2021). The sequence continues at coordinate 1,853,010 of NZ_CP040442.1, read as the reverse complement.
TCGCAGCATAAGATGGGCTTGAAAAAATATAATCTTCTTTAAATTCATAATCAATAATTAGATTTTTGTTGATTAATTCAAGTCTATATTCCTTGATAGAGTTTGAGATTGATGGAGTTACAGAATCTGCTATTTTTGAACCTTTTAATACTAAAAATCCTTCTGATGTTTGCTCTGCAATCGCATCACAACCTCTTGAAGATTTGATGTACAATAATTCTTTATCTTTTCTTGACGTTGAAAGTTCTCTTTTATCTTCAAAAACTTTATGACCAAGGGTATTTACCATTAATTTAATGTTTTCAATAAACTCTTCCATTTCGGCGCGGTCAGATTCCGATATTGAGGATAAAGTTGGAGTACAGCCATTTTCAATAGCATATCTATTTGTTCTTGTTGCAATGTCATGCAATCGGTTTTCCAGATATTTGATATGAGCCTTATTAAGATTTTCATCTTTACTTATAAAAACTATAGTTTCTTTCCAAAAATCTTTTGATGATAAATGTTGATTTAAACGAACGAGAACATTTTCTGCTTCGCCTATGTAAACTAAATCTTTACCTTCTTCATTTTTCCCAAAAAGTAAATAAACTCCTGTAGTGTTCAAATCAGATCGATCTGAACAATCTTTGATTTTGATTCTGGGGATTTTATACGCTTTCCCAGTCCAATTCGATAATTCACAAGACATCCTTCCGTTAGGATCGCCATCAATCAAAAATATTTTTATTGTTTTTGCAAAAGCCATAATTTTTATTTCTTCCGAATCAACCACAATCCAAAGAACGTAATCAAGCCATTAATAATCAACAACTCCAAACCGATTTTAAACTCACCGAAAAAGTTCTCCTGGTATTTATCGATTAAAAACGAAATAATTGGAGCGGCGATACAAACGTAAGGAACCCATTTGTCTTTCACCTGGAACTTGGTGAAAATTCCGAAAGCAAATAATCCGAGCAATGGTCCATAAGTAAATCCAGCCATTTTCAGAATCAAACCAATCATCGAATTATCATTGATTAATTTGAAAATAATCACCATCACCAAAAAGGCAAACGCTACAATTAAGTGAACTCTTTTTCTAAATTTTTCCTGCTCTTTTTGTGAAATCGGTTTTTCTCTCAAGCCGAAAACATCAATACATAAAGAAGAAGTTAAGGCTGTCATCGCACCATCTGCACTCGGAAAAAGCGCTGAAATCAAAGCCACAATAAAGATGATCGAAATAAACGGCGGCATGTGATTCAAAGCAATATCCGGGAACAATTGATCTCCTGAAGTGGCAACATGTTCCGTATTTCCATAAAGATGTAAAAGTCCGCCCATAAATAGAAACAGTGAAATCACACCGACTAAAATCACTCCAAGAACGACCATGTTTTTCTGCGAATCTTTCAGTCTGGTTACCGACAAAGATTTCTGCATCATTTCCTGATCAATTCCAGTCATCGTAATCGTGATAAAAGCTCCGGCTAAAATCTGTTTAAAAAAGAAAGCTTTACTGTTCGAATCCGTATTGAAAACCTCAGTATAACCCAGTTTATTCATTTGAGAAATACTTTCTGTGAAGTTTAAACCCAAATGATTCATCATATAAACCGAACAAATAATCAGTCCCAAAAGCATACACGTCGTCTGCAAAGTATCTGTCCACACAATCGTTTTCACGCCACCTTCGTAAGTGTAGAGAATAATCATGATTAAGATAACCAGCGTTGTCACGATAAAAGGAACGCCTAAACTATCAAGAATCGTCATCTGCAAAATATTCACCACCAAATACAATCTTGCCGTTGCACCAACCAAACGGGAAACGATGAAAATCCACGCACCAGATTTATAAGAAAGTTGCCCCATTCTCTGTTGCAGATATCCGTAAATCGAGGTCAGTTTCAGTCGATAATAGAGTGGTAGAAGAACGTAAGCGATGACAATGTATCCAATTAAATATCCAATCGTAATCTGTAGATAATGAAATTTATCAGCACCAACTGCACCTGGAACCGACACGAAAGTCACGCCCGAAAGCGAAGTTCCAATCATTCCAAACGCAACGAGCATCCAGTTGCTTTTTCGGTTTCCGATAAAAAAACTTTCGTTGTTACTGCCTTTTCCGGTTCGATAAGCGACCCAAAGTAAAAGTCCAAAATACGCAATGATAATCAACAGCAACACAATCGGATTCATAGAATTTCTTTTTAAATTTTCACAAATATAGTTTTTTTGTTATGATTTGGGCACCTTTATCCGTCTGGAATTTATACTGAGCCAAGCCGAAGTACTCCCGCTTTTTTTGCTCCACTTCGTTCTGCAAAAAAGAGCTCCGTTCAAACCAATTTTAGTGGTTCGCCGATTCAAATAAAAAAATAAAAATAAGAGAGGCAAGCCGGGGCGCAGATTTGCGCTTCTTACCAATCTGGATATAAAAAAACCTTTAAGTTTTTCACCGAAAGGTTTTTTGAGTTCGTCTTGTGAAAAAAGCCAGACTGAGCGTGTTGAAGTCTTTATAACGCAACTTCTATCATCATAAATTTAAATAGTAAGGTTTATGAAGTGATTAAGGGAAATTAAGAATCATCAAGATGAATGCGAAGTTTTATTTTTTGTTAATGCACCAAGCTGACCTTCCGAAGTCTTTAATTCATCAATAGAAACGGGCTTTAGCCCGTTTAAAAAACGAGATAATCATTGGCTATAGCCAAAACTTATAAAAATCTGAAGCAAATCTTTAGATTTTAGCAAAACGAATTAAAAGTATTCAACTGAATAATATCTTCAGATATTACTTAATGCTTCTTAATCACTTCATCGTCTTAATGGTGAAAAGTCCTTCAACAAGATGATATTGGCACCACAGAAAATTTTAATTATAAAAGTACTACGCCAGAAGTTCTCTAAATTCAGGCGTTTTCTCAATCATTCGTTTTGAATATGGACACAAAGGAATAATCTTCAAATTATTCTTTTTCGCAAATTCCACCGCTGTTTTTACCAGTTCTTTTCCCAAACCTTTGCCACCAAATTCTTCAAATACTTCAGTATGAATAATTTCTAATATACCTTCTTTTAAATTGTATTCCATGAAACCCGCTTTTTCTGCGTCGTAATAAATGTCGAAAGTTTGGTCGTTTTGTTCGATATTAATCATATCGTAATGTTGTGATATCATGATATTTTATTTTAAAGTTTTTTCAATTCTTACATCAGGAATGATCCATAATAATGCCACCGTATAATAAAGTACAACAGAAATTATAGGATAAAAAAATGAAAGGATAATTCCTGAAAGATAAATTCCCAGCGACATTTTTTCTTTTAGAGTAGATTTCAGCGCTTTTGCAATGACAGAATCTTTACCTTCTAAATCGAGACAGAATTTCTCTAAAATATTAAAAGCCAAAGCACACATCAATAACACAAATCCATATAAAGCAACTGGATTTTTAGTGAAATGATTTTCTCCCATCCAGGAAGTTGCAAATGGTAAAATAGACAGCCAAAAGAGTAAATGAAGATTGGCCCAAAGGATTTTGCCATTGACATGTTTCATTGCTTGAAAGAGGTGATGGTGGTTATTCCAATAAATACCAACATAAATAAAACTGAAAATGTAAGACAGAAATTTAAAAACCATCGGCTTTAAATCTTCAAAAGTATCACCGTTCGGAATGCGTAATTCCAAAACCATAATCGTGATGATAATCGCGAGAACACCATCACTGAAAGCTTCAAGTCTTCCTTTAGTCATTTTGTTTTTAAAAACTAAAGGTAATTAAATTCTATAAATTTAAAGATATGCCTTTCTAAATTTTGTCATACTTAAAATAAGTAATCCCAGAATTCCCATAATCAAATATCCTTCTGCAACGTCTAACTGAACGGTTGGTCGAAGGATTGCAACAATGCTGTAACTTACTGCAGAAGTGATGATATAGGAAACTCCGCCAGTTAGACCACCGGCAACTCCTGCGGAATTTGGAAATCTTCCGAGGCAATAGGCGAAATAGTTGTTAAAAATAAAACCTGCAGTCACGTGTATCACGAAAGCAAAAGCGACTAAAGTGTAAATGTTATTCAGAAAAAAAGAGCAAGAAATCATTAACAGAATTACAGATAACTGGGTATAATTCGCAAATCTATTTTTAGGAAGAAAATCTTTGTCTATTAAAAATTTTCCGATAAATCCTCCCGACATCCACGCTAAACCAAGAATTAAAGAAACATAACCGACGACAACTTCTGAATAACCCATTTTGTGTTCGATAATAAATGCGCCGCAAAGATTAAAGAAAATGACCATCGCATAACTTACGCCGCACATCAACATTCCGTAGAAAAAATCTTTACTTCGGAACATCATGTCATATTCCTTTAAAACAAAATTAATAAGAAATGGCTTTTTTACTTTTAATGTTTCTCCAGAAAACAGGATTTCAAAGATCAATAACAGAAAACTGTAACCCGCTAAAAGATAAAAATTCGACTGCCATCCGAAAAGTTTCTGCAAATAACCACCAAGAAAAGGGGCGATAATTGGACCAACAGACCAGACAATCGTCATGACGCTCAAATAATGCTTTCGTTGTTCACCTTCGAACACATCAACAAAAAACGCCCGTTTGGAGACGATAGCAAAACCTGCTAATACTCCCTGTAAAATACGCATGGCATAGATTACCATAATATCTTTGGTTAGCGCAGTCACTAAAAAACTCAACATAAATAGTCCCAAAGAAACCAGAGTAACGCGATATCTTCCGTAAGAATCTACCACACTTCCCGCAAAAAATTGAGTGATGCCATAACTGATCAAAAATAAAGTCAGCGTAAGTTGAATTTTCGTTTCCGGTTGTTGAAGTTCGATCGCCATATTTGGCATGGAAGGAAGATAAATATCGGTCGCTAATCCCGACATTGGAATTACTGCAAATGCGAGTACCGTGGCAATAAATTTATTTTTTTCTTTGAGCATCTTTACTTTAAAACTTCTTCATTAATAATTAAACGCGCAAAAATCGGGAATTTTTGCAGAAAGTGAGGTGCAAAACCTTCAAAATGAAATATCGAAAAAAACAATGATGAAAATGCTTCTCCTTACTAAATGAAAAAGGTGGAAAGTTTTAAAAAACATTTCCACCTTTCATAAGCTTAAATAAAATATTTAAAATCACTCTGACTTTCTCGGCGCCCATTGATCATAAGGACTCATATCAAAACCGTTGACTTCATCCATACTTAACCCTAAGGCATCAGCAACACCTTCTCCATATTCTGGATCTGCTTTATAACAATTTCTGATATGTCGAATCTGTACAAATTTTTCGGCACCTCCAACATTTGCGGCTGTGTTTTTAAATAAAACATCGGCTTTTCCATCTGCTTTTATGATGCGGAATAAATCTCCTGGTTGGGTGAAATAGTCCTCATCCTCATCTCGGAAATTATGAGCATAAGCATCTCCTGATAATTCTAAAGGCGGTTCTTTTGCGGAAGGTTGTTCCTGCCATTCGCCGTAACTGTTGGGTTCGTAATGTTTGGTTCCACCGTAATTTCCGTCCACGCGCATTTGTCCGTCGCGGTGATAGGCATGATAAGGACATCTAGGTTTGTTTACCGGAATTTGATAATGATTCACGCCTAATCGGTAACGCTGTGCATCGCCGTACGAGAACAATCTTCCCTGCAGCATTTTGTCTGGAGAGAAACCAATTCCGGGTACAATATTCGTTGGATTGAAGGCGGCTTGTTCTACATCTGCAAAATAATTCTCTGCATTTTTATTCAGTTCAAATTTGCCAACTTCAATTAAAGGAAAATCTGCTTTTGACCAAACTTTTGTTAAATCAAATGGATGGAAACGATACGTTTTCGCTTCTTCTTCGGTCATGATTTGCACAAACATCGTCCATTTCGGGAAATTGCCTTTTTCGATATTGTCAAATAAATCCCGCTGTGAAGATTCACGATCCATTCCAACTAATTTTGCGGCTTCTTCATCCGTTAAATTAGCGATTCCCTGTTGGGTTCTAAAGTGGAATTTTACCCAATGTCTTGTATTATCTTTATTAATGAAACTATAAGTATGACTTCCGAAACCGTGCATGTGTCGGTAACCGTTTGGCAATCCGCGGTCACTCATCACGATGGTTACTTGGTGCAAAGCTTCCGGCAGCAAGGTCCAGAAATCCCAGTTGTTATTGGCATTTCTCATATTGGTTTTCGGATCGCGTTTCACCGCATGATTCAAATCCGGAAATTTCATTGGATCGCGGAAAAAGAATACCGGCGTATTGTTTCCCACCAAATCCCAAATTCCTTCATCGGTATAAAACTTTAAGGCAAAACCACGAATGTCTCTTTCTGCATCGGCGGCTCCTCTTTCGCCAGCTACCGTAGAAAACCTTGCAAACATTTCGGTTTGTTTTCCGATTTCATTAAAAATATTGGCTTTAGTATATTGCGAAATATCGTGGGTTACGGTAAATGTTCCGAAAGCTCCTGAACCTTTGGCGTGCATTCTTCGTTCGGGAATGACTTCTCTGTCGAAGTTGGCCATTTTTTCGAGAAACCAATAATCCTGCATCAGCAGCGGTCCTCTTGGACCTGCAGTTTGACTGTTCTGATTGTCAGGAACGGGTGCTCCTGTTTGTCTGGTGAGTTTTTTCTTATCTTCCATTTTAGTGTAATTTGGTAAACTAAAGTTAGGAATTATAATCCATGGAAGTTATTTATTTTATCTAAACCCGTGATTTTGTTTATTTTAGAAAAGATATAATTAAAGAAATTTTAATAAAAAAGGGATTACAAAAATTTACTTGTAATCCCTTTTTAATTAATACGCTGCAGTGAAAATCTGTTGGTTGAACTTTTTGTTTTCAAGTTCGTCAACGATTGCGACTGCTAAATCTTCAACAGAAAGTCTTGAGCGACCCTCTTTGTCAAAAACCGGTGAATCTTTTCCAAGTCGGTATTTTCCTGTCTTCACTTGAGCGTCACTCGCACTGCTCATTTCAATTGCCGGACTGAAAAATTCCCAATCGAGCATTTTGTTTTTACTTAAATTTTCTACAAAATATTTTTTCACAGCACTTGCTCCCGGATAAAATTGTTTCGGAAAATCAGGATTGTCAACTCCATAATTCCCGTCGATTTTCAAAGTTCCGGCGCCACCGATAACAATGAGTTTTTTTACACCGGAACTTTCTACCGCATTTTGAATAGCCGCTGCTCCTTTTAAATATTCGTCATGGATATTCGGATTGGTCCATCCTGGATTATAAGCGCTGATGACGGCATCACTGTCTTTTATTCCTTCAGCTAAAACATTTTGATTGAAGATGTCGATATTCTTTTTTTGAAGATTTTTGTTTTCAATATTTAGTTTATCGGTATTTCTCGCGATGGCGGTTACCTGATAATTTCTTTCCAAAAGTTCTTTTAGAATGGCATTTCCTACATAACCTGTAGCGCCGATGAGTGAGATTTTCATTTTTTTATAATTAAAAATTAATGACTAAATGATTTCATTTCTCAAATTCAACAGGATTTAATCTTCTAGGTATCCAAACTTTCCATTGTTGTAATCGTCAAAAGCCTGAACGATTTCTTCTCTGGTATTCATTACAAAAGGTCCATGCGGCGCAATTGGTTCATTTAAAGGTTCACCACTTAATATTAAAACAATGCTGTCTTCAGTTGCTTCAATGGCAAATGTTTCTCCTTCATTTTCGAAAAGGGCAAAATGATCTGTAGGTACCTTTTCTTCACCATTAACGATGATATTTCCTTCAATAACCAATACTCCAGTATTAAAGTTTGCCGGGAAATTAAATTCAGCTTTTCCGCCTGATTTCAATTTGGCATTCATCAAATGAACTGGACTGAATGTATTAGCAGGACCTTTTTTATCCTGATAATTTCCTGCAATCACTTCAATAAAACCATTTTCGCCCAAATCTATTTTCACCATTTCAGAATTTGAAATTGCCTGATATTTTGGCGTACTCATTTTATCTTTTGCAGGTAAGTTTACCCACAACTGAACCATTTGGAAAATCCCACCAGCTTTCGCCCATTCTGTTTCATGAAATTCTTTATGCAAAACACCAGAAGCTGCAGTCATCCATTGTACATCGCCTTCACCGATAATTCCGCCACCACCGGCAGAATCGTGATGTTCTACTTTTCCTTGATAAGCAATTGTTACGGTCTCAAAACCACGATGCGGATGAACACCAACGCCTCTCGGAGTGGAAGTCGGACCAAAATTAAATTTAGAATTATAATCCAGCATAAGGAACGGATCCATTCTTTTCATATCTAGATGCAAACCGCTCGGGATAAAATTATGCACTCTGAAACCATCACCCACAAAATGAGCAGGTCTTGGCTGTACTACGATTTCTACTTTTTTTACTGACATTTTACTTCTTATTTTATGAAACAAATTTACGGCAGAAAAAAAGTAAAAGCATTGATTTAGGATAAGTTAAATAGTAGAAGTGTAATTCTTTTAACTGCAAAAGAGGTAAAGATAAATGTGATGAAGAAGATTTTCAAAAGTTTGCAAAATAGTAATTTGTTGTATCATCATGTTTTGCAAACTTCTGAAAGGTTTATTACAATGAAAACTTTTGTTCTTTTTGCAGTTTAGAAAAAAAAAGCTTGCTTCTTTAAACTTGTGATTTCATATTTTCACCATCTGTAGCATGAAGTCGTCTGAAAACTATTCCTGTAAATATGGTTAGAATACCGACCAAGAAAAAAGTGTATCGAAAAGCAAGGTGAATTTTTCCTGAAGTTAATGAAGTATCGTTTTCAAATAATTTTAAGGTGATTAAACCGATCGCAATACCGAATCCTACGGCAAGTTGTTGATTGACTGCTAATAATGAATTTCCGCTACTGGTATGAGAATCCCTTAAATCTGCAATCGCAATCGTATTCATAGAGGTGAACTGAATCGAGTTGAAAAAACCAAGCACTGCAAGAATCGGAATAAACCAATAAATAGAAGTGTTAATTCCGGGAATTCCCAAACAGACAATTAAAAAACCGATAATGAAAGTGTTGGACATCAGTGTTTTGCGGTAACCGAAATTGTCCAGAATTTTAATAACGAAAGATTTCCCAAACATGGCGGTTAAAGCCATCGGAGCAACAATCCACCCAGAAACTACAGCGCTTTGTCCATAGGCAATTTGGATCATTAAAGGCAATAAGAGTGGAATAGAACTGATTCCTAATCTGGTCGCCAGGTTTCCTAAAATTCCTACACGAAACGTTCTTACCTGAAATAAATTCAATGGGAAAATTGGGTTTTTTGTTTTCTTAGCGTGGACGTAATAATAGTAAATCATCAAAAATCCTAAGGTGAAAATCAGTAAAACCAAAGTGGTATGTTTTGTTGTTCCAAACATTTCCAGGGAAATAGAAAGTAGGAGAGAAGCTGACGCAAATATTAAAAAACCCTTTAAGTCGAAACTTATTTTCTTTGATTGATAGTCGGGCATGTATTTCAAACTCAGTATAATTCCCAATAATCCAATTGGGATATTAATTAGAAAAATCCAGTGCCACGATAAATAATCAACCATGTAACCACCGACTAAAGGTCCCAGGATTGGACCGATTAAAGCAGGAATAATGGCGTAGTTCATGGCTTGCACCAATTCATTTTTTTGAAAAGTTTTTATTAAAGCCAAACGCCCAACAGGAGTCATTAAACTTCCGCCAACTCCTTGGATCACTCGTGCAATAACCAAATGATTGAGGTTTTGTGAAAGCGCGCAAAGCAAAGAACCTAAGCTGAAAATAATTAAAGAGGAAATGAAAATTTTTCTAGTTCCAAATTTGTCTGCTAAAAAACCGCTCACCGGCATGAACAAAGCCAGGGTTAAAACATAAGAGATAATCGCATTCTGCATATCCAAAGGTGATTCTTGTAAATCCTTTGCAATTGAAGGCAAGGAAGTATTCAGAATGGTGGAATCCAACATTTGCATAAAAATGGCGGTTGCCAAAATTAAGGGTAAGAATTTTTTAACAGAATTATTTTGGATTGTTGGCATAAAACAAATTTAGTGTAAATCACAGCAAAGGCATTGCCATGAATTAGAATCTTTTTAAAAGCCTATTATTGATAATAGCTATTGGGAGATAAAAGATTATAGAGTGCTTTGTTGAAATAGAAAAGTGAATTTTGAAGAAAAAAAATAATAAAGAATTTCTTAAAAGTAAAATTCATTGTGGAAATAGAATAGTCGATATTCCTACTTATTTCAAAAGATAGGAGTATTTTAAATTCCAAGATCGTTTCTTGCCAAGTCTGCGCCCCGACTTGAACGGAAATCCTTTTTTATGCGTTGGCCTTAGGAATGGCGAAAAAAGATTGGGAGTGGAAGGCGGAAATAGGCGCCCAAGAAAATAATATTTTCCTATTCGACACAATCAAATGCGCGCCCAAAAATTTCATCTTATACTTCCGCTAAAAAACCTTATTTTTGCAAAAATTATAGCCCGAAGATTCGAGGCTGAATTAAATTTAAAATATCCTAAATGGAACTCATACACAGAAACTTACTCATCGGAATTCACGATGCATTACAAGAAACTTTTTTCGAAGATAGAAAATATGCCGATAAAGTGATCGAAAGACTTTTAAAAGGGCATAAACAATGGGGCAGCGAAGACCGAAAAGTAGTTGCGCAGATTTTTTACGACATCATCCGTTGGAAAAAACGGATCGAATATTATATGGGCGAAGGCGTAAAACCTGGTAATATTTACAAAATGATTTTGACGTATTGCCTTTGGACCAAAACGCATTACAAGAAATTTGAAGAATTCGACGGTATTAAAAATGCCGAAATCATCAATAAATTAAAGAAAAACACCGTTCCAACAAAAGCGATTGAATATTCGATTCCGGAATGGTTGGCAGAGACTTTGGAAAGAGAATTAGGTCCAAGTTGGGAAAGAGAAATGGTGGCGCTGAACGAACAGGCTCCAACAATTCTTCGGGTGAATACTTTGAAAACAACTGCTAGAGAATTGGTTTCTGATTTAAGAGACGAAGGTGTAGAAAGTTTCCAAATTCAGAATTATCCTGACGCGGTACAGTTAGAACAAAAGAAAAATGTCTTTATAACTACCGCCTTTAAAGATGGTTTGTTTGAAGTACAGGATGCTTCTTCTCAAAAAATCGGTGAACTTCTGGATGTTAGTGAAGGAATGCGCGTGGTTGATGTTTGTGCTGGAGCGGGTGGAAAAACTTTGCATTTGGCAGCTTTGATGAAAAACAAAGGTCAAATTATCGCCCTTGATATTTACGAATGGAAATTGGCAGAATTGAAACGTCGTGCAAAAAGAGCAGGCGCACACAATATCGAAACAAGATTTATCGACGATAATAAAGTCATTAAAAGATTGCACGAAAAAGCAGATAGATTACTTATAGATTCGCCATGTTCAGGTTTGGGAGTTTTGAAAAGAAACCCGGATTCTAAATGGAAAATCGATCAGGAATTCATAGACCGTATTAGAAAAGAGCAAGAAAAAATCCTTCAGGATTATGCTAAAATCTTGAAGAAAGGTGGAAAAATGGTTTATGCAACCTGTTCTATTTTACCAAGTGAAAACAATGAGCAAGTAGCGACTTTCCTAAAAAATAACGAAGGTTACACTTTGATCAAAGAAGAGAAAGTAATGCCAAGTTCAGGCTTCGACGGATTCTATATGGCGCTGATTGAGAGAAAAGCATAATATCTTTTAGGAGCAACACGATTTGTGCTTCTTCTGAATGGTTGATCCGGCTCTCCACTATATCCCGCCGCGGCGGGGATGTCGTTTCGATCCGGGCTAGAAGAAAGAGCAGGCTTCTTTTATCATTTTAAAATACAGATAGCGTTCCACCGGAACGCTATCTTTTTTATTTTTTACACCTCCCATATTTCTGTGAAATCGTGATTTCGATTTCGTAAAGTTTTGTTTCTCAACTTAATTCGTTAACGGACTTTGAACATTCCAAAATCTAGAGCGGGTGATAAGAATATTTACTATGGAATGCCTTACTTCTCTTGTGCTTAAAATTCAATTGTAGTATGGTTATTGTTTAGTGGTAATCATGAATCGCAAAGAATTTATTCAAACCAGTAGTTTAGGAATCGCTGCCTTTTTCTTTTTAGGATCAGGCAATTTGTTTGGAAAAGCGCAAAATCCATTAGAAACCCCAACTTTGAAACCCACAGAAATGATTGACAAAGAAGTTGTCATTATTGGTTCTGGCTATGGCGGTTCGGTGGCAGCGTTAAGACTTTGCGAAAAAAACATTCCGGTTACGCTTTTGGAAATGGGCTTAGACTGGGAAAAATCAGGTGAGAAATTTTCGCCCATGATTAATCCGGGACATTCTGCAGCGTGGTTGAAAACAAAAACTATTGCGCCATTTATGAATCTATTTAGACTCGAAAAATTCACCGGCGCTTTGGATCGACTGGATTTCGAACATATCAAAATCTGGGTTGGCCGTGGCGTAGGTGGCGGTTCATTAGTCAATGGCGGAATGGCCGTTACTCCAAAGAAAGAATATTTTAAAGAAATGTTTCCAAATTTAGATACTGAGAAATTCTATTCTCATTATTTTCCTTTAGCCAACAAAGAACTGAAAACGAATGTTGCCTCCGAAGAATTCTTGGACGGCTGTGATTTTTATAAATTTAAAAGAGTTGGTGAAGAAGAAGCTAAAAATGCTGGTTTCAAAACCGTTCGTGTTCCGAATGTGTATGACTTTAAATACATGGAAAAGGAATACAAGGAAGAAGTTCCGCGTTCTGCTTTGGCCGGTGAGGTTATTTATGGAAATAATCATGGTAAAAATTCCCTCGATAAAACCTATTTGAAAAAAGCCACTGCAACAGGGAAATTAGAAATCCTGGAATTACATAAGGTAAATCATATAAGTCAAAATCCGGATAAAAGTTATTCTATTGATATTTCGGTCATCAATACAAAAGGGGAAGAAATTCAACATAAAATAATCAACGCTAAAAAATTAATTCTTTCCGCCGGAACAATGGGTTCTTTAGAATTATTATTAAAATCAAAAGCCGTTGCCCAGTTTTCTATCGATGAAAATATTGGTAAAGAATGGGGAAACAATGGGAATTTTATGACGGGAAGAAATTGGGTAAAAGCATTTTCAGGGGGAACAGGATTTAAACAATCTACCATTCCCGTGGGCGGAATCGATCATTGGGAAGATAAGGAACATCCGTTTTTTGTGGAGATTGCGCCTTTGCCAATGGGCATGAATGTGGCGACTTCGCTTTATTTAATGGTGAATAAACTGAAGAAATTTGGTGAAGTTAATTACAATCTGAAAGAACAGAAACTGGATTTAAACTGGGACAAATCACACACTGTTCACATGAAAGATAATGCGAAATATTTCCTCAAAACAATGAATAAAGCCAATGGCGGAACACGTTCTCATTTGCTATTTCATAATGGTTTCGGGGCTGATGTTTGTTATCATCCTTTGGGCGGAATTGTTTTAGGAAAAGCTACTGACCAGTTTGGAAGATTGAACGGGCACAAAAATTTATATGTGATTGACGGTTCTCTAATCCCGGGCACAATTGGCGTAAATCCTTTTGTGACGATTACAGCGATTGCAGAATATTGTATGGAGGAAATTATTAGAAAGGATTTTGTATAGATGATCAAAATTCTATTAAGGATAAAAAAACACTTCTGAATTCAGAAGTGTTTTTCGTTCTTATGAGAAATTAGAATTTTTAATTCTTGATGAATTTAGAATTAATGACTCCGCTTTCTGTGTGTAATTTGATTAAATACATTCCTTTATTTAAATTGGAAACAGAGATCTGTTTGTCTTTTCTACCAGAAGTTTTTAGCAATCTTCCGCTCAAATCATAAATTTCGATTTTTGAAATATCTTGTTTGGTTTCAATATTCAAAACATCTGAGGTTGGATTTGGATAAAGCGTAGTCAAAAAAGTTTTAGTTTCACCCGTCGCCAAAATAAAACTCTGTGTGACGATAATCGATTTTGAATCGACACCCGTTCCGGAAACTAAAACAGTTGCGCTTCTGTTGACTCCTGTATTATTTGTTGAAGCAGACATAATAATTTTAGCATCACCGTTTCCTGAAATAGTATTTTTGAAATTATTTTTATCCGTTAAGCTTAGGAATGAAAGATTTAACCAAGATTGATCACTAATTGCGTTCCAATCTACATTATTGATTAGATCGAAAGAAAAAGTATTTGCGTTATCTGGATTATTTTCCATTACAATATTATTCAGCTGCAAGTAATCCTTTGTTGGCGTAAGATAATAAGAATCTAAATTTCCGAATGTTGCGACGTACAGATTGGAAGCATATTTATTATTAATAGGATAATTCAGAAAATTATATGAGGAAGTAAAACCTGATACATTTATTTTGTCTTCACCAATAACATCTATTAACGAACCAGATGCAAAATTTATGTCGGCTCGTTTGAAATATTTTAAATTTCCAGAGGTGTCTATTTTCATTAAAATTTTATTTCCATTATTTTCATCAAAAGAGTATTCTAAACCATTAAAGGAAATTTTATCTTTTGCATAAGTATAGATGTACATATTTTTATTCTCGTCAACATCGAAATTACTATAATTACCTTGACTAACGAAATTACTGTGAACTGGTTTCTGCCATAAAACATTTCCTGAAGTTGTAATTTTTGCAAAAAAAGGAATATAGGTTAATGTTGGATAAACCCTAGGAATGTTAGCAAGATCAAGGCCCACAAAATCATCATTTTGATCTGTGTAGTAACTACCCGATAGTAAAAAATCAACTCCGTCAAAAACTACATCATTTGGCCATGAATAACTTTCTCTCGTTGCATTTCCATAAAAGTTTTTGCCCCAAATTACATTTCCACTACTATCAAATTTCAACATAATGTGATCTAATTGATATGCATTTGTTGTAACTGTAATACCATCAAAAACATAATTATTACCATTACCATAGGGTTCAGTAAAAATATAGAGATTGTCTTGAGCGTCAAAAGTGGGAAGAAATGTGTATGCACTGATGTTTTGATAGGATTTACTGTATAAAACATTTCCTGTTTTTGAAATTTTAATTAAAAAAATATTATTAGAACCGGAGGTGGTAATAATATTTCCATCAATTTTTAAATTAGCAGTAGTGGTTCCCATAATGTATACATCGCCTTTTGAATCAGTTGTAACAGCAGCATAAACTGTTGCAGCGAAAGAAGAGGTTAATTGTTTACTCCAAACTAGAATTCCATTTTTATCTAATTTAATTATTGCTTTCGAACTATTATCTGCCGGTTGTTGAAAATCAATAAAATTCCCTGCAGCATCAATGAAAGTTGAAGTTAAACCAGAAGTATTTGCGAGAAAAACAAAATTATCGTCTTTATCCACACAAGCAAAGTCTTTCGAAATATTTAGTTCTGATTGTCCCGAATCAACATGGAATCTGGCAAACCATTTTGGCAGTAGATCTGAACCAAGTCTAGTAACATATCTTGATTTTATGCCGGTGAAGTTATTAACATCTTTACCAAAAAAATTTGCTTTACCCTCAACAATTGCGCTAAAAAACATTTCATTTTTCGATGAATTCAAATGTTGAGAAAATTGACTAGACAAACTTCCTCCAATTGAACTTGTTTTCTGTTTAGTCCAAGCTATATTATTGCTAGGAATTAGATAAGCTTTGGTAGTAAAAAGTCTATTACCCCTGGTAGTTTCTATATAAGCATTTCCAGATGCAGCTAATATCGGAGAGTCCACTCCACCTAATTGCTTCTGAACTCCATTATCAAAGACTCCGCTATTATCATAAGATCCTAAGAATTGATATTTTCCCGCTCCAGCATTTGCTACAGTAATATTTACACCGTTTGACAATGTGAAATTGGTAATGTTATTTCTGCCATCAAAAAATCCAAGAGAAATAATATTTCGAAAACTTCCAGAAGTTCCATAGGGAATAAGTTTTGCTGAAAAACTTCTTGATTGTATGCCATAAATTGCATCTGTACTGATTGGAGTAGAAGTACGAAAGAATGATACAGATGCGAGATTTGAATCGATCTTTGCAGTATATTGGTACAATCGATTATTTTCAAAATTAGAGTTTGGATTAAAAGTATATGTCCAGTAACCACTTTCTGTAGTTAATCCAATAGAACTACTATTATAACCAGTCAACAGTAAATTACCACCACTATCGAAGGCAATATCACTAATATCAGCACCAGCAATGGCGCCGCCGGTAGTCTGCATTGATGCGTTGAAATTTGCGTTTTTATCTCCTTTGATAATAAAACCTTGTCGCCCAATAATAGTTTCAGTACCAAAAACTTCTGAGCTATTTACAGAGAGCCCCGCTATGTAGATATTGTTATTTTTCAATGCAATTCCCCTTAGGTCAGTACCAGGAGAATAGGAATTATTAAATATGATGTATCCTGTTGAACTCATTCTAACCAAATGATTTTGGCTATAAATCATATATAGATCCGTAGAGTCATTGGCAAACTTAATATTATAAATGAAAGATCGATCTGTGTTATTAAATAGATTGATCCACAATGCATTTCCATTCTGATCTAATTTGATTAGAAAAGTGTCATCTGTACCGTTAGAAACTATAGTTTTTCCAGCGACTTTAATACTACCACTAAATTGCGCAAAAATAAAAACACTATTGTTACTGTCAACGTAAACTTTTTTAGGGGAAATAACTCCTTTAGATCCCGCATTGAAGGTTTTCATCCACACATTGGTGCCATCTGAGGTATTTGATTTTAAAACATAAAGATCGTCTTTTCCTACACTCGGATTATTGAACGAATCAAATCCAATTTCAGCACCAACAGTGCCGATATGATAAGTATGAGTGTCTGTACTTTCAACTAAATTTAAAGCACTACCTCTCAGTGTATTAATTTGAGTGAGTCTAGTGTTTGATGGAATGGATTGCGCAAAAATAAGATGTATCGCAAAAAGATACAAAATTAGCTGTAATTTGCAAGGTAAGACATTTTTAATGTGTAAATTTTTCATCATATATATGTATTTATATTAATTGTAAATGTAATTATTTTAACAGTAAGATAAAAATAATTTATTCAAGAAATAAAAATAATTCATATAAAAACTTAAAAATTGAGATTTAACTTAAATTTTTCCTATTTAAAAATTAATATTAGTAAATATTACTGATATTCAAATTTATTGTTTCGATTTGTAAACATTTATAATATGTTTGTGGTAGAATTTTAATTAAAAGTTACAAAACGAATAAATATAAGAATCATGTGTGGAATTGTATGTCTGTTTGACGCCAAACAAAAAACCGAGATCTTAAGACCTCAAATATTAGAAATGTCAAAAAAAATCCGTCACCGTGGTCCGGATTGGAGCGGTATTTTTCAAAATGAAAAAGTAATTTTTTCTCATGAACGTTTGGCGATTGTAGATCCAACTTCTGGGAAACAACCTTTATTTTCAAAAGATAAAAAAATAGTTTTAGCCGTTAATGGCGAGATTTATAACCATAGAGAATTAAGACTGGAATTTCCTGATTATGATTTTCAAACCGAATCCGATTGTGAAGTCATTATTCCTTTGTTTCAAAAATATGGAAAAACTTTTGTAGATAAATTGAACGGAATTTTCGCCTTTGCTATTTATGATATCGAAAATGATATTTATTTGGTGGCAAGAGACCATATGGGAATTTGTCCGTTGTATCAAGGTTGGGATAAAAACGGAAGTTATTATGTAGCTTCTGAATTGAAAGCTCTAGAAGGGGTTTGCAAAAGCATTGAAACATTTTTGCCGGGACATTTTCTATATAGTTTAGATGGTTACGAATTACAGCAATGGTATCAAAGAGATTGGGAAGATTACGATAATGTAAAAGACAACCCGACAGATATTGCAGAACTTAGGAAAGCTTTGGAAGATGCCGTTCACCGTCAATTGATGAGCGATGTTCCTTATGGAGTTTTACTTTCAGGCGGTTTGGATTCTTCTATAATTTCTGCAGTTACGGCAAAATATGCGAGAAACAGAATTGAAAGTGGCGATACACAGGAAGCTTGGTATCCAAGGTTACACAGTTTTGCCGTTGGTTTAGAAGGAAGTCCGGATTTAATTGCGGCCCAAAAAGCAGCCGAACATATCGGTTCCATTCACCACGAAGTTCATTTCACTATTCAGGAAGGTTTAGATGCTGTTCGCGACGTGATTTATCATTTGGAAACTTATGATGTCACCACGATTCGTGCTTCCACGCCAATGTATTTACTGGCAAGAGTCATTAAATCAATGGGAATTAAAATGGTTCTTTCGGGCGAAGGAAGTGATGAAATATTTGGAGGTTATTTGTATTTCCACAAAGCGCCAAATGCCAGAGAATTCCATGAAGAGAACGTTCGAAAATTAAGCAAACTTCATTTGTACGATTGTTTGAGAGCTAATAAAGCATTGATGAGTTGGGGAATTGAAGGACGCGTTCCGTTTTTAGATAAAGAGTTTATGGATGTTGCGATGCGAATGAATCCTAAAGATAAAATGGTCACTGCTCACGAACCAAAAATAGAGAAATGGGTTTTGAGAAAAGCATTTGAAGATTTATTACCGGAAAGCATTACCTGGAGACAGAAAGAGCAATTCTCTGATGGCGTAGGTTATTCCTGGATCGACTCTTTAAAAGAAGTCGCAGAAAATGAAGTGACTGACGAAATGATGATCAACTCCAAATTCCGTTTTCCATTGAACACGCCACAAAACAAAGAGGAGTACAGATACCGAACAATTTTTGAAGAACATTTCCCGAGTGAAACTGCGGCTGCAACAGTTCCTTCAGTTCCTTCAGTAGCTTGTTCTACGCCGATTGCTTTGGAGTGGGATGAAGCCTTTAAAAACGCCAATGATCCAAGTGGAAGAGCAGTGCTTTCAGTACATGAAGATTCTTATTAAAAAGGAATATTTACATAATTTTGTGATTAATAAATGATCAATAAAAGTAATTAATTATAAATGAAAACCGAGGTGTCGCTCGGTTTTTTTAATGATGTCATTTTCTTTAATATGCTTTAAAAGTGTTTAGTATAAAGGTTTTTGATGATTTAATAAAAAATTATAATCTCTGTTTTTTCATGAGGGAAATTGTGCACAGTGATAGTTCTACAGTTGCTTCAAGCGTTGGTCGAGACTTCTGAAAGAGATATTTCTGAAAGAATTTTATCGTATATTTATAATCCTAAACAAGTAATTATGTCACAATTAACTACCATTAAATCGATTGAGCATCTTACTCATGATGTTCTGCACATCGTTCTTGAAAAACCGCAAGGCCTGAATTATATCCCTGGACAGGCAGTTGATATTTCTCTTAATAAACCTGGTTGGAGCGAAAAGAAAAACTGTTTCACTTTTACGTCTCTGCCCGAAGATGATCAGATCGAATTTACCATCAAAACTTACCCTGAACATAAAGGAGTAACCAACGAATTGCTTTCTTCTAAACCAGGAGATGAGGTTCTTATTTATAAACCTTTTGGCGATATTCATTATAAAGGAGCCGGAATCTTTATCGCTGGTGGAGCTGGGATTACGCCATTTATTGCGATTTTAAAAAACTTAGAAAAACAAAATTTAATTGCTGGAAACAAACTTCTTTTTGCCAATAAAGAAAAAGCAGATATTATTTTAGAAGAACGGTTCACATCAATGCTTGGGAAAAACTTTATCAATATTCTTTCAAAAGAAAATTTAGAAGGTTATGAACATGGATATATCTCGCCGGAATTAATAAAAAAATATTCCGAAGAGCATTTGAAATATTATTATCTCTGCGGTCCGCCACCAATGATGAACGCAGTTGAAGGTCATTTAGCCTCTTTAGGAATTGCCGACGAATTCATCGTTAAAGAAGGTTTTTAAACTGATTTCATTGTAATCTGTCAAAAATTTAAAACCACAAAGGCACATAGATAAATTGAAGAAAAAGTTTTAAATGATTGCAACAAAAGAGCCTAAAGATTGTGGGAATCTTTAGATTTCCGATTTTGTGAACTTTTATTTTATTACTTAATCTTTTTTTAATTTCACGATGAAATCTTTGTCATGAATATTATAAAAGAACTAAATCCGCATAAAGCTTTTGTGGCTTTTATGGTTTAAAAAAATAAGTCCTAATTTTATTGATTGTGCTCAAGTTGAATAATTGAACTTGAGCATTATTAAGCCAAAAAAACAAATATGAAAAATTATGCTTTAGTAACCGGTAGTGCCGCCCGAATCGGAAAAGCGGTCGCAATTCATCTTGCAAAAAAAGGTTATAATTTGGTCTTGCATTATAATTCTTCTGTAGATAAAGCCCAAAAAGTAAAAGATGAAATTCAGTCTTTATCAAATGGAGTAGAGGTAGAATTGCTACAAATTAATTTTTTAGGAAGTAATAATTTTGATGAAATCTTTGAAAAATTAAAAAAGCAAAATATCAATATTGAGGTTTTGGTCAACTGTGCGTCAGATTTTATTCCGTCGAATTTTCAGGAATTGGGAAGCGAACTTTTAGATAAAGAAATGACCATTAATTTTAAAAATCCTTATCTTTTAACCAAAGCTTTTGCACGGGTTTTCGGAAAAGGAAATATCATTAATTTCATCGATACGAAAGCAGCTAAAAATAGTACCGTTCATCTGGATTATATTTTAAGTAAGAAGTTATTAAAAGATTTCACCCTGATTTCCGCCGTGGAGTTAGCTCCAAATATTAGAGTCAACGGAATTGCACCAGGTTTAATTCTTCCGCCAGAAGGGAAAGATGAAAGTTATTTATTAAATTTAGCGCAAAATATTCCTTTAAAAACAATTGGTAATTTAGACGAGATTTTAAAAGCCGTTCAATTTATTTTAGACAGTAAATTCTTCACCGGACAGATTTTATATATTGATGGTGGAGAACATTTGGTTTAAGAATTAGAATACTTTAAAAGGAGAACACAAAAAGATATTTGCGTTAAAAGCAAAACGCAGTAAAAAACATTAAAAAGAAAAAAAATTGAGTTAAATATGGGAGCAACCTATAATCCGAAATTATCCATAGTCCGAGTCGAAAATTTACGCCTTCGTGCATTTATTGGTTTCATCGATTGGGAAACCGAAAAATTGCAGGATATCATCATTTCTTTCTCATTCAAATATGATACAGCCATCGCCTCGAAAACAGATGATGTTCAGGACGCGGTAGATTATAAAAAGATAACAAAAGGGATTATTGATTTTGTGGATCATAAAAGTTTTCACCTCATTGAAACTTTGACGGACAAGATTTATAATCATATCCAAGAGTCCGGACCGGCCTTGCAAGAGATTACGGTGAAAGTCGAAAAGCCGCACGCTTTACGTTTTGCAGATAATGTATTGGTGGAAATTGATGGTAAAGACCGCTATAAAACTGCGGTTGTCGCTATGGGTTCTAATATCAATTCAGAGGAAAATTTCAGTAAAGCTTTACAGTATCTTCAGGATTTTGGATTCATTATGCAGCGTACGGCGTTTATCAAAACAGCACCTTTGAAGTTTGAAGATCAACCAGAGTTTCTGAATGGAGCAATCCTTTTTCACACTAAAAAAAGTCTGTCTGAACTGAAAATGCATTTAAAACAAATTGAAGCATTATTAGGAAGAGTACGAACCGAAAATAAAAATGCACCGCGCGAAATCGATTTAGATGTCCTTACTTACAACGGCTTTATCATTGACAAAGATATCGAAGAACTGCCTTTCCTCATTGATTTTGTGCAGCAATTACAACCGGAGATTCAGCTGGATAATTCTGAGTTGGAAAAATAAAATGATTTTATATTTCGAAAAAGAATTAATCATAAATCAAGCACAAAAAAAACCGTCTCGTCAAATAATGACGAGACGGTTTATATTTTAATGATCTCTCTTAACAACTGCAACCGGATTCAGTTTAATCAGTTTCATTTTGTCTAACAAAATCATGATTTGATAAGTGACATCCATTTCATGCCATCTTACGCCACCGAAATTCGCTCTTCCACCGTGTTTGTGGTGATTGTTGTGATAAGCTTCACCCATCATTAACCAGTCGAATCTCAACAGGTTTTTAGAAGTATCCGAAACTTTAAAGTTAGTGTACCCATAAATGTGTGCAAACCAATTGATAATTACACCGTGAATTGGCGCCATCATATAAGCAACTGGCAATAAAAGCCACTGCCACCAAGCGGTTGCGAAGAAGTAGAAGAAAGCGGTGTAAGCAATTCCCCACGCTAATCTGGAACCCCATGAACTGGCGAACTTATCGAAACCTTCCCACTGTGGAACATTCTTAGTGAATTTTTCCTCGATGATTGCTTTCTGACTGTTGATGTCGGCATAAATTTTCTTCGTGCGCCACATCATTGAAAACAAATTGTCGTCATATTTTGGAGAGTGCGGATCTTTTTCAGTGTCAGCGAAAGCATGGTGCATTCTGTGCATGACGCCATAACCGTAAGCAGAAAGATAGTTCGATCCCTGCGTAACCCAAGTTAAAACGAAACACAATTTCTCTCCGAATTTCGACATTTTAAAACTTTGATGCGCCGCGTAACGGTGCAAGAAAAATGTCTGAAAAAACAGTCCGGAATACCAAAGGACTATGATAAAAAGTACAATAACCATATTTAAAATTTATGCAGTAAAGGTACAATGATTTCACCTAAGACAAAAGATGGAATGTATGCAAAGCCCTTTAATTTAGTGTTGCTGTTAAATGTCATTTGACTTTTAAACCGCTTTTACGATGAAATAATTCTTTTTTCCCTTTTGTAATAAAAGGAATTTCCCGTCGATCAAATCTTTTTCTGCTACTTCGAAAGTTTCGCTTACTTTTTCTTTATTAATGGAAATCGCATTGCTCGTCAATTCTCTTTTAGCTTCTCCTTTCGATTTTAGAAAACCGGATTTATCAGAAATTAAATCAACGATGTTACTTCCTACAACTTCAGATTTTGATAGCTCTTTTTGTGGAACACCTTCGAAAACTTCTAAGAAAGTTGCTTCATCCAAACTCACTAAATCTTCTGCTGTTGAACGTCCGAATAAAATTTCTGAAGCTTTCACTGCTTTCTCAAATTCTTCACGGTTGTGAACCCAAACCGTAACTTCTTCCGCTAGCTTTTTCTGTAGCTTTCTTTCGTGAGGTGCTGTTTTATGATCTTCAATTAAAGCTTCGATTTCTTCTTTGCTTAAAAAAGTATAGAATTTAATAAATCTTTCAGCATCAACATCAGTAGCATTGACCCAAAACTGGTAGAATTTATATGGTGAAGTTCTTTTCGGATCCAACCAGTAGTTTTCACCCGCTTCTGATTTTCCGAATTTAGAACCGTCGGCTTTTGTAATTAAAGGAACGGTTAAAGCAAACGCTTCTCCCTGAACTTTTCTTCTGATTAATTCTGTTCCCGTGGTGATATTTCCCCACTGATCAGAACCACCCATTTGCAGTCTTACATTTTTTGCTTTATATAAATGTAGGAAATCATAACCTTGTAATAATTGGTAAGAAAATTCGGTAAAACTCATTCCTTCTGCGCCGCCTTCACCGGTGATTCTTTTCTTCACCGATTCTTTCGCCATCATATAATTCACGGTAATATTCTTACCGATATCACGAATGAATTCCAGGAAAGAAATTTCTTTCATCCAGTCATAATTGTTCACTAATTCTGCGCTGTTCGCTTCAGTACCATCGAAGTTTAAAAACTTAGAAAGTTGTCCTTTCAAACATTCTACGTAATGGTTGAGCGTATCTTCATCTAAAGCATTTCTTTCGTTCGATTTTCCAGAAGGATCACCGATCATTCCGGTTGCGCCACCTACTAAAGCGATTGGTTTATGACCGTGTTGCTGATAATGCGCCAGAACTTTGATGGGGATTAGACTTCCGATATGCAACGAATCTGCGGTAGGATCAAAGCCAATATAGGCCGTGGTCATTTCCTTATTCAGTTGTTCTTCGGTTCCTGGCATCATGTCGGCAAACAAGCCGCGCCATTTCAGTTCTTCAATAAAAGCGTTCATTTCTTGCAAATTTTTAAAGAAGCAAAGGTAGGAATTTTGACGGAACTGTTGGACTGGTTTTGGCTGAAAAAGGAGCGTTATAGGAAGGATTGACACTGTCAATTACAAATTAACTAAAGCGCTCCATTTTTTTAAACTACAAAAGACATAAAAGTTTTGTTTTATTAGAGTCTGATTTAAGTGTATATAAAATAACATAAGTGCCATAAGAATTAGTTTTCACTCTTAAAATATGTAGAACACAAAGTTGAAAATCTTTGATTCTCGCAACTTATGTGGACTTTTTACATTATTTTTTTTCCTAAAACTGAGGTGATTTATGTTTTTAGTTTTTTTATTAAATTTAAACAGGTTCTTGAAAAGATTAAAAAGTTCAAAAAAACGAAGTTTAATGAAGATTGTAGACTTCGCCCTTTCTCAATGAAATTGAAGATTTGAAGAAGTCAAATGTCTTTTCCTCAATCTATTATTTTTAATAGAATTATTGGAACTTTTGTTTCCGTCCTGAAAAATTGCGAATACTATAATATTTGATATTAAACCTTTGTCTCGTCCTTTAGATGAGGTGAAAAAACATTATTATTTAGAAATGGATCATTATAATTTAACATATTTTATAACTTATTCTGATTAATTTGCTCAAAATCAGTACTCTTTGAATAGTATAATTAAAATTTAAATGACTAATTTTGCACCCGCAAAAAAGTTATAAGTGTGAATCGCTTTTGTCAAATATTAAAACAAATATTGGTGAAGAAGGTCATTACCTATTGCTTTAAGAAATCAGAAAATATTTGCATATGAAAAGAGTAGGTGAGCACAGAAAGCTTCTTGGGGTTGATAAAACCGCAACATTAAAAGATTTAAAAACAATTTACAGAAATACGATGAAAGATTCGCATCCTGATAAATTTGTGAACGACGAAGCTGGGAAACTGGACGCAGAAGAAAAAAGCAAATTGGTGATTGAAGCCTACCACTTTTTGGTGAGCATCAACCCAGAAACGCAGGAAAAATATAAAGAAGAATATACCGAAACGATTGCAAAATCTAATATTCAGGATTTCTTTTATGAAAAATCGATTTTGAAAGTTCAGCATTTGAATGGAAAAATGTACGAATATATCGGCGTACCAAGAAATACGTACATCAAAATGGTCAACGCAGATTCGCCAAGCCGTTTTGCAAGAAGACACATTTACGGTGGCGGTTTCATCTACAGAAAAAATGGTGAAGCAATGGAGGATTAATTTCCTATTGTTTTAAATTTTTAAAAAGCACAATTTCCGTGGGAGATTGTGCTTTTTATTTAATGTATATCATATAAATATTTATTGGAAAAAGGAGTTCTCAAAAAACAGCCTCAAAGTCGGAGACTTTGCGAAGCGGGAGTCTTGAGGCTTTTTAGAGCGAATTTTTTAATGTTGTTTTATTTGCTTTGGAAGTTTAGCTTTTGAAAATAATTTATTAGCTGATTCCAATTTTTTTGAATATCTGGGATATTTTAAAAATGGAGATTGCTTTTTTAAATACGGTCAGAATTGTTAAGCTCCTTTCCTCTTCAAAACCCTCCCTCTCGGCTCATCACCTTCATAAAGCGCAATTTCGGAATGTAAAAATTGAGCGGCGGCGGCAGAATCTTTTACTTTCGTGGCGCTTCTTTCCAGCATTTCTTTTTCAAAGTTATTTAATACACTTTCTCGAATTCCTGTTTCTCGCCAATTTGATAAAGGTTTGCAATTTTTAAAAATTTCCCGTACCAAAGATAAAGCATCGAGTAAAGCTTGGTTGGCACCTTGACCTTTGAATGGACTCATCGGATGTGCGGCATCGCCCAATAAGGTGACCGAATCTGCATTTTTTAGCATTTCAGCATTAAGTAATTCGCGATCATATACCGCATAACCTGTAATTTTATCTTCATCTGTCAGTTGTAAAATCTCTGGAATTGGGGTGTGAAAAGGAGTCCTCCTGATGGCTTCATTTTTAAGCGCTAATTTTCCGTCGTCACTTAGTTTTTTTGCTTCTAATTCTTCTATCGGAAAACTTAATTGCCACATGATACAGTTTTTGTCGAAAGGCATCATATAAATTCTTTCCTTTCCGTTTGCGGTTTGAAAAACGGTTTCAGAATCTAGTAAAGAATTTTCTAAATGTTGAAGCTTAGAAAGTTCACATATACCTAAAATCACCATGCAACCTAAATATCTCAAGGGAAATTTTTCTTCGGGAATGATCGTTTTTCGAACAGCACTTCTAATTCCATCTGCACCAATAAGAAGATCTGCATGATAAAATTTCGGACTATTATTTTCTAAAAAATGAAGGTGCAATTTTCCGTCAGAATCTTTTTTGTAACCGGTAAATTGATGATTCCACCGTACTTTATTTTCTCCGCCCAACTGTTGCAGCAATTGCAAACGGAGATTTTGACGGGCAATATGAATATTGCTTCTTTGAATATTATTTTGGGTCGTAAATTTTTCAACTGTTCCCAGCCATTTTCGCATTCCCCATTGTCCCACAATTTTTCCATCTGGAGCATGTACAACATGATGGTTGGAAATAATACCGTTTTCTAAATTAAAAATTCCGAAATTTTCTAAAGTTTTTCTGGCTTGTTGCAGGGTTAAACCATAACCTTGTGAGCGCTCATTAAAACTACTGTCTTTTTCGAAAATGGTAAAAGGAATACCACGATGCAAACAGCCAATTGCTAAAGCGATACCACCAATTCCTGCTCCAATAATCGCAACGTGAGGATAATTTTCATCTGGAACAGGAAAGTTTTCGGAAGGAATTATGCCGGAGCCTGCACAATCTGGGCAAATCATAAAAGTTCCTTCCGGGCGAGTTGGCGCAGTTCCTTCGAAATTTGATTTTTCGAAAACTGCTAATTCAGCTTGATAACGAAGCTGAGCTTTTTTTTTGATTCTGCGCTTTTGTTTGCCGGTTCCTTGGCAATCGGGACAAACAGTCCAACTGGTTTTTTCTTTTTCCATTTTCTTTATGCGATTGTCGTAGCTTCTAATTTGTCATTTATTTGCGGACCTATTTCTAATAATTTCGCACAATTTGCAAAGGTACGGAAAGAGAATTATTTAGATAAAATGTTTTCACTTCAATTTTAAAAGTACGGTCATTTTAAGCGAAAATCCTGGTAAATGCTTGAACAGAATTTTTTCTATTTTAGATTTAAATAGCTATCGAAATAAAGAGAAGTGAAAGTTTGCAGACAGAAAAAAGACGCTCAAAAATGAACGTCTTTAATAATATATATTTTCAGTTACTTTTAATAACTCCTTAATTTGCCCATGGCGGTGTCCAGAGAAGTTTTCATTTTAGTGGATGCCTCACCAAGAGCCTGGTCAATTGAATTTCCATGACTGGTAACCACTAATGGCTGCATTCCTTTGAGGCGTGCTTCGAGCACGCATTTTTTATCTTTTTCACCTTCTTTATTTCCGTTTTCATCACTGATCTTCACTTCCAGTCGGGTTAAATGATCGCTAAAACGTTCGAAGGCAGTTTCTAAATCAGCTCTCATGTATGATCTCATTTCTTCGCTTGCTGAAATGTTGTGATCGGTATTGATTAGTATTTCCATTTTAATTCAATTTTTTAGTTGTGTCGATAAGTTTATTTTTTTTACCGTTAATTAAAGATAGGAGATACGCCGATATTCAGGCAAGTAATTGCACAGTTTAACATCACATTAACACAATTGGCTGTTTAAGATGTCCTTGACTTTGTCTATTCTTCATTTTTTTGATATCTGTTGTTTGAAGAAAATTCGGGATGAATTTTATTAATTTCAACTTCCGCAAAATAAATAAAATTTAGGAATATTATTTTCACTTTCTAAACTGCCTAAACCTTCAAAAAAAAGATCATCGCCCAATTCTTTGGGTTTCATCTGTTGATCTAGTTTGTACATTAATTCTAAAGCGGAAAAATTTTTGCCGTTCTCTGCATGAAGTCGGGCTTGAATATCGGCTTGAAATAAACCGAATTCACTATTGCTTTCATCATCAAAAAATTCCTCATCTTCTAAAAGCGTTTCGTTTTCTGCCAAACCATTTTCATCAACCCACGCCATAAATACGATGTCGACTGCGTTGTTTTCAATTACGATTTCGTCTGGATTCCATGATGCTTCTTCCTTCTTGATTTTAAGTTGATATTGTGAAATATCTTTATTGAAATCTTCTTTGGAATCGTATTCTGTGTCATTGAAGCTCCAGACTATATTACTGAGTAAGTCCATTTATTTCTTGTTTTTTGATCCTAATTTTATTAAAAGATTAGCGTGTTTTTTCATAATTTGACTCATTAAAATTATAAAAAGTAAACTTCTGAAATCTCCCAATTTTCATTTGTACAAAGTAGGAATAATTTAGGATTAATCTCAAAAAAAACTCTCCTAAATTACTTTAAGAGAGCTGAGTTTACTAAGAATCAGAAGTACGAAAATCTTCTATTCCTTAAAAATTAATTGCTGTAATATTTACCAATTCCAGCAGAATCAAAAGTGAACGCTTTTTCGTTTTCAGATTTGTCAAGTTTATTGTTAATAGTTAAAGCCCATAAAATAAGCTCTTTGCAGAAGTTTTGATCTTCCGGACTTAGCTGATCTGCGTACTCCTCGATAATTTCTGAAAGCGGTTTTACGCTGTCGAGTTTGGAATAAAATTCCTTATCGGTGTCGTCGTAATTTAATTCGAGTGAATTTTTATTGAACCACTTGATCAAATCGGTGTAAGGAGTTTTAATACCTTCTTTTTCCAGTTTTGGAATTCGCGGAAAAATCATTTCAAACTGAGTCGTAACTGCTTTGTCAATTAGGATTTTCGCAACGTGATCTGCGCCTTCCTGTTCTCCTTCGTAAACGAGTTCGATTTTTCCTGTAATCGAAGGAATGATGGACATGAAATCGACCAAGCGAATCGTAGTCTTTTCGGAATCTGATTCGATCAAACGCAATTTTGCTGCGGCCATTAAATTTTCCATCGCACTGATTGTAAGTCGCGCACTGACGCCGCTTTTCGCATCAACATATTCGCTATCACGTGCCGCAAAAGCAACTTCTTCTAAAAGATCTTTCGCCATACTTGGAACTTGGATTTGGGCTTTATCTTCCGCAGAAATTAAGGCTTCCTGTTCTGTAATTTGTCTGGCAAGAGCGATAGTTTTTGGATAATGCGTAAAAATCTGTGAACCGATTCTGTCTTTTAAAGGAGTTACAATGCTTCCCCTGTTCGTGTAATCTTCCGGATTCGCCGTAAACACAAACTGAATATCCAACGGCATTCTCAACTGAAATCCACGGATTTGAATATCGCCTTCCTGTAAAATATTAAATAAGGAAACCTGAATTCGTGCTTGCAAATCGGGCAGTTCATTCAAGACAAAAATACAACGGTTGGCACGCGGAATCATTCCGTAATGTAAAACGCGTTCATCGGAATAAGGCAGTTTCAAAGTCGCAGCTTTTATCGGATCGATATCACCAATTAAATCAGCCACATTTACATCCGGAGTTGCCAGTTTTTCATAGAAACGATCAGAACGGTGCACCCAGGAAATCATGGTTTCGTCGCCTTGTGCTTCGATCAAATCTCTGGCATATTTTGAGATCGGGTTAAAAGGACTGTCATTGATTTCAGACCCTTTTACAATCGGCATATATTCATCGAGCAAACTCACCATGCTCCTCGCAATCTTGGTTTTTGCCTGTCCACGCAATCCTAAAAGATTAATGTGATGTCCTGCAAGAATTGCTTTTTTTAATTGCGGAACAACGGTATCTTCATAACCCCAAAGTCCTTCGAATACCGGTTCTTTAGCTTTAATTTTGGCAATTAAATTGGCCTGAATTTCCTGGTTAATGGTTTTATGCGTGTAACCAGAATCTTTTAATTCTTTGAATGTGATATCTTTTTTCATGTATTTTATTATGTTGATTTATTTCTAAATTTTTTTGTTTCTCGCAAAGTCGCGAAGAGAGAACGCAATGAACGCAAAGGTTTCTATGAGTCTTTATTGCTTCTAATCGTAAGTCTAATATTTACTAGTCTATTATATATCAGTATATTGTCTATTAGCCTACTAAATTCTTTTAATTCTATTTTTTTCGTAATCTTCAAAAATCATTTCTCCCAACCCTGAAAGTCCTGTTAAGAATGCTTTTCCTTGATTTTGAGCCGTGAAAGCGTCCACGAATTTTCGGAGATATGGATCTTGTGCAATCATGAAAGTAGTGATTGGAATCTTTAGTTTTCTTGCTTGTGCAGCTTTGTTCAGACATTGGTCAACAATCATTTGGTCGAGGCCATTGCTGTTCATGTAGAATTCTCCCGTTGGTAATTTAATACAACTCGGTTTTCCGTCGGTAATCATAAAAATCTGCTTATTGGTATTTCTTTTTCTTCGCAGAATATCCATCGCTAATTCCAAACCGGCAACGGTGTTGGTGTGATAAGGTCCAACTTGTAAATAAGGAAGGTCTTTGATTTTAATCGGCCAGGCTTCGTTTCCGAAGACAATAATGTCAATGGAATCTTTCGGATATTTTCTTTTAATTAATTCAACCAAAGCCATGGCGACTTTTTTGGCGGGCGTGATTCGGTCTTCGCCGTACAAAATCATAGAGTGGCTAATGTCGATCATCAACACCGTGCTCATTTGCGCTTTATGTTTGGTTTCCTCAACGATAAGATCGTCTTCAGTTAAACGCAAGTCTGAAATCCCATTATTGATTTGTGCATTTTTCAAACTCTCGGTCATGTTCACCGTGGATAAATCGTCGCCATATTGAAATGTGCGATTCTCGCCTTCACGTTCATCACCCACGCCGACTTTTTTGGTGTTGTGATTTCCGATACCGCTTTTTTTAAGTTTACCGAAAATTTGGTCTAAAGCGAATTGCCGTAAAGCTGCTTCCAGTTTTGCTGTTAAAATGTTTTTGCCTTTTCCAGTTCCGGTGTTTCCATCTTCGTCCTTTTTTTCTTCCTTGATATAACCGCGTTTCTTCAAATCTTCTTCAAAGTTTTCAAGCGTATATTCATCGGTGAAAATGTCATATTCTTTATCCAGCATATCGAGCCATTCAAATGCTTCTTCGATATCGCCGGAAGTATGGGTGAGTAAATCTTTGAAAACATCAAAGACCCGATCAAAATGGGAAATTTCTTTCGGAGTATGTTTGGTGAAGATAAATCCTTTACCAAAATTTAAATCTTTATTCGTCATGATCTGTCTCGTAATTGGTCCAAGCAAGGTATAGAAATATTGTTCCAAACAGTTCTTGTGGAATATAGAAAATAGTAATGATGGTTATTTTAACTTTGGGAACTTTTATTAAAGTTCAAAAAAGTAGCACGGATTTAAAATCCTCGGTATTTGAATATTTTGTATAACTAATTAAAATAAAGCTTTTGCCTTTTGCGGTTTTAAAGAAGTTTAGAGAGTCTTTAAAAAAGTCATGCTAATCACTTTTTGCAATCTTTTGAACAACTAATTAAATTAAAACTTTTGTCTCTTTTTTTTAAAAAAAAATAAATACAAAAAGAATCGTGATCTATTTTCTAAATAAAAAATATTTTGAAGTCTAATAAAATGAAAAATTCGAAATAAATAAAATAGACTTTGATTAATTTTCAACTGTTCGAAATTCCATTAAGATAAAATTGTGGAAAATTTATCATTTATAATTTTAGAATCAGGTTTAAAAATCTTATTTTCGCAGAACAAAATTTTAAAAAGTGAAACTGCATTTATTACATTCACCAAAAGTAATCATCCAAGTTTTTGGAAATGTAATCGACGCTGAAAAATAAACAAAAAGCCGACGGTCAGAAAGACTGCCGGCTTTTTTGTTTTTATGAAATAAAGATATTTTAGAAACATACTATTAAAGAATCAAAAATGAGCAATACCTACAAATCCGCCGGAGTCGATAAAGAAGAAGGTTACAAAACTGTTGATAAAATCAAAACAGCCGTTGCAGAAACGCATAACAAAAATGTTTTGAATAATCTTGGAAGTTTTGGTGCATTCTATGAAATCGCGGGCTACAAAAATCCAGTTCTCGTAAGCGGAACCGATGGAGTAGGAACCAAACTGAAAGTCGCTTTAGATTCTAAAAAATACGATTCTATTGGTGTTGACTGTTTTGCGATGTGTGCCAACGATATAATATGTCACGGAGCGAAACCATTATTTTTCCTTGATTATTTAGCGTGTGGAAAATTGGATGCTGACATTGCAGCCGAAATCGTGATGGGAATGGTGAAGGCTTGTAAAGATAATAATTGCGCCTTGATCGGTGGCGAAACCGCGGAAATGCCCGGAATGTATAAACCAGGCGATTATGATGTTGCAGGTTTCTGTGTAGGCATTGTTGAAAAAGAAAATATTATTGATGGTTCAGCAATCAAAAAAGGCTGTAAAATTATCGCTTTGCCAAGTTCAGGATTTCACTCCAATGGTTTTTCATTGGTGAGAAAGATCTTTCCTGATTTCAATGAAGAGTTTGAAGGGAAACCTTTGTACGAAACGCTTCTTGTTCCAACGAGATTGTATTACCAACCAATTCATAGAATTTTAGAAGAAGTTGATGTTTGTGGAATTGCACATATTACAGGTGGAGGAATCATCGAAAATATTCCGAGAATTATTCCGGAAAACCTTTGTGCAACAATCGACGCTTCTAAAATTAAAATCCCTTCCGTAATGCTTGAATTAGAAAAGCGCGGAAACATTGATCGTATGGAAATGTACGGAACATTCAACATGGGAGTTGGAATGGTCGTGGTAGTTGATGAGAAACATGCTGAAAAAATATTGGATTTACTAGATGATGCGTACGAAATCGGTGTAATCACAGAAGGTTCAGAGAAAATAAATTTAATCTAATATTTAAAAAAAAACGATAAGTAAGAGATTGAAGTGAATTACTCATTATCCATTACTTATTACTCATTGCGGATTACCCATTACTCATCGTTAAAATAAATGAAGAATATCGTAGTTTTAGTTTCCGGTGGCGGAACCAATTTACAAAGGATTATTGACTGCATTGACAATGGAGAAATTCCAAATGCAAAAATTTCTTTAGTTGTTGCCGATAGGGAATGTTTCGGATTGGAGCGTGCGAAAAAACACAATATTTCAGTTCAACTAATTCCTAGAGGGAAAACGTTCTCATCTGAATTAAAGCAATTCCTTCCTGAAAACACCGATTTAATTGTACTCGCTGGATTTTTATCAATTTTAAATAAAGAATTCTGTGAATCTTTTAATGGAAAGATAATCAATATTCATCCTGCATTATTACCCAAATTTGGTGGAAAAGGAATGTGGGGACATCACGTTCACGAAGCCGTTTTAGTACAGGGAGAAAAAGAAAGTGGCGCAACCGTTCATTATGTAACTTCAGGAATTGATGAAGGTGAAATCATTCTTCAAAAATCATTTGAAATTTCAAAGGACGAATCTTTAGAAACATTAGCCGAAAAAATTCATACCATAGAATATGAGATTTTCCCAAAAGCAATAAATCTAGTTTTAAATTAAACAACCCAGCCACGAAGTGGCGAAATCAATAGCATAGGGTGAAGCCCTATGGAAGAAGAAACCCTATTGAAGAAGATATAAATATCAAAAAACGAATTCCGACGGAATTCAACAATAATAACCGTCGGTGAAACCTACGGAATTTAGAAAATCAAAACCGTTGGTGAAAGAACGGATCTAATAAAAAGTAAAAAAGAAAGAAAATGTCAAAAAAAAGAGCGCTCATTTCCGTTTCCGATAAATCCGGACTCGTAGATTTTGCAAAGTTTTTAGAAGCAAACAATTACGAATTAATTTCCACAGGTGGAACTTTTAAGCATTTAAAAGAAGCTGGTTTAAATCCAATTCAAATTGATGAAGTAACTGATTTCCCAGAAATGTTGGATGGACGTGTAAAAACGTTGCATCCAAAAGTTCATGGCGGATTGCTTGCCGTTCGTTCTAATGAAGAACACATGAATACGGTGAAAGAACACGAAATCGGATTAATCGATATGGTTGTTGTGAACTTGTATCCGTTTTTCGCTCATGCAAATACCGATATTTCATTAGAAGATAAAGTAGAATTCATCGATATTGGTGGACCTTCAATGTTGCGTTCCGGTGCGAAGAATTTTCAGTCAGTTGCCGTAATTACCAATGTTGAAGATTACGCTTTGGTTCAAAAAGAAATCGAAGAATCTGGCGAAACATCTTTAGAGACGAGAAAAAAATTAGCCGGAAAAGTATTTAATCTAACTTCAGCTTATGATGCAGCCATTGCGCAAATGCTTTTAGATGAAGATTATCCACAATACCTAAACGCTTCTTATCAAAAAGTTTCAGATCTAAGATATGGCGAAAATCCACATCAAACTGCAGCGTATTACACTTCAACAACCGAAAACGGTGCAATGAAAGATTTCGAAATTTTAGGTGGAAAAGAACTTTCTTTCAATAATCTTCGCGATATGGATTTATGCTGGAAAGTCGTAAACGAATTCAAAGACGAAATGGCTTGTTGCGCCGTAAAACATTCTACACCTTGCGGAGTTGCCATCGGAACAACAGCAGTAGAAACCTACAAGAAAACATTTGAATGTGATCCAGTTTCCATCTTTGGTGGAATTATTGGAATGAACTTTAAAGTAGATTTAGCCACGGCTGAAGAATTGAGTAAAACATTTTTAGAAATTGTAATGGCGCCGGATTTCGATGAGGATGCTTTAGAGTTTTTGAAAAAGAAAAAAAATCTGCGAATCATTAAAATTAAAAATCCAGTGACCGATCAGCAAACTTGGGTGAAAATTGATGGTGGAATGTTAGTCCAAGATAATGACAATCAGTTTTCTGATGATATTAAAACTGTTACCGTTTTTAAACCAACAACAGAACAGGAAAAAGCGTTATTATTCGCTCAACGTGTTGTAAAATATGTGAAGTCAAATGCGATTGTTGTTTCCAATGGATTCCAGGCTTTAGGAATTGGCGGCGGTCAGGTGAACAGAATCTGGGCAACCGAACATGCTGTAGAAAGAGCAAAACTTAAATTCGACGGCGATTTAGTTTTAGCTTCAGATGCCTTTTTCCCTTTCAGAGATGTGGTTGACTTTTGTGCGAAGGAAGGCATCAAGGCAATTATCCAACCAGGCGGAAGTATGCGTGACGAAGATAGCATCGAAGCAGCCAACGAACATGGAATTCCAATGATGTTTTCTGGAATGAGACACTTTTTGCATTGATTTTGCTATAGGGATATAGAACGGAAATTTTTTCCAACTCCATTTGAAATTTATTTTCAATTGAGTAATTTTGTAAAAAGCAAACAAATAATAAACTATGAAAATATTAATAGTAGGAAACGGCGCCAGAGAATCTGCGATCGCTTTAAAGCTCAACAGCGATAAAAGGATTTCTAAATTATATTTCGCCAAAGGAAATGCAACTACAGATTCATTGGGTCAGAATGTATATGAAGACAGCATCGAAGGGTTAAGAGACTTCGCCATCAAAGAAAGAATAGATTTAACCATCGTCGGTCCGGAAGCACCTTTAGTGGGTGGGATTGTAGATGAATTTAAAAAACATAATCTTAAGATTTTTGGTCCAAGAAAAAGAACGGCAGAATTAGAAGGAAGCAAAGCGTTTTCCAAAAAATTCATGCAGACTCATAATATCAAAACTGCAAAAGCAAAAGTATTTGAAGCCTATCAAGACGCGATTGATTACGTAAGAACGCAGGAGTTTCCTCTAGTAATTAAAGCCAGCGGACTTGCGGGCGGAAAAGGCGTTGTGATTGCTGAAGATTTAGCCGAAGCTGAAATGACTATTCACCAATTTATGATCGAAAGAATATTTGGTGATGCCGGAATTCAATTGGTCATCGAAGAATATTTAAAAGGTTTTGAAGCCTCCATTATCGCCTTTTCAAATGGCGATAAATTGTTCCCATGTATTCCAGTGAAGGATTATAAAAAAGCAGGCTCAGGTGATACAGGACCGAATACTGGTGGAATGGGAAGCGTTGCGCCAAGTCCGGAATTTACGGAAGCCCATCAAAAAGATTTTGACGAAAATATCTTAAAACCGACGTTAGTAGGACTTCATGCTTCGAATATCCGGTTCAAAGGTTTTATCTTTTTCGGTTTAATGGTGACGGCAAACGGAACCTATTTGCTGGAATATAACATGAGATTAGGCGACCCGGAAACGCAGGTAATTATGGCTTTGCTGGAAAATAATCTGTACGATGTCATCATGGATTGCATAGAAGGAAACGATATCGAACTGAAATTCAGCGACAAAAAAGCGGTGTGTTTGGTAATGTGTTCCGGCGGTTATCCACGTCAAATCGAGACAGGTTTTGAAATCAGAAATACAGAAAAAGTGACCAGTCAACTTCTTTTTGCCGGCGCGAGAGTCAAAGGAAATCAGATTTTAACCACTGGCGGACGTGTTTTAAGTTTGGTTGCCACTGGCGATACTTTCGAAGAAGCGCGCAAAGAAGTGTATAAAGATGCAGATCTTATTCACTATGATTACGAATATTACAGAGACGACATCGGCAAGTTTTAAATAATAGGGCGTGGTTTTCCACGTCTTTTTTATTATCATTTTTAGAAGCCGGGAACCTGCTCTTCGTTACAATTCCTCATTCGGCGCTCGCTTTGCTCGCACCTCATTCCGGGATTTTCACTGCGATCAGGGCTAGGGATTCGGTTACTAAATTAAAATAACGATATAAAATAACATTTAAAACCACGAAGTCACAAAGTTAAATGGGTGTAAATTTTAATATTTAACATCTGGCAAGAACAGAACAGCTTTGAAAATCTTTAGATTTTCTCTTTTGTTAGCTTTTATTTAAAGCTTTTTGAATTAATCTTTTGAGACTTTGTGGTTAAAAAATAACACCTAACAATACATATGCAAAACGGAATTATCATCCTCGATTTTGGATCACAATACAATCAACTCATCGGACGAAGAATCCGCGAAATGGGCGTTTACTCAGAAGTCCTTCCTTTCAATACTCCTTTAGCAGAAATCTTAGAGCGCGAACCATCCGGAATTATTCTTTCTGGTGGACCAAGTTCTGTAAATGCAGAAAATGCACACTTAGTTGATAAAGCACTTTTTGAACAAGACATTCCTGTCCTTGGGATTTGTTATGGAATGCAATTAACAACTCACTTGTTAGGCGGAAAAGTAAGAAAAGGAGAAAAAGGAGAATATGGAAAAGCAAAATTAGAAATTCAGAAATCGAATCAGTTTCTATCTGGCGTAAGTCGTTTTTCTACCGTTTGGATGAGCCATTTCGATGAAGTAGAAACACTTCCGGAAGGGTTTGTCATCAACGGAATGACGGATGTTATTTCTGCGATTTCAAATGAAGCTAAGAAAATCTACTGCGTCCAATTCCACCCAGAAGTTTCTCACACTGAAGAAGGAACCAGAATGATGGAGAACTTTGTATTCAATGTGTGTAAATCACCAAAAAACTGGAAACTCACTAATTATATCGACGAAACAATCGCTGATATTAAAGAAAGAGTAGGCGATCAAAAAGTAATCCTCGGACTTTCTGGAGGCGTTGATTCTTCTGTAGCTGCTGTTTTAATTCATAAGGCGATTGGTGATCAGTTGCAATGTATCTTCGTAGATACCGGACTTTTAAGAAAAGACGAAGGCAAAAAAGTAATGGAAAATTACGGCGAACATTTCAACTTAAAAATTAAAATGATTGATGCTTCCGAAAGATTCCTATCCAAATTGGCTGGCGTTTCAGATCCGGAAGAAAAAAGAAAAGCGATCGGAAACGAATTCGTTGCGGTTTTCGATGAAGAATCTAAGAAAATCGAAGGTGCTAAATTTTTAGCACAAGGAACAATTTACCCAGATGTGATTGAAAGTCAGTCTGTAAAAGGACCTTCTTCTGTCATTAAATCTCACCACAATGTAGGCGGACTTCCAGAAGAAATGGATTTCGAATTGCTTGAACCTTTGCGTGAACTCTTTAAAGATGAGGTTCGCAAAGTAGGAGAGGAACTCGGTATTCCACATCATTTGGTTCACCGTCATCCGTTCCCGGGACCTGGATTAGGAATCAGAATTCTTGGAGCAGTCGATGAAGAGAAAGTAAGAATCTTACAGGAAGCCGATGATATTTTCATCGAAGAATTATACAAGAATGATTTA
Organism: Kaistella flava (ex Peng et al. 2021); assembly: GCF_015191005.1. Lineage (NCBI taxonomy): Bacteria > Pseudomonadati > Bacteroidota > Flavobacteriia > Flavobacteriales > Weeksellaceae > Kaistella > Kaistella flava (ex Peng et al. 2021). The sequence goes on along the minus strand of NZ_CP040442.1, from coordinate 1,814,581 downwards.
TACGATAAAGTTTCTCAGGCGTTCGTCGTTTTACTTCCAGTGAAATCTGTAGGCGTAATGGGCGACGAAAGAACATATGAATACACAGCGGTTGTACGTTCAGCGAATACGACTGATTTCATGACCGCAACCTGGAGCAGACTTCCGTACGAATTTTTGGATACCATTTCCAATAGAATTATCAATGAAGTTCGCGGGATTAACCGTGTTGCTTATGATATCTCAAGTAAACCACCGGCAACGATCGAGTGGGAATAATTTGGAACTTTCTCAAAAATATAATATGATAAATATTCCCCTTTTTTAAATAATTGGGGAATACTTTTTGAACCTTATTCTAAAACTTTTTTATGTTCGATAAACAACAGAGAAAACTGAAACGTTCCGCAAAATTGATTTCCATTTTTAGTAAATATGGATTCAAAGATATTTTAGCCAGAATGAATCTCGCCAAAAATAATGAACCTTCCGTTGATGAAAATGAAATCGTTTTGACTAATTCTGTTTACGAAAGAATTAGAATGACTTTAGAGGAATTGGGACCAACTTTTGTGAAATTAGGTCAGGCATTTTCCAGCCGTGAAGATTTGCTACCGACGGACTTAATTCTGGAATTGCAGAAACTTCAGGATAAAGTGGAAGAAGTTGATTTGAATCTGGAAGAGATTTTAGAGCAGGAATTCAATATTTCACCTTATGAACATTTTAAAGAGATTCAGAAAAAGCCAGTCGCCACAGCGTCGATTGCGCAAGTTTATAAAGCTATTTTAAATGACGGTTCCGAAGTAATTCTAAAAGTTAAAAAACCAAATGTTCAGGAAATTATTCAGGATGATTTATTGTTGATTCACGATTTGATAAAAGTGATTTCAACGTATTCTGATATTGGAGTGAGATTCAATTTAAAGAGTGCAATTTCTACTTTTGAAAAATCTTTGCTGGAAGAAATTTCATTAACCAACGAAAAGAATAATATTCAACAGTTCGCCTTAAACTTTAAAAATAATAAGGAAACGTATGTTCCGAAAGTCTATGAGGAGTTTTGCAGCAATAATATTCTTTGCATGGAATTTATTGATGGCTTAAAAATCACCGATAAAGAAGCACTTTTAGAAAACGAAATAAATCCAGTGAAAATTTCGGAAGTTGGTTTACGGCTTTTTGTTTCACAAATTCTAGATTACGGATTTTTTCACGCCGATCCGCACGCGGGAAATATTCTAATAACGAAAGATGGGAAAGTTGTTTTCATTGATTTCGGTGCAGTAGGAAAAATTCAACCCAATGATAAAGAAATTCTGGAACAATTAATCGTTGCTTTTGTATCAAAGAATGCTGCTAAGATTGTTAAAAATTTGAAGAAAATGGCAGTGAGTTATGAGATTCCCGATGAAAAGGAGTTTCAAAATGATGTAGAAGAGGTACTTAATTTCGTTCATCATACTTCTTTGCAAAATATCGACGTTCCGAAATTGGTTGGTAAAATGATACACACTTTAAAAAATAACCGACTGAATATGCCGGACTATTTATACTTGCTTTTGAAAGGTATTAGTTTAATTGAAGGCGTCGGAAGAAGTATTAATCCTAATTTGGATATTGTAAAAAGTCTGCGGCCTTTCACTAAAAAAATCATCTTTAATAAAATTTCTCCTGAAAAACTAGTCAAATCTGGATCTCAGAAACTATTGAATCTAATTGATAATGTGGAGGAAATACCGAAAGAATTACGCTCACTTCTTGAAAAATTAGACGAGAATAAATTTACTATTACCAGCGAAATAAAAGATCTTGAAAAGACGCATCAATTAATTAAATCGAGTATTGTTAATCTGGTTTTAACACTGGTTTTATGCTCCAATATTATTGCCACTGCGATTCTTTGGAATTCTGAAAGAGCATTACATATGGGAGACATTACGCTTTTGATTATCTTAAGTGTTATATTTTCAGTTGTTCTGGCGATTGTTCTTTTTTTAAGATTATTAAAAAGATAATTCTGCTTTATAAATAAAAAATTAGATATATTCTAATCCTCTCAAAAAAACTATCTTTGCAAAATGGAAAAAATGACCTTTGCCGATTTCGATCTTCCCGAAAAAATTCTTGATGTTTTAGCGGATTCTAATTTATTTGAACCGACACCGATTCAATTAAAAACTTTGAGCCCGATTCTTTCAGGTAGAGATGTGATGGGAATTGCACAAACCGGTACCGGAAAAACTTTGGCATATCTACTTCCAGTTCTCAAAACCTGGAAATATAATAAGACTGGAAATCCAACTGTTCTTATCCTTGTTCCAACGCGTGAACTGGTTGTTCAGGTTGCTGGAATTGTTGAGAATTTAACTAAAAACATTACCGCCAGAGTAATCGGAATCTACGGTGGAAAAAATATTAAAACTCAAAAATTACTTTTTGCTGACGGTTGCGATATTTTAGTCGGAACTCCTGGTAGAGTAATGGATTTGGCGATTGACAATGCAATTTCTTTAAAAGAAGTTCAGAAATTAATCATCGATGAATTTGATGAAATGCTGAATTTAGGCTTCAAAGCTCAGTTGACGCATATTTTCCAAATGATGAAAGAGAAAAGACAGAATATTCTTTTTTCTGCAACCATGACAGAAGCAGTTGATGCTTTATTATATGAGTATTTCTCCGGGCCAATGGAAATTTCCCTGGCAAAGTCAGGAACGCCATTAGAAAAAATTGAACAAATTGGTTATAAGGTTGAAAACTTTAATACCAAAATAAATCTCCTTGAACATTTATTAAAAACAGACGAAGAATTTTCGAAAGTTCTTATTTTCTGTAATAATAAGAAACACGCTGATTTATTGTATACCAAGATCGAAGAATTATTCCCGGATCAATTCGATGTGATTCACTCTAATAAATCGCAGAATTATCGTTTGAATGCGATGCGAAGTTTTGAGAAACAGCAAGTTCGTGGTTTGATTACGACGGATATTATGGCGCGTGGTTTAGATATCTCAGATATTACCCACGTTATCAATTTCGAAATTCCTGAAGTTCCGGAACAGTATATCCACAGAATTGGCCGTACTGGTCGTGCAGATAAAAATGGTATTGCCGTTTCTTTCGTTACTAAAAATGAAGATACGCAGCTATTGGATATTGAAATTTTAATGGACAAGTCGGTAATCATGAAAGATTTCCCTATTGAAGTTAAAATTAATCCAGTAAAAATCGCTTCTGAAAAAGATGAGGTGGTGATGAAAAATGCACACACTGTAAAATTAGAAGAAGGTGGTGGCGCATTTCACGAGAAAAAAGACAAGAACAAAAAAGAAAACTGGGGCGGTCCTCATGCGAGAAAAATTCCAAAGAAAATTGGAGCCAACCGAGCACAGGAAAAAGCGAAATCAAAAGCCAAGAGAAAGAAATAAAAATAGAAATCCGGAAATATATTTTCGGATTTTTTATTTGAAGTATTGTTGCGGTTTTTTTATCACGAACCTAAAAGAAATTGGGTAAGATGTTATCAATTTGCAGGAAATTATTTTACAGATTGATTAAAGTGATTTTTGTATCAGTGGAAGGATATTGAGTTTTCTGTGATAAGAAGAAATGCCTGAAGTTATAGCCGCGATGGAAGCGGCATCTCTCCCGTTTCCGAGAATTCGGAACGGGAGGATACAGCGGACAGCGGGACGGGATTTGTAAGAAGCGAAGGTTTTATTGCTCCTTATTGAAAAGCTGATTATTTGATTTTTTCTAAATTATCAGTTTATAATTTTCCTCCCGAAGATTTGACACTGATTCTTGTCTATTTACAAACTAAGCATAAAAAAAAGCAACTCGATTGAGTTGCTTTAATTTTGTCTGGAAAATGATTATTTTCTTAATCCTAATTCAGCGATAATAGCTCTATATCTAGTAATATCTTTTTTCTTAAGATAATCTAAAAGCGCTTTTCTTTTACCTACTAAAAGTACCAAAGAACGCTCAGTTGCGTAATCTTTGTGGTTCTTTTTCAGGTGACCTGAAAGGTGGTTAATTCTGAAAGTAAAAAGGGCTACTTGTCCTTCTGCGCTTCCTGTGTCTGCGTCAGACTTTCCATGTTTTGCGAAGATTTCTTTCTTCGTGTCAGTTGTTAAGTACATTCCAATATTGTTTTAATGATTATTATGTAACGGGTGCAAAAGTACAACTATTTATTTAATCTTAAAAGCACTATTGCTTTTATAAATCAGAAATCTATAAATAAATGTTAAAATAATCTTAAAATTATATTGCTTATGTTGCTGGATGGCAGTATCTTTGCATTACCAAAACCATGAAACAAATTTATTTAATTAGAACACACTTTACAATACTATTGCTGTTAACAGCTTACTGTGCGCTCCCAGCACAAAGTGTGCTATTAAATAGAGAAGCAAAAATCTATAAAGTTCTATATTTTAATCCCGAAGTTTTTCCTGATATCGAAGAAATAAAAGAGCCAACTTATTCTGCTTTTTTCTCAGCATTGTCAGATCATTTGAGTACTTCTAAAAGTAGTAAATTACTCCGTGTTGATTATGATATTCCTTACGAAGACTCAGAAAAAAACATGATTGCAGAGTTTTGTGAAAACAATAATGCGCAATATGCGGTAGTGCCGAAAGTGAAATATTTTAAGGTTGGGTTTGGGAAATATGTTTTTTCGAATCAGGTAATTGTAAGCATGAAAGTTTACAATGCGGAAGGTGATTTACTTGCCGAAACTTCTTATGATACATACAAAAAGAACGGTCGACTTCTTGGTTCTGCCGAAAACTCCATCAAAATCGGAACAGACGGTGCGCTGAAAAACATCAATAAAATTCTTCGTAAAAAATACCGTTTAACGGTTGATGCTACCACACAATTCGAGATGTTTCCGGAGGAGAATTTTTCTTATAATTAAAGGTGTTTTATTTGAAATTGTATTATTTTAAATATTTTCTATGTTTTTAACTAACACTTTTTTCAAGTTCATATAACCTGGTTTTTTGAAATTTTAGATGATTAATTTCTGAATTTGGTTCTTCCAAACTAGGAAGATTCTCATAAAGCTTGTCGATTAATTTTTCTATACCAGGAGTTTGCTGATCAATAAATTCGTACTTTTTATTTTCAGTGATGATTTCAATACCTGTCTGTTCATCATTTAGAACTGGAATTCGAAGTGAATTAACGGTGATGATTTCTGACCATTTTATCAATTCCATGGATTTTCCTTTCTTGATATAAAATCCGTCGTGCATATATTGAAACATGCCATCGAAATCGTGTAATTTATCCATCTTCTTTTCAAGTGAATCATAATCTCCTTTTTCATCTGACGAATAAAGTTTTGCTCCTGCGAAGCAAACAATTACAAAAGAAGAAAACACGATGATGTATGAAATTCCTTTACTGTCAAAAACAGGGTAGTAAAAATAAACCCCTACAACCATTAAACAGCATAAAATTATTAAATTTTTCATTTCAAAAGTGGGTGAATTATTTTGCTGTTAGAGTTTATTTTTGAAAATTAAACCTACGACTTTTCCCCCATTTTCTTCGCCAGTCTTTCGGCCAAATCTTCAATATCATCTTTTCTCGCTAACTGCTCAACCCAATTTAATGGAATGGTATCAAAACCATAAAGTAAGCCGGCAAGTCCACCTGTTATTGCAGCAGTTGTGTCAGTGTCTTCTCCTAAATTCACGGCTTTTAATGTGGCGTCTTTATAATTATCCATGTTGAGTAAACACCAAATGCTGGCTTCTAAAGAATGAAGAACATAACCGCTGCTGGAAATTTCATGCTCTGCTAATTCGGAAATATCATCTTTTAAAAGTCGATTAAAAAATGAGATTTCATACTGATCAATTGAAAGTGACTTTAAAAAGTTTGGGATTTCGGTTTGTAGTTTTTGATAGATTTCGAATTTCTCTTTTCCTAATAGAATTTCTCTCGCAAATTCAAGGTAATAAAAACAGGAAATTACCGACCGAATGTGTCCGTGAGTTATTGAAGAAACTTTTTTCATGATTTCATAACGTTCAAAAATCGGTAAATTCTTTATATAAAATAGAAGGGGTAAAATACGCATCAAAGATCCATTTCCATTGGAGGAAGCGTCAGTACTTCCAGCGAATTCAGCTTGTTTTCCATGAGCAATTTTGTTGATGGCTTCTCTAGTCGCAATACCGATATCGAAAACTTCACCGCGGGCTGTCCACAAATTTTCGTGATACCATTTTACAAAGTTTTGTCCGATGCGGTGTAAATCAAAATCGTGCGTAAGTGCTTCTGCCAAACAAAAAGTCATCGAACTGTCATCCGAGAAAGTTCCAGGAGGTAAGTTATAGGTTCCGTAACCAATCATGTCGGTCACAGGTTTTTGAAGAATAGTTTCTCGGCTTTTGAATTCTACGGGAACACCGAGCGCGTCTCCGATGGCGACACCGAATAAAGCGGATTTGATTTTGTAATGGAAGTCTGTCATTTTTAATTGATCTTGTGTTTGTAAATGGTATTCTCAAATATAAAACTCTTCTTTTGATTTTAAAAATTTATTGAGATGGTATTTCAAAATCATGGGAAATAAAAAACTGCTCTTTATTCTAGCCCGATCGCAGTGAAAATCCTTTTTTTTTCCTAAAAAAAGATTGCAACGGAGAGCGGGATCGAAATTTCAAAGAAAATTTAATCTCATTGCTCCCAAAAAACGAAATTATAAATGTTTGATTTTCAATTTAATAAACGATACAAACGGATACAAACGATATTAAGCGGTTCATTACCGACTAATTTTTGAAAGCTGATGAACCTTTGCAACAGAGATTCGAGATAGATCAGTGAGACTCGATTCTAATGTTTAATTATAAAATCTAAAGCCATGTCACTAAGAAACAAAGTTACCTTAATCGGTAGAACAGGAAAAGACGTCGAAATCGTACAATTCGAGAACGGAAAATTAGCGAAAGTTAGTTTAGCAACCAGCGATTATTACACCAACGCCATGGGTGAAAAAGTAGAAGAAACGCAATGGCACAACTTAGTATGCAACGGAAAATTAGCCGACCTCATGGAAAAGTATGTGGAAAAGGGCAAGGAAATCGCAGTTGAAGGAAAAATCGTGTACCGAAATTATGACGATAAAGAAGGGCAGAAACGATATATTACAGAAGTTCGTATTGATCAACTTGTCCTTCTGGGTAGTAAATAGGTGGGTAGTAAGCCGGATTTTATCCCATGGGATTCGGCTTGCTTTTCATTTTTAAATTAAAACTAAAAACTAAAAACCATGAAAATTCAAATATTTAAAATACGATTGTCAGACGAATTTATTTACGCTGACCAAAAAGCGCTCGATCGTTTTCTACAGGAAAATAATGTTTTAAAATACGAAACTGCCTTTGTGAAAGAGGACGAAAGTTATTGGTCGGTTGTTCTTTATTTCGAAGAGTTGAAAATACAGGTCAACGAAGCAAAGCCCGAAAAATATAGTGCTGCGCAAGAAGAACTCAGTCAGGATGAAATGAAAATTATGGATTCGCTGAAATTATGGCGTTCCGAAAAAGCGAGAGAAAAAAGTTTGCCTGTGTATTTGATTGCTACCAACAAAGAACTTTTTTCGATTGCAAAATATAAACCTGCGAAAAAAGAAGAGTTGCTGGACATCAAAGGTTTCGGTAAATATAAAATTGAAAATTACGGTGAAGAAATCATTGAGATTTTAGAAACGGTTTAAAAACACAAACTCTATATATTTTCACAAAAGCCGAAGAAATTTTTCTTCGGTTTTTTGATTGGTAAATTAAAACTAGCGATATTTTATAATGGTAATAATTCATCAAGTTTTTTTAAATTTATAAAATGGAAATTAATATTAGAAAAATTCAGCAGTCAGATAATAAATTGTTAGCAACAATAATACGCAGTTGCTTTCATGATTTTAATGTTGCTACCCAAGGAACTGTTTATGACGATCCAACAACAGATCATTTATCAGAATTGTTTAAAGAAGAAAATTCAGCATTGTTCGTAGCCGAAGTAGATGGAGAATTATGTGGTTGCTGTGGCATTTTTCCAACCGAAGGTTTACCAGAAAGATGTGGCGAACTTGTTAAATTTTACATCGCTAAAGATTTTCGAGGAAAAGGTTTGGGTAAAAAGTTAATGGAAGAAAGTATTGAGTTTGCAAAAAAGTCAGGTTATCAATCAATTTATATAGAAAGTTTACCCGAATTTTCTACCGCAGTTTCCATCTATGAAAAGCAAGGTTTTACTTACCTGGAAAAACCATTAGGCAATTCAGGACATAGCGGCTGCAACCTTTGGATGATCAAGCATCTTTAGGAACTTAGATTAATAATTTTGTATTTTTGCAGACTGACAAAAGTATATTGCCAGCATAATTACTCATTACTTATTATTCATTACCCATAACTATGAAGCCAAGTTTAGCAAAAGGAACCCGAGATTTTTCCGCCGAAGAAGTTTACAGAAGAAAATTTATCATCAATATTTTACAAAAGAATTTTGAATTGTTTGGTTTTCAACCATTAGAAACTCCAAGTTTCGAAAACCTTTCTACTTTAACCGGAAAATATGGTGAAGAAGGAGATCGTTTGATTTTTAAGATTTTGAATTCCGGTGATTATGCTTCGAAGACAAAAGACGAAGATTGGTCGGCTAAAAATTCGCAGAAACTGATTTCGCAGATTTCGGAAAAGGCGCTACGTTACGACTTAACCGTTCCTTTTGCAAGATATGTTGCCATGAACCACGGACAAATGACTTTCCCTTTTAAGCGGTATCAAATCCAGCCGGTTTGGCGCGCGGATCGTCCACAGAAAGGGCGTTACCGTGAATTTTATCAATGTGATGCTGATGTCGTAGGAAGTGTAAGTTTGTGGCAGGAAGTAGAATTGGTTCAATTATATTTAAAGTCTTTTGCAGAATTAAATGTTAAGGTTGTACTTCATTTAAACAACAGAAAAATTCTTTCCGGTTTAGCAGAATTTGCCGGAATTTCTGATCAACTAATTGATTTCACCGTCGCCCTTGACAAACTCGATAAAATTGGTAAAGAAGGCGTTGTTAAAGAACTTCTAGAAAAAAACATCAATCAGGAATCATTCAATAAATTAGATTTTCTCTTTACTCAAAGTGAAAATGCTCTTGAGAATTTAGCACAGTTAAAAGAGAAATTTAAAGGAAATGAAATCGGAACGAGTGGAGTAGAAGAGTTGGAATTTGTTCTGACGAAATCTCTTGAATTAGGAATTTCCGAAGAAAGTTTAAAATTTGATATCACTTTAGCCAGAGGACTCGATTATTACACCGGCGCCATTTTCGAAGTGAAAGCCACAGATGTTGCCATGGGTTCCATTGGCGGCGGCGGTCGTTATGACAACTTAACCGAAGTTTTCGGCGTGAAAAATATTCCGGGAATTGGAGTTTCTTTTGGTCTGGACCGAATTTATTTGGTGATGGAAGAACTGGGATTGTTTCCTGAAGATTCTGTAAATACCGTTCAATATCTTTTTGCCAATTATGGTGAAAACGAATCTTTGGCCGCGATGAAAATTATTGGTCAACTTAGAGCAAACGGAATTTCTGCAGAACTCTATCCGGAATCTGCAAAATTGAAAAAACAATTTACCTACGCTGAAAAGAAAGGAATTCCTAACTTAGTTTTCTACGGTGAACAAGAAATTTCTGAAGGAAAAATTACCGTTAAGAATTTGAAAACGGGTGAACAGATTATTCAGACGACAGAAGAGTTTTTGGGATAGTGAACAATTAACCGTGTCAAGGTTTAAAACCTTGACACGGTTGCTGAATGATAATTTAAGCCGCTCAATATTATACAGTTAGAACGTATTCAGAAGAATTAAACTCTCAAAAAAATGTGGTGGATTTACGCTTTATTATCGGCTTTCTTTGCTGCACTAACTGCGATTTTCGCTAAAGTCGGCGTAGAAAATGTAAACTCGAATTTGGCGACTGCCATTCGAACAGTTGTTGTTTTAGTCATGATTTGGATGATTGTTTTCTTCCGAAATGAATATAAAGCAATCGGCGAATTATCTTCAAGAAACTGGATTTTTCTTACCATCTCAGGATTTGCAACCGGATTTTCCTGGATCTTCTATTTTAAAGCATTACAAATGGGCGAAGTTTCAAAAGTTGCCGGCATCGATAAACTCAGTTTGGCTTTGACCATTATTTTTGCAGTGATTTTTTTAGGAGAAACTTTAACTTGGAAAACAGCAGTTGGAGCATCATTAATAATCGCTGGAACTCTATTTTTAATTTGGAAATAATGGAAAACTATCTCGACATCAATCGCAAATTATGGAATGCAAAAGTCGATTCGCATTTAAAGTCTGATTTCTATTTTGTAGACGAGTTTTTAAAAGGCCGAACTTCTTTAAACTCAATTGAATTAGATCTTTTAGGAGATATTAAAGATAAAAAAATCTTGCATCTTCAATGTCATTTCGGACAGGATTCTATTTCACTTTCTCGATTGGGAGCAAAAGTTACAGGAATCGATTTGTCAGATAAATCCATTGAAGCAGCAAAAGATTTAGCCAAGAAATGCGGAACAGATACCGAATTCATTGTTTCAGATGTTTACGATTTACCTAATGTTTTGCATGACAAATTCGATATTGTTTATACGACTTACGGAACAATTGGTTGGCTTCCCGACTTACAGAAATGGGCCGAAGTCATTTCAAAATTCCTAAAACCCGGCGGCAAATTAATCTTCGTGGAATTTCATCCGGTCGTTTGGATGTACGATAATGATTTCACTTTTGTGCAATACAGTTATTTTAATGATCAACAGATTATAGAAACCAACGATGGAACTTATGCCGACCGAACTGCAGATTTGGCCAATGAAGAAGTAAGTTGGAATCATTCCCTGTCCGAAGTTCTGACCAGTCTGTTAGATGAAAATCTGCAACTGCAATCTTTTCAGGAATACAATTGGTCGCCGTATCCATGTTTCCGCCATATGGAAGAAATCGAAAAAGGAAAATATCAAATTCCCCAGTTTGGAAATAAAATACCGCTCGTTTACTCTCTCGTCGCCGAGAAAAAATAAAGCCCAAAATTTTGCTTTTAAATCACAAAAATTTGTATCATTGCAAATCTGAAATTTACATCGTAAAATTCAGCACCCAAAATGGGGGATTAGCTCATCTGGCTAGAGCGTTTGACTGGCAGTCAAGAGGTGGTCGGTTCGATCCCGATATCCTCCACAAAAAAAGAGTTGCATTAATTTGTAACTCTTTTTTTTATGGCGCACATTTCCGGCTTTCCACTGCAATTCCTCACGCCTTTGCTTTCCCTGCGCTTGTTCCGGGATTTCCGTTGCAATCCGGGGCGCAATTCAGGCTGGAAACAAAATCAGTTTTACATTCAAGGGAAATCTGTCAATTTTTGATAGTTCTGGTTTTTAACTTAATCCCGTAATTTTTCCATTTTTATCGATGTGCATTCCTTCCGCAGCGGGAACATTAGGCAATCCCGGCATTCTCATCATGTCACCTAAAACCGGAATGATGAATCCCGCACCGGCAGCAAATTCAAATTCACGAACCGTAATTTTGAAATTCGAAGGTCGCCCGATTTTAGTTTCGTCGTCGCTTAAAGATTTCTGAGTTTTGGCCATGCAGATAGGCAGTTTGTCAAAATTTAAATCGTAAATAGTTTTCAGTTGATTTTTTGCTTTCTGGGAATAAACCACACTTTCTGCGCCGTAAACTTCTTTCGCAATGGTTTCAATTTTATGTTCCACAGAATCTTCAACATTATATAATGGTTTGAAGTCGTTGCCACAATGAGCCGCACAGCGAACAACTTCCTCGGCCAGGTCGATCATTCCGTCACCTCCTTTTGTAAACTCATCTGCCACAATTGCTTTTACATTTAGTTTTGCACAGGCACTTATTAAAAATTCAATCTCTTCCTGAGAATCTGTTGCAAAATGATTAATGGCAACAATTGGCTGCATTCCAAATTTCAGTGCGTTTTCAATATGTTTTTCCAGATTTTCAAATCCATTTTTCAGACATTCTAAATTAGGATGTTCATATTCTCCTTTTTTCGCCCCACCATGATAACGCAAAGCACGAATGGTAGCGACAATCACGTAAGCGTCAGGTTTCATTTTTCCGTAATGACATTTGATATGCAGGAATTTTTCAGCACCGAGATCGGCTCCGAATCCCGCTTCTGTAACAACGTAATCTGCGAGAGAAAGTCCTGTTTTTGTAGCGATAATCGTATTGGTTCCTTGCGCAATATTCGCAAAAGGTCCACCGTGAAGAATCGCCGGATTTCCTTCTAAAGTCTGAACCAGATTTGGTTTAATGGCATCTTTTAATAAAATCGCCATCGCATTTTCTGCTTTTAAATCTCGCGCGAAAATTGGTTTTTTGTCAAAAGTATAACCCACGAAAATATTTCCTAATCTATTTTTCAAATCTTCGAAGTCATTGCTTAAACATAAGATCGCCATCACTTCACTCGCCGGCGTAATATTGAAACCTTCTTCCCGCGTAATTCCGTTATTGGAGCCACCTAATCCAACGACAATATTTCGCAAGGAACGGTCATTCATATCCATCACGCGCTTCCAAACGATGGTTCTTGGATCAATATTTAAAGAGTATACTTTGTTTTGTAAATTATTATCAATCAACGCAGAAAGTAAGTTGTTCGCCTTTTCAATCGCTGAAAAATCTCCCGTAAAATGGAGGTTAATATCAACCATAGGAATGAGTTGCGCATAACCGCCACCGGCAGCGCCACCTTTAACACCGAAAACCGGCCCAAGTGAAGGTTCACGTAAAACCGCAATTGATTTTTTACCAATCTTACATAAACCGTCATTCAAACCAACAGAAACGGTGGTTTTTCCTTCACCGGCCGGAGTTGGATTAATGGCAGTAACTAAAATAAGTTTTGCTTTTTTAATCTTTTCTTCATCGATATATTTTAAAGGTATTTTGGCTTTGTACTTTCCGTAATATTCCAGGTCATCATGATCAATGCCTACTTTATCAGCAATATTTTTGATCAATTGAATGTCGGCGGATTCTGCAATTTCTAGATCGGTAGGGAAACTCATATTCTGGTATTTTTAATTCACTCAAATTTAGTGGAAATCAAATTTTAAATCAATTTTTTATTCATGCTTTATATCAGTAGTTCTGTTTTTTACCAAAAAAGAATAGAAAATCTTTCGATTAACTATTCTTTAGCAAAATTTTATTCAGACAGAAACAACTAAATATTTTCTGATTTTCGGATACTTTTTTCGCATTTCCGCCGTCCATTAGACCTTGGAAAACTTTAAAAACTATTTATCTTAATTTAATATCGCCGCCATCTGCCATAATGGTCTGACCTGTCATATACTGACTGTCGTCGCTCAATAGAAAAGCCACAATTGGTGCGATATCGTTTTCAGGGTCTCCGAAATGACTCAACGGAATATGATCGGCAATTTGCTTATACTGCTCCGGACTGCTTTCTCGCCATTTAATAACACCTTCAGTTAAAGCCAGTGGGCAAACGACATTAACCCGAATATTATCTTTTCCCCATTCCGTCGCGGCAACACGGCTCAAACCTCGAATCGCTTCTTTGGCAGCGGCGTAACTTGCCTGCGTAGCCTGGCCATTCAGGGCGGCACCGGATCCGAAATTGACCACCGAGCCTTTTGATTTTTTTAATTCAGCATAGGCGGCTTTCATAAAATGAAGGGTTGCATTAAATCCAGTTCCAAAAGATAAAGCCCAGTCATCTGCCGTCAATTCCATCAAAGGTTTTTGGCGAGAAGCGTGTGCGTTGTTGACTAATCCCGTTAGTTTTCCAAATTTTGAAACCGCCAACTTTACTGCTTCTTCTGCCACGGATTCTTTGGATACGTCACCGTTTAGGAATGCAATGTTTTGCGGACTTTCTTTTACTTTATTTTGTCCGGCTTCTTCGTTGATGTCTACAGCAACTACCGAGGCGCCACGTTTTACGAGAACCGATGTTAAAGCACCGCCAATTCCCGACGCTCCACCTGTTACGATTACGACTTGTCCTTTTAAATTTTCCATAACTTTTTAACTTTTAAATGATTATTTCTCCAACTATAATAGATGCTTTTTCATTGCAAATAGTTGGTTTTTTATTTAAGTAAAGGTAATGAATGATCGTCTTTTAAGAAATGCTGGAAAGGCGGACTTACATGTTCAAATGGAATAATTTTATTTTTTCACCAGAAGAATTTAAATTAAAAGAGTCTTTTTCGGCAATGTTTTTGATAGGTTGAAGCGTCAAGAATTCTGCAAGATCAACTTCAGTTGATAATCATATTCCGGTATTTTTACATCAGTCCTCTTTTAAGTTGAGTTAAAATACAACTTCGAATTCTTACCTTATTATCCTCTAAAAAATCCGTATTTTTGCAGAATTCCAAAAATTCAAATTTTGGAAAATTTAAAATGGAAGATCCTAAAGAATATATAGAAGTTTACGGAGCCCGTGAACACAACTTAAAAAATATCGATGTCAAAATTCCCCGCAATGAACTGGTTGTAATCACCGGACTTTCAGGGAGTGGTAAATCGTCGTTGGCTTTTGATACGATTTTCGCGGAAGGTCAGCGAAGATATATCGAAACTTTTTCGGCGTATGCCAGACAATTTCTGGGTGGTTTAGAAAGACCCGATGTTGATAAAATCGACGGACTTTCGCCGGTTATCGCCATCGAACAGAAAACGACCAATAAAAACCCGCGTTCTACAGTTGGAACGGTGACTGAATTATATGACTTTTTACGTTTGCTTTTTGCCAGAGTTTCAGATGCGTACTCGTTAACGACCGGCCAAAGATTGGTCAGTTATACCGAAGAGCAAATTTTAGAGGCCGTGAAAAACAATTACAAAGGAGAAAAGGTAATGTTGTTGGCGCCCGTAGTTAGTTCTCGTAAAGGACATTACCATGAACTTTTTATTCAGATGGCCAAGAAAGGATACGGCCAGGCGAGAATTGATGGCGAAATTCTGGATATCGAATATGATTTAAAACTCGACCGCTACAAAACCCACGATATCGATATTGTTATCGACCGTTGGATTATCGGCGAAAGTGCCTCTGAAGCCAGAATGGAACAATCCCTGAAAACTGCTTTGCACATGGGCGAAGGAGTAATTGGGATCCAGAAATTAGCAAGTGATAAAATAGAATATTTCTCCAAAAATTTAATGGATGCCGATACCGGACATTCATTGGCTTTACCGGAGCCGAACACGTTTTCGTTCAATTCTCCGAAAGGAAGTTGTCCGTATTGCAAAGGATTGGGAACAGTGAAAAAAGTAAACACCGATTATTTTGTTGAAAACCCAAAACTTTCTATAAATCAAGGTGGTTTACTTCCATTAGAAGATATTAAATCGAACAAATGGATTCTGGGTCAAATTAAAAATATTTTAGAAATTTATGGACTTTCGTTGGCAACACCGATGAAAGATATTCCTGAAGAAGCAATCGACTATATTTACAACGGTTGTCATAAAGAAATCAATAAAGATTTAAAACACGCCGGCATTAATAAGAAAATTAAAGTCAATTTTGATGGGCTGATTTCTTTAATTAATGATATGATCGATGACAAAGAAAGTTACGATGCTACTTTGTTAGAACGTCATTTCACCACGGAAGAGGTTTGTCCGGAATGTAATGGAGCGCGTTTGCAAGCGGCGAGTTTAAGTTTTAAAATCGATGGAAAAAATATTGCAGAAATTAATGCTTTATCGCTTCTTGATTTAAAGGAATGGTTGATTCAGGTTGAAGATAAATTCAATAAAAACAATAAAATAATCGCTCACGAAATTCTGAAGGAAATCAAAACCAGATTGCAGTTTTTGCTCGATGTCGGTTTAGATTATCTGAGTTTGAGCAGAAGTTCACGAACCCTTTCTGGTGGGGAATCTCAACGGATTCGGTTGGCAACACAAATCGGTTCGCAATTGGTGAATGTTCTTTATATTTTAGATGAGCCATCGATTGGTTTGCATCAAAGAGATAACGAAAGACTGATCGATTCTTTGAAAAATTTACGCGATATCGGAAATTCTGTAATCGTTGTTGAACACGACAAAGACATGATTATGGAGGCTGATGAGGTTTTGGATATTGGTCCGCGCGCCGGAAAATTCGGTGGTGAAGTTCTTTGGCAAGGAAAGCCGAAAGATTTATTAAATGCCGATACGATCACTGCAGATTATCTGACCGGAAAACGTAAAATCGAAGTTCCGGAAGTTCGTAGAGAAGGAAATGGTAAATCACTAATTCTAAAAGGTGCGACGGGAAATAATCTGAAGAATGTGAATTTAGAAATTCCTTTGGGAAAACTGGTTGTAGTAACGGGGATTTCGGGAAGTGGAAAATCTTCTTTGATTAATGGAACTTTGTATCCAATTCTAAATCAGCATTTTTACAGAGCGGTAAAAGATCCTTTGCCGTACAAAAAATTGGAAGGAATTGATAATATCGACAAAATTGTAGATGTTGATCAAACGCCTATTGGTAGAACGCCACGTTCAAATCCCGCGACTTATACGGGAATGTTTACCGATATCAGAAATCTTTTTGCAGAACTTCCGGAGTCTAAAATCCGAGGTTATAAAGCAGGACGATTCTCCTTTAATGTAAAAGGCGGACGCTGTGAAACCTGTCAAGGTGGAGGTTTGAAAGTCATTGAAATGAATTTCTTGCCCGATGTATATGTTCATTGTGAAACGTGCAATGGAAAACGATTTAACCGTGAAACCTTAGAAGTTCGGTACAAAGGAAAATCTATTTCTGACGTATTGGAAATGACGATTGATGAAGCGACAGAATTCTTCCAGCCAATTCCGAAAATCTTCATGAAAGTGAAAACGATGCAGGATGTTGGTTTGGGATATATCACGCTCGGACAACAATCTACAACTTTAAGTGGAGGAGAAGCACAAAGAATTAAACTCGCCACAGAATTATCAAAAAGGCAAACCGGAAATACTTTATATATTCTAGATGAACCTACGACAGGACTGCATTTTGAAGACGTAAAAGTGTTGATGGATGCGATTAATAAACTGGTTGAATTAGGTAACTCTTTCATCATCATCGAACATAATATGGATGTGATCAAACTTGCAGATCATATTATCGACGTTGGTCCGGAAGGAGGCTTCCGCGGCGGAGAAATTATCGCGAAAGGAACTCCGGAAGAAGTAGCGCGATCGAAAAAATCATTGACCGCGAAGTTTTTGAAAAGAGAATTAGAGTAATATAAATTTTAAATATTAAGGAAAACCACAATTTTAGTTGTGGTTTTTTTATTTACTTTTACTTTGTATTATAAAAACAGAAAATAATGAATCCATTTCTCGATGTTGCTTTACGCAGTCTTGCGGTCTATCTTTTTATGTTTGCCGCAATTCGGATTTTTGGGAAGAATCAATTATCGCAGCTTAATGCTGGTGATATTGTGTTGCTTCTATTGATTTCAAATGCGGTGCAGAATGCGATGGTTGGTTCTAATGTGAGTTTAGAAGGTGGTTTAGTGGCAGCGCTGGTTTTATTTATAGCCAATTTTGTCGTCAAAAAAATCATTTTTAAAAATGCTAAAATTAAAAGTTTGGTAGAATCTGATCCTGAGATTTTAATTAAAGATGGAATTGTAGATAATGTAAAAATGAAAGAACAGGAAGTGAGTTTTGATGAATTGGAAGAAGCCGTACGTGAACATGGCGTCGAGAAAATTGAAGACGTAAAATTGGCGGTCTTGGAAGTAGATGGAAATATCAGTGTTATTTCTATGGATAAGGAAAGTGGATCTACCAAGTTTTCACGACGTCGCAGAAAGTTCCCGAGAAAAAGCCATAAATATTAAGAAACTGTTGAAAAATATAATTCTTTTAACCGCAAAAGTTATAAAAGACAAAAGTGGAGAATAAGATTTTTAAAAGATTGCAAAAAGTGATTCCTACAATCTGTGTATCTTTTGCATACTTTTGAATTGCTTAATAAAATAAAACTTTTGCCTCTTTTGCGGTAAAAAAAATTAAACCTGTTCTAATTAAACCTGTTTGAAAATATAAATCTTTAAACCACAAAGTCACAAAGATTTTATTGATGAAAAGTTTAAAATTCTACAGCTAAAAAGGACATGAAGTTTCTGAAAACTTATAGATTTTCTTATTAGTGAACTTGAATTATAACTTTTTGTAGAATACTTTTGTGACTTTGTGGTTAAAAAAAATACAAGTTTTAATAATATAACAATGAATTACGAAATACGTCCAATGCGTCCGGAAGATGGCGATAAAGTTTTAGAAATTTTTCAACAGGGAATTAATGGCGGAAATGCTACTTTCGATAAAGTGGCGCCGACTTGGGAAGCGTGGGATACCAAGCATTTTAATCTCTGTCGTTTCGTTTTAGAAAATGAAAAGGATGAAGTTGTTGGTTGGTGTGCCTTGCAGCCTGTAAGCAATCGAGATTGTTTTAAAGGAGTTGCTGAAGTTAGTATTTATCTGGATGGTTCTGTTCAGGGACAAGGACTGGGAACCGTAATGATGAAAAAACTCATTTTAGATAGCGAAGAAAATAACTTCTGGACTCTACAGGCCGGAATTTTTCCCGAGAATTTAGTGAGTGTAAAAATTCATGAAAAGCACGGATTCACGATTGTCGGAAGAAGAGAAAAAATAGGAGAGATGAACGGAAAGTGGCGGGATATTATTTTACTGGAACGAAGAAGTAAAGTGATCGGAGTTTAGGTTGTAATTTTTAGTTTTAAATTATCTGTATTGCCTAAAAAAAGCAGAAATTTGCAGGTTGAAAGATTTGAGCTCATGAAAATCTTTTAAATTTTTTTCTTAATTATATCCAATGCCAAAAGAATTTCAATTTCAAGTATCGCCCGAAGCCGCTGCCAACGAAGATTTGTTAGCACAACAAGTAGCCAAATTTTGTAAGATAAGTCCGAAGGAAATTCAAAAAGTAGTTGTTTTGAAACGTTCTTTTGATGCCCGACAAAAGGCGGTAAAAGTCAATGTTAAGGGAAATGTTTTTTTAGTTGATGAAGATTATATTCCTGCTAAAGTTGAATTACCAGATTATCCGAATGTTGCCAACAAGCAAGAAGTAATTGTGGTAGGAGCTGGTCCGGCTGGACTTTTTGCTGCATTACAATTGATTGAATTGGGATTAAAACCAATCGTTTTAGAACGCGGAAAAGATGTTCGTGGTCGTCGTCGTGATTTGAAAGCAATCAATGTAGATGGAATTGTCAATGAAGATTCTAATTATTGCTTTGGCGAAGGTGGTGCCGGAACTTATTCGGATGGAAAATTATATACGCGTTCAAAAAAGCGTGGCGATATCGATCGAATTTTAGAGCTTTTTGTGGGTTTTGGAGCTACGCCTGATATCATGGTAGATGCTCATCCACATATTGGAACCAATAAATTACCCAAGATTATTCAAGATATTCGGGAACAGATTATCGCTTCCGGTGGAGAAGTTTTATTTGAAACTCGTGTCACTGATTTTGTGGTGAAAAGTAACGAAATGCAAGGTGTTGTTCTTCAAAATGGAAATGTCATTTCGGCGAATAAAGTTATTTTAGCAACGGGACATTCCGCACGTGATATTTTTGAATTACTGCATAAGAGGAATATTCTCATTGAAGCCAAACCTTTTGCATTAGGGGTGCGAGCAGAACATCCACAAGAATTAATAGATAAAATTCAATATTCCTGCGACTACCGTGGTGAATTTTTACCGCCTGCACCATATTCTGTGGTGAAGCAAGTGAACGGTCGTGGGATGTACTCATTTTGTATGTGTCCCGGTGGTGTAATTGCGCCCTGTGCAACGAGTCCGGGAGAAGTAGTTACGAATGGTTGGTCGCCTTCTAAAAGAGATCAGTCTACCGCGAATTCAGGAATTGTAGTGGAATTAAAATTAGAAGATTTCAAACCTTTTCAACAATTTGGGCCTTTAGCCGGGATGGAATTTCAGAAAGCAATAGAACAAAAAGCCTGGCATTTGGCTGGTGAAACTCAAAAAGTTCCGGCGCAACGAATGGTTGATTTTACTCAAAATAAAATTTCACATGATATTCCAAAAACCTCTTATGTTCCCGGAACTACTTCTGTTGAAATGGGAGAAGTTTTCCCGGGGTTTTTAAGTCAAATTATGCGACAAGGCTTTTCAGAATTTGGAAAATCGATGAAAGGTTATATGACGAATGAAGCTATTTTGCACGCGCCAGAAAGCCGAACTTCTTCACCAGTTCGTATTCCAAGAGATCATTATTCTTTGGAACATCTTCAAATTAAAGGTTTGTATCCATGTGGCGAAGGAGCCGGTTACGCAGGTGGAATTATTTCCGCGGCAATCGATGGAGAAAAGTGTGCTTTGAAGGTTGCAGAAAGTTTAAATTTAATATGATTGTCCGTTATTTGACATAAAAGCAATTCTCTTGCGAACTTTATTAAGTAAAATCGAAGATAATTCGACGAAGTCAAACGCCATTGCGAACTTAAAAACGGGTGTAAAACAGCATGTTTGTAAAGAAAACTTTGCGAAAATTTGCGGGAAAATTTGCATTATGCATAAAAACGGAAATACATTAAACTCAATTATAAAATAAAATAGTATTCATCATATTAGAATTTAGAGTTTGGCACTATAATGGAAAAGTAGCTGTTAACCTTTAAATTTAATAAAATGAAAAATATTTTTAAAATACTATTAGGTACAGGATTGGCAATTGCGCTAAATTCTTGTGGAACTGTACAAGATCCTTATGGAAATAATCGTCCAGGAAATGTGGTGATTTACCGATCAAATGATGGCGTAGTTTACCGTAGAGGTGAGATTTATAGAGACCGTAATGGAAATGTATATCAAAACGGACGAATCATAAGAAGTGGTGATATTTATGGCAGACCAGGCATTATACCTGGAAATAGAAATTCAACCGCTTATTATCCGAATCAGTATCGAGCGGATCAATTTAAAAATAACAATAGAAATGACCGGTGGAAAAATGATGACCATCATGACCGAATGAATAGAAACCATAACAAAGACAAAAACGATAAATATAGAGGTCACAACGATTAAAATAAAAAAGGCGGGAAATAATTTTCCCGCCTTTCTTCTTCATTTTTACTAAATACTACTTATCGATTGAGCCTAAAACTTTTTGTGCAAAAGAATTTAGGGCGTCTCTTTCAGCCATTCCGTTGGCAACATTTGCATGAACTTCGAGTGCGCCACAGATATTGGTAATCAATTCTCCGACAACATTCAAATCTTCTTCCGTTGTTCCTCGGAATTCAGAAAATGCTTCGATAACTTCTAAAGTTTTTTCTAAATTTTCTACAGACTGGGTTTGATAAAACTGTCTGATTATAGGTAATTTCATTTCTAATTTTATTTTTTCAATGGTGAAATGTTATCGCCCAGTTTTCGTCGGAGTTCGTAAGAAAACCAAAAAAGGCGATTTCATTAGTTCAGTTCTTTAAAAAGATTAATAAGACTTTCTGCCTGATTAGATTGAACCTGATTTACCAATTTCCCGTCTTTGAAAATTGCGAACGTAGGTAAATTATCTACGGTTGCTAATTTTCGGCTTTCAGGTAATTTTTCTGCATCAACATATAGGAAAGGAATATCTTCATTTTCCGCTGCTAATTTTTTGAATTTTGGTTTCATGATTCGGCAGTTTCCACACCATGTTGCACCATACTGTACAACTACTTTTTCATTGTCTGCTACAATTTGCTGTAGCGTATCTTCTGCTAATTCTGTGTACATAATTCTTTTTTTAGTTTGAGTGAGATGCTAAGTATTCTGCGGTAGATTCTCTATTTGCTTTCATTGCATCTTTTCCTTCTTCCCAGTTTGCCGGACAAACTTCACCATGTTTCTGCACGTGAGTGTAAGCATCGATTAATCTTAAGAATTCTTTTACGTTTCTTCCTAATGGCATATCATTTACTGCTTCGTGGAAGATTTTTCCAGTTTCGTCAATTAAATAAGTTGCTCTGTAAGTAACATTTGAACCAGTGAAAGATTCGTTTCCTTCTTCATCGTAATCAAAATCCTGATCAACGATTCCTAAAATATTTGCTAATTGTCTGTGCGTATCTGCTAAGATTGGGTAAGTTACTCCTTCGATTCCTCCGTTATCTTTTGGGGTGTTTAACCACGCGAAGTGTACTTCATTGGTATCGCAAGAAGCACCGATCACTTTGGTATTTCTTTTTTCAAATTCACCTAAAGCCTCCTGGAATGCGTGAAGTTCTGTTGGACAAACAAAAGTAAAATCTTTTGGATACCAGAATAAAAGAACTTTCTGTTCGTTTTTAGTTGCTTCTTCGAAGATGTTGATTTTCAAATCATCACCCATTTCAGACATTGCATCAATTGCGATGTTGGGGAATTTTTTTCCTACTAATGACATAATATTGTTGTTTTAAAATTTTCTAATGCAAAAGTACAATGTTTTTATCAATCATAAAAACATTTTCGATTTATATAATCTATAACAGTGAAAGATTATTCACATTTAAAATTAAAGTTATAAATTCACATAACAAAATTTTACCATGAAAAAAATACTGATAATTATCATCGTAGCCTTCGTACTGATTCAGTTTTTCCCAATTGAAAAGAGTAATCCTGTTGCGACACCGCAAATGGATTTCTTAAAAATTAAAAATACACCTGAAAGAACGGCTGCTTTAATTAAAAATGCCTGTTATGATTGTCACAGCAATGAATCAAAATATCCTTGGTATGCGAATATACAGCCGGTCGGTTGGTTTTTGGCTGATCATATTAAAGAAGGAAGAAAAGAATTAAATTTTTCTACTTTTGCGACGTATGACAAAAAGAGACAAGCCAAGAAATTAAAGGAAGCAGCTGAACAGCTGGAGAAAAATGAAATGCCTTTGGATTCTTACGTGATCTTGCACCCAGAAGCGAAGTTAAGTGCTGCTGATAAAAAAGAATTGATTGATTATTTCAAATTTATGGAGAATGATACCCGAATTTTAAATGATTTGCCAACCGCAGTCGAAAAATCTGATTTTAAAACTCAATAATGACGTGACGAACGTCGATAAAACTAAATATTACGTTTTCTATGATGGAGAATGTGGCTTCTGTGATTTCTGGGTTCACTGGATTTTAAAGAAAGATGTAAAAAATAATTTTCTATTTGCTTCCTTACAATCTGAGTTTGGTCAACAATTTTTGGGTGACCGAAATTTAGAATTAAAGGATTTGGATACGCTGTACCTTTGGAAACCTGAACAATATTATTTGCAAAAATCACAAGCTGTTTTCAAAATTTCCGAAGTAATCGGTGGAACCTATAAATTGATGTCGTATTTCCGATTTCTCCCAACTGGTTTCACTGACTTTTTCTACGACAGAGTTGCGGCGAACAGAAAGAAACTGGCTGCTGGCGCGTGTGAAGTTCCGACAGTGGAGGAGCGGAAGAAGTTTATTTCTTAGATGGTAGGTGAAAGATAATAGACCACTTTGATTTTAGATAAAGGATAATAGACAATAGATTTTTCTGCTTTAGGCTACAAATTGTTGACTGAATATAGACAATTATATTTTTGAGATATTAGTTTCAACATCAAAAGGAACGAGCTTTAGCCTGTTTATGAATGAAATTTCACATTGGCTTTAGCCGAAACTTATTTTACGATTTCATAAAATTGCTTTCATCATTGTTAAAAAATTCTGAATCTCGATTTTAGTTCGGGAATTGAACTCGAAAACCGGTCTGCGTGAGGGCGTAGGCGGAAATCCTTTTTTTTGTGAACTCTTCTTTTGTGCAAAATTCTTTCTAAAAAAAGATTGGGAGCCGAAGACCGACCCGAAGTAGCGGAGGGAAGGTGATGGCAACGAAGGGGCACGCCCAAAAAAATATTCAGACAACTAAAACTATTAACCTTAACAAATTCTTATATTTGCAGTTATGGAATATAATACAAGCAAAACGCAACTCCAAATGCCGGAATACGGTCGAATTATACAGCAACTTGTAGAACGTTGCCAGGAGCTTGAAAATAGAGACGAACGTAATGAAATGGCCGTGGCGATTGTTGATTTTATGGGTCAAAGAAATCCACAACTTCGTGACGAAGAAAATTATAAACATAAACTTTGGGACCATCTTTTTATATTAGCGAAATATGATTTAGACGTTGATTCGCCCTATCATATCCCGACTCCCGAAGAAATGCAGGTGAAACCTAAGAGAATGGAGTATCCAAAACTTCAGGGTGATTTTAAATTTTACGGAAAGAGTATTTTACAATTGATCGATAAAGCTATTGAACTGGAAGCAGGCGACGAAAAAGATGCTTTGATTCAGGTGATTGCCAATAATATGAAGAAATCCTATAATGTTTATAATAAGGAACATGTACAGGATGAGGTTATTTTCCGTCATTTAAAGGATCTTTCGGAAAACCGTTTGGATTTAACCGTTTTGGATTCATTAGAAAAAAGTAAAATTTATTACGCGACGAACCGTACTAATAAATCGTACACCAGAAATAATACAGGTAATTCGAATAATCCAAAGAATCAAAATACCAGAAAGAATTTTCAAAATAATAAAAATCGGAAATAAGAATGAGCGGAAGTTTTCAAATTAGAGGAGGGAAAAAACTGCATGGCGAAATTACGCCACAAGGTGCTAAAAACGAAGCGCTCCAGATTTTATGTGCAGTATTGTTGACGGATGAAGTCGTGCGCGTAAAGAATATTCCGGATATTCATGATGTTAACCGATTGATTGAAATTCTGGGTGATTTTGGTGTAAAAGTTACTAAAAATGGTCACGGAGATTATTCTTTCCAAGCAGATGCGGTCAACTTTGATTATATAAAGTCAGATGATTTTAAACAAGATGGTGCAAGACTTCGTGGTTCTGTCATGTTACTCGGTCCGATGCTCGCCCGATATGGTGAAGCTTATATGCCAACTCCGGGTGGTGACAAAATCGGTAGACGCCGATTGGATACTCATTTCCAGGGTTTGGTAGAATTAGGTGCTGAGTTTCATTATGATGAAAAAGAATGTTTTTATACGTTAAAGGCGAAAGAACTTCACGGTAAATTTATTTTACTGGAAGAAGCTTCTGTAACAGGAACTGCAAATATATTGATGGCTGCAGTTTTAGCGAAAGGTAAAACGAGAGTTTATAATGCAGCTTGTGAACCTTACTTGCAGCAATTATGTAAAATGCTTAATAGGATGGGCGCCAATATTTCAGGTATTGGTTCTAATTTATTGACCATCGAAGGTGTTGAGCATTTACGCGGAACAGAACATACGATGTTGCCAGATATGGTTGAAATCGGTTCTTGGATTGGTCTTGCAGCCATGACGAAATCGGAGATCACCATTAAAAATGTGAACTGGAAAGAACTCGGAGTGATTCCAAATACGTTTAAAAAATTAGGAATTCAATTAGAAAAAAGAGGTGATGATATTTTCGTCCCTGCTCAGGAAAATTATAAGATCCAAAAATTTATTGATGGATCGATTCTTACGGTTTCAGATGCGCCGTGGCCCGGATTTACACCGGATTTATTGTCCATTATTTTAGTTGTTGCGACACAGGCAAAAGGAACAGTTCTGATTCACCAAAAAATGTTTGAATCCCGCTTGTTCTTCGTGGATAAACTGATTGATATGGGTGCGCAGATTATTTTGTGTGATCCGCACAGAGCAACGGTTGTTGGTTTAAATCATGAATATCCATTAAGAGGAACCACCATGGTTTCGCCAGATATTAGAGCAGGAAATGCCTTGTTGATTGCAGCGCTTTCGGCAGAAGGAACTTCGGTTATTCATAATATTGAACAAATTGACCGTGGTTACGAAAATATTGACGGAAGATTGAAGGCAATTGGTGCCGATATTGAAAGGATTTAATTTTAGTATAGTTCGGAATAGTAGTGTTATATTAATTGCCACGAATTCCCGAATTAATATTTGTTTTAGATTAAGAACTTTAATCATGCTATTATAAAAAATAAAGACAGCCATTTTCTATTTGAAATGGCTGTCTTTTATTTAAACTGAAATGCTTGATTTAAAATCAATGGTTCAGCAATTTTCTATTTCCAAAAAATATCGTCGTATTCTGGTTCTTTTAATTCTGGATGATCCAATTTTAAAATATCCTCTAATTGTTTGTCCGTGGCTTGCTTTTCGATTTCAGGGAAAATTTGTCGTTCTTCTGTTCGGATGTGAAGTTCGAGTAAAGCACGGAAATCTTCTATTTGTTCTGGTGTTTTAAAACCATCTTCGATCATTTTCTGAAAGATTCTGTGTTGTGAAATTGCTTCTTTAATTAATGGATCTTCTTCTCCTAAAACTTTAAAAATGGTTTCCTCTTCTTCTGCGAAATGTGGTTTAAGGTTTTGTTGATAAAAAAGGCCTATATATTTTGACATTCTTTCTACCGAAATTTCTCTTTTTAATCCTTCTTTTAATTTCCAGCAAAGCAGTAATCCAAAATGATGGTCGCGGCTGAGTTGTACTAAGGCTTCATGTCTTTTCATATTTCAATTAGATTTTTAGTAATTTTTATTGAATTTACTTAATATTCAAATTTACGAAATTGTACTTAAAGGTGTCAAAAGAACTAATAAAAATTGACTACTAGAAAGAAATAAAAAACTCCTTCAACGTAAGTTAAAGGAGGAAAAAATCATTTGTGTTTTTAAGTTTTTAAATTTTTCAATTCCAAATACCTATTGCTTTATTTTTTCTAATTCAAATTTAGAAGATACCTGTGAAAATTTAAAATTATAGGGGTGGACAAATAGAGGACAAAAGATTTAGTTTTTAATTTAAGTTTTAGGTTATTGATAATCAGACAATTGGAAATTAATGTTTTTAACTGATGAATATTTTATTTGTTGCTCATTTTAATTAATTAGAGGAAATAAGCAGTCGTTAATAGAATACTAATTAGGCAATTTTAAATCTAACTTTATTAAATTTTTATTACTGGAATTAAAAACTCCTTTAACAGAAGTTAGAGGAGTTTATCATCATTTGTGCTTTATAAGTCTGATTGAATTGAGTTAACCGTTTTAAACTAGTAGAAAGTTTTAATGGTTATTAGTTCTTTTTCTATTACAAATTTAGGGATAAGACATTCATAAAATGAAATTTTTTGGGTGGACAAAAGGTGGACAAATTTTTTAATTATTAAATATTTTGTTAACGTTTTGTAAAACAACTTGTTATAACTTAGATTCTCTAGTTTTTTATCTTAATATCAGATCCATTTTTAATATTTAAAAAGATGTATTTCAAAATAGAAATGAAATTTAAAAGCTAATTACTTGATTTAAATATAATTTTTATAATTAATAATTATTAATAAAACTAATTATTTGAATAGTAAAATAGCATATCTTCACTAATAATTTTTTTTTCGTGAAGCAATGAAAATAAAATATTTTCTTAGTTTAATTACGTTAGGTTGCATTATTTTTTTGCCAGCGCAAAAAATTCGGTTAGATGTGTCTGATAATAATATTTCTGGCTGGGAAGGCATTATCAGTCAGCAAGAAAATATGGGTAACGATACGGTTGCAATTAAGAATTTTCTTCAACCATTGAACGATAGTAATTCTGAAACTTACAAAATTTTATATAACACGCTTCTAGCAAATGGTTATGCAAATGCTTTTGACCGAATTAATGAAAAAAGTAATAATTATTATTCAAAGTCCATTCAGAGTGCAAGGCAATCAAAACAGGAAGCTTTGGAGATTTGGGCTATTTTGAGCTACGCAGAATATCTTTATAACTTTAGACAAATGACTAAGGTATTGCCGGTTTATATGTCGGCAATCGAAAAAATTAATCAATTAGATTCTAAAGATATTTTATTTCCAGGTGAATCTTTTATGAAAATTGGTTTTTATATGGGCACTATTGGAGACAATACGGAGGCTCTGAACTATTTAAAAAAAGCAAAGCAATTTACCAATCCCAAATCTGCCAATTACGCTAGTATTCTAGATAATATGGGATTGTATTATTATAGAACTGGAGATTTAAAAAAAGCTAAAAAAAATATTGAAGAAGCCTCTTCATTGGCGAAATCGATTGGAGATGAAGTTCGATATGCAAAGACGCTTGGGAATCTAGCGCAAATTTACGAAGGAAATCGTGATTATCGCACTGCGATTAAATTAATTTTAGAAGATATTGAAATCTCAGAGCGAAATGGAAGAAATAAAAATTCGATGTATGCCTATACAATCTTAACCAGATTATATATTGCTATAAATCGACTTGAAGACGCGAAAATATCAGCCAAGAAAGCGGATGAAATTGCAGAAACAAAATCGTATTTTAAAATTAATGAACTTGAAATTTTAAAGCTTAAGCTTCATATTATCTATAAAGAAGGTAGGAATGGTGAAGAATTATTGGTGAGAAGAAGAATAGACGCTTTGGAGGATTCTCTCAATAAAACCGATGGCGTGCTTCCACTGAATCAGGCCAACTGGATGTTGCAAAAAAGAAAATATCAACACAATATCGATGATACTCAAAAGAGACTTTCATCAGTGTCTTTTTGGAAAAATGTGATTTTTGTTGTGGCTGTTTTTTTAATTCTGTTAGCAGTTTTAATATTGATGAATGCGAAAATTCGAGAAAAGAATAGAAAAATTCAGACTGAAAAAAGGATTGTCGAATATGAAAATGCCAAATTAAGAAACGAACAAAAACTATTAGAAGCTCATAAAACTCTCGATTCACAAATCGATTTTTTAAAGGAGAAAAATATACAGATTCAAAAACTTCATCTCGAAATTCAAAATATCAAAGAATCTAAATCTTCGAGCATTGAAAAAGAGCATGGGAAACTTGATGAAATCCTAAAATCGCATTTAATGACCGAAGAAAATTGGTTGAGCTTTAAGCGCGAGTTTAAAAAAGGGCATGCTACGTTTTATCAAACTTTACAGGATAGTTTCCCAGAAATAACCGATTCTAGCTTGCGGATTATCTTGTTGAGGAAATTAGGTTTTGCCAATTCTGAAATAGCAGGACTTTTGGGAATTACTGTTGATGCAGTGAAGAAATCGAAACAGCGACTCAAGCATAAACTGGGAGATAAATATGATCTACTCTTTAATATGATTGTCTCGGAAAATTAAATAAAAAGAACGCTCTGAAATTTTCGGAGCGTTCTTTATTTTAAGTCTAAGATATTCTTAGTATCTGTAATATTCTGGCTTGAATGGTCCTTCAACCGGTACACCAATATATTTCGCTTGTTCTGGTGATAAAGTTTCTAATTCTACGCCTAATTTTGCAAGGTGTAAAGCAGCAACTTTTTCATCTAAATGTTTTGGCAAAGTATAAACTTCATTTCCGTAAGCTGCAGAGTTGGTCCACAGTTCAATTTGAGCTAAAGTTTGGTTAGCGAATGAATTACTCATTACAAAACTTGGGTGTCCAGTTGCACAACCAAGGTTTACCAAACGACCTTCAGCTAAAATGATAATTTCTTTTCCGTCGATATTATAAACATCAACTTGTGGTTTAACTTCATATTTAGTATCACCATAGTTAGCGTTTAACCAAGCCATATCCAACTCATTATCGAAGTGACCGATATTACAAACAATCGCTTTATCTTTCATTCTTTTGAAATCTTCTCCTTTAACAATGTTAAAGTTTCCAGTAGTTGTAATAATGATATCTGCATTTTCAACTACAGTACTCAATTTTTTAACTTCGAAACCTTCCATTGCTGCTTGTAAAGCACAGATTGGGTCAACTTCAGTTACCGTTACAATTGAACCAGCACCTTTGAAAGACGCTGCAGTTCCTTTACCAACATCACCGTAACCACAAACTACAACTCTTTTACCAGCCAACATAATGTCAGTCGCTCTTCTAATCGCATCTACAGCAGATTCTCTACAACCGTATTTGTTATCGAATTTCGATTTTGTTACTGAATCATTCACGTTGATTGCAGGCATTACCAAAGTTCCGTTCTGCATTCTTTCGTACAATCTGTGAACTCCTGTCGTTGTTTCTTCAGAAAGTCCTTTAATTTCAGCTGTTAATTCTGGATATTTATCGAAAACTAAATTCGTTAAATCACCACCATCATCTAAGATTAGGTTTAATGGTTTTCTATCTTCACCGAAAAATACAGTTTGCTCGATACACCATTCAAATTCTTCTTCAGTCATTCCTTTCCAAGCGTAAACCGGGATTCCAGCAGCAGCAATTGCAGCAGCAGCATGATCTTGAGTAGAGAAAATATTACAAGAAGACCAAGTAACATCTGCACCCAAAGCAACTAAAGTTTCAATTAAAACTGCAGTCTGAATCGTCATGTGAAGACAACCAGCGATTCTCGCACCTTTCAATGGTTGAGAAGGACCGTATTCTTCACGGATCGCCATTAATCCTGGCATTTCTGCTTCAGCTAAATTAATTTCTTTTCTACCGTATTCGGCTAATGAAATGTCCTTAACTTTGTAAGGAACGTATTGTGTTGTAGTTTCCATCTAATTAAATAAATTTGGTGCAAAGATACTAAATGTCTTTCTTTAAATTTAGTCCATTTAAGAAATAGCAGTTATATCTTTAATCTATTACGCAACCAAATATGTTAACATAGATTTAGTGCCTGTTTAAATTTAACGCAAAAATAATTTAACCACAAAAGTCACATAAGTTTTAGGACAAAATACTTCTAAAAGTTCAAATAAGTTCAAAAAATTGAGGGTTTTTCAATTTTGTGTTCTAAATATTTTCAAAATAAAAACTAAATTTTATATAAGGAATGTGTTGTTATTATTTTTAAACTCGCTCTTAAAGTAAAATTTGAATTTGATTATTTAAAGAATTGCGTAATTTTACTATCTAATACTTATTGATGCCACTTTACCGAGATTTTTCAGATGATCAAGCAACTATTCTTCTTTGGAAATATAGTGAGGACGAGGATTTTAATCTTGAATTTCTTTTAGAAAAAGAGAACTTTGATAAGGTTAAAGATTATCATCCGACTAAATTAAAGGAAACACTTTTGGTTAGAAAAATTCTGAAATCTGTTTTGCCGGATTATAAAATTTTGTACGATGGAAGAATTCCGTATTTATTTCCAAACGATTATGAGATTTCAGTGACGCATTCTTTTCCTTTTGCGGCCTTGGCGATTTCTAAAAATAAAGTTGGAATTGATATTGAACCTTTTAATCAGAAGATTCTCAGAATTCAGCATAAATTTTTGCATGAAGAGGAGAGTAGTTTTATTGAAAAAGAAAAGGAAGTTGCTTATCTGACCGTGATTTGGTCATTGAAAGAAAGCTTATATAAAATCCATCATTCCAATTACTGGTCGTTGAAGAAACATTACGAAGTAAAACCTTTCAGCTTAGATTTTCCTTTCGATATTCAATGCAGAGTTCATGACGACAACGTTTCAGATTTATATAAAGCCCGCGTAGAGTTTTTCGAAAACTACTGTTTCACCATTGTTGATTGAATCTCTGGTTCTAAACTTTCGACGACTTTTCTTTGCTCTCTTGCTACATCATAAATCAATTCTAAGATTTCTTTTAAATTTTTCAATTCTGTTAAATGCGAGATTCTGCTGGGATCACGACGGTCAAAAAATTCATTTTCTACCAATTCTTTTCTGCGGTTTTCGAGTAAGTTTTCGACCGTATCTAATGGTTTAATTTTACTTTCCTCTAAAATGTTTTCGTCAATATTTTTTTGATTTAAAATTGAATCAGTTCGTCCTAATTCTGCGGAAATTTTTAAATCCCAACTGTTGAAATCGATTTCTGGATAATCTTTTGACGTTTCTGAATATTGCGAAAATGAAGCGATATAAGCCGTAATTAAATGGGAAGTAATAACGAACTGATGTAAATGTTCCAGTTTTTTCTGTTGATTTTTCGGGTCAGAAATCATCCTTTGGAAATTATCAGAAAGATTGGCTAAGTCGATAATTGCTGCTTTTCTGGTCAGTTTATATTCTTGTTCTTCAATTTTTTCATTTTTAAAAAATGCCATTGCGGCCGAAAAATAGTTGATGTTACTCAATGACGTTCTTCGCATAAAATCCAAGTTTTTGGTATGTTCCCAAACGGGTAAAACAAAATAGGAAACCATGAAAGCTACAGCTCCGGCAATTGCCGTATCTAAAACACGGTCTTTAAATATCATATTGACATTTCCTGGTTTTAAGATATTAAAGGCCAGAAATACATAAATCGTCATGAAAAATACCGCCCAGGAATATTTTGTTTTTAAAAAGGTGAAGCAAAGAATCATCGCCATTAAAAACAGAACAAAAATGATTTTTTCGTTACCAATAAAATAAAGAATTCCGTAGGCAACAATCGCGCCCGAAATTGTTCCGTATAACCTTAGAAGGTTTCGGTGTTTGGTCGTTGCATAAGCAGGTTTCAGAATGGCAACGATGGTAATTAAAATCCAGTAAGAATGACCAATTCCCAGAAATTCAAAACTTGAAATCCAATAACCGACAACCAAAGCGACCGTGATTCTGATGGCATGTCGAAATAAACCTGATTTTAAAGAGAAGTTGCTCAAAAAAACTTTGCTGTTTAGTTTTTCTTCAGCAGTTACGAACTTTTGATAATCTAAACCTGTTGATAAACTTTTTGCTAATTTTTCGTCCTGGCTGAAAACTTTATAAATGGTTATAATTTCATCGGAAATCGCGGTAATTCTATTTAAAATAAAACGAAGCGTCATAAAATCTCCCAGGTTGTCAGGATTCATTTTTCGGTTGCGCAGTTCGAAATATTCATTGTAGATCTTCTCGAGCATTTCATCGATATTTCTGAGTGGTCGAGCTTTTGAACCGCTTTGTAATGCAATTCCGATATTGCTCATTTCTTCGGAAAGCTTTTGTAAATATTCGCCAATCGAGTTTAAGAAATCGCTGTTTCCAAAGTTTTCCTGAACTTTTCTGTAATCACTTTCAGAGGTCATTAACTTTTCGTGAAGGTCGATGGAATTCAAAAACATCAACATCAACAAACGACTTGTGGTGGTCGATTCATTAACTATTTTTCTGGTTTTAAAAACAGTTTCACGCGTTTCTTCCTGTAAGTTTTTAATGGAAATCTGCTGGCTAATTATTTGCGAATAAAGCGTATCGAAATCTGGATTTTTAAAATAAAATTTTGACTTTAATGAAAGGTAATTTCCTAATTCTAAATAATTTTCACCAATCATTTGACCAGCCAATTTGTACGGCTGGATTTTCGAAACCACCAAAAAAATGAGCAGGTAGAAAATAGATCCTGCTAAAAAAATAAGTGAACTTTTAATGATGTCATCGCCTGTCAAATGACCATCAATAAAAATCGCCAATACGACTAAAGACAGCGCTCCTACAGCAGCTAATCTTTGACCGTAAACCCCAATCATAGTGAAGAAAATGGAAAATATAATAATTTCCGGATAGATTAAAACCGGGAAACTTTTGATAATGCTAGCCACAACGGCGACCACGAAAAAAGAAAAGATGGCAAATACTAATGCATTTCTACGTCTGATAAATGGACCAGCCTGATCAGTTAAACCAACAAAACTCGTGGCCAATGGAAAGAGAAAAAACTCTTTTAATAATCCAAAATGGGCAAGAATTACACTTGGTAAAACAATTGCTAACGAAATACGAACCGCCGAATAAATGGCTTGGCTGCTGGCAAATTTTTTCAGTTCGATGGCGTAATTCATAGTGCAAATTTAAACATTTAAGTCTTAGTAAATGATAAAAGTGAATAACTCATTAAGTCTGTAGTGACCTTTATGAAAAGAAAAGTTACAAAAATTTTAGGTAATGTTCTCTAGTTTTAGATCTTCTTAAAAAGAGGTAAAGGAAATTTTTTTGCAGATCGTTTTTGGGAAGAAATAGTAATTCTCTTAATTAGTTGATTTACATCTTAATGGTTAATTGGTTTTAAATTGATGACGTTCAATTTTTAATAATATGATCTACGAAACTTCTACTTATAAAAAAAAGCCTCAAAATATTTGAGGCTTTTCTATCGTAAATTAAGTTTTATTAATAATCCTGAGCGTTCGATGATTCTTCACCAATATTCCAGGTTAATCCAAATCTTAAAGTATTATCTAAAGCTGAATTAATTTTCGAAGTATTAATTAAATAAGACATATCCAAACCGAAAGACTGGTATTTTAAACCAACTCCAACCGTTGCATATTGTCTTCCACCTTGTTCAACACTTTCGTGGAAATAACCTCCTCTTACCGCAAATGCGTTGTCATATTCATATTCAACAGCACCACTGAACATCATGCTTTTTTGATTGCTGAATGATTTTCCGATTCCGTCGATTACACCAACATTAGGAACCATTCCAAAATTATCTGGACCGGGAACCAAAAGTTTTGAAGCTTCGAAGTTCACCCCAACTCTGTTTAAATCATCAAGGAATAAATCATATCCAGCACCAAGTCGAGCCATGGTCGGAAGATAAGATCTAGATTCTTCATCACCTGTATAATCTAATCTTGGACCTAAATTTTGAATCGCAAAACCTGCTTTTGCACGACCTTCATAATCGCCAAAAGAAGCGTGCTTTTCTGACTGGAAATATCCTGAAACATCAACCGCAAAAGAGTTTGCTGGTTTCAATGTGTTGTCTGAGTTAAATCCTCCTGACAAATCAGAACGGATAAATCTACCGGTAACTGCCATGGAATAATAATCAGAAAGTTTTAAACCATAAGCGACATCGATTGAGAATTCGTTTGGTTTTGCGGTACCTTCCTGTACCACCTCAGTTCCTACTAATTTTGTAAGATCTACAGATCCCATATTAAAATAGTAAATACTTGCAGAAATTGTAGCTCTTTCTTCATCTCCTAAAAACTGGTGATAAGAGCCATAAAGCAAGAAAACATCATTGGTTAATTTACTCATGTAAGGGGTGTAATTAATCCCAATAGCTGAAGTCGTTTTACTGAAAGGATATTTCGCTGCATTCCAAAACTGTGAAAAAGCGTCGGTAGTTGTTGCGACCCCTTGATCACCCATTCCTCCCGCTCTTGCATCAGGCGATATTCTTAGGAATGGCGCACCGGTTAATACTGGCTGAATCTGCGAATAAGCCGCAACACTCATTCCAAGTCCTAATCCTAAAAATAGTTTTCTAGTCAATGTCATAAAGTAAATTTTAACGTTATAAATCTTTTTTTAATTATTTTAATAATACCATTTTTTCAACTGCAGTAGCACTTCCTTTACACTTATCTTGATTTTGGCTTCTCGCAAAAATTTTAAATATGTAAGTTCCTTTACCCACTGCATCTCCAAAATCATCATTTCCGTCCCATTCAATTGCTGTTCTTGGTGTTCTGAAACCTTGTAAGAAAGGTTCTGCAGTTACCGTTGTGCTAAGCGTTCTAACTAATTTCCCCGTGATGGTATACACCTGAACATTCACGTCTAAAACATCATTACAATTATGCTCGAACTGAACATAAGTTTTGTTGGTGAAAGGATTTGGCCAATTTAACAATTTTTTAACTATTAAATTTTGGTTGCTTTCATCCTTAACTATAAAGTTTAACGTCTCTGTGGTCGAATTATTGTTAATGTCCCAAACTTTAAATGTTAATTGATGTTCACCAGGTGTTAAATTTCGGAATGGGTAAGTGACGTTTCCTTTTTGATAATCCGCTAGCGAAGGATTGGTACAACCATTTCCTTCCCCAGAAAAGAAGAAATCATTCAGAACAACGGTGTCGATAATTTTACCATCCAGAATTACGGTAATATCGTGGCCAATTCCAGAACCTGTGGAGTTAATTCCTTTATCATCGGTTACACAAGCTAAGAGTAGGGGATTTTGATTCGTAATTCCGCCATCAGCAAAATTGGTGTTGTTCATGTATAATTTCACTTTCGGAGCTTCATTGTCATTAATTCCATCGGGATTAATTCCTCCAATCTTTTGATCTTGATTGTTAAAAACATCGAAAACTTTGTTGTCAGCGTAAACTAAAATTCTTCCTGTTCCCACTTCATAATTTATGTCTTTCGGTACATAAAATTCTACCGTGAATACGCCATTGGTTGCAACACCAGAAGATTTAACAATTGGGCTGCCTTCTTCAGTGTAAGTTAACACTGGACTCATTTTCGGCATTCCGTCATTATTGAGTGTTTTTTTTGTCAGTCGTTTATCAAATATATTCACAGCAACTCTTCCGTTAAAGGTTTCATCTACGCTTCCATCGGGTTTTGTAACGTGTCCTTTTACTTTTACAAAATCTAAAGCGCGAAGTTGTCCCGGAACTGGAGAATCAATTTTATCGATGGTAATTAATCGTTTTGGACGACTTAATTTGGTAGCAGGATCTCCTAAGAAATTAACTTTTAAGTGATCGTTCGATGGTCTTTTTTCAATTTTTGCTTGTAAGAATGCATCACCAAGATTTAAAAAATCGTCATTTTCCAGCTCGAAAATATGTTTGGTGAAAATAGTGGTGAAATCTTCTCCATAGCCAACTCCAATCGCTCGGCTGGAAGTAATCATCGTTGAAGCTCCTCCAGTTTTTGATTTAATCACTTGCTCACCAGCAGAAAAAGTTCCCGGATCATCCCATAATGTAAATTCACAAGTAATCGTAGAAACCAAAGGAAAACGCGAATAGATATTATTGTAATTATTAAAATTCTGAATTTGCTCAATAGTTAAAACTCTCTCCTGCGCCCAACCATTAATCCCACCATGACCGAAATAAAACAGGTAGAGACTGTTACCAACATCATTTGAAATCGCTTGGTTTACTTGTGGATATCTCTGACCGCCAGCTGAAGTTTGTGCTGGAAAAGCATCCAGATAAAGTTTTCGGATATTATATTCTTTTCTTAATGTTCCGGTTTCAAATACATTGACCAAAGAGGCGTTCATTGTATTGTGGAAAGGGTATTGGTTATCGGCATCGTCATCAACTACGAAATCCATTTTCATTCTCCATTCACCAAACGGAGTAGATTGTCCTGGATTCGCATTGTTATAAGATAATGCTTTGTCGATTAAGAGTTTGGCTTCAGAAATATTGGCTGCAGGTAATCTGCCCACTGGTAAGTTCGGTAAGGTTGCAGAGACATTTATTGAGCCTATACTTTGTGGACCGGTCATTACAAAATAATCATCGGTTACAAATGAGTCGGCGTAGTTGCCACTTTCTTCACTTTGATAACTTGGCACAACTGAAGAACCAGGATACGTTTTTCCTTTGAAATCGTAAGAAGTATCTCCTAAAATAAAAAGATATTTTAATTTGCCTGCTGGAGTATTAAGTCGGGTTGCGAAATCTCTGATTGCAGTAATATCTTTACTTCCGCTGCTGAATTCATTGTAGATTTTATTAATGTCAACGACTGCTACATTATATTTTCCTTGGTAAAAATTAGCAAGACGCTGAGCTTGTCCCATCATTTCAGGAACTGTAATCATTAGATAATCGATGTTTTGTAAACCCGCTAAATCCTGATTTTCAATTTTTCCGACAAAAGAAGGAGAAAATGCTTCATTATTTTTAAACGCAACGAACTCGTTCACGAAAAGATTACTATCTGCAACGTAACCAAAATTAAAATTAGAATTATTTCCAGATTTATTTACTTTTTTAACCACATTGGTAACATCAGATACTTGCCAAACCTGATCGATAGAAGAGGCATTAGCTAAATTAAAAGTGTAGGTATTGCTACTTTGCTCTACAATATCGTAACTCCTAAAGTTCATTTGGTTGTTATTAAATTTTAAATCTTCTTTATACTGAACTTCAGCATAATCAAAATAAAATTTACCATTTGGGTTGCTTGCAGAGTTTGGTGCATAATTAAATGAGAGTTGGTTGCCTTGCAAGTTGCTCACTGAACCATTATATACTATCGGTAGATATTCTCTTTTGTCATCTGACGAAACAGAGAAATTACCAGGATTTGCATTATTGATGTTCACCGTCATTTTATTTCCCTGCGATTGATACGCAATAAATCGGGATCGGTATAAAACAGTATCAGTGGGTTGAATCGGAGATTTCGTAGTAAAAGTGACTGTTTTATTTCCGTTAAAAGAATCACCAGTCCAGATTCTACCGATTCTCATTAGATTGAATTTCTCTTCATTAATATACTGGTACTCGTCATATCGAGAGATTACTGTGGAATTAGTCGGTACATCGCTCGCTTGAATTCTCTTACCTGGTCCATTATCGAAATTGATGAAATAGTAAGCGAAGTCTTCATAAATATTAATGAAGTTATTTGATCTGTCGGTTCGGGTTTCTATTCTTCTATTACCGTTTCCATTACTGCCTTTGTAAACATTGTAACCATTAGGACCTTGTGCGTAGAAAAGAGCGTAATCATCTTCATTCCATACACCATCCTCTTCACCGAAAACCTGTATTGCATTTTCTTGCAAAGCATCATAACGTTGATCTTTATTATGTTCAGGTAACATCAATCCACCATTTCCATAAATTCTGAAATTTTTCGGATTAATATTGGCGGGATTCATTCCATTGTCTCGTAAGAATTTTGCGGTGATTTTAAAAACGCCTGATTTGTCAACTTTAATTTTATAAAAGCTTCCCTGTTTTAATGGATTTTCAGAACTTCCGTATTTACTTGCCCAATTTTCATTTTGAACATTTTTTTCAGCATTAACAATAGTGAAAGATTTTAAGCGGTAAATCGCTCCTTTTTCAAATTTCAAGGTAGCAACCCGAATATTATTGATTTGTTCCTGAGTGTAAGGATTCGTATAATAACTTACTTCTGATTGATCTTCGGTCGGAAGATTATAATCATTGATGTCAAAAAGCTCTTTTGCGGATATCTTTTCCCAAATCAAATTGGTGACTTTTCTGTCTGCACCAGAGTGTTTTTCTGCCATTCTCAGATAAACTCCGCCGTCTTCGTAGACGAAACTTTCGTTCTTAAAGAAAGGAACAGTAACTTTGCTGCTTCCGTAATCAATAACGGTGCTTCCTTCCCAATCTATTTTGGTAGTTTGTGAGAAATAAAAAGAACTAAATAATAATACTAAAAAGAATGTTAATTTGCGTTTCATTTGTTGGTTAATTTGCCAATTACAAATTAAACGAAAATTATTAAATATTAATATGATACAATAAAATTAAATTGTTAACGTTTTTTCAAAAAAATCAATCTTTAATTTGATTTATTAAATAATTTAATTTTTCTTTGTACCTTGATAAATTTGAAATTTACTATGAATAGACTAAAGTTGTTTACGATAATGGCGTTAAGTTCAACATTTATGTTGATGAGTTGCGGCAGTGGTGGCAATAACAAGAAAGGCGGTGGTACAAAAAGTTTTACGAGTAAAACAGGTTGGAAAGCAAACGATCCAAAAGGTTGGTTTTTTTCCGGGAAACAGCAGAAACAAAAAGGATGGCCAGGAATGGTTTATGTGGAAGGTGGAACGTTTACCATGGGATTGGTGAAAGACGACGTGATGCATGACTGGAATAATACGCCAAAAAGAATGCAGGTGAGTTCCTTTTTTATTGGTGAAACAGAAATTACCAACTACGAATATAGAGAATATGTGACATGGTTAAAATATGTTTTCCCTCCTTCTGACCCAAGTTTTAAAGAAATTTATACTGGAGCACTTCCTGATACTTTGGTTTGGAACAATAAACTTTCAAGAAACGATTTTGCCGAAACTTATTTCCGTTCTCCGGAGTATGACTATTACCCAGTAGTGGGTGTTTCTTGGCTACAAGCTTCAAGATATTGTGATTGGTTAACTGATCGTGCTAACGAAAAAGCGTTGATGGCTCAAGGAGTTATTTCTAAAGATTATTATTCTAATGATTCAAATAATCAAGGAGCAAGTGCCTTTAGTTTAGATAAATATAGAGCGAACGATCCGGAAATGGAAGCGTACGTGAATAAGCAACGTTTGCAACAAAAAACTGGTATTAAAACCAAAAATGAAAGAATTATTGCTGCAAACCGTAATGCCACTTCAGGTGTTGTACAAAAATTCAGACTTCCTACAGAAGTAGAGTGGGAATTTGCTGCGCTAGGAATGCAAAAAGAAAGAGTATATAATTTATATACAGGTAAAAAACCTGAAGTTGAACAGTTAAAAGGGACAAAGGGTAGAAATCGCGGAATGTATTTGGAAAACTTTAAACAAGGAAGAGGTGACTATTCTGGTGTTGCAGGTTGGAAAAATGATGGTTCACCAACAACTTCAGATGTGAAACAATATCCTTCTAACAATTTAGGACTTTTTGGAATGTACGGTAACGTTGCCGAATGGACTGCAGATGTTTACAGACCAATTATTGACGAAGAAGGAAGCGACTTTAATTATTACAGAGGAAACGTTGCTAGAGAAGTTTTGAAAAATGCAGACGGAACTTTCAAAAAGATCGATGTAGTTAAATATGATACTTTAGCAGACGGTAGATTGATTTATAGAGGTCTTCCTGGTCAATATGAAAGAGAAGTTGTTGCTGATAACAGTAATTATAGAGATGGTGATTTCCAATCTTCATTAGATGCTGGTTACGGGAAAGCAGAGGACAGTTCAACTGTTGGTTACAACATGTACAATTCTAAACAGAAAAAATTTATTGTTGACGGCAGAGGTAGAGTAGTTCTTCAAAAAGACAGAACTTCTAGAACGACAGAATTATCCAATGAAGTGAGAGTAATCAAAGGAGGTTCTTGGTTAGATGGACCTTA
Source organism: Kaistella flava (ex Peng et al. 2021) (assembly GCF_015191005.1). Taxonomy (NCBI): domain Bacteria; kingdom Pseudomonadati; phylum Bacteroidota; class Flavobacteriia; order Flavobacteriales; family Weeksellaceae; genus Kaistella; species Kaistella flava (ex Peng et al. 2021). The sequence continues at coordinate 1,773,663 of NZ_CP040442.1, read as the reverse complement.
CTGGCTTGATCCGGGACAAAGAAGATTCCGTGATGAAGGAAAAGCTTATGGTTGGGTTGGCTTCCGTGTATCGCAAGATGCGAAGTCCAACGGAAAAGGTAGAACCAAAAGATAAAATTTAATAAAATATTTAAAAAACCTTCTGTTAATGCAGAAGGTTTTTTTATTTTTGACGTATGAATGCAGCCTCTTTTTATCCGCTCTTTTTAAAATGTGCGAAAGTAACAATCGATAGCAGAACTATTGAACAAAATGATTTGTTTTTTGCTTTTTCTGGTGAAACTTTTAATGCCGCAAAATTAGCTGAAAGTGCTATCGATAAAGGTGCTTTGGCAGTTATCCTAGAACAAAAGGAATTTGAAAATGAAAAGAATAATATTTTCTATGTTCCGTCAACTTTAGAGTTTTTGCAGGATTTAGCAAAGCATCATAGAAAGCATCTCAATATTCCAATTATTGGTTTAACCGGAAGTAATGGCAAAACCACGACCAAAGAAATCATCCACGCAGTTCTTTCGCAGAAATATAACGTTCAATATACTTACGGAAATCTCAATAATCATATAGGAGTTCCGCTTACTTTACTTTCCATAAAAGCCGAACATGAGATTGCGGTGATTGAAATGGGCGCAAATCATCAGAAAGAAATCGAAATGCTTAGTGAAATTGCACAACCTAATTTTGGATATGTTACCAATTTCGGGAAAGCTCATCTTGAAGGTTTCGGCGGGTTCGAAGGAGTTATTAAAGGTAAATCGGAATTGTATGACTATTTAAAAAGTCATTTACAAACTATTTTGGTGAATGAGAATGATCCTATTCAAGTTGAAAAAACAGAAGGGTATCAACCAAAAATTACTTTTGGAGCAACAACTTCTGATTATCAGTTTGAGCAGTTTTCAAAAGACAATTTAGTAGGATTAAGTTATGAAGGAAATCACGCACTATCTCAATTAACCGGAAATTATAATTTCACTAATCTTTGTGCTGCAGCAAGTTTAGGTTTTCATTTTGACTTAAATTTTGACCAAATTAGAAACGCCATTGAAAACTATTTACCAACCAATATGCGTTCGCAGGTTGTAGAAAAGAACGGAAAAACTTTTGTTTTGGATACTTATAACGCCAATCCGAGTTCGATGACCGAGTCTTTAAAAAACTTTAGCAATTTTAATGGAAGCAAAACTATTATCATCGGCGATATGTTAGAGTTGGGGGAAGAATCAAAAAAAGAACATCAATTGATCCTTGATCTTGCAAATTCTCTTCATTTTGATGAAATTATTACGGTAGGAAATGAATTTAAAAATGTAAATCATCTTTCGAAATCGTTTCAGAATTCAAAAGAACTTTCGGATTATTTAAAAAATAATAAAATAGAATCCGAAAATATATTGTTAAAAGCTTCTCGTGGAATTGCTTTAGAACAAATTTTAGAATTCATCGATTAATCTTTATTCCAAAAATCCTTTAAGATTAGTTTGATATTTTCAAAAGTCATCGGTAAAACTTCTTCGATAATTTGTTTTTCGTTTTTCCAGGAAACTTCAGAAATTCCTTCTTCAATTTGTGGGATTGGTGCCGAATTTCCGACGTAACTAATTCTAAACCAATAGGTGGTTTTTAAAATTTTCTCGCCGTTTCTTTCGGTGTAAATATGAAAAGTAGTATTCAGATAATCCTCTAAGATAAGTTCTTTCAGACCTGTTTCTTCTTCTATTTCGCGTAATGCTGCCTGTTCCAGAGATTCTCCTTTTTCAATTTTTCCTTTTGCTAAATCCCATTTGCCTAATCGACGAATAAATAGAATCTCTTCTTTTTGATTGCTTACGACACCGCCAGCAGCTTCAATTACTTTAAACATCTTGGTAAAATCTTCCCAAATATCTTCAAGATTATCACCGTAAATATTAAGTTCTGGGCAAGAAGTGTTTTCTAAAAGGTCAATTGCTATTTCTAAAGTCGCAAATCCTTCATATCGAAGTTTCTTTTCAAAATCTTCCGGATATTTACTAATCGATAATTTTTTTTCATTCACAAAAACTTTATACATTTGCAACGTTTTAATTAATACAAAAATATAAAAATGAATTTAGAAGGACGTAAAATTATCGTAAATAAATCGGGAACTGAATTAGTTGCAATGTTAAACACTCCAGAAGGATACAGAGAACTAATGCCGGATTCTTTACAGAGTTTTGAAGTTCGTGATCAAGGTTTTAAATTCAGTTTAAAAGGAATGCCGGAAATCGCTTTAACTATCGATGAAGTTACTGAAAATCAAGTGACTTTGAAATCGGCAAGTTCAAGTTTAGATTTTGCTCTAAAAGGTATGATGAATCCGATTAGTGAAAATCAAACTGAAGTTCAATTATTATTTGAAGGAAAATTTAATCCGTTTATTAAAATGATGGTAGAAAAACCTTTGAAAAACTTTATCGACGCTTTGACCGATAATATCGAAAAGATCTAAAAAATCAAATATATTGAAAAGCCCTGAATGTTTTAATTCACGGCTTTTTTGTTTAATGAGTGTAGCTGGCAAACGCCTCTTCTAAACTACTGTATTTACCTTTGAATTCCTCGATATTGGAATCTTGTATGATGTTCCCCTGATGAATCAAAATCACACGAGAACAAAGCGCTTCTACTTCCTGCATGATGTGTGTCGATAGAATCACCGTTTTCTCTTTTCCTATTTCTTTAATCACATTTCTGATTTCAATGATTTGATTCGGATCGAGTCCGTTTGTTGGTTCATCTAGAATCAATAAATCAGGAGAATGTAAAATCGCTTGAGCAAGACCAACTCTTTGTTTGTAACCTTTTGATAGTTGAGAAATCTTTTTCGATTTTTCCGGTGTGATTCCGACCAATTCAATTACTTCATCAATTCTTTGTTTTGAAACTTGGTGAATATCTGCGACGAAATTCAAATATTCTTTTACATACATTTCACTGTACAATGGATTGTTCTCTGGCAGAAAGCCCATATTCTTTTTGGCTTCAATTTCATCTTCACGAATATCCTTTCCATTAAAGATAATTTGTCCTTCATCAATTTTCAGCGCTCCGACAATTGATTTCATTAACGTCGATTTTCCGGCACCATTTGGACCGAGCAATCCGATAATCTCGTTATTGTTGATTTGAATATTGATCGTATTCAAAGCGATTTGTTCGCCGAATTTCTTAGTAAGATTGATAATTTGTAGTGACATGAATTTTATTTAATGAAACGCAAATTTAGGAAATCGAAAAGGAATTATTACATAAAGTATTCAACAAAAAAAGACCGAGAATTATTCTCGATCTTTTCAGTGAGCGCGACAGGATTCGAACCTGTGACCGTCTGCTTAGAAGGCAGATGCTCTATCCAGCTGAGCTACGCACCCAAAATATTGGGATTTTTAAACTCATCGTTGGGAAGATGATGTTTGAAAAAAAAAGAAAACTCTCTGAGGAGTTTTCTATAAAGTCGGGGCGGCAGGATTCGAACCTGCGACCTCCTGGTCCCAAACCAGGCGCGATGACCGGACTACGCTACGCCCCGAAAAATCTAATATTGCCTTCTTACATAGATGTATTCTGCAATTAAATAAAAAAAGATTGAGAAAATTCTCGATCTTTTCTAGTGAGCGCGACAGGATTCGAACCTGTGACCGTCTGCTTAGAAGGCAGATGCTCTATCCAGCTGAGCTACGCACCCTTAAATTTTACTTCGTTCAAACTGTAAGCTGATCTAAGTACCCAATTTTAGGGATTTTTAAACTTATCTTTGGGAAGATGAAGTTTTTTAAATAAAACTCTCGAAAGAATTTTCTATAAGTCGGGGCGGCAGGATTCGAACCTGCGACCTCCTGGTCCCAAACCAGGCGCGATGACCGGACTACGCTACGCCCCGAATAATTTTTTCCTAAGTTGCGGAGAGTAAGGGATTCGAACCCTTGGTACAGTTTCCCATACGCTTGTTTAGCAAACAAGTCCTTTCGGCCACTCAGGCAACTCTCCAGTGCAATATTTATAAGAGCTTCTGTTCTGTAATTGCGAGTGCAAATATAAAGGAGTTTTCGTTATAAACCAAAATAAATTCCTAAAAAATATTTGTATTTTTGACTCTAATTTAAATTTTTTAAAAAACACATGCGTAATTCATTATCTATCATAATATTAGGGTTTCTAGTAATCTCTTGTGGAACACAAAAAAATTCACAAACTGTAATTGCAAAACCTACAATGCCTCAAGTTTCAACTACAAAACCTGAACTTCCTGTTCATAAACCGAAAATTGAACATGAAGGTGGAGTCGATTTTTTCAAAGAAAACATAGCTGATGTTACCAAAAATGATAATACTGCGAGTTATGGTTCGATCGTTTCTGCAAATCCTGTAGGTTATAAAGTCGTGAAAACTTTCTTTCCAGCGGTTGGCCAAAATTTCCGTCAGAAGTATATTATTTTACATTATACTGCATTAGATGATGATAAATCAGTAAATGTTCTAACTCAGCAATCGGTAAGTGCTCATTATTTGGTTAATGATTTAGGCGATAATGAAATTTACCAATTGGTTGATGAAAATAAAAGAGCTTATCATGCCGGAATTAGTGCGTGGCGAAAAGACATAATGCTTAATGATACTTCCATTGGAATTGAAATTGTAAACGCTGGTTATAAAACAGATTCTAGTGGAATGAAAATTTTCCCTGAATATTCTGAAGCACAAATAAAGAAAGTTGCTGCATTGGTAAAAGATCTCGCCAACAGATATATGGTCGCTCCAACTAATGTTTTGGGACATTCTGATATTGCGCCAACCAGAAAGCAAGATCCAGGACCAAAATTTCCTTGGAAAAAATTATACGATGATTATCAGGTAGGGATGTGGTATGATGAGGCTGCAAAGCAAAATTTCTATGACACCGCGGTTTTAGATGATTACGCTTTACAAATGACCGTTCCATCTTTTGTTTTTAAAATTCAAACTGCTTTACGGGATTTCGGTTATGGTATCAATCCAAATGGTGTTTATGATGATGCTACCAAGAAAACGGTTGAAGCTTTTCAATATCATTTTCGGCCACAAAATTATTCTGGGATGATTGATGCTGAAACTTGGGCAATTTTACAGGCATTAAACCTTAAGTATCCAAATAAATAAATATCTTTACAATTCTTAAATGGGCGATTAATTATCGCCTCTTTTTTTAGATTTATCTTTAAATCAATTTAATAAAATAAGTATATAATCTTAACTTCTCAACAAATTATTTTTATGGAAAATTTCAGAAATGAAAGCGATTTATTAGGGACTTTACAAGTGCCTATCGATGCGTATTACGGAGTCCAAACTCAACGAGCCATTGATAACTTTAAAATTTCAGGACAGACACTCTCTTCTTATCCTCATTTTATTAAGGCTTTAGCTATCGTAAAAAAGGCTGCCGCAAAAACCAATTATGAATTGGGATTACTTGACGAAAATCTTTACAAAATAATTGCAGAAACTTGCGATGAACTTGTTGCTGGAAATCTACATAATCAATTTCCAATCGATATGATTCAAGGTGGAGCAGGAACTTCGGTAAATATGAATGCGAATGAAGTTATTGCTAACAGAGTTTTAGAAAAATTAGGAAAAGAGAAAGGAGATTATCAATTTTGTTCTCCAAACGATCATATTAATCTTTCACAATCAACGAACGACGCTTATCCAACTTCTTTAAAAATGGCTTTGCTGGCAATGAATGTTGAGTTGGTAGAAAAATTAAAGAAAATTGTTGAAGCCTTCCGTGAAAAAGGAAAAGAGCTTGCTCCCGTTATCAAAATGGGAAGAACCCAATTGCAGGATGCTGTACCGATGAGTATGGGACAGGAGTTCGAAGCTTATGCAGCAACTCTGGAAGAAGATATTTCAAAATTAAACGCCAATGCTAATCTTTTTGTGGAGGTAAATATGGGCGCAACAGCAATCGGAACTGGACTAAATGCTCCTGTTGGTTATGCGAATTTATGTGCAAAAAATCTTTCTCAGCTGACAGGTTTTGCCGTGGTTTCTGCACCTAATTTAGTTGAAGCAACTCCTGATACTGGCGCTTATGTAATTTATTCTTCGGCTTTGAAAAGACTGGCGGTGAAACTTTCTAAAATTTGTAATGATTTGCGTTTGCTTTCTTCAGGACCAAGAGCAGGATTTTTTGAAATCAATCTTCCAGCGATGCAGCCAGGTTCTTCAATCATGCCAGGAAAAGTAAACCCTGTAATTCCCGAAGTGGTGAATCAAGTTTGTTTTAAAGTGATCGGAAATGATTTAACGGTAACTTTTGCCGCAGAAGCAGGACAATTACAATTAAATGTAATGGAGCCCGTTCTTTCACATTCGATTATGGAAAGCATGATTTTCTTAGGAAATGCGATGGATACTTTAAGAGAAAAATGTGTCGTAGGAATTACTGCAAACAAAGACGCTTGTCTGAATATGGTGAGAAACAGTATCGGAATTGTAACCGCCTTAAATCCTTATATCGGTTATAAAAATTCAACAGAAATTGCCAAAGTAGCTTTGGAAACAGGAAGAAGCGTGTACGATTTAGTACTGGAAAGAGGGATTTTATCTGAAGAAAGATTAAATGAAATCCTGGATCCTGCGAACATGCTGAAACCACATTAACCGATGTAACGTTTAGCAGATAAAACTGACTTATAACTAATTATCGGAAAATTTAATAATTAATGAAGAAAATATTAACAACAATTGCAATTGTTGGAGTACTCACTATGAGCAACGCACAGAAATTTGAAACTACGAAAATAACTGACAATGGCGGTTATCAATACGAAACCGTTATTAATGATAAAGCAGGAGTAAGAGTTTATACTTTAAAAAATGGATTAAAAGTTTTCCTCGCTAAAAACGATGATGCACCAAAAATCCAAACTTATATTCCGGTAAGAACGGGAAGTAATAATGATCCAGCTGACAATACAGGTTTAGCGCATTATTTGGAACACATGATGTTTAAAGGAACATCCAATTTGGCGAGTGCAAACTGGGCAAAAGAGAAACCACTTTTAAATCAAATTTCCAGTTTATACGAACAGCATAAAGCTGAACAGGATCCAGAAAAAAAGAAAGCACTCTATAAAAAAATAGATGAAGTTTCTCAAGAGGCAAGCAAATTTGCGATCGCAAACGAATATGACAAAGCGATTTCTTCGCTTGGAGCTTCGGGAACAAACGCTCATACTTGGTTGGATGAAACCGTTTACAAAAATAATATTCCAAACAACGAACTGGAAAAATGGTTGAAAGTTGAGAAAGAAAGATTTTCTGAATTAACTTTGAGATTGTTCCATACTGAACTGGAAGCGGTTTATGAAGAATACAACCGAGCTCAGGATAATGACGGACGTTTGGTGAATTACGAATTAATGGATGCGCTTTTCCCTACACATCCAAACGGTCAGCAAACGACAATCGGAAAATCAGAGCATTTGAAAAACCCATCAATGATGGCGATTCACAAATATTTTGATGAATATTATGTGCCGAATAATTACGCTGTAGTTTTAGTTGGAGATTTGGATTATGACAAGACCATTAAATTGGTTGATCAATATTTCGGAAGTTTTGAATACAAAGAATTGCCGAAAAAACAAATCATCACGGAACAACCGATGACTAAAATTGTAGAAAGAACGGTAAAAAGTCCTTCTACACCGAGGTTGCAACTTTCCTGGAGATCTGATTCTTACGGAACTCAAAATGCAAGACTTGCTGATATTGTAGGAAATATTTTGACCAACTCTGGAGATTCTGGGTTGATTGATTTAAACATTAATCAAAAGCAGAAAGCTTTACAAGCGATGGCTTACGAATCGGCGTTTAAAAAATATGGAAGTTTTTCATTAATTATTGTTCCGAAAAATGACCAGACTTTTGATGAAGCGAAGAAATTAATGTTGGACCAAATTGAATTGGTGAAGAAAGGAGAATTCCAGGATTGGTTAATTCCTGCCATCGTTAATGATATGAAAATCCAGCGTATGAAAACGTACGAGACTGCTGACGGGTTGGCAAGCAGCTTATACGGAACTTATATCAACGACAGAACTTGGGAACAGGAACTGAATGAGATTAATGAATACGAGAAAATTACCAAAGCTGACGTGGTTAAATTTGCCAACGAATTCTTTAAAGATAATTACGTTATCATTAAAAAAGAAAAAGGCGTTAACGATAAATTGGTTCGTGTAGAAAATCCTGGTATTACTCCAATTAAATTAAATAGAGAAGAACAATCTCCATTTTTAAAAGGAATTTTAGCTGAGAAATCTTCTGAAATTAAACCAGAATATGTGGATTATGCGAAAGTGATTAAAACTGATAAAATCGGTGGTAAAAAAGTAAGTTTCGTTCATAACAAATACAACGATATTGCTCAAACTCATTTTATTTTCCCTTTCGGAAGCGACAATGACAAACAATTAGGTTTGGCAACTCAAGTATTACAATATTTAGGAACGAATAAATTATCTGCTGAAGATCTGAAAAAGGAATTCTTTAAATTAGGGATTTCTAATGATTTCAGAACGTCGCAAGATCAGTTGAGAATCTCGTTAAGCGGTTTAGAAGAGAATATGCCGAAAGCAATCGAGTTATTGAAAAACTGGATGCAGAACGCAAAACCTGATCAGAAAGTTTACGCAGAAAATGTGAAAACAATTTTGGAAGGTCGTGAAGTTGCTAAAAAAGACAAAGGAAGAATTATGGCTGCCTTGTCTAACTACGCAAAATATGGTAAAGTTTCCCGTTTCACAGATGTTCTTTCTAAAGAGCAGTTAGAAGCGATTAACTCCGTAGATATGACCAATAAAGTTCAGAATTTATTGAAAATGCCTTATGAGATTTTCTTCTACGGACAAGATTTTAATAATTTTAAAAAGTATGCAAAATCATTCGTAGAAAAGGAAACATTGAAAGTTCCTGCAAAAAACGAATATCCTGAACCAGCAACAAACGGAAACGTTTATTTTACCAATTACGATATGGTGCAAACCGAAATGAGTAAAGTGGCAAAAGGTCCGAATGTGAATTTAGGCAACCTTGGGAAAATTAGTGTTTTCAATGAATATTTTGGAAGAGGTTTATCTTCAATCGTGTTCCAGGAAATTCGTGAGAGTAAGAGTTTAGCGTATTCTGCATATGTTTCTTATGCTTCAAGTAGCGAATTGAATCGTCCAGATTATGTGACGACTTACATCGGAACTCAGGCGAATAAACTTCCACAAGCAGTAACTGCAATGGATGAGTTGATGGCAAATCTTCCACAAATTCCAGCTCAGTTTAATAATGCTAAAAATGCAGCGTTGAAACAAATTGCTTCTGGTAGAATTAACAGAACGAATATTTATTTCAATCAATTAAATCTTAAAAAATTAGGAGTTGATTACGATTTGAGAAAAGATATTTACAAAGAAGTTGAAAAATTAACTTTGGCAGATTTAACGAACTTCTATGATTCTCAGATGAAACCAATGAAATATAATACAGCGATTATTGGTAAAAAAGAAAACTTAGATATGGATGCACTTAATAAAATAGGTACATTCCACGAAGTTTCTTTAGAAGAAATCTTCGGGTATTAATTTGATTTCTAATTCAAGTATAAGAAAAAAGTGAAACTTTGGTTTCACTTTTTTTTATGTTTAACACTAAAATTTAATGGGTGTTTTTACTCTTTTGTAAATGAGTAAATACCTTCATATTTGTAATGCAATAAATGATAGCAAACTTGCTAATATCTAATTGTAAAAAACTAAACTAATAACTGTGAAAACAGTAATTCCGGGAAATTCCCGGAATTTTTTTTATAAAATATCTACTTTAAAGACAATCTCAAGATTATTCAATTTAAAGGTTTACGTAAAAATGGGATCGCCATCACCATCTTGAAATTTTGGATTAAAGTTTTTGGGTAAGTCTGCCAATAATTCTTTATGAAAGAGATATCTACGTTCGAAATTTTTAGAATAAATCCCAAATGAATTTTTACTGATTAATGCTTCATTTAAATTTTCATCGAAAGAAGTTAAGGTTTTTATGTTTTTTTCTTTGATGAAATAATGAAGAAATTCTTTAAAATTTTCTAACTTATTTTCACTAAACAAATAGGGGATTTTTAAATGTTGATCTCGTAATTGAAGTAATGCACACGTTTTTAAGTTCTTTTCATGATCGTAAATTTTAATCCAAAAGTAGTTGAACTCTTTAGCATAACTTGAAAAAATATAATCAGGATTTGCCTGATGCTCTTGTAAAACCCAAGGGTTTTTAACAATCATATTAATTTCTCCGCCATCTCTGTAATGATGAAATTGTTCGATAAATTTCGCACTTTCCTCGTCTACTAATTCAGCGATTTCAAAATTTATTTTTTTAGGTTTATTAATGGTATTAACTGCTTTCAAAAATAAATCAGTCGAAAAATCGATGCTTTTAAAAACTGGTTTTAATGCCGATAAACTTGGCTTTTTGAGGGGAAGTAATTCTTCAAAATTAGTTCTAAAGTAATAGCGCTTACCCGTTTTTGGAATGATATAATCAAATTTTTGAGTCTTGTTGTACAGACTTTCTGCTTCTTTGGTAAATTCTGTAATAGCGATTTTATCATTATATTTTTCAAAAACTTTTGATAAGAGTTGCTGGGCTATTTTTTTTCCTCGAAAATTTTCGCTGACGTATAACGTGCTTAACCAGGCGAATTTAATTTTGTTGCTTTCCACAGTCAACTGATCGGGAAATGTGCCCAGATAACCAGCTAGTTTTCCTTCCTGCAAAGCGATTGTTAATAAAATATCATCTTCAGTTGCATTAGGATTTTTAATTTGAGACAAGGCGCGATGTTTCGTAATCGGTAAAAAATCAAAAGATTGATAGGTTTCAGAAAGTACAAATTCTTCTAAATCTTTTTTGTTGAGACATTTCAGCGTAATCATTTCCGGTGAATCGTATTTTTATTGAGTAATTTTTTGAGATTAAAATAGGCTATTTCTTCTTTTAAAATTTGGTTCGTATCTTTTCCGTTTTCCATGGGAATTCTCTGCAAATTTTTTTCGAAACTATCTCGTTTTAATCCGGCAGAACCAAAACTACAAAATAGATCTTTGGTAGAAAAGATTTTCTCAAAGAATTCCCGTTTTACGCCAAAATCAGTGAATGGAAAAGCGAAACTTTCTGTGATAAAATCATTTTCATTTAAATAATCGTAAGATTGACTGGTATTCCGAATTTGTTCTTCCAAATTTAGTTCATGATAAAGTGGATGATCAAAACCGTGATTGGAAATCCCGAATCCTTTTTGAGTTACTTTTTTCAGTTGCTCGAAAGTCATGTAAGGTTTATATTTGATAAGGTAATCGCTGAAGCTTTCTCTGAAATTTTTTGCCAAATCATCTAATTTTTCCGGCTCAGAATATTTTATTGCATTTATTTTTCGAATGAGTAGTTTTTTAAATTGATCATTGTAGATAATATCATCAAATACATTCAGCGGCTTTTTTTCACTTTGCACAATTCTTTCGATGAGTAAACTTGCTTTGCAGCGGTACATTAAGTCAGTATTACCGATGAATTTCGGATTAATAAAGTTGATGGCGTAAATTCCTTTTCGTTCTAAAATTGGAACTACAACATCATGGAATTCCGACAAACCATCATCAAAAGTAAGTAAGGCAATTTTCTTTTTTGGCTTAAAGTTGCCGTTTCTGAAATCTTTAAACTCATCCCAATTTACAAACTGAAAATTTTTCGATAAAATATCTAAATCTTTCTCAAATTCTTTCTCACTTTTATATTTGATAATATGCTTAAGATGAGGTAAGTGAAAGTTGGAAACCGCATGATAAACAGGGATGCAATAATCTAAAGGATAAGTTTTTTGAAAATTAGCTGATTGTAATTTTGCAGAGAAATTGATGAGGTGTTCTTTAATTGCCATATTCAAATTTAAAAAAAATCCCATGAATAGTATCATGGGATTTATATCTGTTAATTTTTGCGGAAACTTATTTCACGATTTTCATTTCGTTCAACAACCATTTTGCATCAGCATATTTATCAACAATGAAAAGAATATATTTGGTATCCACCATAATATTTCTACTGAAACGTGGGTCGAAATTAATATCACTCATCGTTCCTTCCCATTGTCTGTCGAAGTTTAATCCGATTAAATTACCGTGTGCATCCAAAGCTGGACTTCCAGAATTTCCACCTGTCGTATGATTGGTTGCTGTAAAGTTTACAGGAACATCACCAGTTTTATCTTTGTAAACCCCATAGTTTTTGGTATCATAAAGATTGATTAATTTTTTCGGAACATCAAATTCATAATCACCTGGAACATATTTTTCCATCACTCCTTCTAAATGCGTTTGGTAACCGTAGTAAACCGCATCTCTTGGATTAGAACCTTTAACTTGTCCATAAGCTACACGAAGCGTAGAGTTCGCATCTGGGAAAAATTTGCGGTCTTTATCAGTTTCCATTTGTTGCGCCATATATTTCTTTTGAAGCACATCAATTTGATCCTGAAGTTGAGTGTATTTCCCTTCTGTCGTTTTCATGTAAGTATCTTTCATTGAAGACGCCAACTGAATAATCGGATCATTTTTAAGATTCTTAATCAACTCATTTGGATTAGCGAAAACCTTATCGATATTCGTAGAAGCAGTAGTTCCGTTGAAAGTTCCTCTTCCTGTAATCACTGAATTTTTAGACCAGTTTTCAATAGTTACTAAATTTTTATTAACGTCTTTAAATTGATCATAATTTGCAGGAAGAAATTTAGCTGGTGTTTTGTCTGCGTATAAAGCCAACAATTGAGCTGTTACTTTTGCATCTAATGCACCATCATAATCCTTGTAGAATGAAGACATTCTGTTTTTAAAAGCAGTTAATGTTTGATCATTAATTTTCCCAGCTTCATAACTGTTCATAAAATTCAAATACTGATTTGCCAGTGATAAAGTTTCGGCATTTCTAGTAACTTCTGAATAATAAGAACGGTTTAATGAATAAGGAGATTGCTCATTATACAGATTGTTAAGTTGATCAATCGTCGGTTTAATCGCTGGATTTTTCGCAATTAAAGTTTGTTCGTATTTTTTCTTTTTACCAACGGCATCAGATTTTTTCAAACCTTCAACTTCACCAATCCATTTTTTCCAGTAATTAGCTACGCCAGCGTATTTTGAAGCGTATTTAATTCTGGTTTCAGCATCGGTACGCATTTTATCATTCAAGGTTTTCAACGCAACTTCTCTTACCTCAATCATGGCAGGATCAGTTTCTGTCATTACCTTTTCTACCGCGATAGCAGGTAGATATTCGGTTGTTTTTCCTGGAAACCCAAAAATGAAAGTAAAGTCATTTTCCTGTTTGTCTTTAATAGAGACAGGTAAGAAATATTTCGGTTTGTAAGGAACGTTATCTTTTGAATATTCAGCAGGTTTATTGTCTTTGTCTGCGTAAATACGGAACATCGAAAAATCTCCAGTATGTCTTGGCCAAACCCAGTTATCAGTATCAGACCCAAATTTACCAATTGAACTTGGTGGTGCTCCAACCAATCGAATATCTTTATAAGTTTCGATGATATACGCGTAATATTTATTACCGTAATAAACTGGTTTAATGATTACTTTTTGCCAAGGCTCTAATTTAAAACTGGCTTTCACCGCTTCTAAATTTTTGGCGATTAATGCCTCACTTGCTTTTTCATCTAAGTTTTGAGTTCCAGCTAAAACTTGTCCTGTAACTTCTTTGATATCTGCGATGAAATCTACGGTAACACCAGGGTTTGGTAATTCTCCGTTCATATCTTTTGCCCAGAAACCATCACTTAAATAATCGTGTTCAACTGATGAATGTTTCTGAATTTGACCATAACCACAGTGGTGATTAGTCAATAGTAAACCTTGCGGCGAAATAATTTCTGCTGTACAACCTCCATTAAATTGTACTACGGCGTCTTTAATACTTGGTTTTGAGGTGTCATAAATCTGTTTTGCGGAAATTTTCATTCCCAAACTTTTCATTTCCTTTTCATTGAGTTCTGTGGGAATCCACATACCACCGTATTGTTGGGCAAAAGCCATCACAGCGGGCAAAAGTATTGCAGCTAGCAATATATTCTTTCTGTTCATTTTTAAAATTTGCCCTAAAAATAAGAAAATTTTAATTGATAAGGCGGTGTTAATGAGATTGAAGTTTAATCTGTATTCAATTTGTGATATTTCATTTTTCAATCTTTTAACCTTTTTAATTGATTCTTTTCCTGTTAGGTCCTTTTCTAAATAAAGTCTTTCTACAGAATTCGTACCTTGTTTAATGTTGTTTTTATACGATTTGGTCGTATTTTATCTTTATTTTAAATATATTTGATGTAGAAAATACGAATCCGTATTTTTTTCCTAAAAAACAAACCTGAAAATTCCGAAATCATGCAAAATGTAATTCCGCATTCTTTGTTTACCGATCATGATATTTATCTTTTTAAAGAAGGAAATCATTATAAATTGTATGAAAAATTTGGAGCTCATTCCACTGCAATCGATGGAGTAGAAGGAGTCTATTTTTCTGTTTGGGCACCATTCGCCAAAGAAGTTTCTGTTATCGGAGATTTTAATAAATGGCATTCAGAAACCCATAAATTATTACCAAGATGGGATGAATCTGGAATTTGGGAAGGATTTATCGCCGACTTAAAATGGGGTGATGTTTACAAATATGGTATCCGCACCAACAATGGAGTTTTACTAGAAAAAGGCGATCCTTTTGCTTTGAGTTGGGAACAGAATTTACAGGCAGGTTCTTTGGTTTCTACTACTTGGTTTGAGTGGAATGATAAAAATTGGATGAAAGAACGTTCAAAGAAAAATTCTCTCAAAGCACCTATGTCTGTTTACGAAATGCATCTCGGTTCCTGGATGCGCGGCACCGATAATCCCGATAGATTCTTTAATTATAGAGAAATTGCTGAGCGACTTGTTCCGTACATTAAAGAAATGGAATTTACTCATGTAGAATTCATGCCCGTTATGGAATATCCGTATGATCCAAGTTGGGGTTATCAAATAACCGGATTTTTTGCGGCTACTTCCCGATTTGGTTCTCCACAGGACTTAATGTTTTTAATTAATGAACTGCACCGGAATGAAATTGGTGTTATTTTAGATTGGGTTCCGTCTCATTTTCCTGGTGATGCCAATGGATTACATTTCTTTGATGGTACTTTTTTATACGAACATGAAGATCCGCGAAAAGGTTTTCATCCTGACTGGAAATCTTATATTTTTAATTACGGAAGACCGGAAGTGAAATCGTTTTTAATAAGCAACGCAATGTTTTGGTTCGATCGTTATCATGCTGACGGACTTCGTGTAGATGCCGTAACTTCGATGTTGCATTTGGATTATTCCAGAAATGAAGGCGAATGGGAACCGAATATTTATGGTGGAAATGTCAATTTAGAAGCCAAGAAATTTTTACAGGATTTTAATAAAGCAGTTTATAAAGAATTTCCAGATATTATTACAATTGCAGAAGAAAGTTCAGATTTCCCAATGCTTACAAAACCCGTTCACGAAGGTGGAATTGGTTTCGGTATGAAATGGATGATGGGTTGGATGCACGATACTTTAAATTATTTTAAAGAAGATCCGGTCGAAAGAAAATTCCAGCACAATAAATTGACTTTCGGTTCCATGTATGTTTATAATGAAAATTACATGATGCCGCTTTCTCATGATGAAGTCGTTCACGGAAAAGCGAGTTTAATTTATAAAATGCCCGGTGACGAATGGCAGAAATTTGCGAACCTTCGAGCCTTGTATCTTTATATGTTTACGCATCCCGGAGCAAAACTTTTGTTCATGGGTGACGAATTTGCACAAACTCATGAGTGGGATTTTACAAAAAGTCTCGATTGGCATTTGCTGGAATATCATGTTCATAAAGGAATGCATGATTTTGTTAAAAAACTAAATCATTTATACCGAAAAGAAACCGCACTCTACGAAAATAATTTCTCGCCAGATGGTATGGAATGGGTCGAAGCAAACGATGATGATAATTCCATTTATGTTTATTTAAGAAAAGGGAAAAAGGAAGATGATGTTTTAATGGTTGTTTTAAATTTGACGCCAAGAGTTTTTGATTATAAAATTGGGGTTAATGAAGGAACGAATTGGGAAGTAATCCTTAATTCAGATGACGAGCAATTTGCGGGAAGTGGCGTAAAAGCAGAAATCGTAGATGAAGAAGATGATGAATGGATGTACAAACCCAATGCAATTGTACTAAAATTACCACCTCTTGCCGGAGTTATTTTAAGACAGAAAAAAATAGAAAAAGAAAAAGTTGCGACCAAAAAACCAGCGGTTAAAAAAGAATCTGCAGCAATTAAAAAGACTAAGAAATAATAAAGTCCAATCTAATCTGAATTTATAAAATGAAAATCTTCAACCTTTCTATCGAATGTTATCCTGTCGCCAAAGTTGGTGGACTTGCCGATGTGGTGGGAGCATTGCCTAAATATCTCAATAAAATTAAAGGGGTAGAAGCGAGTGTGATTATGCCGTGGTACAATAAACCTTTTGTGCATGAACATGGTTTCGAGATTGTTTTTGATGGTTGGATTCATCAGCATAATCAAACTTTTCAGGTGATGGTGATGAAGGAAACATCCAAGGTTTTAGGTTTTGATTTGTATTTGGTGAAGATTCCCGGACTTTTGGATCGTGATAATCCATATGGATATTGGGATGAAAGTCAACAGTTTCTCGCTTTTCAACATGGCGTTTTACATTGGTTAACGGCGATGAAGATTCGGCCAGATGTTTTGCATTGCCACGATTATCATACAGGCCTGGTTCCTTTTATGGTAGAAAATTGTCCGGAGTTTGATTTTCTAAAAGGAGTAAAAACCATCGGAACAATTCACAACGGAGAATATCAAGGTCAGATGAGCTGGGAAATGGCGAGTTATTTTCCTTGGTTTGATGGTGGAAAATGGGGCTTGCTCGATTGGGACGGTTACATTAATCCATTAGCGACGATGATTAAATGTTGCCACGCTTTCAATGCGGTTTCTGGCGGATATATGGATGAGCTTTTTGAAAGTTTCCGTGGTTTAGAAACTTTGGTTAGACAAGAAAATGCCAAAGCATACGGCATTATCAACGGTATCGATACTGAAATCTGGGATCCGAAAGTCGATCCTTTCCTGGCTTTCAATTATGGAAAAAAAGATGCTGATTCCGGAAAATGGAAAAATAAAAAGGAAATTTGTGAAGAATATGGATTAAATCCTGACTTGCCACTTTTCAGTTTCATCGGAAGATTTGCTGGTGAAAAAGGAGCAGATTTTCTACCCGAAATTGTGGCGAAAAGTATTGAAGAAACGTACGGTGGTTTGAATATAATCATTCTTGGTTCCGGAGATAAAAATATTGAAAATCACTTAACTGAACTTTCTTATAAGTATTCAAACTTTGCTTTAGATTTGGGATACAAAGAATATTTATCTCATAAAATTTATGCTTCTTCCGATTTCTTATTAATGCCATCCAGAGTTGAACCTTGTGGCTTAAATCAAATGTACGCCATGCGATACGGAACAGTTCCAATTGTTAGTTATACTGGTGGTTTACGTGATACGGTAGAAGATCTCTCAACTGGTGGAAGCGGACTCAATTTCGGTGAAGCAAGTGCAAATGCTGCAGTTCATGCAATGCATCGCGCTTTGCATATTTATCACAAAGAAGGTTTAATGAAACAGTTGGTTCAGTCGAATATGAATTTTGATTTCTCCTGGGAAAAATCTGCAGAAAAATATTTGAAACTGTATCAAAAATAGCGGTTTTAAAAACTTTTTTTCCATTAGATACTTTTTTTCAATATCAAAAAAAACATTCCCAGCGTCGAAGTAAATCTATTTTGCATATTTCGCAAATTCAGGAAACTTATCCACCAATGACTTTTTATTTTCCACTTAGTTACGGCCACAAATTTATAAAATCGTAAGTTTGCAGGCTGAAAAAAATTATGGAAAAGAAAAATATGTTAAAGGGGGTTTTGTATGTTGCGCTTGGAGCAAGTATTTTCGGCATGCTGGCCACTTTTGTTAAATTGTCATATCAAGACGGATATACTACTTCTGAGGTTACTACGGCTCAGTTTGTTTTAGGATTAACAGGTTTGTTTATTTTAAATTTGATACAGAAGAAGACTTCTAAAAAACCACTTTCTCAACCATCTTCGAAAGAGATTAAAATGTTGATGCTGGCAGGAACGTCTTTAGGCTGTACCAGTTTATTCTACTATATCTGCGTTCAATATATTAATGTGTCAATCGCAATTGTATTATTAATGCAATCGGTTTGGTTTAGTGTTGTGATTGAAAGTGTGATATCGAAAAAATTCCCTAACGCCAAAAAAGTGGTAGCGACTGTCATTGTTTTGATTGGAACATTCTTCGCAACGAACATGATTAATCTGGACGTTAAATTAGATTTGCATGGAATCTTTTGGGGATTGATGGCAGCAGCTTCTTTTAGCATGACGATGTTTACCTCAAATAAAATAGCAACTCATATTCCCGTGCTTAAGAAAAGTATGATTATGCTTTCTGGAGGAGCTGTAGTTGTGTTTTTATTTCTATTTTTCGCACAGATTGGACCTTTACATTTTGATGTTTTAAAATCATTTTATTTAAATTTTACTGATAATACGGATCATATCAAACCTTTTGATTTTTCGATTTTTTATACGTACGGTTTTATACTGGCTTTGTTCGGAACGATTATTCCACCGACTTTATTTAATCTTGGATTTCCAAAAACGGGCTTAGGTTTGGGAAGTATTGTTTCTTCGCTTGAACTTCCGGTTTCTGTAACCATGGCCTTTGTTTTATTGGGAGAAAAGGTTATTTTAATTCAATGGATGGGAATCGCTTTAATCCTTTTTGCGATTGTACTCATGAATTTACCTTCAAAAAAGAAGGAGTTAGATCCTGACTATATTAAAATAGATAAGTAATTTAATATCGAATTTAAGAAATTAATTTTTCACGAATATCTCTGATTTTGAGCCCTTTATATTAAAGGGCTCAATTTGTTGAAATAAGGTTAAGGTTTAAATTTTAAATAGTAACTTTAAAATGTATTCATTACCATTGTTAGTGGTACTGTTATTGCAAAGTAACTGCTTATTTAAAATAAACCATGTTTACACTTTCTCAAAAAAAACTCGTCAACTTTGCTGCGTTAGTCGTAGTTATTTCCTTTGCTTTACAATGTGAAAAAGGACAATCACCTTCGCAAGATATTCAGATCAAAAAAAATGATTCTCTAGCAGCGGTTAAAAAAGATTCTTTAATCCAGGATTCTATTAAAAAGAATACGATTGTTTATAGGTCTTTTATTTTTCCAAAAAAGAAAAAAGATTCAGCGATGTCTGCTTTTAATAAAGAATTTTCAAAAGAAGATCAGTATGTTATTCTGGCGATAAACCGTCTTGATTTAAAGAATAAATGGCGTGCAGATACGCTTGCAATTCCTAATAAAATAGATTCTACTTTAATGGCTTATGCTCCTTTTCCTTATCATTTAGAAATATTAAAAGAGGTACATAAAATGGTCCTTTTTTCTTATCCAATTCAAGCTTTTGCTTCCTACGAAAATGGAAAATTAATTAAATGGGGCCCTACGAGTATGGGTTCAAAAGCAGCGCAAACAAAACGAGGTTTAACGTTTGCTAACTGGAAAAAAGAATTGTCAATTTCCAGCGTATCCAGCGAGTGGAAACTTCCTTATAATTTTAATATTCATAATACTTTAGGAATCGGTTGGCATCAATATGATTTACCGGGTTATCCGGCGTCGCACTCTTGCTTAAGATTGTTGATGAATGATGCCAAATTTTTATACGGCTGGGCAGATCAGTGGGTTCTAAATAAAGGTGGCGCAACCTTAAGAGCAAACGGAACTCCCGTTATCGTTTTTGGAGATTATAAATGGGGCGCAAAAAAACCTTGGAAAAATTTAATTCAAGACCCGAAATCTGATAATATTTCTGTAGAAGAATTGAATGAAATCATCAAACCCAATCTTTCAAAAATTCTTGAAGAGCAAAAGAGAACCGATGATGTTCGCTCTGAGTTAAATGCTGCAAAAGCTGGTGAAAAAGTAGCTGCTTAATTTTTTTCGAAATTACGAATCGATTCTTCAGCGAATGCTCTTAATTTTTGCATTTGTTTCTTTCCTTTCAATCTACCGATTCTTGCTGCCATAAAAGTTAAGGCTAAGCAAACCAGCATGATGATGGAGAAGGAAAAGGCCCAAGGAAAATCATGACTTTTAATCTGTTTTTCGACGTACCAGATCGTGATGGCGACCATCCACATAATTCCGAAAATAAAATTGAGAAACATAAAAAAAGTCCAGACTGCAGAAGTCGGTCCGAAAATTCCACGGATGACGGTTTTGTTTTCCTCTGGATCAATTTCTGTTCTTAGGGCAAGACAAGGGTTCCAATAGTGATTTCCCTCAGTGCGAACCGTGATGATCGAGATTTCCTTATTCACATTTCCTTCAAATTCGGCAGAGTTTTTCTGTAGAAAACGTTTTAAATAAATGGCATATTCATCTCTGGATATTTCAGTGAATATTTTAAATCGTGGTCGTGACCGAATATGGTCAATAGCAGTTTCTTCAATTTTCATTTTTCGTAGGGAATTGGGTCTTCTAAAGTAATTATAAAATTCAGTACCTGATCATTTCGTTCTATTTCTAAATGAATTTTTGTTCCATCATCTTCTTTGAAATAGTCATTGATTTTCTGCATAGTCATATCACCAACAGTTTTTTTGTTAATGCTGATGAGTTGGTCGTTTTTACGAATTCCTGCCACGAAACATGGCGAATCTTTTCGACATCCCGCAACTGAAAATTTTGGTTTTAACACGAAATTATAATGAAATTTTTCTGGTTGCTCTATGATTTGTTGGCCGTCTGGAGTTCTTGTACTTCTTCTTGTTGCAACAGTTACCAGATCCTTTTCCCAAGTCATGCCGTCTTGTTGAATATCTAAACCACTGCTGTTAAATAGAAAAGGAAGATAATAGTTTTTGTTTTTTTTCAATAGAATTCTTTGAGAAGGATAATCAAAAATTACCGTGAATCGTCTTAGGATTTCGTTTCCAATAGAACCTTTTCGGTTGGGTACTAAATTTAGATGTTGTATTGAAAATTCATCCGGCATCGCCGTAAGAGGTTTTTCGAAAGTAAATTTTCCTAAATATAAACGATGGATTCTGCTTCTCTTTCCGAAGATATCCCCATTAAAACCACGGCCTAAATAATCATCAATATTGGGGCGATTATACTCAAAATTTTCAATCAGTTTTGGGAAAAGCCAGATTGCGTCACTATTTCCCAAATCAATCAACATTTTAGAGCTTACTTTTTGATCAGTCATTTCCACGTCAGCCAATATATAAGGTTTATTGCCTTCTATAGTTATGGGGAATGCTGTAAATCTCTTCTGCTGATTATTAAAGGTTTTCTCATCATTAAAAACGGTGATTTTTTTTGAAGTATAATTAATTTCAATTTGATGATTTTTAAAAAAATGATAACCAATAATTCCATTTACCGGAATGCCAACATGCGAAGAGAAATTAATGCTTTCATCTAGAATAATGAAAACCGTGTGTTTAGAATCTTTGTAGTTTTTTCCAATAGTGACAATGTTATTTTCTGATTTTAAACCTTCAATATCTATGCTTTCACCTAAGCCTGAAAACTTTATTTTCTCAATATCATTAAAGTTAATTTCTTTACGATCTAAACTAAAGAGGATTGTTTCATTGACTCCGGAATCTAATAAAAAAGTTAAATCCACTCCATTAATATTAACAGGAACGAATATTAAATTATTAATCAGTTTAAAAGGAATAACGGTTTTATTTTGGTTTGAAGTTTCAAATCCCTTTTGTGAAAAAGAAAGTGTATAAAATAAAATAAAGATTATTTTTAGAAATTTCATCTAATGAAGATACGATTTTATTATGAAAATGATAATTATTTATTTGAAAAACTATTTCATTAAGAATTAAAATGTCCTAAATTTGTTAGATGCTACACGAAGAAAAAAAAGAAAAATTCCGCCAATTGGTCGAGAATAAGTTCCAGATCTACAACTCGCTCTTTATGAGTTTGCCGTATGATAAAATGTCGAATATTGGCATGCTGTTGCCTTTTCTTTATGAGGAAAGTAAAGCGGGTTACGAAGCCGGGAAAAGCCCGGAAGAAATTGTAGAAGAGTTTTTCAGCAAACACACCGAACTCAAAACTGAAGAACAGAAAACAGAATTGCTTTTTAAAATCATTCAATATATCGAAAGGCAAGTTGTTTTATACGACAGTACTGAAGATGCTGCATTTCCGAAATTACATTCTGACAGCGATGCAGGCACGATTCTTCAACTTCACGAAAGAGCATTGCAGGAACATCAATTAGATGCGACCAGAAAAAAGTTAAAAGACTTCGCTATTAAAGTCGTTTTCACCGCGCATCCAACGCAGTTTTATCCCAATTCTGTTCAGCGGATTTTACATGATTTACGTTCTGCGATTAATAGTGATTCGATTACCGAAATTGATATGCTTTTGCAACAATTAGGAAAAACTCCTTTCCTTAATAAAGAAAAACCTTCGCCGCTTGATGAAGCGTTGAGTATTATTTTTTATCTGCGTTACGTTTACTATGACACGATTGGCGAGTTGTATAAAAAATTAAAAAACTCATTCAGTACACAAAATTTTACGCCAGCTCAGAATGTGATTCAAATGGGTTTTTGGCCTGGAGGAGATCGTGATGGAAACCCTTTTGTTACAGCAGAAATCACGCAGCAAGTCGCCCAAGAACTTCATCTTTCTATTTTGAAATCGTATTATGCACATTTGAAAAAATTAAGAAGACGATTGAGTTTCCGTGGAGTTTCTGAAGTTTTAGATAAGTTAAGTGATGATTTATACGATGCTATTTTTAAAGAAGAAGTCGATATTTCTGCCGACCAAATTTTAATAAAAATTGAAGAAGCTGAAAATATTCTGGTCGAACAGCATAACGGCCTTTTTAAAAATCTTTTGGAAGATTTCAAAGACCGCGTGAAAATTTTCGGAACTCATTTCGCAACGTTGGATATTCGACAAGACAGTCGCGTTCATCAGGAAGTGATCGATACGATTATCGCTAAAAAATCAGGTTTAAATAGTGAAACAAGTTCTGTTGAAGAAAAGTTGAATTGGCTTTTGAATACTGATCTGGTTTTAGATCCAAATGAATTCGAAGGAATTACAAAAGACACTTTACAGAACGTTTATAATATCAAAGGTATTCAACAGAAAAATGGTCAAAGAGGAATGAATCGTTACATTATTTCAAATTCTGATCATATCAAAGAAGTGTTGAACGTTTACGCACTTTTCCGACTTTGTGGTTATAAAGAAGAAGACATCAATATGGATATTGTGCCGCTTTTCGAAACCATGGAAGGTTTGGATGCAGGTGAAAATGTGATGAAACAATTGTATGAACTTCCGGTTTATAAAAAGCATTTGGAACGACGCGGAAATGCGCAAACCATTATGCTAGGTTTTTCTGATGGAACGAAAGACGGCGGCTATCTGAAGGCTAATTGGGAAATTTATGAAACCAAAGAACAGCTGACCAAGATTTCTGACCAATATGGAATTAAAGTTATTTTCTTCGATGGTCGAGGTGGACCGCCCGCAAGAGGTGGCGGCAAGACGCATGATTTCTATGCTTCACAAGGTAAAACGATTGCCAATCATCAAATCGAATTAACGGTTCAGGGACAAACAATTACGAGCGTTTTCGGAAATAAAGATCAGGCAAAATATAATTTTGAACAGCTGTTGACTGCGGGAATTGAAAACGATGTCTTTAAAAATGCTAAAAAAGATTTGAGTGAAAGCGAACGAAAACTCATCGAAGAATTAGCGGAAATCAGTTATAAAAAATATTCTGATTTAAAAGCGCATCCGAGATTTGTTCCATATTTACAGGAAATGAGTACGCTCGAATATTACGGAAAAACCAATATTGGAAGTCGCCCGACGAAAAGAGGTGGAGATGGCGAATTGAAATTTGAAGATTTGCGTGCGATTCCTTTTGTGGGTTCCTGGAGTCAACTCAAGCAGAATGTTCCCGGGTTTTTCGGATTCGGATTTGCCTTAAAAGAATTAGAAAATCAAGGCCGATTTGATGAAGTTAAGAGTTTGTATAAAGGTTATGATTTCTTTAAAACTTTGGTCTTAAACTCAATGATGAGCATGAATAAATCTTATTTTCCGCTCACTTTTTACATGAAGAAAAACGAAAAGTTTGGTAAATTCTGGACCATACTTTTTGAGGAATATAATCTGTCAAAAGAAATGATGCTCGAGTTAACCGGCTTCCATGAATTAATGGAAGAAGAACCGCTTTCTCGCATGTCAGTGAAAATTCGTGAAAAGATTGTGTTGCCGCTTTTAAGTATTCAACAATATGCTTTAATTAAAATTCAAAAAGAAGAAGGCAATCGTTCAGCTTACGAAAAACTGGTGATGCGTTCACTTTTCGGAAATATTAATGCCAGTCGAAACTCGGCTTAAAGATAAAGACCTTCTGAAATGAAGGTCTTTTTTTATGGGATAAAATTGTTAAGATTTCACCATTAAGATTTTTGTTAAGGAGTTAGGAGAATTAAGATTTCCCTCGGAAATTGAAGTGTGCAAATCCTTTTTTACTCTTCTAAATTAAGAATTAAAATAATACTATTGTAGTTAAATAAAATCGTTATTCCTTAATAAGTTTCTCGATATATTGATTTTTGTCGGTTTGTACTTTTACAAAATAAACACCATTTGCTAATCGTTCGATATTATTAGTTTTTTCATTTTTCAATGTTTGAACTTTGCGTCCTAAAGTATCGTACAATTCCACAGAAATTATTTTTTCATCTGTTTTAATGGTAAATGTTTTAGCTACAGGATTTGGATAAATTTGTAACATCGATTTATTGCCGACGTTTATTGTTGATAATGTAGTGTTCCAGGCTTTACCAAAATTCAAAATTCCATATCCTTTTTGTGGGTCGGTATTTGGATAAAGGGAAGCGTTTTGTCGGAGTAAATTGCTCACATCCGCTATTGGTTTTGTCGGCATTGCTTGAATTAAACAAGCGACTCCACCTGCTGCAAGTGGTGTTGCAAAAGAAGTTCCATTGCTTGAGGTCACAGAATTATTATAACCCATATAAGTTGAAGTTCCTCTTGCACTTCCATCAGGTTTTATGACGCCTACTGAATTGGGTCCAAATGAAGAAAAGGTAGAGCTTGCGCCAGTGGAAGTTACGGCACCTACCGTAAATACTTTTGCGTTATCTGCAGGCGTGATGATGTAATGCCACGGTTTTTGTGCTTCGTTACCAGCGGCAGCTAGTACAAATATTCCTTTCTCGGTGGCGATTTGTGCTACTCTAGCAATAAATGATGTTGTCCCATTCATATCCGAGTATAATAAATTATAGCGAGTATCATCGAAATCGTAATATCCCAAAGAAGTAGTGATTAAATCAACTCCCTTTCGGTCTGCTTCTTCCGCAGCTTCAGCCCAGTACAATTGCTCTTCTGGGATTTCATTGTCAGCATCTTCAGATGCGTATAAATAGAAATCAGCATCAGGTGCAGTACCTACAAAACTATTGTCTACATATCCGGCAATAACTCCTAAACAGTAGGATCCATGATTATTTAACGATGAATTATAAATGTCAGAACTTTTATTAACGAAATTATAACCGCCTTTTATTTGTCCATTATTTCTTATTCTTGCATACACAGAACCGGTATTTACAGTTGGGAATCCGGTGTCAATCACCGCGATTGTTACTCCAGTTCCTGTAAATCCTGCGATATGCAACGGTCGAAGATTAACCTGATTAATTTGTGCTAAACCTGATCCGTAATTAAAATTAGTTTTACCTAAAGTATTATTAAACTCTTCGAATTTATTTACTTTTTTGATTTCTGATTTTCCGCCGGGTGGATGTTTAATGAAACTTTCCACAGATTGAACATAAGGTTGTGATTGAAGGTTTAAAATTTGTGCTGTCGTTGCATTTACAGCCACACCATTCATCCATTTTGAATAATCCTTTACCGTAAATCCAAGATTTTTGACATTTTGAATGTAGGTTGGTTCAATTGGGGCATCCTGATCATTCAGTGCAATTCCGAATTTAGTTCTTCTATCCAGAGATTTCTGAGTCAATTCAGAAAGTGGATTTGTATAAAACGCTTCTTTATTTGGTTTGTCTTTAAAGAAAACAAAAACAAGTTCTGTCTGTGCACTGGTAAAAACAAATACTAAAAGAATAAAAAAAGATATAGATTTTTTCATTTTAATAAATTATTAAAGTGTAACAAAAATAGAAAAATGCTGAAGATTTTTCAGCATTTTTTAATAATATATTTTAATAGTGTTATTTAATGTATGTTTTGTTTCCGTTTTTGTTAATATAGTATTTTCCGCCTCTTGGTCCTACAAGAACTTGATGTCCATTATAGGTTCCATCATTTGAAGGATTATAAGGTTGTTTAACAGTTGCTTGTGCAGGAGTTGTATTTCTTTGTGCTACGGCTGGTGAATATTGTGTTGTAGGTTGAACCGTATTTGTTGTTGGAGCAACTGAGTTTTCAGCAGCTTTTTTGGTATAAGTTCTTTTAGGTTTTGGTGAACTGTTATCAGTTGTATTTTGCATTGTAGAAACCGCTGGAGTTACAGAAGCATCAGCTTTTTTGGTATAAGTTCTTTTCGGTTTTGGTGAACTGTTATCAGTTGTAGTTTGCATTGTAGAAACTACTGGAGTTACAGAAGCATCTGATTTTTTGGTGTAAGTTCTTTTCGGTTTTGGTGAACTGTTATCAGTTGAAGTTTGCATTGTAGAAACAGCTGGAGGTACAGAAGTATCTGTTTTTTTGGTGTAAGTTCTTTTTGGTTTTGGTGAACTGTTATCAGTTGTAGTTTGCATTGTAGAAGCTGCTGGAGTTATAGAAGCATCTGATTTTTTAGTGTAAGTTCTTTTTGGTTTCGGTGAAGTAGGTGCTGAATTATCTGAACTATTTGATGAAACAACTTGCGCCGAAGAGGCGTCGGTTTTTTTGGTGTATTTTCTTTTCGCTTTGGTTGTTGGTGTGGTTGCATCAACAGTTTGTGCAAAATATTCGGTTGTTCCGAAAGCAATTATTAAGAACAACATTAAGAAAAATTTAGTCGTTTTCATAATAGTTTATTTTAAGTTAATTGTTAGGAATTTATCTAAAATTATTCCATAAGTCGTTGATAGTCAAAAAATAACAAATTTTGTGATATATTAAAAAAACATTAAAGCGAATTAATTTTTTAAAAAACTTAATTTTAGTAAATTTGAGGAAATATTTTTTTATGAAATCGCGATTAACATTTTGTGTAAAGAAACACTAATGAAGATAGGCGATTGCATATGACCAATAAAATTTAATAAAAATTTCATATGAAAAAGATTCAGATGGTTGACCTTCAAAGTCAATATTATAAAATAAAATCAGATGTAGATAATGCGATTCTCAATGTGTTAAATACTGCAGCATTTATTAATGGACCTGAAGTTAAATCTTTCCAATCCGAATTAGAAACTTATCTGGATGTAAAACATGTTATTCCTTGCGCAAATGGGACCGATGCTCTGCAAATTGCGTTAATGGCCTTGAATTTACAGGAAGGCGATGAGGTAATTACCGCAGATTTTACTTTTGCAGCAACGGTAGAAGTTATTCATTTACTGAAGTTGAAATCTGTTTTAGTTGATGTTGATTACGATACTTTTACGATGGATACTGAAAAACTGAAAGCTGCAATTACGCCGAAAACAAAAGCGATTATTCCAGTTCATTTGTTCGGTCAATGTTCCAATATGGAAGAAATTCTAAAGATTGCCAAAGAACACAATCTTGTTGTTATTGAAGATAACGCTCAAGCAATTGGTTCTGAGTTTACCTTTTCTGATGGAACCGTTAAGAAATCCGGAACAATGGGGATTTTAGGAACGACTTCATTTTTCCCTTCTAAAAATTTAGGATGTTACGGTGATGGTGGAGCTATTTTCACCAATGATGATGAACTTGCATATAAGATCAGAGGAATTGTAAATCACGGTATGTACGAAAGATATTACCACGATGAGGTTGGTGTAAATTCCCGTTTAGACAGTATTCAAGCGACGGTTCTAAGAAAAAAATTGACTTTATTAGATACTTATAATGAAGCTCGTAGAAAAGCTGCAGATTATTATGATGAAGCATTTGCTGAGTGTAAAGACATTTTAACACCGACAAGAGCAGAACATTCTACGCACGTTTTCCACCAATATACATTGAGAATTCTTAACGGAAAAAGAAATGAATTGCAACAATTCTTAACAGAGAAAGAAGTTCCTGCGATGATTTATTATCCAGTTGCCTTGAGAAAACAAAAAGCTTATTTTCAAGATAGTAACGATGCTGATTTTGTAAATACGGACAAACTTTTAGAAGAAGTTATTTCTTTGCCAATGCATACTGAATTAGATGATGAGCAGTTGAAATATATTTCGGATGCGGTGTTGGAATTTATGAATAAATAGATTGATGCACGAGGAGAGGATTTTTAAGTACAAAATCATTTACTTTATTTTAATAATATATTGTTTTGGACTTTTATTATTTATTGGAAGTATTCTTATAAAGAGTGTATTCGGTAGTGATGTGATTGCAGAAGGAGGTAAGGAGAAGTTTTTCTATCTTCCAACGGTCTATTTAATTTTTGCACTTCTACTAATTTCAATGATCAAAATTTTTAAAGAATCTTCTAAATTCTTTTTATATTTCAGTCTAACAACTTTTTTCAGCCTTTTATTTTTGACATTTTCTTATTTTGATAAGAGAAATGATTACAAAAGTAGACAAGATGATTTTTTTTTAGGATTTCTCATATTGTCTTTAATACCGATAATTCCTTTTATTATTTCTCTAATTTTTAAACATAAACCTATCAATAACGAGATAGAAACAATAGGACAAAAAGACATTTAATGAAGACAATACTCGTTACCGGCGGTCTCGGTTACATTGGTTCCCACACGGTGGTAGAACTCTTAAAAAATAATTTTCATGTCATCATTGTTGATGATATGTCTAATTCGGAGAAATTTATTCTCGATAATATTGAAAAAGTAGCAGGTAAAAGACCCGTTTTTTTTCCATTTGATTTGAGACGTAAGGAATTACTTTATCAAGTTTTTGAGGCTTACGAAATTGATGGCTGTATTAATTTTGCAGCGTTCAAAGCAGTAGGAGAGAGCCAGGAAAAGCCTTTGGATTACTATGAGAATAATTTGTTTTCTCTAATTAATATTCTTCAGGAATTTAAAGATAGAAATATTTCTAATTTCATTTTCAGTTCTTCATGTACGGTTTACGGTCAGGCAGACCAACAACCAATCGATGAAAATACACCGCTGAAAATGCCGGAATCATCTTACGGAAAAACCAAGCAAATGGGCGAGGAAATTCTGAAAGATTTTGCCACGGCTTACAAAAAGAAAGTTTCTTTACTTCGATATTTTAATCCGATTGGATCGCATCCAACTGCTTTATTAGGTGAATTGCCAATTGGTGTTCCTAATAATCTTGTTCCTTATGTAACACAAGCGGCGTCTGGAATTCGCGAGAAATTATCGATTTGGGGAAATGATTATGAGACGCCAGATGGAACTGCAGTTCGCGATTATATTTATGTGGTTGATCTAGCGAAAGCTCACGTAAAAGCGTTGCAGAAATTAATGAATGAAACTTCAGAAACCTTAATTGATATTTACAATCTGGGAACTGGAAAAGGTTCGTCGGTTTTAGAAGTGGTTGAAGCTTTTGAAACGGCAAATGATGTGAAAGTTCCTTATCAAATCTGTGAGCGGAGAGCTGGTGATATTACCATCGCTTATGCCAACGCTGATAAAGCAGAAAGAGAACTGGGTTGGAAAGCAGATACTACTTTAGAAGAGGCGCTGCGCACAACTTGGGAATGGCAGAAGTATTTGCAGGGGCGTGTTTAGACAAGGGCTTTATACATAGTTTTAAAAGTATAGGTACAACATAGGTACAACAAATTAGAAAATATTGGTATGCAGATAGATACCGTTCTTGTTTAGTTTCGCGTGAAAATTTAATGATTGGTATTCTGCATTCATAGAACAATAATAGGAATGGCTGGCTTTTGCCCAGCCATTTGCTATTAATAGTTCATTCAGACATTCTCCAGACGGTAATATCACATAGGCTAGTTGGCGCAGCCAGAAGTCTAATTGGTTTTTTCTTTCCGTTAAAATGGTAATCCGGGTTCCAGGTGGTGCGATCTGTAAAACATAATCCAAACTCATAAGACCGTACTGAAGCAGAAGGCCTGCAGGAATACGACTTTTAGCTTCATCCTCCCGCATTTTCCGGCTAAGATGCACTTCCGGTGCATCGAGCCCATAAAGGCGAATTTCTTTGGTGTCTTTCCCAAACTCTTCTTTGACGATTAAACTGTCACCATCCAAAACTCTTTCGATGATCCAAAATGTTTCTGTGCAAATCCCAGGAATTTGAAAATATTTAAAAGAAGGATTCTCTGAAGCATTGCCTTTACTTGCCCTCTCATTTGGTGTTGATGCTTTGTATTTCATTGGTTTACAGTATTTTATGTATTGTTCATGTAAAGATAAATGAAGAAATTTATAACTGTCTAGACAACAGTGTTTTTTATTCATTTCTAATTTTAAAAATTTAATATCATGGCAAGACAAAAAGGTCTTATGAAGTATGTCGGAACTATTGGCGACGTAAGACATTTCAAAATTAAAGGGCAAAAAGGATTTTTTGCCGGCATGGTCGGTGGACCAACTGCTCAACAAGTGAAAACAGCACCGGAGTTCGAAAGAACCCGTGAAAACATGAACGAGTTCGGAGGCAGTGCAAAAGCAGGGAAATCTCTTAGAACAGCTCTTTCCTCACTAATGGGAACGTTTACGGATCCGCAAGTTACCGGAAGATTAACTTCAGTAATGAAGAAAATCAATCTGGAAGATGGAACTGAAGCCAGAGGTTACCGTAAGATTGAAATTTCTACACAAAGAAAATACCTTGAAGGATTCGAGTTTGATAAAAACATTTCCATCAATGGTGTTTTTAATGCGCCGTACGACGTGAATCATACCGTAGATAGAAATGAGGGCGATTTGATTCTTCCTGCATTTAATCCAGTTGAAATGATTTCTGCTCCAGGAGGCGCAACCCACTTCCGTATTCTTCATGCGTTAGCGGTACTGTCTGATTTTTCATACAATCCAACTACCGGAAGTTATGATCCAGATGACAACGTGAATAATGAACTGAGTGACATCGCTTATTCAGCTTATATTCCGATGAATGCCACTTATACTGGGGCAACAATTAATGCAGCTCTACCGGGTGCTCCTGTACTAGGGCCTGACGTTTCAGTTGTTCAGTGTATTGGCATTGAGTTTTATCAGCAAGTGAACGGACAATATTATCCGTTTGCGAGTGGAAACTGTTTGCGGATCGTAGAAGTATTTTAATAATAAATCTTTCAAAGCCTTCTTCAAAATAGAAGGCTTTTTTGATTGAATCCCTTTAAACAGTGTACTCAACATTTTAAACAAAACACAATGAAAACAAAAATAATTAGAGTTGCCGAAGGCAAAAACAGCACACTTTCCCACTTGTATATCGATGGCATTTTCCAATGTTTTTTATTGGAGGATAAAATCCGACAAGTTAAAATCATGAAACAAACTGCTATTCCGGTTGGATCATTTGCTTTAAAGGTTAATACGGTTGGCGCAATGAACACCAAATATTCTCAAAAATTTGGTAGCAATCATAAAGGCATGATTGAGATTGCCGGACTTCCGACTTTCAGCGCAGTTTATATTCATATCGGAAATGTAATCAGCGAAACCGCAGGTTGTCCACTTTGTGGTCTATCCTGGATTAAAAAAGATGGTGAATTTCAAGTATTGCAAAGTACTGATGCTTACAAAATGATTTATCCAAAATTGTTATCCGTTGCAAAAAGCAAGGATCCTGGTATTGTGATTGAAAATATTTTCCAATTTTAAAAATATGAAATGATGGAAAATGAAATCACAGTAAGCATTTTTTTTGGCTTTACAAGTAGTGTTCTTTTGGCAGTTGTTGCTTTTTTTATACGGCAGCTTCATAATGATTTCCGGAAGATGGGAGAAAATCTGACAGAAGTCAAGACTACTGCATTGCTCATAAAATCAGAGTTTAAGAACGGCCACGAACTTCTAAATCAAAAGGTCGAATATTTGGAACAAAGGATCAGCAAAATGGAATTTACACAAATTAAAAATCAAGACCATGAAAAATAGAAATCTAAATCTAGTCAGCAGAATGCAAGCACCTACGCCAAAATGGTTTAGGGTTATGAGAAATCTAGGTCTTACCCTTTCTGCGGTTGGTGGTGCTCTGATTGCTTCTCCAGTTTCTTTACCTGCAGGAATTATTTCTATAGGCGGCTATTTACTTTTGGGTGGAACCATCATCGGTGCAGTCAGTCAGACCGCTGTAAGTTCAGAAGAATACGGAAAAAACGTTTCCAAACCTGGTGAAAACTTTAAATAAAACAAGCCTAATCAACTGGTTATAAATCGTTTGTGTAATTTGGTTATTTGTGAGAACCTGTCTTTTAGGCAGGTTTTTCTGTGTTTTGCTTTATGTTGCTTCGGTCTGTTTAATAAGGTGGAATACATAGCCTTTAAGGGTGGGTTGAACAGCCTTTAACTAGGAGACATAAATTAAAAATTTACATTTGGAAAATGGATTTTCCAAAACTACTGGAATTCCAGACTGTACTTTCTGAAAACTAAACTTTGGATTTATTGACGATGTTTCGATGAAAATTTTTCAAAAGAAAAAAGGAAAAAAAAGAAAGTGCAATACCCTTCTGGAAGGAAAATGCGATGCAATATTTTTTTGCAAAAAATATAGACGTAGTATTTTAGACGGCTATATTTTTTGCAAAAAACCCGCTAGGGCTTGATATTGACAGCACATTTTCCTGACGGTATACCTTTACTTTCTTTTTTTTATTTTTTTCTGTAGCCGGGTCTTCCGATTGAGAACCGGCGGGATCGTGTTTCTATAAACTGCTTTATTTCGAAGACGATTATTCAGAGCGGTGGCGAGCGTTGGGAAAGGCAGCTGTATGACGGTACACCGGAACTAAAATACAATATCGAAAACCCGATGTACCGGCATTCTGCTGCGCGCGGTGACGGAAGTGACTGTACGGCTCCGCCGGATAGTTACTGGAGGAACATGGACAAGGGATGGCAAAATGGGGGAAACAACTCGCACAAAAATGGTGCTTTACCAATTTTACTATAAGCAAAAATAGTCAACAAATGCCTGAACTTGACAAGCGGTTGGAAAGGCAGCGGTATGGATTGATGGGGAAAATTGCTGCGCGGTGGCTTTTCCAGAACGCGGTATTCATACACTGAAAATCTTAGCCTATGAAACTAAAGTATGAATACTGTGTGCTGGAAAAAGGAGGTGGCAAGAGCAATTTTTCGCAGCAAGGAATACTGCTGTGCGCGGTGGTGAAAGTGAATAAACTGCCACTACAAGTTTCCGCTGAAAAAAAGCAGTTTATTGACTGGAACCACATGGCCAATCCCGAAACTCTCTGCACCATTTTTGTGCATCCTTAGCTGGGTGGAGGGGATTAGAAGGTCTTCAAGTGGTGTCCTGCCCTAATAAATTATAACTGACCTGGCGGCTGGATGGCGGTGGCTTGTGCGGGCTTTGCCCAAACAAAAGGAAAGCATTTAACATAATCTTCAATTATAGGCGAAGATGGTGCTGGATTGTATGGAACGCAACGAAGTGGAGCGGAATACAACGGTTTGCGCTGGCAATTAGCGTATAATTGCGATTATGTTATTTGCTGTGGCAGGGCGGGGATTTCGAGCTAGGCTCTGTTAAGTTATATCCAACCTTTAATAGCCCTTCTAAGAATAGCCGTCATGTTATTGAGATAATCAAATTTGTTTAAATTACTATGATGAGAAAAACGACAAATTGTTCCCAATTCTACACTTCATAAAATTGCGTAGTTTTACTTTAAATTTAACAAAAAAATTAATTATGAAAAAATATCTATTATTTGCAATACTATTCTTTCAAAGTATCTTATTGTATAGTCAGATTTCATCAAAAGAAAGAGATTTTGTTATCACATATAATTCGCAAAACATTGATATTAAATTTGCTTATCCTGTTAATGTTAAAGCGTATAGTGGTAAATATTACAACAATGAAGTAACCATAGAAAGAAATACAACCGATAAATACATTTACACATTACAAAATACGCCGCCAAGCACCATCATTAAATTGGAGTATGAAATACTTGAAGGAGAAAATACAGGATTTCAGACAAGTTTTATAGCTGCACCTTCAAAGTCATCTGGAACAATAGATGTATTTTTTAATCATCCTGTTGATATTACTTATAGTCAAGGCCAAAATGCAGTGAATCTGGGAAATATGTTAGATGACAAGTTGATCTCATATATTAATGCATGTACAACTTCGTTAGATATCGCCATTTACAACTCTTATTCGCCAAGTTCGACAACTGGAATAGCCGGAGCAATTAATAATGCTTTTGCAAGAGGCGTTCAGGTGCGAATCGTTTATGATGGAAGTACGGGAAGCGCAATGATTCCTTTGCTAAACAGTTCTATCCCAAGAATAGCGAGTCCAAATAATTCAAATTACGGAATTATGCACAATAAATTTGTAATATTTGATGCAAACGTTTCTGATGCCAATAAGCCAATTGTATGGACGGGTTCTACAAATTGGACGGTGGCACAAATTGATGGTCCGGACAAAAACAGTGCAATTGTAATTCAGGATCAATCGTTAGCATTGGGATATCAAATTGAGTTTGAAGAAATGTGGGGCTCATCAACCGCTACTCCTATTCCATTTAATTCTAGATTCGGACCTTATAAAATGGATAATACTCCTCATACCTATAACATCGGTGGAAAAATAGTAAATAGTTATTTTAGTCCTAGTGATGGTACTAATGGAAAAATAATTGAGACCATTAACAGTGCAGATACTGACATCAATGTCGCAACTATGCTAATTACGAGAACAGATATTAGTGCAGCGTTAATTGATAAATATACAAATGGGTTGTATTCCATACAACTTATAATGGATACGCAGAACCCGCAAGGGAACCAGAAAGCATTATTACAAACTGAAATTGGTGCGGCGCGAGTTAGAACTGATACTTCAAAAGGGGTTATGCATCACAAGTTTATGGTCGTAGATAATTACAACAGTTCATCAGACCCTTTAGTTTTAGTAGGTTCTCATAATTGGAGTTCTGCAGCAGAAAATAAAAACGATGAAAATACTTTAATCGTACATGACTTAAATATTGCTAATCAATATTATCAAGCATTCGCTTACTTATATAAGTTATCGGGTGGCGTTATTTCAAATCCGCTCGCAGTAGAAAATAACCAGAAAATATTGAATAATTATTTAATTTATCCTAACCCGAGTAAGGGAATATTTAATATTAAAAATGAAAACGTAGTAGTAGGAAATACGGACATTAGAATTTATGATGCTTCGGGAAAAAGAATTGATCATCAAACGATATCTAACTTTAATACTAAAAGTTTTGATTTAACCAATCAACCAACTGGAATCTACTTTGTAGTTATTACTAACGAATTAGGAGTAAGTCACATTAAAATTATTAAACAATAAGGTAGAACCATATTCTATTAGAACAATAAAGATTTAGATTTAAATTAACTTATATAATAAGCGATTGAACTTATTAATCTTTTTTTAACTATTAGTAACAGCATATAAATCACACAATTAAACATTGTTACAAATTGTAGCAATGTTTTTTTTGTTTTTGTTACGAAATGTATCAATTTTGCTAAATGGAAATAGCAGGAATAATTTTAAAAATTACAGAGACCTTTATTCGACTGGAAACGACCGATAAAAAGCAGCAAATAGATGTTTTTTACACTAAGGCCAATGCTGGTGAAGTGAAAGAATTCCTTTTGCATGAGATGGTAAAACTCTATATAAAACTACAATCTGTAGATATTAATGGAGAAAAGTTAGCAAGGTGTTGGTTGGGTTTTGTAATTAGTCCAATTAAAAAATCTACAGCAATAGAGAAAGAAGATAATTCTAATTGGGGAGAACGTAGGATGAAAAGCAAATAAAATTATAAATTTACTTTTCAGAAATAATTAATAATACTAAATATTGCATTTAATGTATATCCCATTTATAATATCCGAAATCAAAATTAAAGAAATTGGTCAAAAAGATTATCAACTAGTTGTTACCTTAGATAATGGTAAAGTATTTCATCATCAATTTCGTGATGAAGAGTTATTTATGAAAGCACAAAGTGCCAAATATCAGACAGATTTAAGAAATATATTCAGGGAACAAATTAATGACATGGTTGCTTCAAATCCTGCGTACCTATATCATTACACTATTTGCGAACTATTTAATATAAGTTTCGGACATATTTTGGAAGAACCATTAGATGATCTTTATTCTGAATCGATGAAATTAATTAGGATTTGTGCAGATGAAAAGAACATTCAATTTGATGGTTATTTTCGTGAAAGGTGGGAGCAATCAGCAGATACAATCATAAACTTTGATGAAGAATATTTTGAAGATGCAGACAAAAGAGATTTACATGTTTTCTTATCTGCAATGGTTGACGATGAAATATTTGGTTTTTTGAAATACGTATTCAAAATACTGGAACATAAGCAAATAACAAGAGAATTTGTTGAAGAAAAAATTAAATACTTAACAAAAGTTAAGGGGATTAAATTTTAGAGTAAACTAATAATCAGATGCTTATAACTATACTAAGTGATTTTTTTCATTTCAAATATCGATAAAGAACTTTAACAAATTTTTATTAAAAAAGGGTTTTGGGAGATGAAGAAGAATCTAAATTTAATGCAATTAATGCAGGGTCGTAATGTGGAAAAGCGAAGTCATCTATAGGTCTATCAGATAGCCAATTTTTTTCCGCTTCTTTTGATAAAACCAGTGGCATGCGATCCTTTGAATTGTGGATTTCTGCCATCAATTCATTAGCATTAGAAGTTACAATAGAAAAGCTTGTAAGAGTTTCATTAGTATTCTTATCAGTCCAAATATTATATATCCCACCAAGTGCAAACGGTTTATTTCCATTATCTAATGTGATGAAGTATTTCTCTTTATTTTTACCTTTTGAGTCCAACCATTTCCATTCATAAAAACCATTGACTAAAACTAAACACCTATTCGATACCGAATTTTTAAAACTTGGTTTCTCTGTAAGAGTTTCAATTCTAGCATTTAGGGTCATCTTCTGAACATCTCTATTTTTAGCCCAGAATGGAATTAAACCCCAATCACCTAATATCGCTTCCTCTGGATGTTCATCCATTATGATTGGCGTTTTAGGGTATGAGAAGCCATTGACGAAACCAGAGGCCTTAAATTCGGGCCCATTATACTCTACTCCAAAAGAGTCTTTAATCTCCTTCTTTGTTAAATTATTTGAAATATAATAGCACATATCATTATTATTTTAATAGGCGTTTTGAAATTTCTATTTCTCTTAAGATTGATTTTTCAGTTAAGGTGAAATAATCTGTGGGTAAAATTATAAAATTTAATATTTCTAAAATCTCTGGAGATTTTATGGCGCAAAGTAAAATAAAAATATAATGATAATCTTTATTCTCAATGGTATACTCTTCTAAATCCATTTCAGGTGTTCTGTATCTTTTATAAACTGAAAATTCGGATTCATAGAAAACGTATCGTGCTATGCAATAATCGAACACCAAACCATAAGAACGTTTTACATAATTCTCAATACCATCAGCAGTATTCAATGCTAATTTAATTTCTTTATAAAGATCTTCTAATTCCACTACAATATTGAGTTTTTAATTATTTTGTAATGCGGTTTTCTTTAGTTTCCGGTAGTCCCAAGGAGCAATTGCGTCTTCATCGTGCCATAAACCAATCTTTTTATCTTTTGCTTGTTGCTGCAGTACACCTAAATTCTTATCATTTGAATAGTGATAATACCACCAACCGAAGCCAGCTTTTATAATCTCTGCGGAAAGATATTTATCACTATAATATATCTTAGCAATAGTTCTTCCATAGCGGTCTGTATCGGTTTCAATAAATTTAACTTCTCTTCCAAATATCTGATCTGAAGTAAATTGCTTTGCATTCTTACCGAATGGCTGAGTATTTTCCGGACAATCAACTTCTGCTAAACGGAGTGTCTTTTGAATGTTACCATCTAACAATACAACAACTGTATCACCGTCTTTAATACCGATTATTTTTCCGGTTATTTGACATTTAAAGTGAATACTAATTAGAAGTAATATTGAGATTAGATATTTCATTTTACATTTTATTTATTTACTATCATTATTATCGCTGATGAATGAATAATTAAGATAATAATTCGGTATTTAAGAATAACAATTTTTTAAGGATATTAAGCTAAAACAATGGTAAAAGTTAAGTGTTAATTAAAAGAATTTCGATACTATGTAATATGAAGATGGAAAGTAATACTTTTATATAATTTTTATTTTTTAGTACAATTTTGTTGGTCTAATTCTTTTTAAACATCAAGAAGTTTTAATTTAAAAAAGCAATTTTTTAGCATGTACGAAACATATAGTAAATTTTCTTGGGAGGTAATTGCTAAATTTGCAAATGCCTCTTTACATTCATCCTTTACAGAATGTAAAATAAAAAATATTTCGTCATCGTCGAAACCTAAATTTTTAAAGTATTCAGAATGAATATTATCTTTAGATAAATGTAAGAATGCAAAGTGGGGTCGCGACGTTAGCCATCCCAGCTTCTCGGCTTCCCTCCATACTGCAATGGAGACCAAATCTTCAATTGTCGTTTTTAACAGTACACCTTTCTCGTTAATTGTTTTTAATATATTTGAATACTTTGATTCAGTTCTAATTAGAGAAAATGTTCTCCTCTCTGCAGAATTTTCGTTTATTACATTTAATATATTAGTAATTGATTTTTCACCTGCATCATCATTATCAAAAAGGCCAATTGCCTTTATATATTTACCATCAATATGCTTATTGAGTGATTTAGCCCAAATTAAAATTTTACGTTCAACCCAACTAGCGCCGGCGCCAGTGGCCAAAGTTTCAATTAGAACAGAAGGTGATAACTGTTTAAAGTAGAAATCAATAGTGCTTTTTATTATAATTTTGTCAGATTTTCCTTCAACGAAAATAGTTTCAATAATATAAGAATTTAGGTAATTTTTAATACGCTCAATATGAAATATTAAATCTCTTAAATAAGATTTCCATGATTCATTCTCTGATTCATAAAGAATTACGTGCCATAATTTATTAAAATTAGTTACATATTCTTCATGTTGTGTTAGCCCCAAAATATACAAAGGAACATATAAACCTTTTCTTTCTTTATATAATTCTTTTACCAATATGATACCACCAGAAGGTAATAGCGGACCATCTTTATGAAGTGGCATAAGCAAGTCAGAAATTAACAAATGGTATTTCGTAACCTTTAAATTTGCATAAGCTTCGGTTATATCACATGCTTGATCAATATGTAAAGAAGTTGATGTTACTTCCTTAATTGTTTTAATAATACTATAAATCTTAATTAGATCATCATCAACAATTAAAATTGAAATATTAGGACTCAAAGTTTTTCATTATTATGGTTTTTAATTCGTCTTTCCAACTATCTCTAATAGAATCATAAAATACTGCTCCTTTAAAAAAAGGAAATTCCGACGTATATTTAGCAACTAATTCATTAAAAGTTACAATTTCACATCCTACTGGAAACTTATCAAACATCGTAAATAAAATAACAGGCACTTCAATAAATCGACG
The DNA here is from genome assembly GCF_015191005.1 of Kaistella flava (ex Peng et al. 2021). Classification (NCBI taxonomy): domain Bacteria; kingdom Pseudomonadati; phylum Bacteroidota; class Flavobacteriia; order Flavobacteriales; family Weeksellaceae; genus Kaistella; species Kaistella flava (ex Peng et al. 2021). The sequence continues at coordinate 1,733,411 of NZ_CP040442.1, read as the reverse complement.
TTTCATTTCGCGTAATATTTTTTCCCCGCCGAATTGTTCATAATTTTGAGATATGTCATTAGATAAACGATCCCAAAGTGGTATTGTCATATCTAGAATAACTAAATCGTATGTGTTATTTCGGAGTGCAGTGATACCACTATGAAATGATTCTGAAATATCTAAATTATAACCTTCTAAAGCAGCTTCTAATTTTTCAATTTTTATTTTGTCATCTTCAATTATTAATAGATTCTTCATCTGATGGTTTATTATAAATTAAAAACAATGAAACGGTTACAGTGTTGTCAGTTATTAAATAATCAAAATGATCGGTAACACATTTAGCTTCATAAATCATTATTCTTTTTATTTTGTCGAAGCCACTTTGTCCTTCAACATTCGATCTATCAATATTAGAAAAATCTTTCCAATTTTTTTTAATAGCTTCAAGGTTAGTTGTTACTTTTTTAATATCCAAGTTATTAAAATTGTTCGAAATATCAATCTTTACAAATTTATTATCTACCAAATCAACGTCAACGGTAATTAAAATATTGCCAGCTAAATTTGAGTGCACAATGCAGTTTGAAAATAAAATATTAAATACATAAATCAGACTGGCATAACCTGCTACTTGATCGAACGATATATTTATCTTTGAAGTTATTGTATAATTATTATATAATCGCTGAGTCATTACAAAACTAGCATTAATAATGTCTTCAATCATAAGAAGGTTCGCAGATGAAGATGTGTTTAAGAAAAACCAGTTGGAAACTTCATCTAAACAAATTTTAACATCAGTTATTGATTTATTTAGATTTTCAATTAGATATATGGTAGGAGGAAGAGAAAGCTTAGAAATTTTGTCAATAGTTTCTAAAACAATATCTCTATATTTTTCGAATAAAGTAATTGTAAAGTAACTAACAAGATTATCTCGAAGTGTGAAATTTGTAAATAGGATCAAATCATTTAGTAGTGTGTCAATGGAGTCCCCAGCAGTATTTAAATAATTAACATATTCTGAATAAAATTCATAAAGAATTTCATCTGTGGTATAATAATTAAATAAGCCATTTTTTTTACTTAAATTATTTTCATGATTTATTTGAATAACTTCATTAACAACAAAGTCATTTAATGAATCAACTCGATTACTCAATTCTTTAATTAAAGTTTGAACTTCTAGATTTACCTGAACATCTTCAATAATATTTGACCAAAATAAATTATCAATATAATCTGCGCCATTTTTTGACGTTAGTAAATTTAACGAATCAAATACACTTCGTAACTGATTTTTTAAAGCACCGTGACGAATTCTAGTACTTAAACAAGAATCAAGACCATATTCTTTACTAAATAAAAAGTTTTGACGGACAAAATAATATATGTTTTTAAAAGCTATAAAATCAGCATCATCATATTTATCCAATGTATTGTCGGCAGACTCCTTTAAGGATTTCTCCCAATTACGCTTACGAGACGAATTAAAACCTGAGAGTTTTGTTGCTTTTTTTTCTTGCACAATATTCCAAAAGCGATTAAAATCATCTGTATATTTTTCAACTAAAATTTCTTTTAGCTTGGGAACGTCTACAAATAAACGAGCATCATTTACTTCTTGAATAACATTTCTTACTGATAGATTTTTTTCAATTTCATTTTTTTCTGCCTCATAGTGTATTTTATTTGCGATATCAATACTTATTAGTTTAATTAAAACTTTGAGACGAAATTCTTCAACATCTTGAATATTTGAGAAGAAATATTTTAATGTATCTATCGTATAAATTTTAAATAGAACATAAATGCATTGGTTAATATCTAATTTGTGTAACAAACTATCCAAATCATTAAATTCTATATTGTTTTTATAAAGATATTCATCTAAAAGTTCATATAAATCGTATTCAGAATTAAATAGAGATCCTAATATTAAGGCATTGCAATTATTTAAATATGCGTACTTATCCGAATCTTGGAAAACAACATCATAAAGATTTTTATAATTTATTTTATAGTAATATATATTTTCATCAAAGTATATATCATAAAAAAGAACAATGGCATCGGTAATTTTTTTTTCTTTAATTAGTGATTCATACAGATAAAATGTTGTTATTTCCTTAAAATAATTTGGAGAACTATGTAGAATGTTACTTTCATTTATTAACGAGATACATCGACTGTAATGCTCTTCTCGATATGCGGTAGTAATATCGCCGCGAAGTATAAATTTATTATCAGCCGTATAATAATCATATGGACTGTCGTGCGGAAAATTATAAAGTACACTTTTATATCGGGAATAATTCAATGTATTAAAAGGCACATATTTCGGAAGAATGTTTTTGTGATATACCGGCGAAAGGAGTAGTTTTAATGAATTATGCGAACTGGAACAGTATAGAGAAATATTTAAATTATTGTTTCGCTCTATTTCGTATAATAGCGCTGCAATATGAAAACCAATATAAACATTTGAATATTTAACAGATAATTTAGCAAGTGCTTTAGATGCTTTTTCAGATTCTGAATTGAATTGCATGAATTGATAAATGTTAAGTAGTATATAATCAATTGATCGCATACCAGTATCCTCAAACGGCAAAGCTAAATTTATTAATGATTTTACGTATATCTCCCAGACTTCGAAATCAATAACATTGGATGAAATAGCTTTACATGACAATACTTTTGATTCTGCAAAATTACCTCGGTAGTATTCTTCTAATATGTTTTGGATTATATCATTTTCTGGATATTGAATTAGCTGTGTACCAACACTTATTATGTTTAAAATATTTGGAATCCGATTATCATTGCAACCGGCGCGATGAAGCTTAATTAAAAAATCTTCAAACAGTGAAAAGTATTTTTCATTATGTACGCTTATATGATATAAAATAACTTCAATCAAGACTAAATATTGATCAATGATACTGAAAATATTACTCACATAAAGAACGCTTGATAGGTCATTGAAATTATACTCAAATTGGGCTAATTTAAAATTTCTAAATACTAAGAAATCGTTTAAGAACCCGAATACATTCATTGTATTCAAATCATTTTGGAATTGATTTACAAAGCTTTCAAAAGGTAAATTAGTTTCAATTTTTTTACTAGATGAATTTATACAAAAATTGTAAATAGGATTATTTGTAAGAGATAAATACTCACTCAGAAGCTTCCAATTAGAACTTGTACCTAATTCATTTTCGGTCAAATGTAAACGAGACTCTAATAACCATAGACTATAACCATAACTATGCTGGATGTAATCTAATGTTTTATGTGCTTCGTCAAAATTTTCCGTTAATAATGCTTGGTTAAATGTTGAAACGCATGTCGAAAAATCTACAATTGAATTAATGTTTAAGAGAAGTTTATTAGTAATCCATAAAAATTCTTTTTCGAAATCTTGAGTAAAAACATATGGTTCATTTAATGAAACATTCTTAATCTCTCTAATTAAAGCTTGACTTTTCAGAAAATTCTTTAATGGTGTGTTATTCCGAAAAAATTTCTCAAAAGAACCTGGAGACAGTTCTGTTTTTATATAATTTATTTTTTGGTGAGGAGAAATTTTCGAATTATTTAAAATTTGACGAACTTTCATAGATTAAAAATGTAAATTAGAAGGACTGTAATTATGAAAATATAATTGACGCTAATCTAATGAAAAGTTATTATATTTTTGTTTATAATGGGTAGCAAGTGGAATAGGATATAGAATATTACTGCAATTTTTATAAAATTTAAAAAAAATTTAAGGATTTATGCGGATGGTAATCATCGAAATGTATGATATATATTTATTTCTATAGAAGTATTTGATATACAATAATAGGTAGTAAAATATATTAGTGAATATTTAATCTTTTCCTGAGCAAAATTGCAAATAAGACAGATAACTATTAAAAATATATTATAATGAAATATGAGAAATGCATATAATTTTACTTTATATATTTTTTCACCATGAATCTGTTATAAAATGATTTTCTCATCAGAAGCGGATAAGATTATTTTATTAAATTTTTCTATTACTTTATAGTGGTTAATCATCAGTGTACATTTATGTACTTTGCAAAATACTTTCTTAAATTGTCATCACAGACATATACATATGTACCTTTAATGCCACGAAACATCAAAGTTGTATAAATATTTAAAATATATTGGTGTAACTCATTTTGGTTGTCAATACCTTGTTTACCTTTCTTATCAAAATATTTTGCCTTATCAATTTCTATTCTATTAGTTTCTTTATTGAAAATTATTTCATTCCCGAAAATAACACCGGAGTAATTCAAGTCATAACCCTGAGTCGTATGAATACATCCCATTTCATTCATGGCTTTTGTTGAATTTATCCAATCTGATGGAACTCTGTTCCAAAATAAAGGAATGCCATCAATAATAGTATCAGGTTGTTCATCGTACCTAGAAGTCCATTCCCATGAATATCCTGCAACGAGCCTACAGAGACCATATTTTTTTTCTTGCTGACCAAGATCCTCAACTAAATGTGCAAGTGAATTATAGAGCCGCAGGTCATATTTTTCATGCAGGGCAGGACCGTGTAAATGTGGAGATTCCGAATTCATCAAGGCATGAACAAATTTAATATAATCCAAACCACCTTGAACTCGTAATTGTGATTTTAATTCAAGATTAAAAGTACCTGGTGCATTTCTGATAAGTTCAAAATCCTCTTCTAAAACGTCAGCTGGCCGGACCGATTGTTTAGAATCGTAAAAGAATAATTGATTTTTACTTTTAACTAAAATCCAATCCAATTCGGTACCGGTATTATCGAAACCTAAACGTCTGTTGGTTTTATCAAAATCGCCATAGCCCGTTATTGATTTCCTTCTTTTTAAGCGGTGAGATTCATCGACTAACAATATGTCATACTCATTTTTTGAGGCTTCAATTGGAGAAATGACCATGCTTTTCTTTAATCCACGAATATTTGCAAAAACATTTTTTAAAGTTTCTCGTAAAGATTTCATCGGAACAACAAAGGCAATTTTTAAGCTAGAGTATTTATTTTGTACTTTTTGTGCAAGTTCTAATTCTATAATGTCCTCAGATTCATTATCTTCATAATCTTCGACATCAAATTTAGTTAATAAAAGTTTCATCAAATAAACAGCAACAACAGTTTTTCCTGTACCTGCAGAACCTTTAATAAAAGTTGTGCTCTTTTCGTTAGAAAGTAAAATCTGCAAATATTCCCGAACTGCCAATTTCTGGTCTATCGAAAGTGATTTGTACGGAGAATACTTAAATAGATCTGAGTTATCGATTGCCAGAATATCTTTAACAACAACTTTTTCAAGTTTTAGTTTTTCCCAAATATTTTCAAAAACTTCAAAATAAAAATTACGCTGATAATAATTATGTTCGACTAAACCCGCATTACCATTTAGTAATGAAAAGTTACCATCTGCAGCGATATATTTAATGAGATTAGATTCAATATCAAGTGTTGCTGATTTATTAAATAATGGACTTGATATGATGAAAATGTATTTCAAATGGTTTTTTAAAGGATTTGAAAGATGGTTAGAAATTCTACCTGTACCATTTGCTGATTCACCTACATATGCAATTTTTTTCCCCGTATCATAAATAATATATACGATCGGAAAATTGTTTGAAAAGTATGTATTATCATTTAGTTTGTACAAATAGGTTTTGTCAAACAAATAGTTATCCAATGAAAAATTTGTTAATTCAAAAGCCATATGTTATAAATTATTATACTTCTTACTTGAGCCTTTGGCCTTATTGATAGGATATTTTAAAGCATTTATTTTTAATTTATCTTCAATAATTTCTCGTACATTCAAATTATACTTATCTGCAAGATTTAATGCATATGTAAAAATGTCAGCTAACTCTTCCTTTACTTTATTAATATTAACATCTTCATTACGGTTCCATAAATATATTTCTAATAATTCAGATGTCTCAATATTTAAAGCAATCGCCAAATCTTTAGGATTATGAAATTGGTCCCAATCTCTCTCTTTGTTAAAGGCTTTGATTTTTTCTGTAAGTTCTGAAATTTCTGACATAATTATTTCTATATAAAGTTTTTAGCAGAATTATATTCTTTATCAAAAGGTAATTTTAATTCCGGAAGTAATTGCGGTGCTGATAATGCCCAACTAACATAATAGTAGGCAAGCATTTGGTAACCACTAAAATCGCTTCCTTTTATGGATTGTACTGAGTATCCTTTTTTCTTACCAGGGTTAATACCATTTATACCTAATGTGGCAATTTCAAACGCAGTTTGTTTTATTTCTGAAGCAGACTTATTTTTAAAATATTTTAAAGCACCAACCATATACATCATAACTGCTGGATTTAAATCATCATCTAAGTGATTTTCGAGAAAGTTGTGCATTTCAATCTGCTGATTTGCCTCTGTATCAGGATCTATATTTTCTGTGAAGGACAAATCATCTGTAGGAATCTTTGTTTTATAATACTCATCTTCATGAATCAACTGAAAATAATTATCCAATTTAAGGTCATTACCCCAATTCTGAATTAATTCATATTCTTCTCCTGGTTGTTTGTCATCCTTATACTCAATATATTCATCGTAGAGTTTTTTTGCCTGAACTAATTCCGAGTGTGACGCACTAAACTGTTTTGTGAAATCAATACCGAATAAATCTCTGAATTGAAACGCATTAATAAGATTGTAAATCTTTGATTTGGAAAGAATTTCGGAATCAGTCAATTCCACAACTTCCTTTCTTGTAACGGCATCCAAACCTTCAAGAAGCATCGTCAAGAGAGATGTAAACTGGACTGGCCTGAATGTGGGGAAATTATTAAATATGCGATCTTCAATAAATAAATCTATCGGAGCGTTGTAAATCTGTCTATTAAGGCCGTCGAATAAACTATTTATAACATTACTAATTGATTCTTCAGAGTAGCCTTTCTTCTGAAGTCCTATACAATATTCATTATACCTGGTCAAAAATTTTAATCTACCCTCATTGGTAGATAAGAACAATTTATTTTCGGTAATTAACCTTGCCTCAGATGCTAGTTCAATATGAGTTAGTTCATGAAGAATTAAATGTAAAACACCAGGATATCTTGATTTATATTTGATTAAATGATAATTTCTATTGTGGTTTTCTGCAACTTCAACTTTAGCTGCAGTTGGTATCGAATTGTCTACTTCAATCTCGATTCCTTTGTCTGAAATTTCTTCTATATGTTTCGTAAAATCTGCAAGAATTTTTTCTGATTTTTTAGAATTAATAATCATTTCAGATATTTCTCCAATGAGATGTACAGAATTTTGATATAATTCATCCTTCAATTTGTTTAACTGAACACTTTTTAATGCTAGATCAAATGCTTTAGAATTATCACCTCTTATAAACGCTAAACGCCCTAAAGCATAAATAGTATTGGGATAATTAGGATTAATCGATTGTGCTTTTTCAAAGTATTTCTCGGCTTCATCATATCTTTTCAAGGCTAAAAGATTAGCGCCTATATTATTCAGTGAAATATTATCATCAGGATCTACAATAGTAGCTTGATTGTAGTATTTCATAGCTGTATCAATATCATCCTTATCGCGCGCAAAAATATTACCCATCATAATTAGTGCATAAGCATTTTTAGGATCCCATCGTAATGAATCGATTAGGGAATCTATCGCTTTATCAGTTTCACCCAGTTCTGATTCAATTTGACCTTTAATACGGAATAAATCAGAATTTGATTTATTGTTGTGGCAAAGCTCAACAGCAATTGGATATGCATCTTGGAATTTACGTGACTCACATAAAGAGATTAGTTCATTATATTTACGTGTATCTATAAATAGTGTTGAAAAATCTACCGTAACACTTATAATGTCATTATCTTCTTTTACAGAAGGGACTATACCATCAAGTGTGTAAAAACTTTTAATAGAAGCAGTAAGGCCTGAGATATCGCCTTCGGCAACATTAAAAAGTGTAAATAGAAAAGGATTTATTTTGTGGAAAATCTGCATTGCGTAATTATAGTGAATATTAATGACCGTAAATATACGAAATGAAGTAATTAAGAAAAAATTAGCGCAGATAAAAAACGGTGCAGTTTAAACCTTTTTTGAATAATAGGTGAATAGAAAATTAAGATAAAAATCACAAGCTTATTTTAAAACAATAACGAATTTGGAAATACTGTAGTGATAAATAGGAAGCTACGTTCGACTTCCATTGACCAGCAATTAGTTATAAGTAAAAATAACGCAAAAGAAAAAGCGGTGAATTTTTAAATAAAATGAGTTTAAAATAAAAATAAAGTCGATAATTAATAAAGTGCGAAAAATAAATTAAGATATTATTAAGTATTGAGCAAACGGAAGAAAGAAGACGAAACATATCATAGAGTAAGTAAGTAACTGAATTTCCGCAAAAAGAATAATTTATTTTGTGGTTATAAAAAAAACTATATTATACAAGTATATAAGTGCAAAGTAACAAAGGGCGTAGCGCCCTTTGCATTGGAATGGTCTATTTCAGCATAATTTTCTCAAGAGAGAAAAAATTAAATTTGTTTACTGAAATTTCACTTACTCCACTTACTTCCCAAAAAGACTTTATATAAAAGAAAAAGAGTGCAGTAATTTACCTGCTCTTAATTTTCAAGATTGTAAGGTATCTTTTCTTGTTTTATTGGACTAAGTATGGAAGTACCTGAATTCTTATTTTCCCGATCAACATCATCGAACTCTTTTAATAAAATTGGATAAACGTAAATCTTATTCTTAGAGATTCTAGTAAAACCATGCTTCTTTAAAGCCATACCAATTTTACGAACTGAAGTATCTGTGACATTTAAATTCGCTCTGCTTGCTAATACCTGTGCTATTTGTGTTGTATTGAAAAAGTAGGTTGCATTCTGTCTATCTGCAGGTTCAAACCAAGTCAGAAGTAGCTCTTCTTCAGGCGATTTTAATTGATACTGTTCGTTATTGGCATTGATTTCTTTTGTTTCTTCTTGATTGAACCAATGGCGGAACCCTTCTTTTTTTAATTTTGAGGCTTGGGCATAAACTTTATTGATATCGATATCGTGTGTATATTCGATGTGTTCGACTTCAAAACAAAGGAAGCGGCGTGAGCCGGTGGTATCATTTAGAAACTGTGCGGTGTTAACTGAGCCAGCGAAGCTGGCTCTTCGTGGCATGTTTTCGTTATTATGGCCGTAGGCTTTACGCATTCTGATGTGGGTTTTGGTGATCAGTTCTTTGAGGGAACCTATTTCGGTACGGTTTAGATTTTCGAGTTCGTCCAGATTGATGAGCATGCATTCTGCCAAGTGAATTAATGTGTCTTTGTTGTTGGGATTGATGGTGCCGGAGAAAATATATTCTTTTAGAGGTTGTGGCATTAGTTTTTCAACCCAGGTAGTTTTACCCAGTCCCTGCTTTCCTGAAAATACTATAACGGTTTGATTGACCTGCTTTTCATCTAAAACACAAGCGACCATTGCTACGAACCATTTTTTAAAACAGTTTCGCCAAAGATCCTGTTTTGTAGTGGTTACGGTATCGGCAAGTTTCTCTATCCAGTCGGTTTCTTCTGAAACATCAGGATTGTTCTCAAAATAGTTTAAGAAAGGATCAAATATTTCGCAGAAGTCCGAGTGCAAAAGATTCCGAAGTGAATTAATACTGCATTTTACTTTTGCTTTTAAGATTTCACGTAGAAGGGAATTTTCTGCAAAGTCCGTCATGTGCTTCCACTTTGAAGCGCGCAGCGTTTTGTATTCGAGTTTTCCCAAAACAATATTGTAGCGGAAGTTATAACGGTTGTTGAGGAAGTTTTCTAACTTATCGATGTATGAAGGCTGTTCATCTTCATCGTCACTAAAATTACCATCTGTAGTTTTTGGCTCGGACGATTCACCTTCAATTTTTTTTACTCCCGTAGATTGCTCTGATTTTATTGGTTTTTTCTGAGGATGAAAAGTGTCTGAACTAAATTCAGAAGTATTTGCATAAGCAGATTTCACAGCGGTGGCAACTTCCTGACTGTTGTAATCATAATCTGCTAAAATATAGCCCAAAGCCATTGATTCTGGAATCCCTTTCCTGTTGAGATTATTCGCTAACTGGAAGACGAAATTATTTCTGTTACCGTCCACAAATGATTCTTTTTTTTCGGTGAAACTAACAGTGTGGGTATATAATAAATCATAATTGATGGGTGGCTTATGTTTGATGCTGGATATTGGAGCATTGTGATTATCTTCTGGCGAAGACTGTTTCTGAATCGTTGTAAAGACGGTGAAATTTTCGTTCAGATATAACGCTGGATCGAACGAAACGAAACATAACCTGGTGATATCTTTTCCTGATTTGTCAATTTCTACGGATAATAATTCTTCGAAATAGGTTTGAAGTTTCCGGAAAGTTTCTTTATGCTCATTTTTTCCAGATGCTACTTTTACCAAAATTTTCAGGCCATTTCCAGAAGGACTGATAAACGAAGCAAAAACGTTTTCATCTTCCTGTATTTTGGATTGACACTCTTTCAGTTTTTCGGTAGTTAGTTTATCGATATCCAAGACCATTAAGCCGGTATAGTTGGTTAGAAATTCCATTTTTCTACCTCCTTTAAATGTTGCAGAAGGTGTGAATGCTGGCAGTGATTTCTTGGCTCTTTCTGCAGCTTCCATTTTATTATCGGCAAGTGATTTTCTAAGGTAAGTAATAGGATTTATGTAAAGGCCTGATTTAATATCATCTAATATTTTCAGGATGTCTTTGTTTTCAACAACTTCATTGAAATTTGTGAATAAGGTTGATTTCATTTTTGTAGAGTTTATAGGTTAGAAGTGCGAGGTTTGAAAAAAGCCCAAAGCAGAAGCATGGGCTTTGTAAACTAAAATTTAGTGCTGCAGGAATCTATTTCTTTGCAAAGGCAGCGTTTCGGTATTCCTGGATGAACTTTTCTACATCTGAAAGCTTGTAGTAGATTTTATTGCCAACCTGGGAGAAGGTGATCTTTCCTTCATCACGCCAAGACTGAGCGGTACGCAAAGAAACGCCCAGCATTTCCATGAACTGTTTATTGTTGAGATAGGTTTCTGTTCTGGCAGTTCTGGTGGAATTGAGCTTGTCTGAAATGTGCTCAATTTTAGAGATTAGTTCGTTGAACTGATCTTTGGATAAGATAATTGCTTCCATAATTTTATTGGTTTTAAGATTATGAAGCAAAGGTTGAAAAAAGAAAAAAGTCCGATTGGTCCGATTTAGTCCGATTGGACTAAATAATTTGCAACTAATTGGACTTTAGCATGTTGTAGAATTAAACAAGTGTTTGGTAATCGGACTAGAACTTAATCATAACGTCGGAGTTTGGATCCTTGTCATTTCGGCCTGGTGATAAGTACGTTTGTAAAGTTTCTTTAGAAAGAGGATTTCCGTTTTCATCTACGAAGTTGTCCGCTAGAAAATCAGCTACTTCTTTAATCCGTTTCCTGATATAAGGTTTGCCGGTTGGCTGCACTGAGGTCATCATTTGTTTGAAGGCATTGGTAATAATATTCAACGGACCATGGAGGGTTATTTTTTCCATTAGATATTCCGAGGGTGGCTTTTCTGCTATTTTCTTTGCTATTTCATACTGTAAGACCTGAAGTGCTAAAATATGCTCAATTTCTTTATCGCACTGTTTATCATATTCTAAAGTATTGATGTTTAGAAACTCAATATTAGACTGCTGATAATCAAATTTTTCTTTGGTGAGTAAAACGATTTTGTCATCATCACAACATAGCGCCATCAAATCTTGTTTCAGTTCATAGAAAGAAAAGTACCGATCGTCACTTTCAGCATTGATATGTTTTTTCGCCGGTTTAGTTTTTAAGTGGCTGGAAATTTCATCCAGAATTTTATTTCGTTTGGTTTCAATGCTAACCATGAATTTCACGTGTCTGTTGTGATTCCGTGCACCAATGAAGAGTTCATCATTTAGAGACAATAATTTTTCGAATTTGTTGAGCCATGAAACTGGATCTGCTACCAATGTACAATGGTGACATATAAACTCTGGGATCTGCGAATGAGTGATGGAAAATGAGCGGTCAATCAAGCATTGACAATAATCATTTAATGACTGTTTGGATTTTTTTTCAATATCAAATAAAGGGTTGAAGTCTTTTGAGACTTTTACCGACGAAAATTGCTCGAATGTAGCAACTTCCTTCAAGAGAAAATTTTGCATCATAGCTGAAATCGTTTTTTAAATATTAAATTACAAATCAATAAATCATATTTCTTAATAGGTCGCTAATTCACAAAAATCATTCAACATCTTTCAATTATTCATTAATTTTTTTATTTATTTTCATCAAGATGCTAAAATAGGAAATTACATGCAAAGTATTGCATTTCTTTTATAAAGAAAAGGTAAAAGAACTCGGCGGTAGTCTTAATCCGAAATGTTATGAGTTACTGTGCATCAATATATTGTACTGAGAGTAGGCATTAGTAAATATATTTGTCGACTGCATCATCCAACTCGTGGGAAATGATTTTCGCGTAGATTTGGGTTGTACTAATATCGCCATGATCCATGAGCTTGCTTACATATTCAATACGCATCCCATTCCGCAATGCATTCGTAGCAAAAGTATGACGGCTTAGGTGAAAGGTAAGACTAAAAGGAAATTTTAATTCTTTGCCCAATCTTCTTAAATGAAAACCACACAAACTGTTTGCCCGGGCAATTTCTTTGGATTTATTTTCTTTACTTTTTTCAAAGAAGGCAACATCTTCCAAAACAGGAAAAATAAATTGTTCCGGATTGGAATTTTGCTTTTTGTATTTTGCTATAATTTCTGAAGCTTTACTGGCTACTTTAAACTGGTGCTGTCGGTTGGTTTTTTTTATTGTTTTTGTAATCCGATGTTCTTTCAGGTCATATTCCGACCATTTTAATGACACCACATCACTGAATCTTAATCCGCCTGCATAGACTGCGAAAATGAACATGTCGCGGAATATTCCACATTTTCCAGCCCATTCGATTTTATAGTTTTTCAACTTTTCAAGTTGGTCATTGTCGAGGAAGGTTCTGGTTCCTCTTTCTTTTTTCAACCTTATTTTTTTGAAGGGAAAAAGCGTATCGGGAATCAAATCTTCATTGTTTGCGCTTGTAAACATATGAGAAAGGGCCTTTAAAGATCCTATAATTGTATTGGTGCTGTTGCCTCTTACTTTTCTTAAGTAATTGATGTAGTCGCTTAGAAGCAAAGCGGTAATATCTTCGAAATCCAGGTCACGGGTGTTCACATAATTTTCGAATTTTTTAATGTCCATTTTATAGTTCCGACATGTGCTGATCGAGTGGGTGAGTGCCAGTTTATTTAATCTTGTATCGGCATATTCAAAGAAATTGACTGTTGGTTTTCCCTTAATGGCTTCTTTTAGTCTTCTTGCGGATATATTATTTGTTTTCCGTTCACTATCCGCAATCATTCCTGAAGCGTCAGAAAGTTTTTTCAGCAACAGGGCATTTATCCGTGCACTGTTTTGGTGATTCTTTTTTACTCTCTGGTTTTCTTCATCCCATTCTGTTACCTTTAATTTTACGCCGGTTGTGATGAATTTGGTTTTTCGATCTTTGATGACGCGGATGTAGATAGGGTAGTGGCCAGTATTATCTTCTTTTTGAAGCCTTAAAACAAACTTTAATGAAGCCATAATGGTGTAATTTTAGTAGATTTGTTTTTGAATGCAAACGGATGAAATGATTGTAAAAGCTTTGTTGATAAACAAATGCATCCTAGAACAAAGGTACAACATTGGGTACAACAAATGCTTAATTTTCTTGCTTTTCATCGCATTGTTTTCATAGGTTCATTTTGGTAAATGCTTATTTAATAGGCATTTGAACGCATCGAAAACAATGGAATTGAAAATTTGTGCTATCTTGGGAATGGCAGAAATATCTGGAAAGCAGAAAGTAATCCTTTAATAAAGAGCAAAAAAAATCCTGAAACTTACATTTCAGGATTTTTTGTATTTAAAATTTGCAAAGTCTTACATTGGTGGACCTTGATCATCGCCACCTTGACTGTTGGCGTTAATGTCTTTTTTACGTTTTGGCTGATCTACTTTTTCACCTTGTTTGAATCGGTAAGTTAAGGAGACATTAAAACTTCTTGGGTTCCAGCGCATGTAAGAATCTTTTTCAAAACCTGAACCGAAACTGGTTGTGTTTCTTGCTCTGGTTCCTAAAATATCCTGAATATTAAACGCAAGTGTTCCGTTGTTTTTCCAGATGGTTTTGTTGGCTCCGAAATTTAAAACGTACATGTCTTTGCTTAGACTGGAAGCGGTTTTTTGTCCACCTCTGAAGAAACCTTGTAATTGCATGCTCATCGTTTTATCGATTTTGAAAGTGTTGGTTAATCGAATTCTGGTCGAAAATCCTGAACCAGCGAAAGATAATGGTTGATCCATTCTGGTGGCATCAAAATAAGAACCTTCTGATTTATAACCGAAGAGATCTGCACTCGCCAAAATTTTATACCAAGGGAATAAATCGGCAGTTACGTTTAAATCTAAACCATAACTCGTTTCACTTCCTACATTATTAGGGGTGGTAATTAAAACATCTGAACCAGCTGCTTCACGCAATACCACAAATTTAACATCATCCGTAGTTTTTCTATAATATAAAGTTGGATTGATGGTGAATTTTTTCTTCTGAATAGCATATCCTAATTCGAAAGAGTCGATGTAAGAAGGATTCAAATCACCATTACCCTGAAATAAATTCTGACGGTTTGCCAACGATGTCGGGTAAGGAATCAAGAACCAAGAACGTGGTCTGTTAATTCTTCTGGAATAATTTAGTAATAACTGATCATTGGTGCTTCCTAAATCATAACTCAAAAATACACTTGGGAAAAATCCTAAGTAACTCTTTTTGTTTGAATCTGTTGCGCCAGTATATCCTAAATAACTAATGTCGATGTTTGATTGCTCTGCTCTTAACCCAACTTGGTAACCTAACTTATCAATTTTACTTTTAAATTGTGCATATCCAGCATTGATCATTTCATCGTATACGGTATTACCACTGTATTTTTCTGCAACGCCATACACTAAATCTGCATTGGTTTCTTTATTCAGGAAATCGTAATCATTCACGTTATTATCAATTCGGTAACCTGCTTCTAATTTCGATTTTTCCCCGATTGGCAATTCATAATCGATTTTACCAATGATTGATTTGTTAATGGTATTGTTATTTCCTAAACTTCCATATTGAAAAACAGACGAATTGTATTGTTTTGAATCTTCCGTCGATTCATTATTGCTTCTCTGTAAACTTAAAGATAATGAAACGTTATGCCCATTGGTATTGAACTTATGATCTAAACCAATATCACCTTGTAATGAAAGGTTGTTACCTTTACCTAAAGCATTTGTTTTCGAGTAATCAGTTAAAACTTTGGAAGCATCGTAATTAAAGTTATCTACTTTATTATCGCTGTTACTATCGGAACTTCTAATCATACCCGAAAGGTTGAAAGAGGTATTTTCGGTTAAATCTACAGCAAATCCTCCCGTCGCATTATAGTTATTGCTTTCACTTTTATTACGTGAATTTTGTTCGAAGTATCTCGTTGTTGCAAGACTCGTTTGATCAAAAAATCGGGTATCACTATCATTTTTCCCTTCGCCTTTTCGGTAGCCACCGCCACCATTAAGAAACCAGGTCCAATCACCTTTTTTCCAACTCAAATTTGTATTTAAATTCGTGGTTGGTAAATATCCTAAACTTCCGGTAACGCTTCCGTTGAAGCCCATTCCTTTGGTTTTCTTTAAAATAATATTTAAAATACCTGCAGTTCCACTCGCTTCAAATTTTGAAGATGGATTGGTAATAACCTCGATTCTTTCAATTTGATCTGCTGGGATCGATTGCAAACCACCTGGGCCACTGTCAATCCCAAGAAGAGCAGATGGTTTTCCGTTGATCAAGAATTTCACGTTAGAGTTTCCTCTCATCGAAACCGTACCATCGGTATCTACATCTACAGAAGGAACATTAGATAAAACATCTTGCAGATTCCCACCTTTACTAAGAAGGTCGGTAGAAGGATCGTAAACCTTTTTATCTAATTCTACACGATACGGTTTCGTAGAAGCTGCCATAATCGTAACTCCTTCGATGTCTTGAGTTTTTCCGTTGGTGAGAGAACCTTCAGAAACTACGGTGAAGTTTCCGAGATTGCCAGCAGCTGAAATTTGCTTATTTAGAGTTGACTTCTTAAAGTCAATTGCTTCAATGGTAATGTCATAATTTCCTGGAGTAAGATCTAACTTATATTCTCCTTTCTCATTACTTAATGCAGCATCACTAAACATTTTGTTTGCTTTGTTGCTGAATGTTACCGAAGCATAAGGAACGGCGTTGT
Organism: Kaistella flava (ex Peng et al. 2021); assembly: GCF_015191005.1. Taxonomy (NCBI): domain Bacteria; kingdom Pseudomonadati; phylum Bacteroidota; class Flavobacteriia; order Flavobacteriales; family Weeksellaceae; genus Kaistella; species Kaistella flava (ex Peng et al. 2021). The sequence continues at coordinate 1,716,935 of NZ_CP040442.1, read as the reverse complement.
TTTGTTTGTCAACAATTTTTCCGCTTACATTTACTTTCTGTTGTGCGAATGCTAAACTCGCTGCACCCAAAACGAAAGCAAGTCCTAATGTTCGTTTTTTGATAATTGATGAAATCTCAATTTTGTCTGTCATAATTTTAGTTTAAACTATACTGATTACTTTTTTTAACAAAAGTTAAATTAAATGTTTGTTTAATATTTAAATTTTAGATAAAAGTTCCTCGTTTGCATTTAGAATTCTTATTTAAATTTTCTTTATTTAATGTTTTTAGAATTCAGCCAATCCTGATATTTCTTAGCATTCACCGCGTGTTCAGCTGCACTTGCAGTAAAGGTATGAAGGCCAGGTCGCGCAGGATCTGCACACATATAAATGAAATCATTTTTTTGCGCATTTAAAACTGCATCAACCGAGTTTTTATCAACCATGCAAATTGGTCCTGGCGGAATTCCCGCTGAGAAATAAGTATTATACGGTGAAGGCTCACGAAGATGTTTGAAGAAAACTCTTTTAAGAGGTTCTCCCTGAAAATTATTGGCTTTACTAACTGCGTAAATTACAGTTGGATCACTCTGCAGTTTCATCCCTTTATTGTAACGGTTTAAATAAAGTCCCGCCACGGTTTTCATCTCATCTGGTTTTCCGCCGGTTTCTTTATAAACTAAAGATGCCAAAGCATATATTTGGTCGCGGCTTAATCCCAAACTTTGCTCTTTGGCTTTGCGTTCAGGCGTCCAAAAACTGTTGTATTCTCCTTCAAATTTTTTAAAGAATTGCTCCGGAGTTACCGTCCAGAAAAAGTTATAAGAATCGATGAAGAAATATTTTTTAAGATCTTCAGCATTGCTAAGTCCTTTCTCAGTGGCGATTTTATTTAAATCAGTCGCAAATTTTAAAGAATCTAATTCTGTTTTTTTAGCAACTTTTCCAATCATTTGATAAACGCTAAAAAAATCGCCGATTCTGAAAGTGTTTTCAGTTTGGTTTCCGGCTTTAATCATATTGACTAAACTGGTATTGCTGGCACCGGATTTAATTTGGTAACGACCAGCCTGAAAAAAACGATCCATGCTTTTGCTTTTCGCAACTTCTGCAAACTGTTCCTTATTTTTTACATAAGGTGCAATAGAATCCAAAATAGAATTAAAATTAGCCGAATGCGGAATTAAAACATAACCCTCTTTTTCAACATTATTTCCATAATATTTTTTATAAAAGTTAAAGCCGAAATATCCGCCGATTAAAATAATCAGTAAAATGATTACTGCGATAATTCCATTGCCTTTTTTCATAAATATGCTGCGTTCTATATATTAATCTTGCCTTTAAAAACTTGTTTTGCGGGACCTTCTAACCAAATGTTTTTGAAAGTTTCTCCGTCCTGTTCTGCATATACTTTCAACTTTCCACCCAAAACATTTACATTAACTGAAGGTTTATTTTTATCTTTTAGAAAAACCAAAGCCGAAGCTGTTGCTCCTGTTCCGCAACTAAAAGTCTCATCTTCAACACCTCTTTCATAAGTTCTGATAAAGATTTCGTCCTCTGAGATTTCTTCAACAAAATTTACATTGATTCCTTCCTGACAATAAGACGCAGAATTTCTGATTTTGTTACCGTTTTCGAAAACTTTATATTTTTCTACGTTTTCTACAAAAGTGACGTAATGGGGTGAACCTGTATTTAATTCAAAATCACCATCAATTTTTTTAATGGAATCCACATCAATCATCTTCAGTTTAATAATGCCATTATTGATTTCTGCTTCGTGTAAACCGTCGATTGCAGTAAAGGTTGTTTGATCTTCGAAGACGTCGAGGAAATGAGCAAACGCCACAAGACATCGTCCGCCGTTTCCACACATCGTACTTTCGTTTCCGTCGGAATTATAATAAACCATTTTGAAATCAGCCGTCGGATCGTTTTCCAGTAAAATCAATCCATCGCCACCGATACCAAAACGGCGGTCGCATAAGTTTTCAATAATTTCTCTCTCTTTAGGAAACTGTAAATCACGGTTATCGATCATCACGAAATCGTTTCCGGTTCCCTGATACTTAAAAAAGTCAATAGTATTTTGCATAAAAAAAAGGTTTTTATCCCTTGTAATTTTGGGAGAGCAAAGATACTGAAAACTTAACCATCGAAAGTTAGGATGCAAATAGATTATAATTATTTAAAAATTCAAATTCTTATTTTTAAACCGCAAAAGAACCAAAAGACAAATGACTTAAAAAGATTTTCAAAAGCATGCAAAATGATAAAGCAATTATTGAATGTGGATTTTGCAGACTTTTGATTTGCTTATTTATAAAGTAAAACTTTTGCGTCTTTTGCGGTTTAAAAGAATTTAGACCAACACTAACTCACTTACTGTGATTGGTTTGATGGTCTTTTTTCCATTCGAAATAACCAATGATTGCCATGGCTGTAAAAACCAAATATTGAATAGAAGTAATACCCAAACCTTTATAAATCATCATCGGAATACAAATCAAATCACCTACGATCCAGAAAATCCAGTTTTCGATTTTACGTTTTGCCATGAGCCACATTCCAACCAAAAAAATCGCAGTGGTGAAAATATCCAACCAATTCGCCCAATCTAAGTGATATAATCCAAGATTTACCTTGTCCATCGAGAAATGATTGTCGATAAATGGTTTGTAATAATAAACGATAGTAACCAAAATTAAACTGATGAAAAATAAAATACCGGAAAAAAACCACTCTTTTTTTGTCGCCCATGAAACTTCAACGTGAATATGATCTTTGGAACTTCTGGACCATAAAACCCAGCCATAAACGCTCATGACGGTATAATAAAAATTAATCATCATGTCGCCAAGTAAACCAAAATTGAAAAGAATATAAACGTAAAGTGCTGTAGAAATAATTCCCGTTGGATAAACCCAAATGTTTTTTTTAATCGAAAATAAAACGCTCAAAACGCCGAAAATGGTGGCAATCACCTCGAGCGCAATTTGAAAGTTGTCGTAGGTTTCGTAAGGTTGAAAGAAGAGTTCGTAGAAATTCATGAGGTCAAAGATAAGTTTTTCTGAAAATAAAATTAAGAGGGTAACATGATCAAATGAATTAAAACATTTTGCCACGAATGCACGAATTTTTTTGATATTCTTTATGTTATCATAAAGGAGATGACTTTTCAGACTTAAAAAAGATAATTCGTGAATTCTAGGCTTTTATTCATCGCATTATTTTTAATGCTTTTAAAATTGCTGTGGGACTGAGTCACCGATGTCCTTCAAAACACTTACTATTCATAAATCAAATTAAGAGTCATGAAAAAATTTTGATATTCCGTACGGCAGGTTATCTTACCGTTTAGTTTATTGAAAATAAAAGTCTGGAGAAATTCGAAGATGAAAAAAATTTTGTAAAATTCATATTTACGTTTCGCAGGAAATTATATCTTTAACAGAAATTTAAAACTTTCGTTGTTTGCAGTGCCGTTAAGCTGCGAATAGTGCAAAATAATACCTATCAAAATGACAAAAAACATCATGAATAAACGAATAAGATCTCGTTTCCTTTTATTATTACTACTCATTCCATTTCTCTCTGTAAATGCGCAGACGGTCGCAAAAGCCGGTCCTGTTTTTGAAAATGGACAAGCTCAAATTGTTCCGGAATTTAAAGATGCCGACAAATGGATTAGAACTGACCTTTGGGTTGAAACAACGTTCGATACCGACGGTGACGGTAAAAAAGACCGTATGTATGTCGCGGTAACCCGACCTTATCAAACCGAAACTGAAGGATTAAAACTTCCTGTGATTTATGAATCAAGTCCCTATTATTCTGGTGTCGCACCCGATGTCGAGGGTGGTTTTTGGGATGTTAATCATGAATTGGGACAAGCTGGAAAAGCGCGTGTTCACGCAGAAGTCGTGCGAACTGGTAAACGTCCAATTATTTCAAACTCCCAAATTGCGACTTGGGTACCGCGAGGTTTTATCGTAGTTCATTCCTGTTCTCCGGGTACAGGGCTATCACAAGGTTCACCAACCGTTGGAGGCGAGAACGAATCCTTAGCTCCAAAAGCAGTCATCGACTGGCTGAACGGACGGGCAAACGGATATACCTCTGCGGACGGAAATGAAAAAGTGAAAGCTTATTGGACCACTGGAAAAGTAGGAATGACTGGGACTTCTTACAACGGAACAATTCCACTTGCCGCAGCGACTACCGGAGTTAAAGGTTTAGAAGTGATCATTCCTATTGCTCCAAATACATCTTATTATCATTATTACCGGTCAAACGGCTTAGTGCGTTCACCAGGAGGATATTTAGGAGAAGACGTCGATGTTTTGTACGATTTTATACATAGCGGAGATGAGTCGAAACGCGCTTACAGCAATGCTACAATTCGGGACACCGAAATGAAAAACGGGCAGGATAGAATTACGGGAGATTACAATGATTTTTGGGCAGGACGTGATTATCTTAATCATATGAAACCGATGAGAGCTGCAATGTTGATGGCTCATGGCTTTAACGACTGGAATGTAATGCCGGAGCATAGTTACCGCATTTATAAAAAAGCCAAAGAAATGGGTTTAGAAACAGCGATTTACTATCACCAAAATGGTCACGGCGGACAACCACCAATTGAAATGATGAATAAATGGTTTACTCATTATTTGTTTGGGATTGATAATGGAATCCAAAAGGAAGAAAATAAAGCCTTTATCGTTCGGGAAAATGATGATGTAAATAATCCAACACCTTATAAAGATTTTCCAAATCCGGAAGCTAAACCTGTCTCTTTTTATTTAACGAAAGGGGCGCCGAAAGTGGGAGGTTTAATCACTACTGCATCATCCAATCAAGGGAAAGAAACCTTAGTTGATAATTATTCATTTACGGGTGAAAGTTTAGCCAGAGCAGAAAATACCGATCACCGTTTATTATATGTAAGTCCAAAACTTACAAAAGATGTTCATCTATCTGGAGTTCCTCAAATCACCGTTAAATTAGCCAGTAGCAAACCTGCGGCAAACTTATCGGTTTGGTTAGTTTCGCTACCTTGGAATGAAGGAAGAGGCACGAAAATAACGGACAATATCATCACTCGTGGTTGGGCTGATCCGCAAAATCATGCATCGGTGAGAAAAGGGGAACCGTTAATTCCAAGAAAATTCTATAAAGTTTCTTTCGATTTAATGCCGGATGATCAAGTGATTAAAAAAGGGCAACAAATAGGATTAATGATTTTTTCAAGTGATAAAGAATTTACCTTACATCCGGAACCGGGGACGGAATTAACAGTTGATTTAGAGGGGACGATGATCACTTTGCCAATTGTGGGCGGACTGGAAGCGTTTAACAGTGCACTTAAAGAGAATTAAATTTAATTCCACTTTCAAAAAAAATGAAACCTCGAGTAATCGGGGTTTCATTTTTTTAATATATGAGGATGTGTTTTTAAATGGTAACAATGGTGGTATTCATCGTGATTTTCGATTTTATCGAATTCGAAATTAAGCAATGTTGTTCTGATTTTTGCAAAACGCGTTCTGCTTTTTCCCGATCACTTTCATTAATGATCGTAACGGTTGGTTCCAGGATAACTTCTGTCATTAAAAATTTCCCTTCTACCTGTTCCAATTTTCCGCTGGATTTACAAGAGAAACCCGTAAATTCTAATTTAGAGTTTTCCGCGATGGATAAAAAAGTCGTCATCAGACAACTCGCAACTGCTGAAGTAAATAAATGTTCAGGAGACCAAATTCCTTCCACGCCTTTTGGAAATTGAGGCGGAGTTGCAATTTCTACTTTAGTTGACAACTCTGGCGAAGACATTTCTCCTTGTCTGTCTTTCGTCCACGAAATATTTACGTTATAAAAATGTGAATCCATGATTTTATATTTTACCGTTTAAACTTCCCCAACCGCCGCCATTATGAACGTCGGTATAACCGTTATTCAAAAGAATCGTTTTCGCAGATCCACTTCTCATTCCGGAAGCGCAACACGTAATAATAGTTTTGTTTTTATCTTTTAATTTGCCAAGATTATTCTGAAGTTGATCCACGGGAATATTGATGGAACCTTTAATATGTCCACCTGCAAATTCGCCTTTGCTGCGAACATCAAGGATAACTGCGCCCTTTTTTACAAGGTCAGCGTAATCTGTTTTTGTGAAGCCAAAAAATTGATTAATAGTATCTAACATAATTTTGAGTATTTGATTAATTTAATACTGCAAATTTAGGTCATGGAAATCAGGAGCACAGTAACTTATATCACAGAACACCCTAAATGAAAAATCACTCATTTTTTTTCACTGCAAAAGATTCAAAAGCGCAATTCAAATAAATGGATGTTCAAAAGTTTGCATAAGCGAAATTCTCAACCAAACTATGTTTTTATTTTTGGAGAACTTAAAATCCAGTGGTTACTGTTACCTCTTTCGCGGTAGAAATATTTTTTGATTAAATCACAGAAGTTCAATTTTATTTCGGGAAAGAATTAACAGATGGTCTTTTTCCATTTGTTTCAGAACGCGACTGGTTGCTTCACGCGTAATTCCCAATTCATCGGCTAATTGTTGGTGCGTAACCGAAATTTCTTTCGAATTGTAAAGCTGGGTTTTCTGTTTGATGAGGTGTAAAAGTCTCATATCTATTTTTTGAAAAGCCACAGAATTCACAACATCCAATAATTCCTCAAAACGTTTTTGATACAAATCAAAAATAAATTCCGTCCAGTCCGGATATTTTTTGACCCATTCTTTTGCTTTATCTGCTGGGATCAACATAATATCTGCATCTTCCTCTACAATGGCTTTGATTTTAGAAGTTTCATTTTTCATCCCAGAAAGAATAGAAACAATGCAACTTTCGCCCGGAGTTAAATAATAGAGCAGGATTTCGCGACCGTCTTCGTCAGTCCGAATAACTTTGATACTCCCAGAAATTACAACTGGAATATTTTTAATATAAGAATCCATATTCACGATAATTTCACCCGCGACGAAATGCTTCAGGTTGCCGGAATCTTCAATCTCTTTCACTAAATCGGACTGGAAAATGTCATTTAAAATCATGGTTTAAAGTTACAGAAAATTATCATTTCGTATTTATTTTGCAGGAATATTAAAAGCGCAGGATTTTTAATCGGAAAGTATTTGGATAATCGATTTAAATTGTTTACGGCATTTACGGTTTCGCCATGAAATTCAGTTTTTTAGCGATTTTTAAAGACTTTTTTAAAAAGAATTTGATTAAAAAGAGCTGATAATTACATAATTTTTATATTTTTGAAAATCTTAAAAAATAAAAAATGTCAAATCTTTGGAGAACCAAGCCGCTGAGTCAGCTTTTGTCAGAATCTGACGAGACCTCAGACGGATTGAAAAAAACATTGTCTTCCGCTTCTTTGGTAGCGTTGGGAATCGGTGCTATTATCGGTGCTGGATTATTCTCAATCACCGGACTTGCGGCAGCTAACTACGCCGGACCTGGAATCATGATTTCCTTTATTATTGCAGCCATTGGTTGTGCTTTTGCCGGTTTGTGTTATGCGGAATTTGCCTCGATGATTCCTGTCGCAGGGAGTGCTTATACCTATTCTTATGCCACGATGGGTGAATTTATCGCCTGGATTATCGGTTGGGATTTAGTCCTTGAATATGCTGTAGGAGCCGCAACCGTAGCTTCGAGTTGGTCGGGTTATCTGGGGAAATTCTTGTCGAGTTTTGGAGTTTCACTACCGCATAATTTAATGATGACACCTTTTGACAGTTATATCGTCGATGGTGTAACTCACACAGGTTTCATCAATTTACCTGCTGTTTTCATTGTAACCATTATGTCTCTGGTTTTAATTAAAGGAACAAGCGAATCTGCTTTTGTCAATACTTTAATTGTAATTCTTAAAGTTTCTATCGTGATTATCTTTATCGTGGTAGGTTGGAAATATGTTAAAGCAGAAAACCTAACACCACTAATTCCTGCCAATACCGGTAAATTCGGAGAATATGGCTGGTCTGGAATTATTAGGGCCGCCGCCGTCGTCTTCTTTGCCTATATTGGTTTTGATGCAGTTTCAACGGCTGCGCAGGAAACCAAAGATCCAAAAAAATCAATGCCGATTGGGATTATGGGCTCGCTCATTATCTGTACCGTCTTGTATATTATTTTTGCTTACGTAATGGTAGGTGTTGTTAACTACAAAGCATTTACTGCCGGAGGTGGTGGAGATCATTTGGCGCCAGTTGCGATTGCAATTGAAGCAATGGGAAGTGTGGTTAACGGAACAATGGTTCCCGCATATCCTTGGTTGAATACTACGATTATCTTAGCGATCTTATTGGGTTATTCATCAGTGATTTTAGTGATGTTAATGGGGCAAAGCCGTGTATTCTATTCGATGAGTAAAGATGGTTTGTTACCAAAAGTGTTTAGCGAAGTTCACAAAAAATTCAGAACTCCTTATAAATCCAATCTTTTCTTCTTAGTTTTCGTAAGTTTATTTGCGGCCTTTGTACCAGGAAGAGTAGTAGGAGAAATGACGAGTATCGGAACTTTATTTGCCTTTATTCTTGTTTGTATTGGAGTATTGGTAATGAGAAAAACACAACCAGATGCGCCGCGTGCTTTTAGAACACCATTGGTTCCATTAATTCCTGTTTTAGGAGTATTGGTTTGTTTGGGAATGATGGTTTTCTTACCTTTTGACACCTGGATTCGTTTGGTTTGTTGGATGATGATTGGTATGGATGTTTATCTTTACAGAGGAATTAGAAATTCTGTCTTAGGAAAAGAAAATAATACAACCGGTGATCCGAAAAATTATTCAGTAACAGCAATTTCAGGGATTGCTTTAACCGTAGTATTAGCGATCTTGACGTATCTGCACCACAATAATGCAGAAACCGATGATAGTGGATTAATCATATTCTCAATAGCAATGATTATTGTTCACGCAGCTTTATATGGATATTATTACTTTAAATACAAAAAGTAATTTCTAAAATAAATAAAAAATTTCCCGTCAGTTTTTGGCGGGATTTTTTTTGCTTAAAAATCAAAAATAGGATTACTTTTCTTACGTTAGAAATGTTTTTTACAGATGAGCTTAAGGCTTAAAATTAACTTCAGCTAGTTATAATTTCCGAGCAAATCTTAATTTCCCTTAATGCCTTAATATTAAAAAAAACCATTTAATTTTTCCTATTCCCATTTTTAAATTCTTTATTTTTGATTAAATTAAATCTCCATGAAAAAAGCTTTCGGTTTCCTGCTATTTCTTTTTTGTTTAAATTTTTCCTTTGCTCAAAAGGTGGAATTTCAAACATTATTAAAAGATAATATCTCTATACGTGCCCTTCAGATTTATGATGGAAAAGTTTGGTATACAGGAACAGATTCAAAATTCGGATATGTGAGTTTGAAAGATTCTGCGGATAAAAAACAGATGAAATTATCAGATGAAAAATTAGAGTTTCGAACTTTAGCACAGGACCGTAAATACTTTTATACTATTAATATTTTAAGTCCGGCTTACTTGTTTAAAATTAATAAGAAGAATTTAAATTTTTCAATTCAAAAAACAGATACCAAAAAAACCGCTTTTTTTGATGCCTTTATTTTTGATAAATTCGATAGAGGAATTGCAGTTAGTGATCCCAACAAAGCTGGAAATGCGAATTCCTTGATTTTTTATTCGGGAAGACCCGGTGATAAGTTAGGTTTTCCAAAATATTTTCCGGGTGAAGCACATTTTGCAGCGAGTAATACGAACATCGCCACAAAAGAAGGTAAAGGATGGATTGCAACTGGTGGAATGAAAGCCAGGATTTTTAAATTCTCCTGGAGCGATCCTTTTACATGGGAAACTTTTGATACGCCCTTTATTCAGGGAACTGCTTCTACTGGAATTTATTCCATCGACTTCTACGATAAAAATTTCGGAATTGCAGTCGGTGGTGATTACACCAAACAAGCTGAAAATATCGACAATATCGCAACAACTAACGATGGCGGGAAAACCTGGGAAATTCAAGCTTCCGGTAACAATGGCGGTTATAAGACTTGTGTAAAGTTTCGTCCGAAATCTAAGGGAAAAGACATTATCGCAGTTGGTGATCAAAATATTGAATTCTCCAGTGATTACGGAAAAACGTGGAAAACTATTTCAGAGGAAAAAGGATTGTATGTTTGCGACTGGATTGATGAAAATACTTTAGTGTTTGCGGGGAAAAATAGGATTATTAAAATGAAATTGAGTGATGATTTATAAACGCTTCTATGTTTTTTAAAATAATTCGATACTGTCAAAACTCATCTTCAATATTCACAACTTCTATCTCATAATTCGACCACTCATAACTTATTTTGTATTTTTGCAAAACGAAATTTCAAAGTGAATTTCAGAAATATTTGTAAAAAACATCGTTCGAAATGAATTCTTTAATCGATAAATATAATATTCCAGGACCACGTTATACGTCATATCCAACCGTTCCTTTTTGGGATAACGAAAGCTTTACCAGTGATTTATGGCAGCAATCTGTCCTTAGAACCTTTAATGAAACCAATGATTCTGAAGGGATTTCTGTTTATATTCACTTACCTTTTTGTGAGCAATTGTGTACTTTTTGTGCATGTCATAAAAGAATTACAAAACAACATTCGGTAGAAACTCCATATTTAGAAAGTGTTTTAAAAGAATGGGATTTATATGTAAAACTATTTGGCAGAACTCCAAAAATTAAGGAATTGCATTTGGGTGGTGGAACGCCGACTTTCTTTTCTCCTGCGAATTTGCGACTATTATTGGAAGGAATTTTTGCCAAAGCAGAAATCGCTGAACATCCAGAATTTTCTTTTGAAGGACATCCAAATAATACGACCAGAGAACATTTACAGACTTTATATGATTTAGGTTTCCGTAGAGCAAGTTTCGGCGTGCAGGATTATGATCCACAAGTTCAGAAAGCGATTAACAGAATTCAGCCTTTTGAAAATGTAAAAAATGTAACAGATATGGCAAGAGAAATCGGTTACAAAGGTGTTTCTCACGATTTGGTTTTTGGGCTTCCTTTTCATACTTGGGAGAAAATGGAATATACCATTCGCAAAACGTTAGAATTAAAACCTGACCGTTTAGCCTTCTATTCTTACGCACACGTGCCATGGATTAAAGGTGTTGGACAAAGAGGTTTTGACGAAAATGATTTGCCAAGTGGTGAAGAAAAGAGAAAACTCTACACTAACGGAAAAAAATTGTTAGAAGAATTAGGATACATCGAAGTGGGAATGGATCACTTTGCTTTGCCACACGACGATCTTTACCAGTCGATGGTTTCAGGAGATATTCACCGTAATTTCATGGGATATTCATCGAGCAAAACCAAGTTGATGGTTGGTTTGGGAATGTCTGCAATTTCAGATTCATGGTATTCTTTTGCTCAAAGTAACAAGAGTGTAGAAGAGTATCAAAAGCTTGTCGAAGAGGGAATTATTCCTGTTGTTAAAGGACATGTTTTGAATGAAGAAGATTTGATTATCAGACAGCATATTCTTAATCTAATGTGTCGTTTAGAAACATCTTGGGATTTACAAAATAGTTTTCCGGAAATCGAAAATGCTTTAGAATCTTTAAAAGAAATGGAAGCTGACGGTTTGGTAGAAATCTCTGACAACACCATAAAAATCACCGATAAAGGTCGCGCTTTCACCAGAAATGTGGCGATGACTTTTGATTTAAGAATGCTTCGAAACAAACCCGAAACCCGGATTTTTTCGATGACGATATAATTTTATTTTTAAAGTAAAATCTAAAGCGACTTGAAAGAGTCGCTTTTTTTATTGATATAATATTTTTTTAATGATTATGGAGTTGAACATTTTTGAACTCTTGTACAGATTTAATTATCTTTACGATAATAAATTAACTTTACCTTAAGCGATGACAATAACAAACAGTACTTTAGATGATATTCCAGAAATTTTCAGACTTTATAAACTCGCTACTGATTATCAAAAAATTGCATTTCCGGGAAATATATGGCCTGAATTTGACCAGGATTTTATTGCTACAGAAGTAATTGAAAACAGACAATTCAAAATCGTCATCGACAATAAAATTGCTTGTATTTGGGCAATTACTTATAACGATGCAGATATTTGGGAGGAAAAAGAAAACAATGATGCAATTTACCTTCATCGAATTGCTACAAATCCAGAATTTAGAGGAAATAATTTTGTTCAAATAATTTCTGATTGGTCCAAAGATTTTGGTAAAAAAGAAAATAAAAAGTTCATTAGAATGGATACGTGCGGACAAAATGATCGCTTAATCAATCATTATAAAAATTGTGGGTTTAATTTTCTTGGAATGAATAAGCTGAAAAATTCTTCCGAATTGCAAGCGCATTATCATAATGCAGATGTTTGCTTTTTTGAAATAGAACTATAAAAAGAAATTTCTTTATAATTTCGAAATTTTTTAAATATAACCTTAGCAAAATTATTAAAACCCATGATTGATTTTATTGGAGATATTCACGGACATGCAGATAAACTGGAAGAATTACTTTTAAAGTTGGGTTATTCTAAACCGAACAGTTTTTACCTTCATTCAAATCCAAATCGGAAAGTTTTATTTGTTGGTGATTATATCGATAGAGGTCCTAAAATTAGAGAGACTTTGGAAATCGTAAAATCGATGGTTGATAACGGGAGTGCTATTGCATTAATGGGAAATCACGAATACAACGCGCTTTGCTTTCATTTTCAGGAAACTGATGGCGGACATTTAAGAAAGCATTTGATTAAAAATATCATTCAGCATTACGAAACGTTAAAGCAATTTCAAAATAGGCAGGAAGAATATGAAGGATACTTAGAATGGTTTAAAACATTGCCACTCTTTTATGAAAGTGAAAATTTCAGAGCTGTTCATGCTTGCTGGGATGATAAAATAATCAATTTTTTAAAGACAAAACTCGTTGAAAATCGACTGAATGATGAATTAATATATGAGTCTGTGAAAAAAGGAACGCCGCTCAATGAAGCGATTGAAGAAACTTTAAAGGGAAAAGAAATTAAAATGCCTGAAGGATTATTTTTTAATGATAAAGACGGCACAGTAAGAACTGAAATCAGAATTAAATGGTGGGAGAATCCTGCGGAAATGACCTATAAGGAAATCAGTGTTGAACCCTTGCGAAATCTTCCTGAAACTAAAATCGATTTGAATTTTTTTAAAAACAGTGAGTATTACAAAGAAGATGAAAAGCCTGTTTTTTTCGGACATTATTGGCTGAGAGGAAAACCCTTATTAAAGAGAGAAAATATCTGTTGTCTTGATTATAGTGTTGCGAAACAAGGATATTTAGTTGCTTATAGTTTTAATGGAGAGCTTACGCTGCTTAGCAATAAGTTGACTTTTGTTGAGAATTTAGAATGATAATTAAAATATTTTCCATTACAATATAATTCGAAAAGCGACTTGAGAGAGTCGCTTTTTCAATTAATATGCAATGAAGTAAAGTTCAAATAAATTAATAATCACTTAATGACTATTTAGAAATGTACGAGTATTCTTCGGGATTATGATTCGATGCTATCGTTAATGTATTAGATTTTTCAACGGTTTTAATCTGATGGATTTTCAATATTAGCAGAATCAAAGGTAAGCACCAGTTTGCGCTACGCTCCACAAATTCATAGATGGGTTCACCAGCGATACAACGGCTAAGAGCTGCCATAAATGCCCAACCAGCAGCCCATACCAAAACTGCTCTAAGTGGATAAATAAGAATTGAAAGAGCAATGAGAATATCAAGACATCCAATTAACGGAAGTAAAAATTTTGCGGTAGAAGCGCTGAAGCCATAGGCTGTTAGCAAATAAACCCATTTTGTGCTAACAAGAGCGACAGTTCCATGACCCAGAAAAGTACCAAAGATACCAACACGAGCAATAATTTCTAGTTTTTTTAACATTATACAAATGATACCTTTCGGTTTTTGTTTATTATTTTATTTTTTGATAAAGATGGTGCTGTCTTGGTGACCTCCTATAATTACAGAAATGGTATAAATTCCTTTCGCTAAAGTAGAAACATCGATTTTTTTCTCGAAATCCGTTGTCGTTTTAGAGGCTTTAATTGAATTAATTTCTCTGGCAGACATATCGTAGATTTTAATCAGACCCTCTCCATTTTCAGCGGACGAATATTTTAGCGTGAGCATATCCTGAGCAGGATTTGGATAAACGTTAATTGGATTTTGTCTATTTTTTGCAGTTTGAGTACTGTCTAGATTTTTGCTTTTGTCGATGACTACTTGCTCGATTAATATTTCGGGAGAAGTTGCACTTACTGTTGAACCTAAGCCATAAACATTTGCAGTAAGTATTTTATCCTGCACATCAATTTGTACATAATTGAACCCTTGGTAAAAAATACTGGTAAGTGGTACATCAGCATTAGAACCTTGCGGGTATAGACCAGCACCAGAACCTCCACATATTACTTGGCAGATTCCCTGTCCTAAACCTGTGCCATAAGAAGAAGCAACAGAAACATCACCTGTATTACTGAAGTTAATTGGTTTACTTCGTTGGTAATTGTGATCATGCCCATTAAGGATAAGGTCTACATCATTGGCGTCGAACCAAGCACCCCAATTTGCGCGGCGCGCATTTGCTTCACCATAATGTTCACCAGCATTTACGAGTGGTCTGTGGAAAAATATAATTCTCCATGTGATGGTTGGATCCGATTTAGCTTGTTGTAATGTCGATTTTAGCCAAACGGATTGTGCAGAAGTTTCTGACATTACATCCTCAGAATTCAAAGAAATAAACAGGGCATTCCCATATTTGAATGAGTAGTACAAATTGGAGTTTTCAGAATTATTACTTGGTAGAGAGAAAATTTTCTGATAATAGCTAACAGAACTTGGCACATCGTGATTACCTTGAGAATGATATATAATATTGTTGCCAACATAATTGACAGCGTTGCTGAACCAGTCGTCATACTGTGCTATATTATCTCCCGAACCGGTAATGTCGCCAGTAAATAAAGTGAAAGCATTATTTGTACGCAAAGTCACTTTGTCGGCGATGTTTTTCCAAACGGTGTTCGCGTTAGAACGGCTGTCGCCCTGCGCTATAAAGCTGAATGTTTTTGTATTGGCTGGTGGTGCAGTTTTATACGTCATCTGTGTGGTCCACACTGATGCTGCTGAATCGTACATTTGATAATAGATTGTGCTATTTGCATTCACGATAGGAAAGGCATACCGGAAATAAGAATTCCCTGCAGATATTGCTGGTCTTTTTAGAGTGTTGAAAGTTCCCATCTCATAGGCTGTAGTATAACCCCAGCGGAATTTGTCTGAATTCCCAGTGCTTGTCCAATCCAGTGTAAGTCCGTTTAAAGGTCCGGCGTTGCTGCCCCAACGAATCTGGGTAATTGCAGCACTAATGTTTACAATCGAGAATAACAAAATTCCAAAAAGTAGTAATTTTTTCATTTTATAAATATTTGCATGGAATTACAATAATACTAAATTATTTCATCCGAATTCATTATTAATTTAAACCTAATGCTAATTAAGATTTGGTTTATTTTAAGTTAATAGATTTTTCAAAATAAATGGGTTGGAGTTCTGAGACGTTTCAAGATGAAAAAGCTTTAAAGATTTTTATAGTCTTAAAAATTCATGATTATTTTTTATTACGTGCATTTCTCAAATTTCAAAAACTTCAAGTCATTTTAAGATAATACAGGTGAAATTTCAGAAGTGATTTGAGAAATTGTTAATTGAGTAGATGTGCCGTTTTTTAATTATCATTTTAGTTTTGCCAGAAAGAGCACCATTACTTTTGACTTAAGAATGCATTGAAACAAATTTGAAATTCTCCGATTACAAAACAATTAGAAAAGCGACTTGAAAAACCGTTTTTCTCATTGGCTGTTATCATGATTTTCAATAAATTACACTTAATTTTTTAGATGATTTTTCTATTATAAATTGTAATTTAGTTTAATCAAAAAAATGATTTTCTTGAAGGATTAATTACGATTACTCTTTCCTAGAATTTAACTTTAAACACAAAGAAATGCTTACCATTGATAATTATCTAGATGTTCATTTTGTTCAAAGAAGTAACTGGTTACGAGCGGCTGTTTTGGGCGCAAATGATGGAATAATTTCGGTGTCGAGTGTGGCTATTGCGGTAACTGCTGCAAGTTCTACTACGCAACCGATTGTTTTAGCAACGGTAGCAGCTTTGGTTGCAGGAGCATTATCTATGGCTGCTGGGGAATATGTTTCGGTAAGTTCGCAGACGGATATCGAACAGGCAGATATTGAAAGAGAACGACAAGAGTTGAAAGAAACACCTGCGGAAGAATTAGAAATGTTGGCTCAGATTTATGTGAAAAGAGGTTTGAAAAAAGAAACTGCGATGCAAGTTGCTTTAGAATTTACAGAAATAGACGCTTTGGCGGCGCACACACGTGACGAATTAGGCATTAATGAAATAACAAAAGCGAATCCTATTCAGGCAGCTTTGGCTTCAGGCAGTTCTTTTACCGCTGGTGGTATCTTACCTCTTTTGGTAGTATTGTTTGCTCCATTGCATAATATGGAATATTGGCTTTATGGTTTTACAATTGTATTCCTGATTTTTCTGGGTGCTGTAGCTGCGAAAACGGGTGGGTCGAGTATCCTGAAAGCAGTTCTAAGAATTACCGTTTGGGGTACGATTGCACTGGGATTATCTGCTTTGGTAGGTCATCTATTCGGTGTTAATGTTTAATGTTTCAATCACTGTAAGTACAGGTTTGAAAATAAAAAAAATAATTTGCAGTAAATTAGAAGTTATTGTATTCACAGAAGTTTAAATTTTTCTTCCGATATTCCCAGTATTTAAAAGTTAATCATGAAACAGATTTTCCCTATTTTATTTTCTATCGCACTAATTTCCTGTAACCAGCAAACTGATCAAACTCAGCTGTTACAAAAGCGGGTCGATAGTTTAGAGCATCAACTTGCAGAAACTTATAAACCCGGTTTCGGTGAATTTATGAGCGGCATTCAGGTTCATCACAATAAACTTTGGTTTGCAGGGGAAAACGAAAACTGGAAACTGGCTGACTTTGAAATTCACGAAATCATGGAAGCTATTGATAATATTAAAAAATATCAGAAAGAAAGAAAGGAAAGTGAAATGATTGACATGCTTAATCCTGCTTTAGATAGTCTGAATAACGCTATTAAACTAAAAAATCCAAAGCTTTTTAAAAGTAGTTTCATTACACTTACCAATACTTGTAACCAATGTCATCGTCAAACTCAATTTGAATTTAATGTGGTGAAAATTCCCGATCAGCCTCCCTTCAGCAATCAGGATTTTAGAAAGCAACTGGAAAAAAAATAGAAGAAAGAATTGAAAATTTTTATTGATGAAGGTTGAGGAAAACTTAAAAGAAATAGCAAAGCTTTTTCTAAAATTGGGAATAATCGGTTTCGGTGGTCCGGCTGCACATATTGCCATGATGCAGGATGAAGTAGTTGTCAAAAGAAAATGGCTGACAGAACATCATTTCCTTGATTTAATTGGTGCTACGAATTTAATTCCTGGTCCCAACAGCACCGAAATGGCCATTCATATCGGTCATGAAAAAGGCGGCTGGAAAGGTTTAATCATCGCTGGACTTTGTTTTATTTTGCCTGCGGTTTTTATTACCGGAATTTTTGCCTGGCTTTATAAAAAGTTCGGACAACTCCCAGAAGTTCAACCTTTTATTTACGGAATAAAACCTGCTATTATTGCAATCATCATCGGAGCAGTTTATCCATTGGCGAAAAGATCTTTAAAATCAATAGAATTAGGAACAATAGGACTCGTAGTTTTAGTCGGTTCCCTATTTAATTTCTATGAAATCTATCTCATGTTTGGCGCAGGATTTTTGGCTTTAGGTTTAGCATACATAAGAAATAACAAATTAAAAAACATCCACAGTTTTCTTCCGTTTACCTTTTTAGAGATCGTCAACACAGGTTTTCTGTCGGCGACGAATTCAAAACTCTTCTGGATCTTTCTGAAAATCGGTGCCATACTTTATGGTAGTGGTTATGTGCTTTTTGCTTTTATTGATACTGAATTGGTCTCAACCGGAATTATTAGCAGACAACAATTAATCGATGCGATTGCAGTAGGACAGTTTACGCCAGGTCCGGTTTTTTCCTCCGTAACATTTATCGGTTATCAAATCAACGGCATATCCGGCGCGGTAATTTCGACGATTGCCATATTTCTTCCTTCATTTATTTTTGTGGCGTTTCTGAATCCTTTGGTTAAAAAAATGCGAAGTTCTGTATTGTTTTCAGCGTTTTTAGATGCCGTAAACATAGCTTCGGTTGCAATTATTATTGCGGTCTGTTTTTCCATGGGCAAAGATTCTATAACCGATTGGCGAACGATTTTGATTGCAGTTTTAAGTATTGCGATTACCTTTCACTATAGAAAAATTAACAGTGCATTTATTGTTCTAGGTGGTTCTCTCGGTGGTTATTTGTTGACATTGATATAAAGGTGAAAACTGTAAAATATCATTAGTCGATATTTAATACCTCACTTTTTCGTAAATTAGGGCTCCTAAAAGTCAATCATTTTTTGACTAAACAAATAACACTTAGAAAAATGGAAACCAGAATAAACATCTCAAAAGTTGATCCCAAAGCCTACGAAGCCATGATTGGTTTAGAAAAATATCTTGCCCAAAGCGGCTTGGATAAAGTCCTTTATGAACTCATTAAAACCAGAGCTTCACAAATCAATGGTTGCGCCTATTGTATTAATATGCATACTCGAGATGCCATAGAACTTGGAGAAACTGCACAACGATTGTTTTTATTAAATGCCTGGCGGGAAACAGAACTTTTCACAGAAAAAGAAAGAGCCGTTTTAGCTTTGACCGAAGCGATGACTTTAATTACAAATGGTCATGTGCCGGACGACATTTACAAAGAGGCCGAAAAACATTGTACACCTAATGAATTCTCTGCTGTAATCATGGCCGTTGTCGCCATCAATGGATGGAATAGAATTGCAATTACGACGAGAATGTCTTTAGACTAAAGAAAATTCATTTTACTTTTTTCAAAAAAATTAAAAACGTACTAAGTTTTTTGACAGGAAAAGGAACAAAAGATAAATGCAATAAAAAGATTTTCAAAAGAATACAAAATGGTGAAAATTTCATTGTATAATAATTTTGCATCCTTTTGATTTGATTATTTTAAAGTGAAACTTTTGCATCTTTTGCGGTTAAAAAAAATCTGTGTTTTTAAACTATTAATTAATCTTACTTAATAACCAATCGATATAGTGAACAACGAAGAACTTCTATTAAAATTAACCGAATTAAATAAATCTAGTCAACTACTCGAAACTCCCGAATCAGAGCGGCTAGAAATGATAGAAAGCGTAACAGATTATGCTAATCAATTTATCTCCGGGCTTTCTACAGTTAAAGCTTTCCAGGACAAAGAAGCAACGTCATTAGAAATTACGAATCAGAAAAGATCACTATCAGAACTTCTCGATTTGTATCAAAAACAAGTCGCAGAAACAGGAATTAATGCAGCGTCTGGAAAACATCTCGGCTATATTCCCGGAGGTGGAGTTTTTACGGCGGCTCTGGCAGATTTTATTGCTGCCATTACGAATCCTTTTGCCAGTGTTCATTATGCTTCACCAGGAGCAGCGACGATTGAGAATGAAGTCATTAATTGGCTGAAAACGATCTTCTCATTTCCGGAAAGTTCCGTCGGTTGTTTATCTTCCGGAGGTTCAATATCGACCCTGATTGCTTTTACTGCAGCAAGAGATCAACACAAAGTGAAGAATGAATTCATTCCAAAAAACGTGGTTTATTTAAGTGAGCAAGTGCATCATTCCACTCAAAAAGCACTTCGGATTATTGGGCTAGAAGATGTTGTCATTCGCTATATTTCGTTGGATTCTAATCATAAAATTAAAACGGACTCTTTAGAAGAGTTAATTCAAAATGATATTGCCGCCGGACTTCAACCTTTTATGGTAGTGGCAACTGCTGGAACTACTGATACGGGAACAATTGATCCTTTGGACGAAATTGCCGACATCGCAAAAAACTATAAAATGTGGTTTCATGTCGATGCTGCGTACGGCGGATTTTTCATCATGACTTCCAAAAAAGAACTGTTCAAAGGAATTGAAAAAGCAGATTCCATGATTATCGATCCGCATAAAGGATTGTTTCTTCCGTACGGCGTTGGCGCGGTTTTGATCAAAGACAGTTCGGCTGTTTTACACTCCAATTATTATACGGCCAATTATATGCAGGATGGCGCGAGTGAAGAAATGCTGAAAAGTCCCGCCAATGTTTCGCCAGAGTTGACCAAGCATTTCCGTGGACTTCGCGTTTGGTTGCCATTGCAAATACATGGAATCGAGCCATTCATCGCGTGTCTGGAGGAAAAATTATTGTTGGTTCATTATTTTAGAAATCGTTTGGCCGACCTCGGTTTTTGTTTAGGACCAGAGCCAGATTTGTCGGTCAGTTATTTTTGGTATCCTTTCGAAACTGATGCTGATCAAAAGAATAAGCAACTTATGGATGCCATTCATGCCGATGGTTCCGTCTTTTTATCTTCCTCAATCATCGAAAATCGTTTCGTCATTCGTATTGCGATTTTAGCTTTTAGAACGAAGAAAGAAATCATCGATGAAGCTATAGAAATGATTAAGAACTGTTTGACTAAAATAAAATAATTCAATTAAACACATCCAAATATTACCTCTCTTGAAACTTTTTAAGAGAGGTTTTTTATAATTTTTTTGGGCGTGCCTTTTCTTTTTTGCCACCGCAATTCCCACCGCAAAAAAGAAAAGTCGGTATCCGGTTCCCACTTTTTTGCTCCACTTCGTTTCGCAAAAAGAGTTCCACCTTCTCCCTCACGCGAGAGATCGTATTTTGTAGAAAAGTTCTCGCAGAACTGATCAATTTAGAACTGAAAAAATGGCGAATTTGATAATATATTAATTTTTGGTTCACGAGTATTTAATAAGAAAGAAATAAATCATTCAATTGGAAACGACTTTCAATTCTTAAGTAATTGACTTGTGCAATCTGTTAATTAGTAATAACTTGTATCTCAAACTTATAATGATGAAAATACAAATTCCTTTCTATTCTTTGATTTGTGCACTGGTTTTATCTTCCTGTAAAACCGCAAACACAGCTTCAACTGCTCTTAAAGATGATGGCAAAATAACCGTCACTTTTGTCCAGATTAATGACGTGTATGAAATTGCTCCGATGCAAGGCGGTAAAGTAGGTGGAGTAGCGCGGGTCGCAACTTTAAAAAAACAAGAACTTGCCAAAAATCCCAATACTTTTATGGTAATGGCCGGAGATTTTTTAAGTCCATCTGTCTATAACAGTTTGAAATATGAAGGCAAAAGTATTCGCGGAAAACAAATGGTTGAATCTTTGAATGCTGCTGGTTTAAACCTGGCAGTTTTTGGAAACCATGAGTTTGATATTAAAGAAAAAGAATTGCAGGACCGAATCAATGAATCGACTTTTGACTGGGTGGCTTCCAATACCTTTCACAAAACAAAATCCGGCGTAGCACCTTTTGTTAAAACAACTTCTTCAGGCAACAAACCATTTCCCGAAACCTATATAATGGAAGTTCAGGATAAAGACGGAACTAAAGCAAAAATTGCATTTATTGGATTGACGATACCTTTTAATAAAGCAGATTATGTAACCTATACTGATGAATTTGCAGCTGCTGAAAAATTATACAACCAAATAAAAGATTCCTGTGATGCGGTGATCGGACTAACTCATCTTGCTGTGGCTGAAGACAGTATTTTGGCCCGTCGCTTACCTGGTTTGGCTTTAATCATGGGTGGTCATGAGCATGATATGCAGTTTAAGAAAATTGGAAATATCTATATCACAAAAGCACATGCGAACGCAAAGTCAGCTTATGTCAATTACCTCACGATTGATGTGAAAAATAAAACAACTTCCGTCGTGCCGGAATTGCGCATGATCGATACCACGATTAGCGAAGATCCCGCAACCGCTTTGGTCGTTAAAAAATGGATGGATATTGCTGAGAAAAATTACGACGCACTTGGCTTTAATGCCAAAAGAGTAATTCGTGAAGCAGGTGAACCTTTAGAAGGTCGGGAAGCTTTGATCCGCAGTGGAAAAACAAATTTGACTCGAATTGTAGTTTCGGCTATGGAAAAAGCCGTTCCAACGGCTGATGTAGTGCTTATGAATTCCGGTTCCATTCGGGTGGATGATGTTCTTCAAATGCCAATCACTGAATATGATATCATTCGAACTTTACCTTATGGCGGCGCTATTATGGAAGTTGACATGCGAGGAAGTTTATTAACTAAGGTCTTAGAAGCTGGTCGTAATAATGTAGGGTCCGGCGGTTTTCTACAATACTCATCAACCGTCAACTATAATCCCGCAACAAAAATGTGGACTTTGAAAGATGCTCCCATTGATCCAAAAAAATCCTATCACGTAGGTCTTGCAGATTTCTTAATGACTGGCGGCGAAGCGAATATGGGCTTTTTAAATAAAGATAATCCGGATATTATTAAAATTTATCCAACTCCAACAAGTTCTTCTGATATAAGATCTGATTCGAGACTGGCCATTATTAAATATATGGTCGAATTAGGAAAATGATTTTCATTTAGATTTAACGTAAATTCTCATTTATTTACTTTGGTACTTTAAAACAATACTATTATGAAAGCTTTTTTCATTACTAAATACGATAAAAAAACACCTTTAACTTTTGAAGAAAGACCATTGCCTGTTTTAGGTGAAAATGATGTTTTAATTGAAATGAAAGCTGCCAGCTTGAATCCCATTGATTTTAAAGTAAAGCATGGCGACATGAAAATAATTCTGTCCTATAAATTCCCTTTGATTTTAGGAAATGACGGCGCGGGTGTTGTATCTAAAATTGGTTATAAAGTAACGCTTTTCAAACCTGGCGATGAGGTCTATTTTCGTCCGGATAAAAACAGCGGTATTGGAACTTTGGCAGAATTTTTTGCTTTAAATGAAAATGATATTGCTTTAAAACCAAAGAATTTAAGCATGGAGGAAGCGGCCTCAATTCCTTTGGTAGGTCTTACGTGTTGGCAAATTTTTAAAAAAGCGAATCTTCAGAAAGGACAGAAGGTTTTCATTCAGGCAGGTTCAGGCGGTATCGGAACTTTTGCAATTCAGTTTGCAAAATATTTAGGTTTGACGGTTGCCACAACTGCGAGTACTAAAAATTTTGAAATGTTAAAGGAGCTCGGTGCAGATATTCTCATCGATTACAAAACCCAGAATTTTGAAGATATTTTGAAAGATTATGACTTGGTTTTGAATACGCAAGACGAAGAAAATTTAATAAAATCAATGAGCATTTTAAAGCCTGGCGGAAAAATCATTTCTATTTCTACACCACCTGATCCTCAATTTGCCAAAGAATGGGGAATGAACTGGATTATGAGAATGGGCGTCAGATTTATAAGTGCAAAAGTTAGGAGATTGGCAAAAAAACATCATGTTGATTATTCTTTTTTATTAATGGATTCCAGCGGTAGTCAGTTACAAGAGATTACCAAACTAATAGAATTAGGTATTATAAAACCCGTCATCGACCAAGTTTTTCCGTTTGAGAAAACCAATGAAGCGCTTGCTTATATAGAAAGCGGTCACGCCAAAGGAAAAGTCGTGATCAAAGTGAAATAATGATTTCTTTAAAAAGGAATACCCCCTCAATTCAATTGTTTCTTATCGCTCGTAATCGATTTGTTGCTTAACTGTAAGGTGATTATAAATCCAATTCCCAAAAATAGTGCTCCTGTTATATAAGTTCTCGCTCCAATCAGTTCTGGATTTGAGCTATAAAAATCACGGATAAAAGCAGCAACTTGGGGCCCGACAATTCCTCCAAATGACCAGGCTGTTAAAATAACGCCATACATTACAGGCATTAATTTTTCGTGAAAAATATCGAGAATATACGATGGCATCGCTCCAAATCCTCCGCCATAACAAAGTAAAATATAGCAGACTAAAGCTCCAAAAATATAAGGATTGCTGATGAAAATAAGTAGGATGAAAACTAATATTTGCGAACCTAAAATCAAACGGAAAACCTGAATTCTTCCCAATCGATCTGAAAGTCCGCCCCAAAGAAATCTTCCGATTCCATTAAATAACGAACTGATAGCAATTAAAGTCGCACCGACTACCGCAAGATTTTCGGTATTCATAGTTGGGTCTTTCTGAGCGAATAAATCCTGAATCATCGGGGATTGCATACTGACAAACATAATTCCGGCAGATATATTTAAAAAGAAGACGAGCCACATTCCAATAAATTTTGAAGAAAGTAAACTTTGTTTTAGCGTCAACTCATTTTCAGCCTCTTGATTTAAATTATTTTTTTCCGGAGCAATATAATCTTTAGGAATAAAACCATTTGGTGGATTCTTCATGGATAAACCTGCGGGAATCCCAATAATAAAAAGGACAATGGAAATGTAAATAAAAACATACACCATATTTCCGTCCGCAAATTTTATAAAAATTGGAGCAATGATCTTTGACATAATGAGCGCACCAATTCCAAAACCCATAACGACCATTCCGGTAATGAAGCCTTTTTTGTCGGGAAACCATTTTGAAGCTGTCGCAACTGGAGTTACATAACCCAGGCCTAATCCAATTCCGCCCACAACGCCAAAGCCAAGATAGAAAAGAGGCAGACTGCTTATTGACATCGCGTACGCGCTGATCAAATATCCAACGCCATAAAGTATTGCTCCTATTGTGGCGAGTTTTCGTGGTCCAAATCTGGGTAGGATCATTCCACCAACGGCAGCTGACAAACCGAGAAATAGAATAGCGATACTGAAAATCCACATGGTTTGAACATTGGTCCAGCCATATTCAACCATGATTGGTTTTTGAAAGAAGCTCCAGGCGTAAACCGTTCCGAGGACAACCTGAAGGAGAGTTCCCATGATTGCAATAAACCAGCGGTTTGAATTTTTGTTCTGCATCAAAAAAGCTTTTATTTTACTATTAAATTCAAGTTTAAATTTACCTCTATTTCCTGCAAAACCATTTTTATAGCATATGATTTTAGACATGATGGCGTGAATTATCAGCACTGTTTTTCGAAAAATTTTAAAATAATGCGAATTAAATTTTTGGCGATATAATAGTAAGCTCGATGATCTTTATTCAAGATAATTTTGAAAAATAAGACGAATACTAATCTCTTTTATAGCATTATTGAAAGTGATGTTTTATACGATAGTCCTTTAATATTAAGAACGTGTTCGTTAGGATTCGTAAATACTTTTTTCGTTCTTTGCACTTACGAAATTGAAGATCTTGGATCATCACAATTTCATCTAAAAAATCAACCTCAATTATGTCAACAGAAAAAAATATACAAGAAAAAGTAAGACTTCATATCCGAAATAAAAATCGTGAAAGATATGATTTAGAAGCTCTGAAAATCGCTGTGCCTGAATTAGCAGAACATATTACAGTTAATAAATATGGCGCTGAATCTGTTGATTTCGCAAATCCTGTAGCGGTAAAATTGCTAAACAAAGCGTTACTGAATCATTATTACGGCATAAAAAATTGGGATTTCCCAGATGAAAATTTAGTTCCGCCTATTCCGGGTAGAGCTGATTATTTGCATTATATGGCTGATTTATTAGGTCAAAGTAATTTTGGTGATTTGCCGGAAGGTGATAAAATTAAAGTTTTAGATGTTGGAGTAGGAGCGAGCTGTATTTACCCAATCATCGGTGTTACCGAATATGGTTGGAATTTTATCGCATCTGATATCGACGCGCAATCAATTGAATCTTCTACGAATATTGTGAATTCAAATCCATCTTTGGAAGGTAAGATTGAGTGCAGATTACAGGAAAATCCAGAAGCGCTTTTTAAAGGAATATTAAATAATGACGAGAAAATTGATTTCTCGATGTGCAATCCTCCTTTTCATTCTTCCACTGAGGAAGCTCAAAAAGTAAGTCGTCGAAAAGTGAAGAACCTTTCTGGTAAAAAACCGGTAAAAGTTGAACTTAACTTTGCCGGAATCAACAATGAATTATTTTGTGAAGGGGGCGAATCTAAGTTCATTCACAATATGATTGAAGAAAGTCAAGACTTTGCTAAAAACTGTTTTTGGTTTTCAACTTTAGTTTCGAAACAATCGAATTTGAAAGGAATTTATAAATCGCTCAATGAAATGGAAGTTGCGCAAATTAAAACCATTCCGATCGGAACAGGAAATAAATCAAGTCGAATTATCGCCTGGTCATTCTTATCGAAAGAAGAGCAAAAAGAATGGAGAGAGACTAGATGGAGAACGGCGGAAGAGAAGTCGGAAATCTAAAATAACATTATCATTTTTATGAGGATTATTTTAACTTTTCTGTTTTCAATTTTGTTATTCCAGTCTTACTTTTCACAGAGTGCGGAGGAACTTAATATTCAGTCGAAAGATTTACTTCAAAAAGGAAAATACAAAGAAGCATTGCCTGTTTTAAAGCAGGCAGCTAATTTAGGCAGCGGAGAAGCTCAATATAATCTAGGCTACTTTTTGCAAAATGCAGTTGGAACTGAACAGAATATTTCAGAAGCAATTAAATGGTACAATAAATCATCAGATAATAATTTTAACGATGGTCATTACGCAATGATGATGGCTTATGGCAATGGGGAAGGAGTTGAGCAGGATTCTGAAAAAGCCTTTAATTATGCTTTGAAGTGTGCTAACAACAACGACTCAACTTGTATGTGGAATGTGGTCGATTGTTATGTAACTGGAAATGGAACGGATAAAAACATTGATGAATTTAAACGCTGGATTTTAAAACTGGCGAAACTTCCAAATCCTGAAAATTTGGCTCAAAGTGGATATATTACTTCTGCCAGATTAGAACTTGCACACTTTTATAGAGACGGACTTTATTTTGAAAAAGACCATTACCAAAGTTACTTATGGTATTTAATCTACAATGAGTTTAAAGTAGATTTCAGTATTTTAAAACAAGATGAAGTTATAAAAGAAATAAAAGACCTTGAGAAAAGCCTTTCAAAAGAGCAAATCAAAAACTCTGCAAAAGACGCTGCAAAACTTTTGGCTAGAAGTTTAAATAATAAAAGCGATTTGTATAAGAATTCGTTGTAATATATTTTAAATTTAGTCGGAGAACATCGCAGCTATTGGCGAAATCTCTTTCTATAATTTTCATCCAGCTTTAACAAAGAATATCTTTGCAAAATGATCGTAATAATTGGAGCAGGTTTATCTGGTTTGTTAACCGCTTACCGTCTTAAAAAAGAAGGTATTCCCTTTAAAATTTTAGAAGCAAGAAATAGAATTGGTGGCAGAATCAATACGGTTTTGGGAACTAACGAAACTCCGGTTGAAATGGGCGCGACTTGGTTGCAAACGCATCATCAAAATTTAATTGCACTTTTAAACGAATTAGGTTTAAATGGTTTTGAACAATATATGGACGAAACCGTTTTCTTTCAACAGCAAGCTCATTCCCCAGTTCAACTGATGGAAATCGGTCAGCAGTCGCCAAGTTATAGAATCGCTGGCGGAACTTCAAATCTGATTAATACCTTATATCAAACTTTAGATCCCGATGAGGTTTTTCTCAATCAAACTGTAACGAAAATTATTTTTCAGGAAAATTCAGTTCAGGTTTTTGCTGACGAAATATTTGAATGTAGTCAAGTTGTTCTGGCAATTCCTCCTAAATTATGGGCGAATAAGATTTTGTTTGAACCGAATTTACCGAATGATTTACTAAGCGTTGGAGAACAAACGCATACCTGGATGGAAGATTCGATAAAGGTAGCCTTGACATTTATTCAACCTTTTTGGCAAGATGAAAATACTCCCGCAACTTTCTTCAGTAATGCCGGACCTATTACCGAATTCTACGATCATTGCAATGTGGAAAGAACGAAGTTTGCCCTTTGTGGGTTTATGAATTCGTTCTTTAAAAATAGGTCTTCTGAAGAACGGCGAACTCTTGTTGTTAATCAATTACGAACTGCTTTTGGTGAAAAAATAGAATCATTTCTCGATTACGAAGAATGTATTTGGAGCAAAGAAGAACATACTTTTGAAGCAACAGCTTTTTCACTTTTTCCACATCAAAACAATGGGAACCCAATTTTCAGCAATTCACTTTTTAATAGTCGCTTGTTTATTTCCAGTTCGGAATCTGCGAAAGAATCTCCAGGATATATGGAAGGTGCAGTTTATGCGGGAAATACAACGGCTGAAAAATTGATTTCGGCTCTGAAATAAAGCGTAATGTGAATTCAATATGTTTTTGTAGATTACAATCTTTGTAATAAGTTATAAAGATTTTTTCATGAATGATAATTTCCCATTGTTTTAAGATTTCATAAAATTTTTGAAAAAAGCAGAACAGCGTTTATACAAACAATAGTTTGTTAATTATTAAAATCCATCTATTTGACGCCTATTTTTACTTTCCATTTTTCTAATTTCTACAATGTTGATCAGTTGCAATAATGTGACAGAAGATTCTGCTCATTCAACTTCCAAAGTTGTTAGTAATTTGACGAAGTCGAAAGCAAAAGAAGCATTATATTTTTGCGAGTCCAATAATATGAATCAGGATTTCTGTATTCTGATTGATATGGGAATTCATTCTGGTAAGAAAAGATTTTTCGTTTGGGATTTTAATGAAAATAAAATTACGCACCGTTTTCTGGTCGGACACGGATGTGGAAATAATTCCTAGAGCAGCGATGAGACAAAAGACAATCCGAGTTTTAGTAATACAGAAGATTGCCACCTGTCGTCACTTGGGAAATATAAAATTGGGGAAAGAGGCTACAGCAATTGGGGCGTCCATACCAAATATTTAATGCACGGTTTAGAATCAACCAACAGCAATGCGTTGAAACGTATTATTGTTTTTCATTCCTGGGAAGCGGTTTCCGATGACGAAGTTTATCCTATGGGAACTCCGGAAGGTTGGGGTTGTCCGACGATTTCAAATGCAAGTTTCAATATGATTGATCCTTTATTTAAAGCCTCTTCAAAACCCTTATTGATGTGGATTTACGAGGGAGAAAATTAATTTCAACAACAATCTATTTAATGAATAAATGAAAAGAGTTTTATTATTTTTAAGCGTATTCCTGTCTATTTCGGTTTTCGCCTGCAAATGCAATGAACCAACCATAAGATCTTCTTTTGAATCTGCAGATTTCGTTTTTATTGGTGACGTTTATGATATGAATACCACTTATAAAACTGGATATCTGGAAGTTGAAAATGCATTGTCCAGAGTGAAAATTGAAAAGATTTATAAGGCTCCCGGCGATAATTTTAAAAGTACCGAAGTTACCTTTTTCGGTCAGCAGTTTAATTCCTGTGATTTAATGTTCCGGAGGAAAGGGAAGTACTTAATCTTTGCTTACATCGAACCAGATACCACCTTCTTTTATTCTTCGCATTGTTTAGCAACGAAAATGCTTAGCCAGGTGACCGCATCAGATTATCAATTATTAGAGGACTTGCAAAAGGAATATGTAAAAGAAATGAATGCTGAAATTCCTGAAGATTATGTTTTTTCAAATGATTTTAGAACTCCAGACAAAATTATTAACGACCTGAAATTTCAAAATAAACAAGCCTTAGCAAAAAATAAGAATCTGAAAATTTATTTGATTCTTTTAGCAGTTTTACTATTCATAAGTTTGATCGTTTTAGTATTAAAATTAATAAGAAAAAAGAAAAAATTTTAACGCTATTTTTTCCTCCATTTATATCAATATTAATTGTAATTTCCCTCCTTTATTTTTCTCTCTTTTCTGTGAATAGGAAAGAGTTTTTTATATCTTATCAATCAATTAAAACACTGCTTAATTAATTCAGTTTTATGAAAAAAACAACTTTACTTTTTGCCCTTTTTTTTACGGTTATATTGTCTGCACAAATCAGATTTGAAAAAGCCTATTACATCGATAATGCTAATAATAGAGTCGAAGGTCTCATAAAAAATGTAGACTGGAAAAATAATCCCGCTTTCTTTGAATATAAATCAGCAGCAGATTCCGACATTAAAACAGTCACTGTAAAAGACGTGAAATTATTTGAAATCTATGACCAGTCTAAGTTTGTGAGCAGTACAGTTGATTTTGATAAATCCAGTATTAACATTAGAAACTTAAGCGAAAGTAAAGAACCGGAATGGGTGCAGCGACAGTTGTTTTTAAAACAAATTGTAAGCGGTCCGGCGAATTTATATGTTTACGCAGAAGGAAACGATAACAAGTTTTTTTATCAAAAAGGAGATGATCAAATTAAACAGTTAATCTATAAACCTTATCAGGTGGAAATCTATCAAATTGGTTACAACGATTCCTACAAACAGCAATTAACAACTGCTTTGACTTGTGGAACGATGAATAAAAACCAGATCAATAATACGCCGTACCAACAGAAAAATCTGGTTGATTTATTTACGAAATATAACCAATGTTCTGATCCAAATTACGAGGTTTTTGAAGTAGAGAAAAAACCAGGGAAACTAAACTTGGCTGTTCGCCCAAGAGTTAATTTTGCTTCTCTGCAATTGAGAAATTCTACAGCCAACGATCTTTTTGATTTTGGAAACACAACAGAATTTGGAGTGGGAGTTGAGCTAGAATATGTATTTCCTTTCAATAAAAGTAAATGGGCAGTTATTCTGGAACCTACCTACAGAACGTATAAAGCAGAAATGGTAATCGAACCATACTATATGGCGGGAAACAAATTGTTTGCTTTTGCTGATTATAATTCGATTGAATTCCCAATCGGGATTCGTTATTATATGTTTATAGATTCGCAATCAAAAATATTCATCAACGGCCAGTATATCTTTGATTTGGCTTTAGATTCTTCGCTGCAAGTGCGACGTGCTGATGAGTCCGTAAGTCAGGATATTGATGTAAAAGCGTTTGCTAATTTTGCATTCGGAGCAGGTTACAGTTACAAATCTAAATATGGCGTAGAAGTCCGATATTTTACAAGTCGAAATATCGCAAGAGGCTACGCCAATATGAATACATCTTATAAAAACATTTCGCTTATCTTGAGTTATAATCTTTTTTAAATAATTTTTAGTCACTAAAAAATAGATCGATGAAAAAATATCTTTTCTTGTTTTTACTTTTTCCATTGTCGATTCTTGCGCAAAAGAATTTTACTTATAAGAAAGATTTCGACCTAATCTTAAAGGAATCAAAAGATAAAAAATCAGATTTATACTATCCGAATTTATTGGCAAAGTATAATAAGATAGATTCTACTTTGACGGACAAAGAAATGTTGGCAATGCTTATTTCTTATACCGAGGATAAAAATTACAAACCTTATCAGGATTTTAATTTTGGTAGAAAACTTTATAAATTAAATGAAGAAAGTAAATTTGCTGAAGTGATTAAAACGGGGGATGCGTTTCTTGCCAAGCATCCATTTGATTTAAAAACTCTTTTTGAAGTTTCTTACGCTTATCATCAAACGAACAAACAGCAAGAAGCTGATAATTATTTACAGAAAGCAGGATTTATTTTCGGAGCCATGTTTTATAGTGGCGACGGAATGACCATCGAAAATCCTGCTTTCGCCTTAAATCCTAGCGATGGCCAAGATTTTATCCGAAAATTTATTGGAGCTGGAATTGGAACGATGGGTTCAGGAAGAGATGAAAACGGATATTTCATGGATATGTTAGAAGCTAAATTCGATAATGGCGAAACGCACACGCTTTATTTTATAATTCCACATGCCACCAAAAAGATGTTTGTAAAATAGCAATCGCTAAATAGCAACTTTGAAAATCTATGAATAAAAAATCTAATAATAAACAAAAAATCATAATTATTTCCGATATATGGGGAAAGCAAAATTCGGACTGGATTAGTCATTATACAAGTATTGTAGAAAAGCATTTTGATGTACAATTGTATGATTCATGTGATTTAGCTGAAATAGATTTTTTTAGTGAAATTGAAAATAAACATCATCAATTTATTAATGGAGGAATAGAAAAAGCGGTAGCAAGTCTACTTCAAAAAGAAACTGATATCGTAAATATTTTAGCATTTAGTATCGGCGGAACCATCACTTGGAAAGCTGCACTTTTTGGCTTGAAAATTCAAAATTTATTTGCTGTTTCTTCTACAAGATTGAGATATGAAACTCAAAAACTAGCTGGAAATATAGAATTGTTTTACGGAGCACTTGATGCTTACAAGCCCGATGAAAATTGGTTTCACTTGATGGAATTAGTGGAAAATATTTACGAAAATGAAGAACATGCATTCTATCGAAAGAAAGAAATAGCGGAAAAGGTTTGTGAAATGATTATCAGAAAGGTAAACCAAAATTAATATGTACTCTATTTTCTTCTAAATTTAATTGTACTTTAGAGGATGACAATTCTGAGTAAAGTAGCTCAGAAAATAACCCAACCAAAATGTGGTGGCATTATCTTTTAGTTTTTTTAGGTGCGCTGTTATTTGACATCTTTCCGTTTCCTTTTTTGCCCGCCTTTACCATTATGATGTTTTTTCAGATTATTTTTGATTTGAATATTTGGGTGGTGATTATTATCGGAGTTGCCGGGTCTGTTTTGGGCAGATATATTCTGCTTTTGTATGCGCCTTTAATTGCTGATAAATATCTGAAATCGTCTAAAAATGAAGATATTCAGTTCCTGGGAGATAAGATTAAAGGTAACAAATGGAAAGGTCAACTCTTCATTCTCGCGTATTCATTATTACCGCTTCCGACCACGCCACTATTTCTGGGTGCAGGTATTTCTAAATTAAAACCGATTTACATTATTCCGGCATTCATCATTGGCAAATTTAGCAGTGACACCATCGCTTTACATTTCGGAAAATATGCCTCGGAGAATATTCAAAGCATTATTGATAACACCTTTTCCTGGCAGTCTATTGCAAGTTTTGTATTGAGTGTTGTTCTTCTTTTCTTGCTGTTTTTCGTTGATTGGCGCACTTTAATTCAAAAGAATAAATTAATTTTTAGCTTTAAAATATGGAAATAGATTTTGTAACAAAATTTAAATAAGCTTATGAAAGGTTGTCTTATCACGTTTTCAATTTTCTTCTTCCTGGTAATCGGAGGAAGCTTCTTTTACCGTAAAAAATTAAACTTAAATTGTGGTCAGGATCATTCAAAAGTTGAACATTCTTTTAGAAAACTGAAAAGTAAATTAGAACTGCGAAATTTAATTTTAAAAACTGAAAAGTTTTCTGATAGCATCTAAATATTAGCGAAAGAATCTGATTCTATTTTAAAAACTACGGTGAATGCTGATAATTTCCTTTGAACTGAATTTAAGCTCAATGAAAAAAGCTACCAGAACGAGGTGCTCAAAAACCTTAATTTAGAACTGAATACTTTGACCGCAAATTACAATTCTGATCTAAAAAACTTCAATTCTAATTGGACGATTTTTCCTTTTAATGTAATCAAAATACGCCATAAATTTAACAATTACAGTTTTCTGAATATCGTTTACGGCGAGAGTAATCAAGAGAATATGAGAAAAAGAAAAGAAGTAGAACACTGGATTGAGAATGGTGAATGGAACTAAATCAGTAATTTTGCCCAACTTTTTAGAAAGCATTATTAAAAAATAACGAAGAAGAACTATGTCGCCAGCATTCATACAAGATCAAACTTTTGACAAACTCAATTTTACGGAAGAACCTTTAAAAAAAGCTGAATACGAAAACTGCACTTTCTTGAATTGTAATTTTGAGGAAACAAACCTTACGGAATATAAATTTATCGACTGCGAATTTCGGGATTGTAACTGGAGTTTAGCAATGCTTCATGGAACGGTTTTGCGCGATGTGAAATTCAAAGGTTGTAAAATGCTCGGAATTCAGTTTGAAACGTGTAATGAGTTCGGACTTTCCTTTTCTTTTGAAAATTGCCAGTTGAATCATTCGACTTTTTTTCAGATGAATATTAAGAAAACCATCTTTAGAAATTGTCAGTTAAGAGAAATCGATTTTTCAGAGAGTAATTTGACCAATGTGATTTTCGACGACTGTGATCTTGCACAAGCTATTTTTGTAAATACTATTTTGGAAAAAGCTGATTTCCGTACGGCTTATAATTATTCCATCGATCCCGAAAACAATCGTCTTAAAAAAGCAAAATTCTCAATCTTGGGAATTTCGGGACTTTTAGATAAATATGATATTGTGATTCAGGAATAAGAATTATTTTTAAAAATTAAACAATCGTTTAATGTTCTAGTTTTCATTGTATTGCCTATTTATAAAGAAAATTTTACTAAGTTTTTCTTTTTACTCATTTTTAAATAGCACAGTAATTGCAATCTACCGATTACAGAATTATCATTTTACTTTAGATAAAAAAATCATTCTGCAATTCAAATTTAAAAATTAACACTAAATAGAATCATTATGAAAAAGCACACGCTTCTTTTAATCGCAATAATTTCGTTATTCGTGGTTTCATGTTCCACTAATAAATTGGTCGACAGTTCAAAATTATATGACAACGCATGGGAATTAGAATATATCACAGGACCAAGAATCGCTTTCCAAGGTTTATTTCCAGATGAAAAACCAGCAATTACTTTTAATAAGTCAACCAATATGGTTACGGGAACTACAGGTTGTAATGGTTACAATACCGAATATAAAATGAATGGGAAAATGATTTCATTTGCCGTTCCTGCAACCACTACCATGAGATACTGTGGAGAGGGTGAAGCGGTGTTTTTAAAAACCATGAAAGAAGTTACCAATTATAGAATGACCGCCGATGGACAATTAGAACTTTTAATGAACGACGTGGTGATGATGAGATTTAAAAAAGTAATGTAATTTCAAATCAATATCAGATATTTTTTTTCATTATCTCTATAGATATAAAGCAAGATTAATTTCTTGCTTTTTTTTGGTTTAAAAACAAAGTCATTTTTTTTAATTAATAATTTGTTAGACTAGTCTAACAATTGTATGTTTGCAATTGTAACAATTAGTATTAGATAAATGAAATTAAATAAATTTACTCTTGTCATTGCATTCTTTTTCGTCGCTTTCACGAATAATCTGTATGCGCAGGAAAGTACAGAAGCTCAGAACGATTATCAGATGGTTTTGCCGATAGCTGTTTCTCATGATACGGTAAGGACTAAAATAAGAGATATTGATCAAGTCGTCATTACCGGCACGAGAACTCCAAAAAGGAAAACAGATTCTCCCGTAATTGTTAATCTTATCAACAGCAAAACGCTTGATCAAGTTGTAGCCACAACACTTTCTGAAGGACTGAAATATCAACCGGGATTGCGTGTGGAAACGGACTGTCAAACCTGTAATTATACCCAGCTTCGCATTAATGGTTTACAAGGTGGATATTCTCAGATATTAATTAACAGTCGACCTCTGTTCAGTCCATTAATGGGTTTATATGGAATGGAGCAAATTC
Source organism: Kaistella flava (ex Peng et al. 2021) (assembly GCF_015191005.1). NCBI lineage: Bacteria > Pseudomonadati > Bacteroidota > Flavobacteriia > Flavobacteriales > Weeksellaceae > Kaistella > Kaistella flava (ex Peng et al. 2021). Next base: position 1,681,269 of record NZ_CP040442.1, on the reverse strand, counting down.
CTACCAATATGATTGACAGAATTGAAGTCGTTCGTGGAGGTGTATCTGCACTTTATGGCTCCAGCGCGATTGGTGGGACAGTGAATGTAATTACGAAGATCCCAGACGGAAATAATTTTAGTTTTACGAATACTTTACAAAGCATCAAAGGTCAAACAATCGATAACATCATTACGGGAAATGCTTCCTTTGTCAATGAGGCGAGAAACATGGGTGTCAGCCTATTCGTCAATAATCGAAATCGAGGACAATATGATGCGAATGGCGATAATTACTCAGAATTACCAGAACTAAAAGATAATACGTTTGGTGCCAATTTCTTTTTTAAACCAGCTCAAAATCAAAAACTGGAATTGAGTTTTAGCAGTATCAACGAATATCGCTTCGGAGGAGAAATAGTTGATAAACCAGCCTATTTGGCAAAACAGTCGGAAGAAAGAACGCACCATATTTTAATGGGAAGTGCTGATTATTCTATCAGTTTTAATGATAACAAGAATTCCCTGAGTATTTATTATGGTGGACAAAAAACAGATCGAAAACATTATACCGGGATTAATCCAGATGATCCAGCTGAACTCGCTGCATTTTTTGCAAATCCACCGTACGGAACTTCCGACGTGATTACGCATCAAGGCGGTATACAGTTTAATAACAAATTTGAAAAATTTTTAATCGGAAGTTCAACGCTGACAGCGGGTGCAGAATATGTTTATGATTCTGTGTTTGATGAGATTGATGCTTACCGATACGAGATTGATCAAACGACCAGAAATTTCGGAGCTTACGTTCAGAATGACTGGGACTTATCAGAGAATGTAAATTTTCTGGCAGGTGCAAGATTAGACAAACATAATTTGGTAGAGCACGCGATTTTAAGTCCAAGATTATCGCTTTTATATAAAGGGTTAACGAACACTCAGTTTCGAGCTGGTTGGGGAACGGGTTTTAGAGCGCCACAAGCATTTGATACCGATTTACATATTGCTTTTGCAGGTGGTGGAGTTTCCAGAATTGGTCTTTCACAAGATCTAAAAGAGGAGCGATCTAACAGTTTTACGGGATCTGTCAATTATGATAAAGCAACAGAGCACTTCATTGCAGGTTTTACGGTGGAAGGTTTTTATACAAAATTGAAAGACGCCTTTTTTCAGTTTCCGTTGGGAGAAGATGAATTCGGACAAATCTTTGAAAAACGAAATGGCGATAATGCTGTCGTAAAAGGAATTACCATTGAAGCTCGGGCTAATTTTGATTACGTCGTGCAATTAGATGCTGGATTTACCTTTCAGAAAAGTCAGTTCAAATCACCGGTTGAGAATATCGAAGGTTTAGAATCTAAAAGAGAATTTTTGCGAACTCCAAATAATTACGGTTACGCCACTCTTTCTTACACGCCAACGAAAAACTGGAACATTACGGCAAATGGCGTTTTCACCGGAAATATGCTTCTTATTCACGTTGCCGGAGAAGGTACGGGCCAAAATGTTGATGAGTATTTTAAGACAAAATCCTTTACAGATATTGGATTAAGAGCAGGTCACACTTTCAATCTGCCGAAAATGAAATCAGGAATTGAAGTATTTGGTGGAATGAAAAACATCTTTGATTCATATCAGAAAAACTTTGATACTGGGAAAAATCGTGATAGCAACTTTATTTACGGACCAAATATGCCGAGAACATTATTTTTAGGACTTCGGTTAAAATCAATTTAAATTTTAAAAGATGAACACCAGACTCTCAATAATTATAATCCTGTTTTTTGCAAGTTCGACGATTCTTTATGGACAGTCGAGTGAGAAAATCAGATGGATTAGTTTTAATCAGTTAAACGATTCTTTGCAGGTTAGTCCTAAAAAAGTGTTCGTAAATTTTTACGCTGATTGGTGCGTTTACTGTAAGGAAATGGAACGAACTACTTTTAAAAATGATGAAGTAATAAAAGAGCTGAATGGAAATTATTACGCGGTGAAGATGAATATTGAAACTGATGAAGAAATCATTTTTGGAAATCAAACCTTTATCAATAAAAGAATTAAAAAAGTAAATCCCGTCCATGAAATTGCGCTTCTTTTAGCAAGCCGGAAAGGTAAACCGTTTTCTTTGCCAGCTTATCTGGTATTTGATGAAAATTTTGTGGCTAGATCCCGATATTTCCAATTTTTAGATGCTCCAGCTTTACTTAAAATACTCCAATGATTATTTAATTGAAAATCAGTTTCAAAAATAATTTTCAATAATCATAAAGCTGTAACTTTTCAGCTTATTTTTAATTTAATTAAATAAAATTTAAGATTAATTTAACCTTTCTTTACCATGCTTCTGAACTTTAATTAAGTAATTTTGAGAAAACAAAACAATTTAAAATTATGGCAGATATTACATTACATGGCAATCCGGTTCACACAAGCGGTAATTTGCCCGAAGTAGGAAGTACAGTAAAAGACTTTAAACTAATCAATGTTGATTTACAGGAAAAAACCAATCAGGATTTTTCCGGTAAAAAGAAGATATTCAATATTTTTCCAAGTATCGATACTGGAGTTTGTGCGGCCGCTGCGAGAAAATTTAATGAAAAAGCTGGTGATTTAGACAATACGGTAGTGATTAATGTTTCCAAAGATTTGCCTTTTGCTTTAAACCGTTTCTGTGCTGCAGAAGGTTTGGATCATGTGGTAAGTTTATCAGATTTCCGTAGTTCTTTTGGTGATGATTATGGTGTGAAAATTACCGATTCTCCAATGGAAGGACTTTTGAGTCGTGCCGTAATTGTGGCAGATGAAAATGGAAAAGTAATCTATACAGAACAAGTTCCGGAAATCGCTCAGGAACCAAATTATGAAGCAGCTTTGAATGCTTTAAAATAATTTTTTGAAAATAAAGATTTAACCTTGTCAGAGATTTAAAACTTGACAAGGTTCTTTATTTTAAATCGTAAGTTTAACTCAAATTGTAAAATAATGGAACCAATAAAAATAGACATTACCATTCTAAAACCTATTTCTAAAGTTTGGGAGTTTTTTACCGAACCTGAACATATTACCCGATGGAATTTTGCGAATGATATTTGGATGTGCCCGAATGCAGAAAACGATTTGCAAATAGGTGGCGAATTTAATTATAGAATGGAAGCAAAAGATCAAAGTTTTGGATTTGATTTTAAAGGAACTTACGATGAAGTTTTTCCATTTGAAAAATTGAAATACCATTTAGAAGATGGTAGAAAAGTTGAGGTTTTATTTGAAAGCATTGATGCGAATACAACCAAAGTATTTGAGATTTTTGAGCCCGAAGAGCTAGAATCCCGGCAAATGCAGCGAGACGGTTGGTATGGTATTCTTGATAATTTTCAGAAATATGCAGAAAATAATTAAGTACTTAAATGAGCTATTAAAAGAATTTTAAAAATTATTCCGTATTTTTATAAAAAATAATCTACATGGAGCCGATAACTATTAACATTACAATTCTAAAACCCATTCAAAAAGTCTGGGATTATTTTTATAATCCGAAGCATATTGTGAAATGGAATTTTACCACTCCCAATTGGCATTGCCCGAAAGCAGTCATTGATTTTCGCGAAGGCGGAACTTTTGATTATCGTTTGGAATATAAAGATAAAAGTTTTGGGTATGATTTCTCCGGTCAAATTGTGGAGATCAGGGATTTAGACTATGTTAAAAGTATCTTAAGTGATGGCAGAACAATCGAAGTTTATTTTAAAAAAATCGATGAAACTACCACCGAAGTTATTGAGGTTTTCGAACCTGAAGAACAGTATTCCAGAGAAATGCAACGAACTGGTTATTACGCGATTCTAGACCGTTTCCATAAATATGTGGAGAATAATTAATAAGTTTAACAGCGTTTTCAATGCTGTTTTTTTAATTCAAAAAATATGAACAATAATATATTTCCGTGCCTTTGGTTTAATGGTAATGGGAAAGAAGCCGCAGACTTTTACTGCGAAACTTTTGGTGGTAAAATTACGGCTGATACCCCCGTCGTTTTAAATTTAGAATTGTTCGGACAAAAACTGATGTTTCTTAACGCAGGTTCACAGTTCGAAAAAAACGCATCTATTTCTTTCATGGTCCTTTGTGACACTGAAGATGAGGTTCAGAAATACTGGAGTCAGGTTTCTCAAAACGGAATCATTTTAATGGATCTGGGCGAATATCCCTGGTCCAAAAAATATGGTTGGGTTCGTGATCAGTTTGGCGTCACCTGGCAGATTAATTTATCTGATAAAAAGAGCGAGCAGAAAATTATTCCTACGTTGATGTTCATTCATCAAAACAATGGAAAAGCATTTCAGGCGATGGAATTCTACACCGGAATTTTCCCTAATTCAAAAATTGGCGGAGTTTTAAAATACGGTGAAGGTGTCGGAAATGAAAGTCATGAAGTTCCTGAAAATGTACAACACGGCCATTTTGAAATTGACAATTATTCGTTTTTCTGTATGGACAATTCTTTCGATCATCAATTTGATTTTAATGAAGGAATTTCAATTGTGGTGATGACTGATGATCAAGTGCAAACCGATCATCTATGGAATTCCCTATTGGAAAATGGTGGACGAGAATCAATGTGTGGTTGGTTGAAAGATCAGTTCGGTGTCAGCTGGCAAATCGTACCGAAAAGATTACTGGAACTGATGAATGATTTCGAGCAACCGATGAAAGCACAGAAAGTGGTACAGGCGATGATGGGCATGCAGAAAATTGTGATTGCAGATTTAGAAAACGCTTATCATTCTTAATTTTTCGGCGTAAGGTTTGTTGCTTTATTTTTGAAATTTAAGTGGGAATCAAAACTAACATTTAATGACTTTAAAAATCACGAATTATGGAAACGCTGGACTACGAAATAGAAATCAATGCGCCCATTCAAAAAGTGTGGGATATGCTTTGGCAACCGGAAACCTATTCAATATGGACGCAGTTTTTTGCGCCCGGCTCACAGATGAAATCCGATTGGAAAGTAGGCGGTAAAACTTACTTTACAGACAAAGCAGGTGAAGGAATGGTTTCGACTATTCTAAGTCTAGACGCGCCATTCGAAGTTGTTTTTGTTCATTTAGGAACGGTGAAAGATGGAGTGGAAGATACCGAAAGCAGAGAAGTGAAAGATTGGAGCGGTGCCGAAGAAAAATATTTTCTACGAGCAATCGATGAAAATACCACAGAGCTTCGGGCGAGTACTCATATCTATGGCGATCATGAAGAATTTATGAATAATGGATTTAAGCAGGGTTTTGCAATGCTTAAAAATCTGGCCGAAACTAATTAAGCTTTTATAGATTATTTTCCCGAACGTTAAATTCTGTCGATAAATTTTAACAGTTTAATTATGATTTTTAGAGATTTTTTATTTTCTGAAAGCTCAACTAAGTATTATTCCCGATAGACGGGTTTTGCTCATTTTAAAATAGGTTTCTTCAATAAAAGTAAATATTGGCAGGTTTTTTACCTGCTTTTTTTATGGAATAATCATTGCTGCATTTTACATAATAAAATTCAAAATAGATTTAAAGTAAATTTTTAACTGATGCATCTGTTTTGCAAAGAATAATGTTTTCGCCTGCTTTAAAAATTAAAGAATCTAAGGTGAAAATGAAGTTCATTCTTCTTTAATAAAGAGAACATCAGTATAACTCAAAATTTAAAATTTAAAAAAATGAAAAATTCAAATGTTAAAGGGGTCTTGGGAGCGCTTGCAGTTGTAGGAATTGCAATGCTGGTAAAAAAAATGGCTGACAGAAGAAAAACGATGAAAGCTATTTTTGCGGAATACGGTATTAAAGAAAAAACAGCGTTTGGAGTTGTTGATAAAATCCGTGAATTAGATAAGGACAAATATGAGGAGTTGAAAAATAAATTCAAAACTCAATTTGCCTCAAAATGTTGCAAAAAAAGATGTAAGTGTTAAATGAAAAATCAGTTCATACCAAATGGTTATTGAAAGTGCCGGGAAAATTATTCTCTGCACTTTTTTATGATAGATGATCTTTTAAAGAAGCAGTGTTTTTATTGAATCTTAGTAATCATTTTAAACTTTATAAAAGATCATGAGAAGAAAGTAAAATCAGTCCTCCATGCACCTTTTGCAAAATTTTGAACAGCGTAATAAAAATAAAATTTTGTGACTTTTGCTGTAAAATAAAAGACAACTTCTAACTACATCTAAAACTGATTTCCAATTTAACGACAATTAATTTTTTAAATCCTTACTTTTGCTCCTCAAATTACGTTTCGACACGTTTTTTAAATTGGAATGAAAAATTACTATTATTTTCTCGGTGTTAAAGAAAATGCTTCTGAAGAGGACATTAAAAAAGCGTATCGTAAATTATCTTTAAAATACCATCCAGATAAAAATCCGAACGACGACTTTTTTGAAAGCCGTTTCATGGAAATTAAGGAAGCCTATGAAATGCTGATTGATGCTGAAAAACGCAGGATTTACGACGACAATTTAAGTCATCAACAGAGAAGTTACCGACCAAATCTTCCGCCGACCATCAAATCTTTTTCCGCGAATAAAGTAAGGGTTCAAAAAGGTGAAGAAATTATTATTTCCTGGCAAACGCAAAATGCAGATATTGTAAAAGTTTTACCGTTCGGTTTGCAAAAAGGATATGGCGAGAAAGTAATTAGAATTACGGAGTTTCAGGACGGAAAATTTCAGTTGCTTTTGCATGTAACCAATTCGCTTTTGAATAAAACGATTGTTCAGGGAATTACGATTACTGAAATCTTTGAAAATAAAAATAATCAAGATCGCAGTGAAGCTGAAAAAGTAATCAATTCCCCAAAATTGACCAGACAAAGCCCATCTCAATTGCCGAGAAAAGTTAAAATTATGATCGCTGCTATTTTTTTGATATTGGCGATGTTGATCCTTTTGAAGTCTTTTTTGGATTAAATGATCTTTAAACCATTTTAAGTCTTCCGGGACATTTTTTACATCTTTTTCCTTTTTTAAATTTTTTACAGCAGTTCTTTTTACCACAAGACATTTCCTCTTTAGTTCCGCTAAAGGGCGTGAGTGGTAATACTTTAAAACGGATAATCTGACCATTCATGGTGCAAATATAAAATTAATTTAGAATAAATCAAAATAAGAAATGTTAATTATAATGTATTTGTATTAAAAAAAATAAGATTGGAATTACGGCCCTTTATTGATGCCGTTTTATCTAATTTTAAGTTCGTGAATTTCGATTTCTGGAATCCATTTTTAAAGCGCCTTTTTATAATATTACAAATATTTTCAAACTATTAAATTCCTACGTTCTATACTTTGTTGATTAGTAAAGTGGTCTGGCATCATAAATTAAATGAGATTTATCAATTGTGGTAATGCGCAAAAATTTGTATTTTTACGAACCTTTATTTCAGATAAAATCTAGTAAAAATATATGAATACCACACAATTTGTCAATCGACACATTTCCTTGAATGAAGCCGATACACAAGCGATGTTAGAGAAAGTAGGCGTTGCAAGTATTGAAGAATTAATTGGTCAAACCATTCCGGATTCGATTCGATTACAGAAAGACCTCGACATTTCAGAGCCACTTTCAGAGCAAGAAATGTTAGCACATTCCAAAGAATTAGCTGCGAAAAATCTGATGTTCGATAACTATATCGGTTTCGGATATCACAACACTGTTTTGCCAAGTGTAATCCAACGTAACATTTTGGAAAATCCATCTTGGTACACTGCTTACACGCCTTACCAGGCAGAAATTGCTCAAGGACGTTTAGAAGCATTATTAAATTTTCAAACTGTTGTTTGTGATTTAACAGGTTTTAAATTAGCGAATGCTTCACTTTTAGATGAATCTACCGCCGCGGCAGAAGCAATGCACATGTTCTTTGAGAGCAGAACAAAAACTCAGAAAAAATCGGGTGCTCAGAAATTCTTCGTTTCAGATCTAGTATTCCCACAAACATTGGCTGTTTTGAAAACAAAAGCAGAAGGTTTGGGAATCGATGTGATCGTAGGAGATCATAAAACGCATCAATTAGATGATTCTTATTTTGGAGTTATTTTACAATATCCAGGTAAAAATGGAATGATTATCGACTATTCTGAAATCATTCAACATTATAAAGAATTTGAATTGCAGGTAGTTGTTGCTTGTGATCCGATGTCTTTGGTGAAATTAAAATCACCTGCAGACATGGGCGCAGATTGCGCTGTTGGAACTACACAACGATTCGGAATTCCGATGGGTTACGGTGGTCCACACGCAGCCTTCTTTGCTTGTAAAGACGAATATAAAAGAGATCTTCCCGGTAGAATTATCGGAGTTTCTCAGGATGCTTACGGAAAGAGAGCCTTGAGAATGGCGCTTCAAACCAGAGAGCAACATATCAAAAGAGAAAAAGCAACTTCTAATATTTGTACAGCACAAGTTCTATTGGCAGTAATGGCGGGAATGTACGCCGTCTACCATGGACCAAAAGGTTTGAATTTCATCGCTGACCAAATTCATTTCAAAGCAATCGCCCTGAAAAACGGATTAGCAAGTTTAGGCTTTGATGTTGTAGAAGAACCAATTTTCGATACCGTAAAATTCAGAATTAAAGAAGACGATAAAAGTCGTTTAGTGAGAATAATGCGTGATTGCAAAATCAATCTTAATTATTTCTCAGAGGGAATTGTAAGTATTTCTTTAAATGAATCTTCAACCACTGCCAAAGTTCAATATCTTTTTGATGCTTTTGCAAGCTTTTTAGACAAACAAAGTTTTAAATTAACCTTTAAAGAAGAAGTCCAAATTCCTCAGGAATTTTTGAGAACAGATGCTATTCTTAAAGAAGAAGTTTTCAACAGATACCATACAGAAACCGAATTGATGAGATACATCAAGCGTTTAGAAAGAAAAGATCTTTCTTTAACGCAGTCGATGATTTCTCTTGGTTCTTGTACCATGAAGCTGAATGCTGCGACTCAAATGTTACCATTATCTTGGGCAGAATGGGGAAGTGTTCATCCATTTGTACCGGTTGAACAAGCAGGAGGTTATCAAATTTTAATTAAAGAATTAGAAAAAGATCTAGCGGAAATCACAGGTTTTGCCGGAACTTCTTTGCAACCAAATTCCGGAGCTCAAGGAGAATATGCCGGTTTAATGGTGATTCGCGAATACCACAAATCCCGTGGCGAGGGTCATAGAAATATTGCCCTAATTCCACAATCTGCACACGGAACGAACCCTGCTTCTGCAGTACTTGCCGGAATGAAAGTGGTAGTGGTGAAAAATCTTGAAAGTGGAGAAATCGATTTCGAAGATTTAAAAGCAAAAGCGGAACAACACAGCGCCAACCTTGCTGCGGTGATGATTACTTATCCTTCAACTTATGGTTTCTTTGATGATAATATTATTGAAATTACAGATTTGATTCATTCCCACGGTGGACAGATTTATATGGATGGTGCAAACATGAATGCACAGGTTGGTTACACTTCGCCAGGAAATATTGGTGCAGATGTTTGTCACTTGAACTTGCACAAAACCTTTGCGATTCCTCACGGTGGTGGTGGACCTGGAGTTGGCCCTATCTGCGTTGCCGAACATTTAGTGAAATTCTTACCAAGCAATCCAAATATTAAAATCGGAACTACAGAATCTATTGATGCCATTTCCGGAGCACCTTACGGTTCTTCTTTGGTCTTAAATATTTCTTATGCTTATATTAAAATGTTGGGAACTTTTGGTTTGAAAAAAGCCACAGGTCATGCGATTCTTAATGCCAACTATTTGAAAGAAGTTTTAGGCGAGCATTTCCCGGTTCTTTATTCCAACAAAAAAGGAAGAGTTGCTCACGAATGTATCATCGATTTCCGTCAGTTTAAACCACTTGGAATTGAAGTTGCCGATGTTGCAAAACGTTTGATGGATTACGGTTACCACGCTCCAACAGTAAGTTTCCCAGTTGCGGGAACATTAATGATTGAGCCAACTGAATCTGAAAGTAAATCAGAATTAGACCGTTTCGCCGAAGCATTAATTTCTATCAAAAGAGAGATTGATGAGATCGCAGACGGTAAATATGATACAGCGAACAACGTTTTGAAAAACGCGCCACATACAGAACAAGTCGTGATTTCTGACACTTGGGATCGACCATACAGCCGCGAAAAAGCTGCTTATCCTTTGGATTGGGTTCGTGATCACAAATTCTTCGCCTCCGTTTCTCGTGTTGACGAGGCGTATGGCGACAGAAATTTAGTGTGTACCTGCGCACCGATTGAAAGTTATATGTAATTTAAAAATCATAAAAAAAAATTCCTGGAGGTCTTCTTCAGGAATTTTTTTGTTTAAAAATGAAAGTCTTTATTATGATTTTTTATTTGGGCAGACATTTCCGCCTTCCACTCCCGCTTTTTTATTCCACTTCGTTCCACAAAAAGAGCTCCGTTCAAGTCGGGCTGCAAGATTCCGCTATGAAATAGGTGAGTTCTAAATATTAATATTTACCTTCGATATTCGATATTCACAATTCACTATTCACAATTCACTCATTCACCACATTGCTCATTACCGATTACTCATTGCTCATTCACGCTCTCACATCCCAAATTCCACTGTATATTTCTTATCAAATTTCCATTTACCATTGACGAATTCTGCTGAAATAGTTCCATCGCCGGTTGGATCAGAGAAATCGGTAAAGTAAACGTTATCGTAATTTTTATAGGTTTTCATTTTGCTGTATTTTCCTGGAAAAAAATGATCAAGAACATCATCTTTTACCGGTGCTTTCTCAGAAGTGGTATAAACCAAAACTTTTATGTTTTTTGGATTCATCGCTTGAAAATATTCGCAATCGGTTAGAATTTCTACAAAAGAATATTTTTTAGTAGTAGTCGGATGGTCGACCAAAGTTTCATACATCGCTGTAAATTTATCAGTACCCGATTTATATTTCGGATTTGAATCAAGAAAATCTGCAATTCCATCGCCATCAGTATCCGCAGAATTTGGATTCAGACCAATGAAGTTTTCAAACAGATCATTGAAACCATCTTTGTCACTGTCTTTTTTAATGTCATCTAAATTGATCACAAACTGAACGCCATCTTTAATCACTTCATATTTCGGCAGCATCGGAACTCGCGATAACCTTTGAATATTGACCAAAGTTCCATTCATTACAAATGCATTGTTCTGTAAAAACTTTTGATCTTTTCCATAAAAATCCGGTAGATAAACATTCTGTGTTAATCCTAAAAAGTAAGGTTTAAAATCATTGTTGCTTTTTTCAATGATCCATAATCCATATTTATTTTTAGCCAAAGCGTAATGATCTTGAATTGATACATAATTAAATTCCGGTAAAGCCGTAATCCATTCTGCAAATTTTTTCTGATATTCTGGCGACTCGAAATATTTCTTTTCCTTTGCCTGAAGTTTTTCCGTCGTTTTTAAATCATAATTAAATTTTTGAAAATTAGTGAGATTTTTCATCTGAATATGGGCGGGAAGATCTTTAAGAATTTCCTCATGAGTAAGAGGTGCAGTTGGTTTTTTAACATCTTCGTAATTAATTCCCTCGTTCAGGATAAAGCATTGTTCTTCAGTAGTTTGTTTTGGTTTTTCACCATTTTCTGCATTTTTAGAACAAGACAAAATAAATAGAGGCAAGAGTAAAAAATAAACTTTCATATTAAAAACTTTTATTAGTTAAATTTAAGACTTATTTTTGGGTTAATATTATGATATTAAACAGCCTATTTACCCATCAGCGAACCGGAAATCATCCTGCAATTCCCGCGTCCAGAACAGATTTTCAAAGAGATTTTGACCGTATTATTTTCTCTGCCTCGTTCCGAAGACTGCAGAATAAAACCCAGGTTTTTCCACTTCCGGGAAGTGTGTTTGTGCACAATAGACTGACGCATTCTCTCGAAGTTTCTTCTGTGGGAAGAAGTTTAGGAAGTGCCGTTGGAGATTTCATCTTTAATAATTATAAAAGTGATCTGGATGAAGATGCCCAGAATTTTTATCAGCATAATCTTCATAATGTGATTGCTGCAGCTTGTTTGTGCCATGATGTCGGAAATCCAGCTTTTGGACATTCCGGTGAAGATGCGATTGCCAGTTATTTTGAAAAAAATGAAAAGGATTTAAAAGGGAAATTCAACGAAAAAGAATGGGCAGATCTGGTAAATTTCGAAGGAAATGCAAATGCAATCAGAGTTTTAACGCACCAACAAACCGGTAAAGATGAAGGTGGAACGCAACTAACTTATACCACTTTGGCGAGTATTGCAAAATATCCGTGTGAAGCAATTGCAAAGAAAAAAGGAGTTATCCACCGTAAGAAATTCGGCTTTTTTCAAAATGAAAAAGATACCTTTTTAAATATTGCAAAATCGGTTCATCTCCATCAGGAAAGTGAAGAGCCGACTATTTTCAAAAGACATCCTTTTGTTTGGTTGGTTGAAGCGGCAGACGATATTTGCTACAACATCATCGATATGGAAGATGCGCACCGATTGGGAATTGTCTCTACTTCGGATTGTGAAAATTTGTTCCTCGAATTGATTAAATCAGAAAACGGAAATACCAAAAGAGTAGAAGATAAGTTGGCAATCTTGACCAACGCTAACGAGCGAATTTCTTATCTGAGAGCAAAAGTAATCAATGCTTTAATTAATAAATCAATCCAAATTTACCAGGAACGTTTCATGGATATATTACATGGAACATTAGATAAAGCGCTGCTTGATATTTTTAAAATCGATAATCCCTCTTTACAGGAAATCGAAAATTTCTCCATCGATAAAATTTACAATCACAAAAATGTGATCGAAATCGAAAATGCCGGATATAATGTAATGTACGAATTACTGAATCATTTTATTCCACCGATTTTAACTGCTAAAGATCAACGAAAATCTTACGATAAAATGGCCTTGAAACTTTTACCAAAACAGTTTCTGTATGAAGATGGATCTGATTACCAAAAAGTTCTGGGTGTGATTGATTTTGTTTCCGGAATGACCGATAATTTTGCGACTGATTTGTATAGAAAAATTAAAGGAATTGATATCGGAATGACGATGTAAATTCACTAAATTTTAATTATCTTTATCCAAAATCAAAACGATTTATTTAAAACCATTAAAAAAATTCCAATGACTTATTTAGGATTTATTATCTTTTTCTTGCTTGTTATTTTATTCGCCTCGTTCTTTACGGTGAAACAGGCAACCGCTGCAATCGTTGAGCGTTTAGGGAAATTTCACGTTGTACGCCAATCGGGTTTACATTTAAAAATTCCATTCCTTGATCAGGTTGCGAAAAGAATGAACTTGAGAATTCAGCAATTAGATGTTATTATCGACACGAAAACTTTGGATAACGTTTTCATCAGAATGAAAGTTTCTGTGCAGTATCAAGTTATCGCATCTCAAGTTGCCGATTCTTTCTACCGTTTAGAAAATCCAGAAAATCAAATTACATCTTATGTTTTTGACGTAGTAAGAGCAGAAGTTCCAAAGTTGAAACTGGATGATGTTTTCGTTAGAAAAGATGATGTTGCAGTTGCCGTAAAAGGGGAACTTCAGGAAGCAATGCAAAGTTATGGTTATGATATCATCAAAGCATTGGTAACTGACATCGATCCAGACGAGCAGGTGAAACATGCGATGAACAGAATTAATGCTGCTGAGCGTGAAAAAACTGCTGCCGAATACGAATCTGAAGCACAAAAAATTAGAATTGTTGCCGTTGCAAAAGCGGAAGCAGAATCTAAAAAATTACAAGGTCAAGGTATTGCCGATCAGCGTAGAGAAATCGCCGCTGGTTTGGTAGAATCTGTGAAAATGTTGAACGAAGCGAATATTAATGCACAGGAAGCTTCCGCGTTAATCGTTGTAACTCAGCATTACGATACACTTCAGGCAATTGGTTCGACGAATAAGAGCAGTTTAGTATTATTGCCAAACTCTCCTAATTCTGCGAGTACTTTATTAAATGACTTAATGGTTTCTATGGCTGCAACACAACAGATGGAGCACATTAAACAATAAGTTTTATTGAATATAAAATATGCGAAAGCCAACTTTACGAAGTTGGCTTTTTTTATGTCGTTACTATTTTAAAAATGAAAAATTTTCAATTATAATTCATTTATTTCTCGAAAGTACTTTCTTTTTGAAAAAAAAGAATACTTTTATAAAAAAAAATTATGAAAAAAATCAACTTTCTTGGGCTTGTCGCTCTGTTCTTTATGGTAGTTTCTTGTGTCTCCAATGTACCGATGAATTCGGAGTATTTTCAGAAACCATCTAAAGTGGGAATTTTTGTAAATGTAAATGATCCTCAAAAATTTAGAGAAGGTTCTCAAGGATTATTAGATTTGGCTGTAACTTCTGGAGATAAGTATCAACCTCTTTTAGATCTTGCCAAGAAAGAGATTAGCTTTAAAAATGAGTTGATTAATATTTATACTGAAACTCTAAAAGCAAGAGGAAAAGAAGTAGTTGTTATTGATGAAAAGTTTGATCCAAAAACAGCTGAGAAATTTAAAGGTGATAAAGAAGAATCTAAAAAATATTTCAATTATGATATGAGATACCTGAAAGAGAAATATGGTGTTGACGATGTCGTTTTTGTTAATGTAAATTGGGGTGTCATGATCAGTTATTACAGTATGGTTGAAACCGGGAGAACGGGATATGCTTCTATTTCTAACCGTGTAATTAATTTGAAAGACAACTCTCTTTATTTTTCAAATGATAATTCACAAGTTGATGTTATAAAAGGAAAGTGGAATACGCCACCTAATTATGACAACGCAAAAGGTAGAATTCAGGAAGCTGTTAATAAAGCGATTGAAGTTGAAAAAAATATATTCAAATAGTTAATTTACGATACGAACTGGAAAGGCCCGAATCACTTTCGGGCTTTTCTGTTTTTTTAAAGTAGGGGAATAAATTAATTATTATATAGAGATTGAATACAATCTTAAAATCAAGTTGATTTTTGACTTTTTTATTATTTTTAAATAGGTTTCTTTTCTAATTTTTTTAAAACATTTTTAAGTATTTTTGCATCACTTATGATTAACAGCGACCAAATAAAAGACGTTCAATCCAGAATTGGAGAATTGTACAAACACTTACAAATCGACCGAAAGAAAATTGAAATTTCAAACGACGAAGAAAAAACGGTGTCGCCCGAATTTTGGGATCATCCGAAAGAAGCAGAAGTTTTTATGAAGCAGCTTCGTTCCAAGAAGAAATGGGTGAATGATTATGAAGAGATTTTTGCTCGTTTTGAAGATATTCAGGTCTTAATGGATTTTGCCAAAGAAGATCCTGATTCTGAAAAAGAACTTAATGAAGCCTTCCCGGTACTTGTACAAAAAATCGATGATCTGGAATTTAAAAACATGCTTTCGAATGAAGGTGATGAACTTTCTGCGGTGCTTCAAATTACCGCTGGAGCTGGAGGAACAGAATCGTGCGACTGGGCTTCGATGTTGATGAGAATGTACACGATGTGGGCCGAAAATCAAGGTTATAAAATCCGAGAACTGAATTATCAAGCTGGTGAGGTTGCCGGTATCAAAACGGTGACTTTAGAAATTGATGGCGAATTTGCTTTCGGTTATTTACGCGGAGAAAATGGGGTACACCGTTTGGTGAGAATTTCGCCGTTCGATTCTAATGCCAAACGCCATACAAGTTTTGTGTCGGTTTATGTTTATCCTTTGGTCGATGATACGATTGAAATCAATATCAATCCTGCAGATATTTCCTTTGAAACGATGCGTTCTAGTGGAGCAGGTGGACAAAATGTAAATAAGGTAGAAACTGCAGTTCGATTGCGTCACGCACCAACCGGAATTATTATTGAAAATTCTGAATCCCGTTCTCAACTTCAAAATAAAGAAAAAGCAATGCAGTTATTGCGTTCCCGATTATATGAAATGGAACTTGAAGAGCGCATGAAAGCCAGAACAGAAATTGAAGCTGGTAAGATGAAAATCGAGTGGGGAAGCCAGATCAGGAACTATGTAATGCATCCTTATAAGTTGATAAAAGATGTTCGGTCCGGTCATGAAACTTCAGATGTTGATGGAGTAATGAATGGTGATTTAACTCCTTTCCTAAAAGCCTTCTTAATGGCCGATGGAACGGCTGTTGAAGGTGACGACTTTTTACTTTAAATTTAGCAAACTTTAACAAATACTTAATATTGATAGACGCTGTCTTTTATTATCTTTGCAAATATGGAGCATTTTGAAAGTTGGAAGGATTTCTTGAATCCTGAGTTTTACATAAAGATGGGTGGTTTTTGGCTCATCTTATTTATTATCTTCGCGGAAACAGGTTTATTTGTTGGATTTTTCCTTCCTGGTGACAGTTTACTGTTTGTGTCAGGAATCTATGCAGTTGAAATTATTAAAGAAACTTTTGGTTCTACCGGAAGCGATTTTCTGGATACTACGATTTTAGCAACCTCAGTTGCAATTGCAGCGGTGATCGGAAATGAAATCGGTTACTGGTTTGGTGTAAAAGCGGGTCCTTCTCTTTATAAAAAAGAAGATACCTTCCTTTTCAAAAAGAAATATCTTTTTCAAGCACACGATTTCTTTGAGCAGCATGGTGCTTTAGCTGTAATTATGGCGAGATTCTTACCGATTGTAAGAACCTTTACTCCAATTGTTGCAGGAATTGTGAAAATGGATAAAACCCGATTTTTAATTGATAATATTATCGGTGCCTTTTTATGGTCATTCTCGCTAATTTTTGCGGGACATTATTTAGATGCTTTATTTAAGAATCAATTTGATATTGATTTGAAATCGCATTTAGAAATGATCATCATTATCATCGTATTGATTACTACTGTTCCAATTATTATGAAATTTTTCTTTGGTAAAAAGAAAGAAGAAGTTAAGGACGAAATTGATACTCACGGATAAATAACATCTTGTTATAATATTGAACAGCATTCGAAAGAATGCTGTTTTTTTTATTTTGAAATTTTTAAAATCTTGAATTTGAATTAAGTATCCGAGATTACTTTGTTTCGCTCTTTAATCTTTCAATCAGCATCGTGATAATTCTTCTGTTATACTCTTTGCTTTCCATACTATAAGTCTCGATTTCTTCTAAGGTAAACATGCCGATTGTTATTCCGATGAAGGTATTTTTGAGTACGCTGTCTTTTTGTAAACTTTGCTCGATAAATGTTCTTTTTTTTGCACCGGATAAAGAGTCGTAATCTGCTTTCTGGCGCATTGCATAAGTTGCAAATAAGGAAGCGTAAATATCGTTCTGTAATTTTAAAATGGGCCGTAAAGTTTGGTTTTGAAATTGTTCAATTGCGGTACTTGTTTCTAAAATTTCTATTTCTAAAGTGGGTCTTAAATCTAATTTATTGGTCATTCTATTTCTATTTATTTTTCTGAATTAATGCTAGTATCTTCAACAAAAATAGGGTTTATTTTCATTTAAATATTGCTTAAATAAAATCATTAATTGAAAAATGATTTAAAATTTCTATCAAAATTTTTACTTCAATTTAATCATTTATCGTAATATTACAATATAGAATAATGATATGGGAGCAAGTAAAATCGAGCACTTTTCAGACGAACAAATTGAATTAGCAAAGATTGCAAAAGCTTTGGCACATCCAGCTAGAGTTGCTATTCTCGAACATCTTTTAAAAGTAAACGAATGCATTTGCGGAGAAATCGTTTCCGAACTTCCGCTCGCACAACCGACCGTTTCTCAACATTTAAAGGAAATGAAAAACGCTGGAATCATCAAAGGAACAATAGAAGGAAATTCTGTTTGCTATTGCCTTAATGAAAATATCATCGAAAAACTGCATCTTTATTTTAAAGAAATCTCCACTAAACTCGCCGAAAGAATAACGTGTTGTTAAGATTCAAAAAGCATTTAATCTTTTTTTTGGAACAAATGATTATCAGTCTTTTATCTAAAATCTATCTTCCAACGTCCAACATCCAACATCCAACATCCAACATCTAACACCTAACATCCAACACCTAACTAAATCACAATGAATACCAACGAAGAAATCAAAGAAATGGTAAAGCAAAAATACAGTGAGATTGCTTTACAAGACCAGCAAACCAACGCATCTTCTTGCTGTGGAAGTGGCGGCTGCACGACTGAAGTTTATAATGTAATGAGTGATGAATACGATCATTTGGAAGGATATAACGCCGAAGCTGATTTAAAATTGGGTTGTGGTTTGCCAACAGAATTTGCCAAAATTCAACCGGGAAATACAGTTGTGGATTTAGGAAGTGGTGCCGGTAATGATTGTTTCGTAGCCAGACATGAAACAGGCGAAACGGGAAAAGTAATCGGAATCGATTTTACACCAGAAATGATTGATAAAGCCCGATCGAATGCTGATAAATTGAATTTCAATAATGTTGAATTCAGATTAGGCGATCTTGAAAATATTCCGACAATGAGTAATATTGCAGATGTTGTGGTGAGTAATTGTGTGATGAATTTAGTTCCTAATAAGCCAAAAGCTTTTAGTGAAGTTCACCGAATTTTGAAAGTCGGCGGACATTTCAGTATTTCAGATATTGTATTGACTGGCGATCTTCCGAAAAGAATTAAAAATGCTGCCGAAATGTATGCAGGTTGCGTCGCAAGTGCGATTCAGAAAGACGATTATTTAGATATTATTAAAAATTCTGGTTTTAAAAACATCACTATTCAAAAAGAAAAACCAATCATTATTCCGAATGATATTTTGAAAAATTATCTGAACGAAGAAGAAATCGAAACCTATAATTCCAACCAGAATATTATTTTCAGTATTACGGTTTACGCTGAAAAATTAGATGAATGTTGCGGACCAACATGTTGTTAAGAAATTGAAACATTCCTAAACTTACATTTACAAAATAGAAAAAGCAAGATTGATTTCTTGCTTTTTTATTCAGATAAAGTTGAACAGTTATTTTTTCTTTGATTTAATATAAAGGAAACCAATTAAAATTCCAGCGGCCATCATCATAACGGTTTTCGTTTTTTTCGATGGAACAGGAATCGCCAGTTCACCATAAATCCTCATCGGATCTTTGGATTGATAATTTACATTCCCATCAGTATTGGTTGTAGCATCATCTTTCATCACTAATCTTAAAGCTGCTGAAGCTGTATTAATAATTGCTCGCGGAAATAAGCTATAGAGTATTTTCGATACTTGTGCATAACCGTCGGTGATAATACTTTTTCTCGGATTTTTTGCAGCTTCAACCATTTGAGATGCCAATTCACGTGGATCTACTGAAAACGGTGGAATCTTGAAATCCAATCCTGAATATTTTGCGGAGTGCATATTCCCGGTCGATCTTTGAATTCCAGGATATAATCCAACAATATGAATGTTTGGTTCATCGGAAACTTCACCTTGCAAACCTTCTACCATTCCTCGTATTCCAAACTTGGTGCTTGAATAAGCGGTAGAATAAGGAGCTGGCATCCAGCCACCAATAGAAACATTATTAATTAAAATTCCTTCTTTTTGTTTTTTAAATATCGGCAGAACTGCATGAGCTCCGTGTAAAAAACCTAATAAATTAGTTTTCACCACTTGATCCATCGTTTCAATTGGGATTTCTTCAAATTTACCGCTTGCCATTACTCCGGCATTATTGACCCAGATATCGATTCTGCCATTAAATTGTAATGCACGTTCTGCCAGACGTTGAACTTGTTGCGCATCGGAAACGTCGGTTTGAATGCCTACGGCAACTACTTCTAAATCGTGACATAAAGCAACGGTTTCATCTAATCCTTCCTGACCTCTGGCGGCAATCACTACATTACAACCTTCTAAAGCAAATGCTTCCGCGGCTGCTCTTCCGACGCCACTAGTTCCTCCTGTGATCACTACCGTTTTGCCATGCAGGTCTCCGTATGTTATTTTTTCATTTTCCATAATAGTATTTTATAAATGTTAGATTGATGGGTGAATACTATCAATTATTATGCAATTCATTTTTAATTCGATTTAAAATGATTTTTAGAAGTGAATAATGAGAGCAATTGTGTCATTTATCTTTTTAATAATCTCGCAATTTTATAAATTTGAATTCCATATTTATATTTTAAATTGTCGAATAATGTCCAATGCCTGCACTTTACAAAACGAAGATTTCCTAGATCACATCGATGTGATTGTCCGAAATGTGCGAAAAATGCCGTCGCAACTGAGCTAAGCCAACCAATATTCAGTAGAAGACGATAATGAAATTCGGTGTGCGTGTACTCATTGTGGTTTTGTTAGTCATTTTAATGATATTGCTAAATCAACCGTTTTTATTAATAGCCGCGGAGTTGCGGTAAAATCACATGTTCTTTATTTTAACAGTCCTTGTGATCCGTTCTTTCAATATAAGGTTTGGTAGGTTATTCCAACAACGTACGGATTTCTTTGGGCGTATAATCTTGAACATCTCAGCATCATTTAAAACTTTATCGCCTACAAAATACGCAGTCGCAATGGTTTAGAAAATAAGAACAAAAGCATCGCCAGTCGACTTCCAGCTTGGTTTTCCAGTGATAAAAACCGAGATTATTGACTAAAAATAATTAAAAAATTTAAAGAAAAATAGAATTTAATTCTATCAAAATTTCAAAATTCCTGATTGCATTAATAACGTTTTTTCCCGAAAAATAGTAGGGATTATGCATCAACATGTTTAAATTTTCATCGCTATGTTAAAGCTTTCTACCACTTGGTTTGTGAAATTTTGAAAATCAATTGTTAAATAAACCTTAATTATATTGAAAATCATTATATTTGCCGACTATAATTTTAATGTTGTAAACTATTAACGATGCAAGGAAAAGGACTTATTACGCTGGTTGCGGTCATTCTGGGACTTATTTGTCTTAACGAATTGTTACCAACATGGTATGCTGGTAAAGTTGAAAGACAGGCCACTGCTATTGCGGGAAACAATCCCGAAAAATATAACAAAGAGATGGCTCGTCTTTCTAAAGACACTCTTAATCTTGGATTTACAAAACTGTATTATTCAAGAGCAAAAGAAAGAGAAATGAAGTTGGGTCTGGATTTGAAAGGAGGAATCAACGTTCTTTTGGAAATCAACCAAAGAGATTTGGTAAATGATTTAACCCAATATTCTACGAATCCAATTCTTTTGGAAGCGCTAGACAGAACAGACAAAGACCAGAAAAATTCTACGAAAAACTATATCGAGAATTTCTTTACTGAATTTGCTGCGGTAAATAAAGAAAAAGGAACCAACTTGAAATTGGCTGATCCAGAAATTTTCGGAAATACCAATCTTACAGAAATTAAATACAACTCATCTGATGATGAAGTTAAAAATATCGTTAGAAGAAAAATTAGTGCTTCAGAAGGAGCTGCTTACGAAGTAATCAGAACGCGTATTGATAAAATGGGTGTTACCCAGCCAAACGTTCAGCGTGTTCCTGGAACAGGTAGAATTTCGGTAGAGATGCCAGGAAGTAAAGATATCGACCGTGTAAAGAAAATGTTGGCGACTTCTGCAAAATTACAGTTCTGGGAAGTACAGACGATTCAGGAAGTTATTCCTTACTTAGAGCAATTATCAACTATTGTTCCTTTGAAAGCGGATTCTATCGGTGTTGCAAAAAATACCAATTTAATGAATATGCTTCAGTTGAACTCTTTGAGATCAAGTGGAGTTGGTAACATTAAATTATCAGATACTGCCGCAGTTAATAAAATTTTAAATTCGAAAGTTGCGAGAGACCTTCGCCCTTCGAATATTAAATATACCCAGTTCATGTGGGGATATAAGCCAGAATCTACTGACGCAAATAATTTAGTACTTTATGCTATTCGTGGTAACATCAACCAGAAAGCGCCTGTTGATGGTGCCGTAGAATCTGCCAGAGTTAACTATGACGAAATGGGTAGAGTAGTTGTTGACATGCAAATGGACTCAAAAGGTTCTAAAGAATGGAAAGCAATGACTGCCAAAAACGTGAACAAATCAGTAGCAGTTACTTTGGATAATGTAGTTTATACTGCACCAAATGTTGTTAATGAAATCCCGAATGGTAGAACACAAATCTCTGGTAACTTCTCTCAAGAAGAAGCTCAGGATTTAGTAAATGTTTTAGGAGCTGGTAAACTTCCTGCAAGTGCAAAAATTGTACAGGCAGATGTTGTTGGGCCATCATTAGGACAACAGTCAATCGACGCAGGTATGCTTTCTTTCTTGATCGCATTTTTAGTAATTGTTTGTTATATCATTTTCTACTACGGTGGTGCTGGAGTTTATGCGGTTATTGCAATGGTAATCAACTTGTTCTACATCTTCGGAATCATGGATTCTGTAGATGCGACCTTAACCTTGCCTGGTATCGCGGGTATCGTCCTCTCCATGGCGATGGCGGTGGATACCAACGTAATTATTTATGAAAGAACCAAAGAAGAACTCTTCGCTGGTAAAGGTATTCTGGAAGCGTACAAAGACGGTTTCAAACATGCACTTTCGGCGATTATCGATGGTCACTCGACTACGATTCTAACTGCAATTGTTTTGTATATCTTCGGAACAGGTCCAATTAAAGGATTTGCAGTAACATTAATCATCGGTATTTTGATGACCTTCTTTACTTCGGTATTGTTATCAAGAGTAATGATTTTTGCAAGATTGAACAAAGGAAAAGGATTGTCAGTTTGGACGCCTATGACTAAAAACTTATTCAGAAATGTTTGGATCGACTTTATTGGAAAAAGAAAATATGCTTACATCATCTCTGCATTTCTTACTGTTGGAAGTTTAGTTTCCATCTATGTAAATGGCTTCAAATATGGTATTGACTTTACAGGTGGTAGAAACTACGTTGTGAAATTCGATAAACCAGTTGATGCTGATAAAACGGAAAAAGATTTAATCAAAATGTTCTCTACTGAAGATGGGAAACTATCTGCTGTAGAAGCAAAAACTTTCGGAAGCGGTAACCAGTTAAAAATCTCTACGGATTATTTAATTGATGACGAATCTTTGAAAGCCGATCTAACCATCGAGCAAAAATTATATGAAGGATTAAAAGCAGAACTCCCAGCAGGTTTAACTTTACAAGAATTCAAATCACCAGATGCTTCTCATGCCGGAATCGTGTCTTCTACCAAAGTAGGACCAACCGTTGCAGATGATATCAAAACAGGTGGAATGTTCGCGGTAATCGCAGCTTTAGCGGGAATCTTCCTTTATATTTTAGTTCGCTTTACCAAATGGCAGTTCTCTTTAGGAGCAATTGTTGGTTTGGCTCACGATGCGATTATCATCTTAGGAACCTATTCATTACTGCACAAATACATGCCGTTTAACATGGAGATCAACCAGGATTTCATTGCAGCAATTTTGACGGTATTAGGATATTCCATTAATGATACCGTAATTGTATTCGACAGGATCCGTGAATATTTAAGAGAGAAAAAATCCCTTACTTTGGCAGGATTATTTGATGACTCTATCTCAAGTACCTTGGGTAGAACGTTCAATACGTCATTCACCACGATATTGGTAATCTTGGCCATCTTTATTTTCGGTGGAGAAAACCTAAGAGGATTCATGTTCGCCTTGTTATTGGGTATCGGTTTCGGTACTTATTCATCCATCTTTATTTCCTCGGCAATCGCTTATGATTTCTTAAAAGGGAAAGGAAAAGGACCAGAAGAAAAACTACACGGTAGAACTTCAGTCGATGTAGAAGTCATTGACAAAAGAACTAAGAAATAAATTTTATATTTAAATAATAAATGTCCTTCGAAAGAGGGACATTTTTTTTGTTTAAAAGATTCGTCATATCTACTTTTATAAGAAAATATATTTAGCAAATCCGAATTTTTTTATTTTCTATTTGGGCAGACATTTCCGCCTTCCACTCCCGCTTTTTTAATTGGTGGCTTCGACAAGCTCAGCCACCAACTAGAAAGAGCTCCGTTCAAGTCGGGCTGCAAATCCCGATTTAATCGAAGATCTTTATTAATGTGAAAATGGTTCAATCCTCAAACACCAACATTTGAATTTCACTGAGAGATTAGAGTTAGTATTCTACAATTAAAGATTTCTTTTATTATTATGCTTATGCTTTACCCATTGCTAAACGAAGTGCCTTTGCGCCCGTAATTTTTACAGTAAGTTATATACTACTTTGCGTCTTTGTGTTAAAAATTCGTATTTTCAAACAGTTACTTTTTTAAGTAATTAAATCTAATTATAAAAAAAACCTGACAAAAAACTATCTTTACACCCGCAATGAAAAAAAATCGAAAATCCGCCGCCATAGGTTTCATTTTCATCACCTTACTAATTGATATTACAGGGTGGGGAATCGTGATTCCAGTAGTTCCGAAACTGATTCAGGAATTAGTTGGTACTACTGATTTAAGTGTCGCTTCCCGCTACGGAGGCTGGCTCAGTTTTGCGTATGCCGGAATGCAATTTATTTTCGCATCCGTTTTAGGAGGATTGAGTGATAAGTTTGGCAGACGACCGATTATCCTTTTTTCATTGTTAGGATTTTCAATGAACTTTTTCATTCAGGCAATTGCTCCAACCATCTTCTGGCTTTTTGTCGGAAGAATTTTATCAGGAGTTACAGGCGCGAGTATCACTACGGCAAGTGCTTATATCGCTGATATATCCAATGATGAAGACCGCGCCAAAAACTTCGGAATGATTGGTGCCGCTTTTGGTTTAGGATTTATTATCGGTCCGGTCATCGGTGGATTCCTTGGACAATACGGAGCAAGAGTTCCGTTCTACGCAGCCTCTGGTTTATGTTTAGTCAACTTTCTTTACGGTTGGTTTATTCTTCCCGAAAGTCTCGACAAAGAACACCGGCGACCTTTCAACTGGAAACGGGCAAATCCCATTGGTTCTTTATTGCAACTGAAAAAACATCCAGAAATATTAGGTTTAATTTCAACCTTAGTTCTCGTTTACATTGCCGGACATGCCGTACAAACCAACTGGACTTTCTTTACGATGTACAAATTCGGCTGGACAGAAAAAGTAGTTGGACTTTCATTGGGAGCAGTCGGTTTAATGGCAGCGTTAGTTCAGGGATATTTAATACGATTAATACAACCCAAACTCGGTAATGAAAGAACCATTGTTTATGGACTGGCACTTTATGCAGTTGGTTTAATTCTGTTCGCTTTCGCCAGTCAAAGTTGGATGATGTTTGCCTTTTTAATTCCTTATGGCTTAGGTGGAATTGCGGGACCTGCTTTACAATCTGTAATTTCATCACAAGTTCCAAAGAATGAACAGGGAGAATTACAAGGAGCTTTGGCAAGTTTAATTAGTTTTACTGCGATCATCGGTCCACCCTTAATGACGAATGTTTTTTATTATTTTACACACGATTCGGCACCATTTAAATTTCCGGGAGCACCCTTTTTCCTGGGATTTATTTTAATGGCAATCAGTGTTATATTGGTGAATAGGATCTTCCTGAGAAAAAAAAATCCGTAATTGAAATTTTAACCTCTTGAATTCCAATCAAATTTTAAGAATAATTTAATTTTAAAAATGAAAAACGATACCATAATCTTTTGTAATTTTACACCATGGAATTAAGTATAGGTGAAATGCTCATGATTGCCTTAGCAATCGTTGTCTTGTTTGGTCCAAATAAATTACCGCAGATTGCGCGCGATTTAGGACAGGGAGTACGCAAAATGCGTGGCGCCATGGAAGACGTGAAAACTGAAATCTTAAAAGAAACGGACAATCCTGTTTCTGAAATCAAAAGAGAAATTGATAAAGTAAAGCAAGCAGCAATGGATTTTAATCCAATGGCTGATCTTGACAAACAAGCTCTTGCCCAGCGGGAAGAACCCAAAGTCAATCTTTCTGAAAACGATTCTCACGAAGGACCAGTAAGCCGTTAAGATGCACGAGATTATTCAGGAAGATAGATCGATGTTTTTATTTCTCAATAATTTGGGAAGTCATTCTTTCGACCAATTCTGGATCATGATTTCTGCGACCTGGATATGGATTCCACTTTATATCATTTTTCTTTATCTTTTATTTAAAAACTATCAACTTCGAAATTTAGTTTTTATTCTCATATTTATTGCTTTAGGAGTTACCTTCTCCGATCAATTAGCGGGAATTTTCAAAACCGGAGTTGCACGTTTACGACCTTGTCACGATCCAACTTTAACAGGCTTAATGCGTGACGTAAAATGTGGCGGACAGTTTGGATTCTATTCCAGTCATGCTGCAAACACATTTTTTATCGCCACTTTTATGTCTTTGCTTCTTTATCGAAAATACCGATTGCTTCCTTATATTTTATTCATTTGGGCCATCATCGTTTCTTACAGCCGAATTTATTTGGGCGTCCATTTTCCACTTGATATTTTAATGGGTTCCTTAATGGGCTTTTTTGCCGGTGGTTTTTTTGCCACTCTAGCCTTAAAAGTAATCCACAAGCAGAACAACTCAAATTCAACAACGACCATTTCAGAGTAGATTTTTAACGAAAATAATATTTTCTAATATTTTTACACCACTCAATTTCCGAAGGACATCTTAATTCTCTTCACTCCTTAACCAAAACCTTAATGATTAAATTGTAATGGTCAATTGTCAACAGTTAAATGAAATTTAAGAAACTGTTTGTGTAAATTGTGTTATAATAAATTTCATTAATACACCACGCAATTTCCAAAGGACATCTTAACTCTCTTCACTCCTTAACCAAAATCTTAATGGTTAAATTTTAATTATCAATTCTCAAGTTCTCAAATCTTCAAACTCTCAAATTGTGAAATTTTTGAAACTCTTTGTACAATTTGTGTTTAAAGCATTTTCACTCTCTTATCAATTCGATTTCGTCAATCAAAATTTCCATTGAAAATACCACTCCTCCTATCTTTTTTATATCTTTGCTTCTATGTCAGAAAACAACGATAAAAGGCTTTTCCTCATCGATGCGTACGCGATGATTTTCCGTGGATATTATGCTTTAATAAGAAGTCCGCGTATCACAAGTACCGGGATTGATACCTCCGCTATTTTTGGTTTTACCAACTCTTTAATTGAATTAATTAGAAGAGAAAAACCTACGCATTTAGCCGTCGTTTTCGATGTCGGACAAGCCAGCGTTCGAACCGCTGATTTTGCCGAATACAAAGCCAACAGAAATGAAACTCCCGAAGCCATTAAACTGGCTATTCCGTATATTCATAGAATCTTAGAGGCGATGCACGTTCCCATAATTGGTCTGGAAGGTTATGAAGCCGATGATTTAATTGGAACTCTTTCTGTAAAGGCAGAAAAAGAAGGTTATCAAACTTTTATGGTGACGCCAGATAAAGATTTTGCACAATTGGTGACAGAGAACGTCAAGATTTATAAACCCGGTTTAAAAGGGGCTGAATTCGAAATTCTAGGCGTTGAAGAAGTTAAAGCAAAATACGAAATCGAAGATCCAAAACAGGTTATTGATTTCCTGGCCATGATGGGCGATGCTGTGGATAATATTCCTGGTCTTGAAGGAGTTGGTGAAAAAACCGCCAAGAAGTTTCTAAAAGAATACGGAAGTATTGAAAATCTTTTAGCAAACACGGCAGATTTAAAAGGAAAGTTAAAAGAGAAAGTAGAAAACTCAGCAGAACGTGGAATCCTTTCAAAAAAATTGGCCACTATTATTTGTGATGCACCGATTGAATTTCATCAGGAACAATATGATTTAGATACGCCTGATTTTGAAAAAGTAAAAGCAGTTTTTGATGAAATTGAATTTCGACGTTTATATGAAAACTTGTATCGTGCTTTTGCTCCCGCAAATGAAAATGTGAGTTCTAGTGTCAAACCATCACTTTCTAATCCTCAGCCTGCAAAGGGTGGAGTTCAATCGATGCAACTTGATTTGTTTGCCAACTTTGAAGAATTAGATCAAGCGACAACGACCAAAGAAACTGCTTTTGATAATGATCATTTGTATCAATACATCGATTCTCCGAAAGCGCAATATATGTTGGTTCGAAACTTAATGGCTCAGCAAGCCGTTTCTTTCGATACTGAAACCACATCATTAGATGAAATGGAAGCCGAACTAATCGGAATGAGTTTCTCCTACAAAAATGGCTTGGCGTATTATATTCCGCTGTCAGAAAATCGCGAGGAAGTTTTAGAAACGCTGGAAATTTTCCGTCCATTTTTTGAGAAGCAAGATGTTTTGAAAATTGGACACAATATAAAATTTGATTTCAAAGTTTTAAAACAATACGGAATTACCGTTGAAGGATTACTTTTCGACACCATGATTGCGCATTATTTACTCAATCCAGACGGTCGACACGTTATGGAATATCTTTCCGAAATGTACCTGAATTACAAACCGATTTCCCTGGAATCATTGGTGGGTAAGAAAGGAAAAAATCAAGAAAGTTTACGCTCCGTTTCTTTACAGGAACAAACTGAATATTCCAGTGAAGATGCCGATTTGGCTTTCCGTCTTTATCAGGTTTTTGCTCCACAATTAAAAAAAGAAAATCTTGAGAATTTATTTTTTAAAGTCGAAATGCCTTTAATGAAAGTTCTTGCCAAAATGGAACTGGAAGGAATTGCGCTCGATAAAAAATGGTTGGAACAGGAAAGTATTGATTTAGAAAACGATTTACGTCAACTGGAGAAAACGATTTTTGAATTTTCAGGCGAAGAATTTAATATGAATTCTCCGAAACAATTGGGCGAAGTTTTATTTGAAAAAATGCAACTTGATCCAAAAGCGAAGAAAACAAAATCTGGTCAGTACGCAACTTCCGAAGATATTTTACAAAAATTATCTTCAAAGCATGAAATTATTAAACATATTCTGGAATACAGAACGTATCAGAAATTAAAATCCACTTACGTCGATGCCTTGCCTTTACAGATTGATAAAGACGATCATCGCGTTCATACCAATTTTTCACAAACAACGGCTGCAACAGGACGTTTAGCAAGTATAAATCCAAACTTGCAGAATATCCCAATCCGGACTTTACGTGGACAACAAATTCGTGGAGCATTTGTCGCTAATCCTGGAAATAAATTAATTGCGGCAGATTATTCTCAAATTGAATTGCGTTTAATTGCAGCAATTTCTGAAGAAGAGAATATGATTAAAGCCTTTCAAGATGGTGAAGATATTCACGCTTCCACGGCTTCGAAATTATTTAATATTCCTTTAGAAGAAGTTACGAAAACCCAGCGTTCACAAGCAAAAACAGTGAACTTCGGAATTTTGTATGGTCAAGGTGCTTTTGCTTTAGCCGAACAAACCGGACTTTCCAGAAAAGAAGCCAAGGAAATGATCGAATCTTATTTCGAAACTTATCCGAATTTGAAAAAATACATGGCCAATCAGGTCGTGAAAGCGCAGGAAATGGGTTATGTAGAAACGATATTGCATCGTAAGAGACATTTAAAAGATATTAATTCTGCGAACTTTGTGGTAAAAGCACACGCTGAAAGAAATGCTGTTAATGCTCCAATTCAGGGAAGTGCTGCTGATGTGATAAAGTTAGCAATGATTAAAATTGATGAGCAACTCACCGAACAGAATTTAAAAACGAAAATGCTTTTGCAGGTTCATGATGAACTTGTTTTCGAAGCGCCTGAAGAAGAATTAGAAACCGTAACTGCTTTAATTAAAAAAGAAATGGAATCGGCTTACGAAACCACCGTTCCTTTATTAGTCGAAGTTGGAGTCGGAGATAACTGGTTGGAAGCGCATTAAGATTTACACTTTGTCAAAGTTAAAATCTTTGACAAAGTTTTTTAAATAAAGTTTAATTTAAAATTTTACTTATGAAAACAGTGGTATTTTATGAGCATGCAGACGCACCAATGGAAAAGTTTATGGAAGTTTTTCCGAGGCATCAAGTAGTAGAAGATCAATTTTTAAAAACGGGAAAAATTTTGGGTACCGGGGCATTTTCAATTCCAGGAGAAGGAGCAATGGCCATTTTTTCCGACCGAGTTACAGCAGAAGAATTTGTGAAGCAAGATCCCTTTGTTTTGGAAGGTTTAATCGCAAAAGTAACCATCAAAGATTGGAACGACGAAATTCTGTAGAAGGGGTATTGGTCGTTCATTTATTTTCTGAGAAATTAAAGATAGCGTTCCTCCGGAACGCATATTTAAAATCGGTAAATTGTTGAATACAGAGATAAGATTCCTCTGGAATTTATAATAATTATTATATGAAATTTCTAATCATCATTCCCACGCACAACGAAGAGAAGAATGTTCTTTTCACTTTGAAATCTTTGCAACAACAGATTTTTCAGGATTTTTTCTGCGTCATTGTTAATGATGGTTCTACGGATAAAACGCAGCAAATTATTGAAGATTTTATTAAAGAAAATTCAAAATTTAAAATTCAGAATTTAGAATTATCACAGCATGAACCTGGCGCAAAAGTAGTTCGAACT
The DNA here is from genome assembly GCF_015191005.1 of Kaistella flava (ex Peng et al. 2021). NCBI lineage: Bacteria > Pseudomonadati > Bacteroidota > Flavobacteriia > Flavobacteriales > Weeksellaceae > Kaistella > Kaistella flava (ex Peng et al. 2021). Next base: position 1,650,755 of record NZ_CP040442.1, on the reverse strand, counting down.
TTTAATAAAGGATTGGAATCTGTAGATTTAATCGACTTTGATATCATTTGTAAATTCGATGCAGATATTGTTTTTCCGTCGGATTATTTAATGAAAGTCAATCAAGTTTATGAAACGCAACCAAAAGCCGGAATGGTTTCCGGGATTGTCAAAATCAATAAAACAATTTTTGAAAATGCTTTGGTGTACGATTTTAAAGACGAAAAGAACCGATGGAAATTTGAAAATTTATCCTCTAAAAACCATATTCGTGGACCTATAAAATCCTACCGTAAAGAATGTTTTCAGGCTATGAATGGTTTGCGCCCGGTTTTAGGTTGGGATAATATTGATGTGATGTTGGCCAAGAAAAATGGTTGGGAAACCATCACGATTAAAGATTTGTGGGTGAAACATTTAAGACCGACTGCTTATCAATATAAAAATCAGAAAGCCGAAAAACTCGGTGAATACTTTTATAATATCGGTTTGAATTTACCATTAACAATCATTTCCTCCGGAAAATCATCATTTAAAAATAAGTCATTTTCAGAATTCTTCACCACGATGAAATCTTTTTTAAAACAAAAACGAGAACGGTCATTATCAAAAGAAGAAATAAAATATATCAGAAATCTACGCTGGCAACAGATGTTCAATAGAAAATAATTTTTATGCTAAAAACAATATTTTTCTTTTTGTTGTCTACTCAATTATTCTGTGGGCAAATCATCAGAGATACAATCCTTGGAAACCCAAAATTTGTTAAAGAAACTGTTGTTTTTTTAACAGAAATAGAATCATATAAGTTTCTTTCTACCGACGGTGATTATGGCCATGCAACAATTATGACGCCTGAAAATTTACGGAAAAGTATGCGTGATAGTTGGTTTGGAAGTGCATTTTGCAGGTACATCAATAACGAAACGTATTTCGATAAGAATAGAAACATTAGCAATGAAAAGTGGTTTTATAAATCGGGAAAATTGGTGGGAGATTACAGATATTCTTACGATCGTTTTAATAGACTGGTTTTTAAATCTGATAGTTCCGACTATGCTACGATAAAATCAAAAATGTTTTATCAATCATGTGATTCAAACCCGATATTCAAGGAAACTATTCGATATAAAAAAGATGGAACCTTGCAGAAGCGCGGTGGATTTTTAGATACCTTTCCAGAAAAACAAATTAGTGAGTATGACGTCGTAAATAAAGTAGAAAATGTTTATTTAGTTACTAATAAAAAAAATAAGATTGTTAGTGATGAGGGCGCATATCAAGAGATAAGAGATTCTATTTTTAATAGGTATTTAATCATGCAACGGTATTATAATGATCGATGGCAAATAAGTAAATCTGTAAAGTTCTACACTGATTACAAGAATGCTACAAGAAAAAGTAAGGAATTCTACACGTACGAATATGATGAACTTAATAGGAAGATTAAAGAAAGTAAATATGAAAATGATCGACTGATAACTTCTTCATTGTACACATATAATCCTCAAGATTATTTAATTGCAAGAAAAACCTTTGTTAATGATAGGCTATTGTACAGTGAGAAATATAGTTATGAGAATAATTATATCGTAAAATTAGAGATAAAAGATAATTTTGGAAATGAGAGTAATCAAGATTTGAATAAAATAGTAACTTTCAAGTATAAGTTTGATAAACAAAAAAATTGGACGGAGATAACCAAGATCGTCGATGACAAAAACCTTTATGTATGGAAAAGAGAAATAGAGTATTATTAATTTTTATGTTGTGTTTCGGATTGATATCGGCACAGAAAAACGCAGATCTCATCATCACCAATGCGAAAATCTACACGGTCAATCAAAATTTTGATACGGTAGAATCGATGGCGATTTCAAAAGGAAAAATTATAGCCGTTGGAAAATCTGCTGATATTCTTAAAAATTACAAATCTTCCAAAGTTCAAGATTTACAGGGGAAAACTGTTTTCCCTGGATTGATCGATGCGCATTGTCATTTCACAGGTTATGCTACCGACAAGTGGAAATGCCAACTTTGGGGAACAAAATCTTGGGACGAGATTATTTCTAAGATTTCAGATTACGCCAAAACTGCTCCTAAGGAATGGATTTACGGACGTGGTTGGGATCAAAATGATTGGGCAATTAAAGAGTTTCCAAATAAAGAACAACTCGATCAATTATTTCCGAACCGTCCGGTTTATTTAAAAAGAATTGATGGGCATGCTGCGGTTGCCAATCAGAAAGCATTAGATATTGCCGGAGTGACAAAAGATTCAAAAATCTTGGGTGGAGAAATCGAAGTTAAGAATGGAAAATTGACTGGAATTTTAGTTGATAACGCAATGCTTTTGGTTGAAAAACATATTCCGGAAATTGAAGATAAAATGGCGATTCAGTATTTTTCTGAATTGCAGAAAGAATGTTTTTCTTACGGATTAACCTCGCTTCATGATTGCGGAATTACAGAAAGAACTTTGGGACTTTTAGAAAAAGCACAATCACAGAATACTTTGCAAATGAAGATTTTCGCTTTGATGGAAGACAATCCTGACTATTACGACCGTTGGATTAAAAAGGGAAGATATACCAATAAAAATATAACTGTTGGTGGATTTAAAGTGTATTCTGATGGAGCATTAGGTTCCAGAGGTGCTAATTTAAGACATGATTATTCGGATAAGAAAGATTGGAGAGGATTTTTATTAAGTGAAAGAACGCATTTCGAAAACCTAGCGAAGAAATTGAAAAATAGTAATTTGCAAATGGCAACTCACGCCATCGGAGATTCTGCAAACAGAACGATTCTTCAAATTTATGGTGATGTTTTAGGCGGTAAAAATGACCGAAGATGGAGAATTGAACACGCCCAAATTGTTGATAAAAACGATTTCGATTTGTTTGGAAAATATTCAATTATTCCTTCTGTTCAGCCGACTCACGCAACTTCCGATATGTATTGGGCAGAAGATCGGTTAGGAAAAGAACGTTTGAAATATTCTTATGCTTACGAAGATTTATTAAAGCAAAATGGTTGGCTTCCTTTGGGAACTGACTTTCCAGTCGAAGAAATTAGTCCATTAAAAACGTTCTATTCTGCTGTGGCAAGAAAGGATTCAAAACATTATCCTGAAAACGGATTTCAAAAAGAAAATGCTTTAACAAGAGAACAGGCAATTCGTGGAATGACGATTTGGGCAGCCAAAGCCGCTTTCCAGGAAAATGAAATCGGAAGTTTAGAACCAGGAAAATCAGCGGATTTTATAATTGTTGACCAAGATTTGATGACGGTTCCGGAAGTTAAAATTTTAGATACTAAAGTTTTAGAAACTTATAGCAACGGAAAGAAAGTTTTCTAACTAAACCTTAATTTAATCTTGAAAAAAATAGCTTACATAGAACTCGATACTCATGCAGAAATTGCAGGAAGTTTCATGGCGTTAATGAACGGTTCCAAAGCGTTTGAGGTCGATTATTACTTTTCTGAAAGGATTATAAAGCAAATCGGGAAACATCATTCGAACATTCATTTAAGTGAAAGTACGGAACTTTTGGATCAATTGGAGCAGAACTATGATTTGATTATCATAGGAACGGTGCATCGTTATTTTAATTTATTTAATGAAATTGCGGAGAAATATAATACTTCCGTTATTGTTCATAATTTAAATTTTACAAGGACTTCTAGGTTTCAATTATTTCAAAATATCTTTAAAAAAGACTTTAAATACCGATTGAAATTATGGTTAAAAGAAGATCTACTTTCAGCTCCCGAAGTTTTTAGAAAGGCAAAAAATCTTTTGGTTTTGGATCAAAGTTTAGGGCGAGATCATTTTCAGTATTTACCAGTGTTCTTTAATGAATATCAAGTCAATAATAACTCTGAAATTTTCACGATTGTGATTCCGGGAGCGGTTTCGCAGCAAAGAAGAGATTATAAAAAAGTGCTTCAAGAATTGACGAATCTAAATCAACTTGATTCGAAAAGGTTGATTCAAATTATTTTTCTCGGAAAAGCCCATGGCAAAGAACTTCGCTGGTTACAGAGTTTTGAAAAAGAAAAATCCGCAAATATTTCGATTCAATATTTTACTGAAAAAGTTCCTCAAAATATTTTCGATGAATGGATGAATAAAGCCAACGTTATATGGTGTCCAATTCAAAGTGAAACCGAATTCTTTAGCAATAAAGAAATCTATGGGAAAACCAAAATGAGTGGAAATATCGGCGATGCTATTAAGTATGGAAAAGTGGCTTTCTTTCCGGAGAATTATCCATCTGATTTTGAATTTATTATGAATGAAAAAGCAAATTTATCACAAGAAATTTTCGGGTTTAAATCAGAGAACTCTTATGATTTCCAAAAGGAATTTAGAAAAAATGCAATTTCAACTGAGCTTGAAAATACTTTAAAATCGTTACTCTAAATTCTTAGAATTTAAAGATGCTTTTAAAGAACTTTTTATTCAGATAATCTTCAAGTGGGAAGATCTTCATTACATGATTAGCTCCAAAAATTACGATTAAAACAAAGGCTGGTTTGTACAAGAGATTGAACAAATTGCTTTTTGTTACCGGGAATATAATAGCCAAAGTTATCGCTAAAGTGCAGATGATAAAAACGTACATCATCTCGATGGTCAATGGGAAAACTTTAAATTTAACATAATTAAAATAAATTTTAATCATATTAAATAAGCTCAGTGAAATCGCCGTTGCCATTGCAATTCCAATAATACCAAATTCTGTTTTTGTTAGGAAAAGATAGTTCAATACAATCGTTGTAATCGCTAGAAATAGCATCACCACAATATTGAAGCGGTAATGTTTTGAGAGCGAAATAATATGTCCGTTGAATCCAGTGGCTAAATCAAATAACATTGCGAATCCTAAAATCCAGACAACGGGTTCGGCTTGACGCAATTGTTCGCCGTTTTTGATGAAATTACTTAAATAAGGAAATCCAACTAATATGCACGAAAATAGAACTGCGCCTAGAAAGAATAAAGTCAAAGAAGTTTTTTTGTGGAAACGGTCCAGTTCTTCGAATTCCCCTTCAGCAATGGTTTTATTAATAATCGGAGCGGATATATTAAACAGTCCCATTTGTGGAATTAGGATAAAAGAGAGAATGGATAAAATAATACTGTAAACTCCATTTTCTTCAAAATTTAAGAATTCACCAATCATGAAATTATCGACACGGAAGGCGATATAATTTCCGATGTTTCCTAGAAAACCGTAGAAGCTGTAGTTCAGAATTTCTTTCCAAAGGTTGTCTTTCCGTACATAATCCGTACTGAAATCAGGTGTGATTTTTTCCAGTTTATTGGCGTAGAAAAAATATCCTACCAACGATAATAGAAACATTCCAAGGAAAAATCCGTACGATCCTTTTTCAGAAACGCCCAAAAAGAAAAATAAAGTAAAGGCTCCTAAATTGGCGATTTTTGGAAATAGATTTTCAAAAATATTAGGAACAACAATTCTTTTGAAATTGGTAATATATTTATTGAAAACAGCAGACAAGGCCATTACCAAAATAAGTGGAAGAATTAAAAGTTTCATTTTCCACAACTGTAAACTTTGGAATTGTGGGAACAATAAAAAGAAAGCGAAAAATAGGATGGAAAAAATGACAAAATTCAGCAGAATTCCAGTTAAAGAAAGAGATAATAGATTTTGATGTTTACCATCTTTTTTGGTCTGATGAAAAAACTTAACGGTAGAGAAAGAAAGTCCAAAAACTACGATTGGTAAAAGCATTTCTGCTGTTGGCATAATGTAGCGCAACTTTCCGTAAAACTCCATGTCGTACGGGAAAATGAAAATCGCAGAAATAGTCCCGAGTAAAAAACCGAAATATCCGATTAAGGAATATTTAAAACCTTGACGTGCAACTACACTCATAGTTTATTGGTTTTAAGGGAGTTTTGGTTTTCTTTGAAAATGAAATTTCGCACCATATTTTTTAACGGTAAATAGTTTTTAAGTAAAATTCGTGAGTAATTTTCTAAATCATCAAAGTTGTTTTCAAATTCAAGAAAACAAAGATAGTAAAATATGTTAAATAAATGTTAAAATCATTACTAAGCAGTAAATGATTTGAAGGAGACAAGGTTTTGTTTTAAATTTATCAATTGAAGATGTGAGTTCTTAATAGCATTTATTGCAATAAAATATCTTCGTTACTATAGCATGAAAAAAGTTCTTATTCTCCTCGGGTTTAGTTTACTGACCTCTTGTAGTTCCCTTAAAAATAATCAACAAAAGCCTTTCGTTTGGGAGGGAGCCAACGTTTACTTTCTTTTAACCGATCGTTTTAAAAATGGTGATCCGTCGAATGATATTAATTTTAATCGAAAAGAAAAAGCCGCTGTTCTTCGTGGTTTTGAAGGTGGAGATTTAAGAGGAGTTATTCAAAAAATTGATGATAATTATTTTTCTGATTTAGGAATAAACGCCATTTGGATGACACCAGTTGTGGAGCAAATTCACGGCGTAACCAATGAAGGAACAGGTAATACTTATGGATTTCATGGTTATTGGACAAAAGACTGGACGGAACTGGATCCCAATTTTGGAACGAAGAAAGACCTTAAAGAATTGGTGGAGAAAGCGCATAAAAAAGGAATTCGAATTGTTTTGGATGCGGTGATTAATCACACTGGACCGGTGACGGAAACCGATGAAATATATCCTAATTCCTGGGTGAGAACTTCGCCAACCTGTACTTACAATAATTTTAAAAATACAACTGAATGTACTTTGGTTGCTAATCTTCCTGATGTTTTAACGGAGTCAAATCAGCCTGCAGAACTTCCACAAATGCTCGTTGATAAATGGAAAAAAGAAGGGAAGTATGAAACGGAAATGAAATCCTTGGATGCCTTTTTTGCCAGAACAGGCTATCCAAAAGCACCGAAATATTATATTATGAAATGGCTGGCAGATTATGTTCAGGAATACGGAATTGACGGTTATCGCGTTGACACCGTAAAACATACGAATGAAGATGTTTGGAAAGATTTCCAGAAGGTTTGCCAGGAATCATTTGATATTTATAAAAGAAAAAATCCTTCGAAAGTACTTGACAATAATTTGTTTTTTACGGTGGGAGAAGTTTACGGTTATGGGATTTCACAAAAGCAAGATTACGATTTCGGTGATAAAAAAGTGAATTATTATCAGAACGGCTTTAAGTCGCTCATCAATTTCGATTTTAAAGGAGATGCCAATAAATCTTATGAAGAGCTATTTTCGAATTATTCAAAACTGTTGCATTCTGATTTGAACGGCAAAACCGTGATGAACTATTTAACTTCGCATGATGACGGATCACCTTTTGACAAGGATAGAAAAAGAACTTATGAAGCTGGAACAAAATTATTATTAGCACCCGGGATTTCACAAGTTTATTATGGAGATGAATCTGCAAGAACTTTAACGATTGTTGGTACAGAAGGCGATGCAAATCTTCGGTCAAACATGAACTGGAATGATATTGCGATAAGTGCATCAACCAATAACCTGTTAAAACATTATCAAAAATTAGGGAAATTTAGAGCGAATCATCCAGCTGTCGGCGCAGGCGTTCATCAAATGATTTCGGAAACGCCTTATTATTTCTCCCGCGTCTTATCCCATGAAAATTACACCGATAAAGTGATCATTGGACTTGATATCAGTGGAAAACTGAAAGAAGTAAATGTGGAAGGAGTTTTTGCTGAAGGAAATCAATTGAAAGATTTTTCTTCTGGTGCATCGATGCCTGTTATAAATGGGAAAGTTTCTTTCTATTCTAATTCTCCAATTGTTTTGTTAGAAAAAATTAATTAAAAAATTAAAATGAAAAAAGTCAGCATATTATTTTTAGTATTGATTTCCTTCGGACTATTTGCCCAAAAAGTTCCGGAAATTAATAAAGCAGAATTTTCAAAAGAGGCCTTAGGTCAAAAAATAACTTCTTTAGAAGGAAAGAAAGTTTCGATTGCCGAGGTGTTGAAAAAACATGAAGCACGAATTTTAATTATTGATTTCTGGGCGAGTTGGTGTCGAGATTGTATTCTTGCACTTCCGGCTACTAAAGAGTTGAAAGAGAAAAATCCAGAAATTGACTTCGTTTACTTTTCTTTGGACCGTTCTCACGAACAGTGGAAAAGAGGGTTGGATAAATACGAAATCGCTTCTCAAGAAAACTATTGGTTTGATGAAGGTTGGAAAAATAATTTCAATAATTACATCGACTTGAATTGGGTGCCAAGATTTATGGTCATCGATCAAACTGGAAAAATTGCCAAGTATTACTCGATTCATCCGAGTGATCCTGATATTCAGAAAACGATTGATCAATTAAAGTAATCGTCTTTTAACCAAAAGGTAATTCCAAGAATTCATTGAGTGGTTTTATACTTTCGAGTATTTTAGCAAAATTGGTCGCCGCATTTTTATCTAAAAGTTGTTCATCAGATACAGGATGACTCACGATAAAACTTTTCAATTTCAGATATTCTGCCATCGGATGATCTTTTTCAAAACCGGTTGGAACTCTTTGTAATTTGTTTTCTACACTTAATCCGCGGAAATTATTTCGGAAATCGTTGTTTTCTAAAATTTTCAAAAAATCTTCACTATTTGCTGCTATTTCTTTCCTGATCTCCTTTAAAACTGAAGGCTCTGGTTGGTAAACGCCACCTGCTAAAAATGATTTCCCGGGTTCGATATGTAAATAATATCCAGAGATCTTATTTCCTTTTCCCATTCCTAAACTCGCTCCGAAATGCGTTTTATAAGGAATTTTATTTTTCGAAAAACGGATATCACGATAGATTCTAAAGATTGCTTTCTTGGGATCAATTTTCAAAATCTCGTCATCGAATTTTGAAATCTCATGAATTAAATCTTCCACAAATACTTCCACATCTTCCTTGGCTTTCAGATAGACATCCTTATGTTCATTGAACCATTCGCGGTTGTTATTCTTTTCTAAAGTTTTAAGGAATTGTAGGGTGGAATTTTCTATTTTTACAGACATTTTGATGTGTTTTTTTGAGATGAGAAATTACTTTTACTTATTCCAATTTCTTTTTTTGGTTTGTTATTTTTTTTAATTCTTTGGCGTTTAGATTGCTAATGATTTTTTTGCCTGATTTTGCTTCGATTTCTTTTCTGGCATTTCCCGCTACTGTTCCGCCTTGTCGGGCTATTATTTTATTTTCGGCGAAGTTTTTCGGTTTTTTTTCTTTGCTTATTTCGGTAGTTGTAGCTTCAGCAAGCATATTCAAAACCAATTCTAAATTGGTCATATTATCTCGAAGGTTTTCTTTTTTCAAACCCTTGTATTTTTTGTAATCTTTAACGATTTTTCCTGACCAAGCTTTGGTGATTTCATCAGTAAGTAAAGCATATTCTTGTCCTTTTTTCACTCCTTTATTATCCCATTCGTCAGTCAATTCTTTTCTTACCTCAATGCTTTTTAAGCGTTGATTTATCCAAGCGGTGCTGTATCCTTTTTTCAGATAAGTTTCCATTGCACGATCAAAACCAAGTTCTGGATCTTCAGTTTCTTCTATCCGTTCGTAGCCAACTTTTGCTAACCATAATTTGAAAGGTTCTGCTTTGGGAGAAGGAATAGATTGAATTAGGCGAAAAAGTTGCTCGGTATCTGCAACATCAGTTAAACGCATTTTACCGTCAGCTGCTTTTAATTTCAAAGCGTTACAAGTTGTAACGGTTTCATTTCCTTCGTCGATTAATCGTTTTTTTAATACTCTCCAATAGACTTGTGGATTTAGACTGTCAGTTAAAACAGAAACCACATCAACAATACTAAAATACCATTTTTCATCGTCATCGCTCCAAATTGTACGAACTTTCTGGCTTTCAAATAATTTTATTGCGGTTTCTTTTTTCATTTTAAATGATTTTTCTAAAAATATTCTTCATAACGAAAATACGTTTTTATTACCTTGAAACTATTCTTGTCGTTGCTTCTTTATAGGTTGTGAGGAATTGTATTGTGGAGCAGCGTGTTGTTTTTACTAATTAATTCTAATCAAAAATAATCAAAATTAATTTTAAATATATGTTCATTGTCATTTAACCGTGTCAAGGTTCTAAACCTTGACACGGTTTTTAAATTTCGTCATTTAATATCGAGAAGAACTTTAAGTTAAAGAAAATAGAGGATTGTAAGAAATATAAAGTTAACCTACAAAAATAAAACGGAGATAAATGGCGTTTTGTGTAATTAACAATAATTTAATAAACACCTCATATAATTATAATAAATAAAAAACGTATCTTTGCACCCAATTTATAGACGATCTTTTACATGAATTTATTTACGGAGACCAATCTAAGTCCTGAAGTTTTGAAGGCAATTGGCGAAATGGGCTTTGTGAGCCCAACAGAAATCCAAAAACAGACTATTCCTTTTATCTCTACAGATACACGCGATCTTATCGCACTTGCGCAGACGGGAACAGGCAAAACAGCAGCGTTTACGCTTCCGATTTTGGATATGATTGACGACGGGAGTCGCAAAATCCAATTATTGGTGCTTTGTCCAACCAGAGAACTTTGTTTGCAAATTACCAAAGACATTACAAATTATTCGAAATACTTAAAAAACATCAAAACTACAGCAGTTTATGGTGGTAGCAGTATTAGCGATCAAATCAGATCTTTACGTGACAAACCACAAATTATCGTGGGAACGCCAGGTAGAGTAATCGACTTGATCAACAGAAAAGCCCTTGATTTTTCAGAAATTCAATGGTTAATTCTTGATGAAGCTGATGAAATGCTTTCAATGGGTTTCAAAGAAGATTTGGCAACCATTTTAAGAGAAACACCAGAAACTAAACAAACTCTTTTGTTCTCGGCAACGATGAATAAAGAGGTTGAAAGAATTTCTAAAAACTATTTGACGAATCCACACAGAATTGCTGTTGGTTCTATCAATGAAGTTAAGAAAAATATCAAGCACGAATTTTACGTGGTTGGTTACAGAAACAAAAAAGAAGCTTTGAAAAGATTGATTGATGCAAATCCAAATCAATATTCAATTCTTTTCTGTAGAACCCGTATGGAAACTCAGGAAGTCGCTGACTTTTTGATGCAAAATGGGTATGCTGCAGATGCGCTTCACGGTGATTTATCTCAGGCACAACGTGATACGGTAATGAAAAAATTCCGTTTGAAAAACATCGATATCTTAGTTGCGACTGACGTTGCAGCGAGAGGTTTGGATGTTGATTCATTGACACACGTTATTCACTTCTCTTTACCGGATGATCCTGAAGTTTTTGTTCACCGTAGTGGTAGAACTGGACGTGCTGGAAAAGATGGTATCTCGATTTCTTTAATTAAACCTGAAGAATCAAGAAAATTGAAACAAATTAAATCAGTTACTAAAATTGATATTGTTGAGAAGAAAATCCCAACTGGTAAAACGATTATCGAAGCACAGGTTGCTGGAGTATTCGAAAAATTATTTACAGAGCACGAAAATCTGGTTGAATTCGACAATGAGTTGATTCCAGATTTATCAGCCTTTACTAAAGAAGAGTTGGTTCACCAAATGTTGCAGTTACAACTGAGAGAGATGGCGCTTTATTACAAAGATAAAGACGATTTGGTTGATCAGAAATTCAACAGCGACGATAGAGGAGGAGACCGAGGTAGAGATCGTGGCAGAGACCGTGATCGTGACGGAAGAGGTAGAGATCGCGACAGAGGCGGTGACCGAAGAGAAGGTGGAAACAGATTCAGCAACAACCGTGATGGTGGTAGCAGAGACGGTGGAAGCAGGGATTTCGGACGTGACCGTGAGGGTGGAAACCGTGATTCTAGAGATAGAGATGGTGGAAACAGAGGCGAATCTAGAGATAGAAAACCAAGAAGAAACGATGGCGATATGGTAAGGTTTTTCTTTAACTTAGGAAAACGTGATAACTTGAAAAAAATTGACATGTTGGAAATTATCAACAAGTCAACTGAAAAATCAAGAAAAAGACCAGATATCGGTAATATCGAAATTTTAGAAAAATTCTCTTTCTTTGAAGTAGAAAAATCATTTAAAGACGAAGTTCTTAAAGGATTAGAAACTCAAAAATTCAAAGGAAAAGATATGAGAGCTGAAGAATCTAACTAATTCTCACTCTTATTAAATATACAAAACAGTTTCATTTTAATTAATGGAGCTGTTTTTTTTGGTTAATGTTAAGATTTGGGAGTCGTGTTTTTTGGAGTAAGAAAATGCTGTATTTTGCGCTTTTCGTTGATATAATTCTCATGAACTATATAGTATCCTTGAGCATCTATGAAGTATTATTTTGAGAGATTTCTCCTATCAGAAAAGCATAAGTCGTTTTATTGACGCAGAGGCGCAAGTTTTTATAATTTTCTTTTGAAACTGTTTAACGCGCAAAGTTCGCCTCGGGGCAAATATGCAATGTTTTGAATTTATATTTTTTGTATTTTTTAATTAAGATTGAGTTTCATTTTTAATAAAAAACAAAACCAAAGAATAAGCTCTTACTTCCAAAATAGATAGCACGCTAATTTGAAAATCCTTGATGAACTTTTTGGAATAATTTTTACCTGAAACTTTTGTGACTTTGTGGTTTTTTTTTTATTAATTAAATATCTTAGGAAATTGTAATCGAATTTTTGTTGGCAACTATTTTTCAATGTTAAGAAAGATTAATATAAAAACGAGAAACCTATCACTCTTTTTCGGAAATTTGCACCACTAATTATTAAATGAATTAAAATGGGAATCGGAAATATTTTTAAAATGTTCCAGCCGAAAGACAAAGTGTTTTTTGTACTGTTTGAAAAAGTAGCAGAAGAGCTTGTAGCGATGTCAAAAGAATTTCACGAAAGTTTACTTGACTTTGACATTAATGATGACACCATGTTACAACACATGAGTGACTACGAACACAGAATGGATGATTTAACACATGAAATTTTCGTGCAGTTAGGAGAAAACTTCATCACTCCATTTGACAGAGAAGACATCAGTCATTTAGCGAGTGGTTTAGATGATATTGCTGATTTTATGTATGCGTCTGCTAAATATATTTATTTATACAAAGCACCACTGGATCCTGCTTACACTGAATTTACTCTTTTAATTTACAAATCTTGTCTTGAAGTTCAATTGGCTCTTAAAAACTTGAACGATTTTAAAGATCCAAAAGCAGTCAAAGAATCTTGTATTAAAATCAACTCTTTCGAAAATATCGCTGATGACGTATTGAGTCAGGCAATTGTTAAATTGTTTGATACCAATGATGCACTCTTAATTATTAAAGTAAAATCAGTTTTGGAATATCTGGAAACAGTGACTGACAAAGCAGAAGATGTTGCAAACACGATTGACAGTATTTTGATTAAATACGCTTAATCTATTCCCTAACTTAGTATAAAGAAAAGAATGGATTTACCGATTCTACTTATAATAATCATTGTATTAGCCTTAATATTTGACTATATCAATGGGTTTCACGATGCCGCAAATTCTATTGCGACCATCGTTTCAACAAAAGTATTAACCCCTTTCCAAGCAGTTCTTTGGGCTGCCGTCTGGAATTTTGCAGCATTTTTCCTGGCTGCCTATGTTATCGGAGAATTTAAGATCGGGAATACGATTGCCAAATCCGTTAATACCGACTTCATTAATCTTGAAGTCATCTTTGCGGGTCTGGTTGCCGCAATCGCGTGGAACTTATTAACTTGGTGGTTTGGGATTCCTTCCTCTTCATCACATACCTTAATTGGTGGTTTCTTAGGTGCTGCGTTAATGCATGCCTTGGTGACTGATTATCATGTGATTGCTTTGGCTCAACCGGACTTGGCTACTTTTGATAAACTGATTCTGGCCTTTAAGCAACTCTTTACGCAGGATGTCGTCAGGTATGATAAAGTGATTCCGATCTTTTTATTCATCTTCCTGGCACCATTGATTGGTTCTGCGATTTCGATTGTAATCACTTTGTTTATCGTCAATGTTTCGAAAAGATCAAGCCCTAGAAAAGCCGATAATGTTTTTAAGAAATTACAGTTAGTTTCATCAGCCTTGTTCAGTTTAGGACATGGTACCAATGATGCGCAAAAGGTAATGGGTATTATTGGAGCAGCTGTGATTTACCATCATACACAGACTTTACACGATCCTGTTTATTTAGCTTTAGACAGTACGCACCAGTTTAATTATTTTGTAGAACATTACTTCTGGGTTCCTTTTACGTCATTTTTAATGATTGCTTTAGGAACCATGAGTGGCGGTTGGAAAATTGTAAAAACCATGGGAACACGTATTACGAAAGTTACTCCATTAGAAGGAGTGGCAGCTGAAACTGCTGGAGCAATTACGCTTTTCATTTCAGAACATTTCGGAATTCCAGTTTCAACAACCCATACTATTACCGGTGCAATTATCGGGGTAGGCGTAACCAAAAGAGTTTCTGCAGTTCGCTGGGGAATTACCGTAAGTTTATTGTGGGCTTGGATTTTAACCATACCAATTTCTGCCTTTGTTGCAGGAGTTACTTATTTGGTAGTGGTGTTTTTTAGATAATAGATATTTTATATAATAGGAGAAAGTGTCTCAATACTCCAACTGACCTTCTGAGATTCTAATAGTTGACACCCATGCTCTGACAGGAGTCCGTGAGAAAAACATAAAAAAAGCCGTTTCATATAGTTATGAGACGGCTTCTTTTTTGTGCCTGTTTTAATAGGTAAAGAATTATTTTAAATCGTATTTTTGCACAAACAAGAAATTTATGCAGTTTTTAGATGAATATCAGGAGATGGTTGCTACCGCGATTCAAAAATATATCTTCAAAGATAAACCCGAGGAACTTTATGCTCCCATGAATTATATTATTTCACATGGTGGAAAAAGACTTCGTCCGATGATGGTCTTGATGGCGTGTGAAATGTTTGGTGGTGATTTAAAGAAAGCAATTAGACCTGCTTTAGCAATAGAGTTTTTTCATAACTTCACCTTGATTCATGATGATATTATGGATGAAGCGCCACTTCGACGCGGTAAAGCTACTATTCATACTTTGCATGGAATTAATACAGGGATTCTTTCCGGAGATGCCTTGATGTTCAAAGCCATTAAATTTTTTGAAAATCTAGAACCTGATTTGTATAAAGCATGCATGCGTGTTTTCATTCATACTGGTTTATTGCTTTGTGAAGGTCAACAATATGATATCAATTTTGAGACTCAGGAAGAAGTTACTTTCAATGATTACATCAGAATGATTACCTACAAAACAGGGATTCTAAGTGCTTCCTCTTTTGAAATTGGTGCATTAATCGCCGGTGCAGATTTTAAAGATGCAAAAGCCATTTTCAATTTTGGAAAACATGTTGGAATTGCTTTCCAGATCATGGATGATTATTTAGATGTATTCGGTAACCAGGAACAAATTGGTAAACAACATGCAGGAGATATTTACGAAAATAAAAAAACGGTCCTGTATCTTTTAGCCAAGGAACACGCAACCGAAGAAGAAAAGAAAGAACTCGAATTTTGGTATTCTAAGAAAACCGATAATGTGGACAAAGTCTACAGCGTAGAAAAAATATTCCGTCGTGCAAGAGTGGATGAGAAAGCGTTACATCTTATTCAGGAACATAATGATCTTGCTCAGCAGTATCTCAATAAAATCAATGTTTCCGACGAAAAGAAAAAGCCGTTTGTAGAACTTGCTAATTACTTATTGCGCAGAGAAAGCTAAATAAGAATTCTCCTTCATCATCACATTAACAAATCATAATCGTCTCCTTGACCAATGAAATTTAGAACAGAAGTAGATATTCCCAATTCCGATAAAAAAATTGAAGTTGAAGATCAAATCTTTTCAATCGGTTCTTGCTTTGCAACCGAAATGAGCGATTTGCTTCAAGATGGACAATTGCAAACTTTTAATAATCCTTTTGGGACGCTTTTCAATCCGTTTTCCATCAATCAAAGTATCAAGAAATTACATGATGCTCGGTTTTATGAAGAATCGGATTTAATTAGTTTTAATGAAGAAGTAATTTCCCTGGATCATCACACTTCCTTTAATTCTCGGTTTCTTCATCAGACTTTAGACCGGATTAATTCTCAAATCGACGCCGGAAATCAGTTTCTCCAAAACACCAACTGGATTCTTATTACTTATGGAACTTCCTATATTTATGAATTTCTACCGAAGAAAAAACTGGTCGCAAATTGCCATAAAATTCCTGCAAAATATTTCGAAAAGAGATTATTGACCAATTTAGAATTAACAGATTCCATTTATGAAACCATCGTTAATCTGAAAGACATCGCAAAACCCAATGTTCAAATTTTATTTACTGTTTCGCCAGTCCGTCACACCAAAGATGGAATGGTCGAAAACAATTTGAGCAAATCGAAATTGATTTCAGCGATTCATGAAATTTTGCCACAATTTGAAAACTGCCATTATCTGCCGGTTTATGAAATTTTAATGGATGATTTACGGGACTATCGTTTCTACAAAGAAGATTTAATTCATCCCAATAATCAAGCAATTAATTATATCTGGGAAAAGTTTGGAAACGCTTATTTTTCCGATGAGACCATGGATTTTATCGAAGAGAATTTAAAAATAGCAAAGTCTTTAGATCATAAAACCTCTGATGATAAAAATCCAAAATACCAGGAGTTTTTAGAAAAGATAAAAGAAAGAATTTCGATGCAACAAGCGAAAGTAAAGCATAAAATATTTAATTAAAATCCGAAGGATTCAAAACTTAATATTCTTAACTCCTTCATCATTCTTAATGGTTTAAAATTTTTTATTTAAAATCTGTTTTCTTTAACTAATTACTTACTACCTAAATCCTAAAATTTACAACCAAAATGATCGATACCCACACTCACTTGTATTCCGAAGAATTCGACGAAGACCGAAAAGAAATGATCGAAAGAGCTTTAAATAAAGGCGTTTCCAAATTTTATCTCCCAGCCATTAATTCTGAAACGCACGAAAAAATGCTCGCTTTGGAAAGTGAATATCCAAATCAGATTATTTCTATGATGGGATTACATCCATGTTATGTAAAACCAGAATCGTGGGAACAGGAACTGAAATTAGTTGAAGATTATTTAAACCAAAGACCATTCGCAGCCATCGGAGAAATCGGAATTGATTTGTATTGGGATAAAACCACTTTAGATATTCAGGTAAAAGCTTTTGAACAACAAATCGATTGGGCGATTGAAAAAGATCTACCCATTGTTATTCATACCAGAGAAAGTTTCGATGAAACATTTGAAGTTTTAGACCGAAAAAAGCATCCAAAATTACGGGGGATTTTCCATTGCTTCTCAGGAGATTTGGACCAGGCAAAAAGAGCGATTAACCTAAACTTCATTTTAGGAATCGGTGGAGTAGTCACCTTTAAAAATGGAAAGATCGATCAATTCTTAAACGAAATCCCTTTAGATAAAATCGTCTTAGAAACCGACTCTCCTTATTTAGCTCCTGTTCCACATCGCGGAAAAAGAAACGAAAGTTCTTATCTGGATTTGGTTGTTGGAAAACTCGTGAATATTTACAATAAAGACTTTTCCGAAATCGATAGAATTACTACAGATAACGCAAATCGGATTTTTAATAGGTAAAGAAAAATAATGAAAAAGAAATTCGACAGCATAAGATTTTATCATCCCGAAGAAGTGAATCCTGCAATACGCTTTATAATGCGCCATCCTATGATGAAACTTCTTCTGCATTATAGTCTTCCTAATATTTCAGATGAAAAAATACAGCAAATTGTTGGCGATATCCATTCTATCGAAGATTTTCAGAAATTCATTATTTACCCAAGTATCAAGAATGTTTTGAAAGCAAGTTCTGACGGGTTTACTATTTCTGGAGCAGAAAATTTGAATAAAAAGGAATCTTATCTTTTTATATCCAATCACCGGGATATTCTTTTAGACACCTGTTTGTTAAATTTTGCTTTGTTAGAGAAAGGTTTAAACCTGACAGCATCGGTCATTGGAGATAATTTGGTGCAAAGAGATTTATACCTTATTTTGGCAAAACTAAACCGGAATTTTTTTGTAAAACGTAGTGCAGCGCCAAGGGAACTTTTAGAAAACAGCAAACTTTTATCTGAATATATTTTCCAATTGTTAACCAGTGAAAATCGCTCGGTTTGGATTGCGCAGCGAGAAGGTCGTGCTAAAGATGGTAATGATTTCACCCAAGCTGGCGTTTTGAAAATGATTTCTATGTTTGATGAGCAAAGTAAACCTTGTCAATATTTTAAAAAATTAAAAGTAGTTCCTGTTTCTATTTCTTATGAGTTAGACCCGACAGACAAATTGAAAGTTGAAAAAATGTGCGCAGATCATCTGAATCAAGAAAAGCACAAAAACGAAGATTTTCTCAATATTATGACGGGCGTTTCTGGCCAAAAGAAAAGAATTCACTTGCATTTTGGCAAGATAGAAGATGAGATTTATACGGATATTGAAAACTCCGTTTCGAATTCTAATAAGCAAATACAGAAGTTGGCAGAGGTTTTAACCAAAAAAATTGTAGAGGGTTACAAACTTTGGCCAAGTAATTATATTGCTGCAGATTTACTGAAAAACAGCACTCTATATTCGAAATATTATACTGAACAGGAAAAGCAATTCTTTATCAAAAGAATGAATTTAAGCATTGTTAAAAATAATCATTGTATGAATCAAGCGCTTTTGGAAATGTACGCAAATCCTGTTTTTAACAAACTAAATCTATAAAAAATGCCACGAATTCACAAATGATTAATTCGCGAGTTCGTGGCAAATGTTTTTTAGCAACAACCTATTTTCCTCTCGAAAAATTACTCTTATTGTTAGGCTTCTTACTATGACTGTTACTTGCATTCCCTTGGCCTTGCGGTCTTGGTCTGAAAGGTTTGTTATTAGAATCTCTTTTTTCAGCTACTAAATTCTCAGTATGGAAAGGATGTTCTTTTTCAACCGGAATTTTCTTGCCGATTAGTTTCTCTGTGTTCTTTAGATTTAATAAATCCAGACCGTCAACGAAAGAAATTGAACTTCCTTCTGCACCCGCTCTTCCTGTTCTACCAATACGGTGAACATAAGTTTCAGACACGTCAGACAATTCAAAATTTACTACATATTTCAACTCATCGATGTCGATTCCTCTGGCTGCAATATCAGTCGCAACTAAGATTCTCGTTTTTCCAGATTTAAAATTAGTAAGAGCGTTCTGTCTTTGATTCTGAGATTTATTTCCGTGAATTGCTTCTGCAGAAATTTTATGGCTTTGTAGTTTTCTGGCAATTTTATCAGCACCATGTTTTGTACGTGAAAATACCAAAACAGATTCCTTAATTTCTTGCTGTAAAATATGCGTTAACAGATCCAGTTTGTTGTCTTTATCAACGAAATATACTTTCTGTTGAATCGTATCAGCCGTTGCAGAAACGGGCGCTACTTCAACCTGAATTGGATTAGTAAGCATAGAGCTCGCTAATTTGTTAATTTCTTCCGGGAACGTCGCCGAGAAGAATAGGGTTTGTCTTTTTGGTGGAAGCAATTTAATAATTCTCTTCACATCGTGAACAAATCCCATATCAAGCATTCTGTCTGCTTCGTCTAAAACGAAAACTTCTAAATGCTTTAATGAAATAATTCCTTGAGAAATAAAATCCAGTAATCTTCCTGGAGTTGCTACCAAAATATCAACGCCTCTTCTTAAAGCGTTTTCTTGGGCAGCTTGTTTTACACCTCCGAAAACCACTAGATTTCTTAATTTCAAGTGTCTTCCGTAAGATTTGAAACTCTCATCAATCTGAATGGCTAATTCTCTCGTTGGAGTAAGAATTAAAACTTTAATGTGATTGTTTTTAGCATTTTTGATTGCTAAATTTTGTAGGATAGGAATCGCAAATGCTGCAGTTTTTCCTGTTCCGGTTTGTGCGGTTCCCAGTAAATCTCTGCCTTGCAATATGTGGGGAATCGATTTTTGTTGAATAGGTGTTGGTTGGGTGTAACCCTCTTCCTTAAGCGCTTTTGCGATAGGATCAATTAAGTTTAAGTCGGTAAAATTCAAATGAAATGTT
This sequence comes from Kaistella flava (ex Peng et al. 2021), assembly GCF_015191005.1. Taxonomy (NCBI): domain Bacteria; kingdom Pseudomonadati; phylum Bacteroidota; class Flavobacteriia; order Flavobacteriales; family Weeksellaceae; genus Kaistella; species Kaistella flava (ex Peng et al. 2021). Next base: position 1,630,641 of record NZ_CP040442.1, on the reverse strand, counting down.
TTTTAATTAAAATGAAACTCGTGTCATTCTATAAATAATGTAACGAAGGAAATGAAGTAAAAAACTTTTAAAGTTTTCAATTCCGCAGGGAAGCGGATTCATCTAGAATGACATCGTCCATAAAAAATCCTTCCGTGAAGAAGGAATTTAGTTTTGCAAATATAGTTTAATTATTTTTAGTAATGGATATTTATGAATTATTCAATCTTCGTCCAATTTTGATTGGTTTTTAAATCTTCAAAAAACTGATATACTTTTACTAACTCTGGTGTTCCACGTTTGCCGTAATCCTGGACTTTTTTAAGGTGTCCATCTTGATAATTAAGGGTTAAATTAGAAGTTGGCAGATCGGTAACGTTTTTATTTCCATAATCATCTTTTAAATCTTTGGGTAAAGAATCCAGAAGGGAAATTAATTGATTGTAATGTTCCTGATCAATTTTTCCTTGGAAAGATCCTTCGCTTTTTTGTGATTCTGTATCTCGCGAGAAATTAAAGCGTTCTGCTTCAAATGTTGCAGTTCTGTCGCTGTTAATCGTCATTTTAAAAATAGGGCAGAAGCCAAAACAAGGTCCGGCAGAATATTCAATTTTGGAATACTTGGAAGTTGTTTTAGTTGTAGCGCACGAAACGATCAGAAGGAAAGAGAAAAGACTGAGTACGTATTTCATATTTTTATTTTGAAAATTGATTTCAATTATTATTCCAAAAAAAAATAGATCTGCTAAAAGCAAACCTATTATTTTTATATCCGTTTATAAATCTTATCCGTGTAACTGTTTCCAGATTGCATCTTTCAATTCCATTAATCCTTCTTGGGTAACAGCTGAAAAGAAAATAGGTTGCTTGTTTTCAGGGAATTCTTTAGAAATTTCAGCTTTCAATTCATCATCTAAAAGATCTGCTTTAGAAATAGAAATAATGAAATCTTTATCTAAAAGCTCCGGATTATATTCCTGCAATTCATTTTCCAGAATTTTAAACTCCTCAAAATGACTTTCTGAATCGGCCGGAATTAAGAATAAAAGAATGGAGTTTCTTTCAATATGTCTTAAGAATCGATGTCCAAGACCTTTACCTTCCGCAGCACCTTCGATGATTCCTGGAATATCTGCCATTACGAAAGATTTGTAATTCCGGTAATCTACAATTCCTAAATTGGGCGTCAACGTTGTAAAAGCGTAGTTGGCAATTTTTGGTTTTGCTGCAGAAACTGCTGCCAGTAAAGTTGATTTTCCAGCATTTGGAAATCCTACTAATCCTACATCAGCAAGCAATTTTAATTCAAAAGTGATATAGCCTTCTTCACCAGGCAATCCCGGTTGTGCATATCTTGGAGTTTGATTGGTAGAAGATTTAAAATGCTCATTACCTTTTCCACCTTTTCCACCGTGCATCAAGATAATTTCCTGACCATGTTCTAAAATTTCAGCAACAACTTCTCCTTCTTCATTTTTAGCAATGGTTCCAAGCGGAACTTCAATATAGACGTCTTCACCATAAGCACCGGTTAACTGGTTTTTACTCCCGTTTTTACCGCGTTCTGCTTTAATGTGTCTTGTGTATCTCAGTGGAAGCAAAGTCCACTCGTGCGCATTTCCTTTTAAAATTACGTGACCACCACGTCCACCATCTCCACCATCAGGTCCACCTTTTGGAACATATTTCTCACGGTTAAGATGCGCTGAGCCTCCACCACCATGACCACTTGTACAATGGATTTTTACGTAATCTACGAAATTTGACATAATTCAGTTCTTAGTTATGACGAGAAAAAACGACAAAGCAATCCAATTCAACAGATTGCTTTACTGCGCTCGCAATAACGATTTTTTTATTTTATTTTTTCTACTTCCGCAAAAAGTTTTTCAGAGATTTCATCGATTGCTCCAACTCCGTTTACTTCTACATATTTTCCCTGTTGTTTGTACAACTCGGCAACTTCTGCAGTTTTTGCGTAATATTCTTTAATTCTATTGCTGATGATTTCTTGATTTGAATCATCAGTTCTTCCACTGGTTTCTCCTCTTTTCAACAGGCGTTCAACTAAAACCTTATCTTCTACTATTAAAGAAAGGCAAACATTGATATCGCTGTTTAAAACTTCTTTAACGATTTGTTCCAAAGCTTCTGTCTGGGTTGCTGTTCTTGGAAATCCGTCGAAAATAAATCCTTGTGCATCACATGGTTTTTTCAATTCATCGGTCAACATGTCAATGGTTACTTGGTCTGGAACCAATTCGCCTTTGTCGATATATGATTTTGCTAACTCACCTAATGCGGTGTTGTTTTTCATATTGTAACGAAATAAGTCACCAGTAGAAATTTGTTTCAAATTGAATTTTTCAATCAAATTCTGTGCTTGTGTACCTTTTCCGCTTCCTGGAGGACCGAATAGAACGATATTTATCATTATTTATCAGATTTATTTTTTAGTGATTTATTCTTCCTTCAGATAATTGATATAAGTCTGGAAGATTTCTTCCTAATTCATCATAATCAAGTCCGTAACCTAAGACAAATTTATTTGGGATCTCTTTAGCAACGTAATCGATTTTAAACTCTTTTTTGTAAACGTCCGGCTTTAATAATAAAGAGGCTACTTTTAAAGATTTTGGACGCTGCGTGTTTTTAAAGTATTCGAATAAACTTTCAATCGTGTTTCCAGTATCGATGATATCCTCCATTAAGATGATATGACGACCTTCAACTTCTTTGGTTAAGTCCATTTTTTTATAGACAATTCCTGTAGATTGTAGTCCTCCTACATAAGAACTCATTTGAAGAAAAGCAATTTCGCATTGTCCTGGATAGTGCTTTAGGAAGTCTGAGAAAAACATGATAACGCCATTCAAAACTCCTATAAAAACAGGGACTTCATCTTTATAATCCTCATAAACTTTCTGTGCAAGATCTTTAATGAGTGCTTGAATTTCGTCGTTTTTCATGTACGGGACGAATTCTTTATCGTGAATTTTAACTATATCCATATTTTTTTTCTAAAGTGCAAATTTAAGGAAATAAATTGAAAGTGAATGCTGTTAATCGATACCATATATAAGAGATGTAAAAGGTTGTAAATCTTTTATCTCTAAATTTTGTTCAAGATTATTATAAAAACTAATTTTGTAGAAATCTAAAAAAAAAGTAAAATATGGCAACTTACGTTGTAGTTGGTCTTCAGTATGGCGACGAAGGCAAAGGAAAAATTACGGATGTACTCTCCGCAAAATCAGACTATGTGGTGCGTTTTCAAGGCGGTGATAACGCTGGACACACTGTCTATGCTGGTGAAGAGAAATTTGTTTTACACTTGCTTCCCTCGGGAGTTTTGCAGTGTAAAGGAAAATGTATTATTGCCAATGGAGTAGTCGTAAATCCGAAAGCATTCTTGAAAGAAATCGGTCAGATTGAAGAAAAAGGAATGCGTACCGATCACGTTTTTATCAGCAGAAGAGCGCATGTTATTATGCCGTATCACATTTTGCTCGATACGTACCGTGAAGAAGAAGAAGGTGGAACGCAAATCGGAACGACCAAAAAAGGAATCGGACCTTGCTATGAAGATAAAATCGCAAGAGTTGGAATTCGTATGGTTGATTTGTTAAACCCTGAGGTTTTAGCAGAAAAAATCAAGAAAAATCTTAAAACTAAAAATTCACTTTTCGAAAAATATTTCGAGAAACCAAAATTAGACTTTGATGAAATTTACAATGAGTTTTTAGCACTTGGTGAAACATTAAAGGACAGAATCGTTGATACCGAAGTTGAATTGAATCAAGCAATTCACGATGGTAAAAATATTTTGTTTGAAGGAGCGCAAGCTGCCATGTTAGATATCGATTTCGGAACGTATCCTTACGTTACCTCTTCTTCGCCAACAACAGGTGGAGTTTGTTCCGGTGCCGGAGTTCCTCCAACAAGTCTTCAGAATTTAATTGGTGTTGCGAAAGCATATACAACAAGAGTTGGAAATGGTCCTTTTCCTACGGAGCTGAACGACGAGATCGGTGAAGAGATGAGAAGAATTGGTCATGAATTCGGTGCAACTACAGGAAGACCAAGAAGATGTGGTTGGTTAGATTTGGTTTCATTAAAACATGCAACCATGATTAATGGAATTAATAATTTAGTCATTACCAAATTAGATGTTCTTTCGGGAATGCCTACTTTGAAAATTGCAACCAAATACAAAACAGAAGACGGTAAAATTATCGACTACTTCACTTCTTCAACGACGAAATTATATAAGTACGAACCAATGTATGAAGAATTGGAAGGTTGGGACGAAGATATTACGCACGCCAGAACGTATGATGAACTTCCTGCTAATGCAAAAAAATATATTGAGTTTATTGAAAACTATTTAGGAATCAATGTTTATTTAGTTTCAGTTGGTCCTGAAAGAAGTCAGAATATTATTAGAAAAGAATTATTTTAAGTTTTAGAATCGTTTTTTAGTAATAAATAAAGGTAAACCACTCTGCAGAGAGTGGTTTTTTGGTTTTAAAGTTAAAATTATTTTTATATTATGTTTTGGATGGTATCTTTTACTAATTAACAAAATATTGGCTTTAATTTTGATATAAGTTTAAAGTTATTTAAAATAATATATAAAACTAATAATCATTAAATGCTTTTTACACCTTAACCAATTAAAATAATTTAGTGATGAAAAATCTACTCCAAAACAAAGAATTTCAACTGGACGAAATTCTTTTTGAAAACCGAAATAAAAATTACGGTGCTTATGTTTTAAGAAACGAAGCAGATCACATTCTAACAAAATCGATGTTCATCGGAATAGGCGTTTTTGCCATGGTCGCAATCACCCCATTATTAATGAATGTTTTCAATGCTACAGAAGTTCCGATCATAGTTGAAGTTCCGCCGCCTTATGAAATTCACAATGTAGATCCACCTGAAGCTCCGCCGGTTGTTGTGCAAACAACGCCTCCGGTAGCAGCGCCAGTTAATACTTTGGACTCTACTGTTCCAACTCCAACGAAACATGCTAAGGTCGAAAAAGTAATGCCGAAGCAATCGGATTACGATCATGTAGTAGCTGGAACCAAAGATATAGTTGGAGTTCCACCCGTTAGTTACACTCAGCCGGCAGTACAGGATATTCCCGTAAAGGGTCCTGAAATTAGTGTTCAAAAACCAGTTGATAATACTCCAAAAACAACGGTAGATGTTTCAGCGGATTTTATGGGCGGAATTAATGCTTTCAGAAATAAAGTGGTCAATCAGTTTAATACTTCTGCGATGGATGGAACCAGTGAGGTGGTGAAAACAACTATTGTTTTCATTGTTGAAAAAGACGGAACGATTAGCGAAGTAAATGCAACAGGATCAAATTCAGATTTTAATCGTGAAGCTATAAAAACCATTAAAGCAGTAAAAGGAAAATGGATTCCTGCCAAGTTAAATGGCGAGAATGTAAGAAGTTATTTCAAGTTCCCAATTTCTATGCAATTTGAATAAATAAGCAGTTAACTTAAAAAGATAAGACTTATCCACAAAATACATTGTTTTGTGGATAATTTTATTTATCGGTAAGTTGTTAATTTATAATACTTTAACTTTATTTGAAGGTTTTGGAATCATTTAAAAATCAGAAAAAAGTGTATTTTTGGGGATTAAATTTTATATAATGGCTAAAATCATAGGGATTGCTAATCAAAAAGGCGGCGTAGGTAAAACTACAACTGCGGTGAATCTCGCTGCAGCATTAGGAGTTTTGGAAAAGAAGATTCTACTTATTGATGCGGATCCTCAAGCAAATGCAACTTCAGGTTTAGGGATCGAAGATGCTACTTTTTCTACCTATCACTTGTTAGAACACAGTGTAGAAGTAGAAAAATGTATTCAAAAAACGGCTTCTCCTAATTTGGATATTATCCCATCTCATATTGATTTGGTTGCGGCGGAGATTGAGTTAGTCGATCGTGAAAACCGCGAGTACATGCTTAAAAAAGCGTTGGTATCGATCAGAGATAATTACGACTATATCATTATCGACTGTGCACCAAGTTTAGGATTGATTACGGTGAATGCGCTAACAGCAGCAGATTCTGTGATTATTCCAATTCAGTGCGAGTATTTTGCATTAGAAGGTTTGGGTAAATTATTGAACACCATTAAAAATGTTCAAAAAATTCATAATCAAGATTTAGATATTGAAGGTTTACTTTTGACCATGTTTGATTCTCGTTTAAGACTATCAAATCAAGTGGTAGAAGAAGTTCACCTCCATTTCCCTGAAATGGTTTTTGAAACAATTATCAGTAGAAATGTTCGTTTAAGTGAAGCACCAAGTTTCGGCGAAAGTATTTTAAATTACGATGCAGAAAGCAAAGGAGCGATTCAGTACCTTCAGTTGGCCGAAGAAGTTTTGTTGAAAAACGAAAATTTAATCAATAATTAAGAAATGATTTGCGGGGTTTAATTTTATTTAAACTTTAAAAATCAAGAAAATATTTTAAGAATGAAAGACAAGAAAAGAGCAATGGGACGTGGATTAGGTGCGATTTTAAGCGCCGAATCGAAAGCGACTGTTAACTCCGCAACAGATGAAGGTGCAGACAAATTTGTCGGCAATATTATGGAGGTCTTTTTAGAAGATATTGATCCGAATGCAACACAGCCAAGAACCTATTTTGATGAAAAAGCCCTGAATGATTTAGCGCTGTCCATCAAAGCTTTGGGTGTTATTCAACCGATTACTTTAAGAAAAGAAGGGAATAGATTTGAAATTATTTCTGGAGAAAGACGTTTTAGAGCGAGTAAAATTGCGGGTTTAAAAAGTGTTCCGGCTTATATTCGATTGGTCAATGATCAGGAATTGCTTGAAATGGCTTTGGTTGAAAATATTCAAAGAGAAGATTTAGATGCCATCGAAATTGCTTTAACTTATCAAAGATTGCTCGAAGAAATCGGAATGACTCAAGATAATTTAAGTCAGAGAGTCGGCAAGGAAAGAAGTACAATTACCAATTCAATTCGTTTACTGCGACTGAATCCTGATTTCCAGAATGCGATTAGAAGTGGTGAAATTTCCGCCGGTCACGGTAGAGCCATTATCAGCATTGAAGATGAACAAAAACAAAAAGAGCTTTTTGACAAGATTTTAAAACATGGTTTAAGTGTTCGTCAAACCGAACAGGAAGCCATTTTGTTGAAGAATCCTAAAGCTGATGTCAAGAAAAACAAAACAGAGCTCTCTAATAATTTCAAAAGAGTTGAGAAAAATTTAGCCGATATTTTAGAAGTTAAAGTAGAAATAAAAACGGCTGCTAACGGTAAAAAAGGAAAAATAGTTCTGGATTTCAAAAACGAAGAAGAATTAGAACAAATTCTCGCACACTTTAAATAATGCAAAAGCTTACTGTTATATTTTTGGTTTTATTTTCAATGATGACTTTCGCACAAATCAGTCCGAAAGATACTATTCGTGTTGAAAATTATCCTACAGATTCAGTTTCTGCAAAAGAAGTCCCGTCTGAAATTGAAATGCTTACCAATATTAAAGATTCCAATGCTCCTGCTGGAATAATGAAATTTAATCCTACAAAAGCCGGATTATATTCTGCGATTTTACCAGGATTAGGACAATATTACAATAAGAAATACTGGAAAATCCCAATCGTTTGGGGCGCAATCGGAACTGGAGTTGGCGTAACACTTTGGAATCAAAAACAATACAACCGTTACAGAGAAGCTTTTGTCGCTGAGTTAAATGGACAACCACATGAGTTTTCCAATATTCCCGGCGTGACCAAAGAAGTTTTAGGACGAACGCAAGATCGGGTTAAACGACAAAGGGATTATGCGATTGCAATTACCAGTTTAATTTATGTTTTAGGAATCGTAGATGCAGTCGTAGATGCGCATTTATACGAAGGAAGACATGATCCTGATTTAGCTTTAAAACCCACCATTATTTTCGATGAATTCGGAAAGGTGAATTCTAAAGCAGGTTTAAGTTTGAGTTATAATTTTTAATAAAAGAAAAATTATTACAATACATAAAATGGAATTAGATTACTATAAAAATTAAAAACCACAAAGTCTTTTTGGAAAAAATATTTTAAAAGTCCACAAAACTTAAGAAAATCTGAAGATTTTCCCTTGATGAACTTTTATTGATCTCTTTTTTAAACTAATCTTTTGTGACTTTGTGGTTATAAATATAAGTTGTTGATTTTTATTAAAATAAAATTTTAACTAAAGAATATTCATTTAATAATAAAAACGCACTGCGTTAAAAGATATGAAAATAGCACTTGTTGGTTACGGAAAAATGGGGCATATCATTGATGAAATTGCCACAAAAAGAGGTCACGAAGTTGTAGCGAAATTAAGCGAAACTCCAACTTTAGAAAATCTGAATAATCCAGATGTAGTAATCGAATTCTCCAATCCTGAAGTAGCTTTTAAGAATATTAAAGTATGCCTGGAAAATAAAATCCCTGTCATTTGTGGAACAACAGGCTGGCTCGATCAAAAACCTGAAATCGAGAAAATTGCGCTTCAGAATAATACTGCTTTCTTATACGGTTCTAATTTTTCTTTAGGCGTGAATTTATTTTTCGCTTTGAATGAAAAACTGGCTAACTTGATGAAAGGATTTCCGGAATACAACGTTCAACTCGAAGAAATTCATCATACCCATAAAAAAGATGCACCAAGCGGAACTGCCATTTCTTTAGCGGAAGGAATCATTAAAAATGATAACCGATTCGATGCCTGGAAATTGGAGGAAACTCAAAATAAAGAACTCGGTATTTTTGCCATCAGAGAAAATGAAGTTCCCGGCACTCACAGCGTTTACTACAAAAGCGATGTTGATGAAATTGAAATTAAACACACTGCTTTCAATCGAAATGGTTTTGCAGTCGGAGCCGTAATTGCCGCCGAATGGATCATCGGCAAAACAGGAAATTTCACCATGAACGATGTTCTCTTTTCATAAGCAATGAATAATAAGCAATGAGCAATTACTTATTACTCATCACTAATTACTCATGTTCTGTAACAATTTTCAAATAAAATAAACTAATAGCGATAAGCAATACAATATGGATTACTTTCTTACTTATTTAATTTACGTCGTCATTCTCTCTGTAATAATGGGGATTTCTACGTGGAAACTTTTCAAAAAAATGGGTTACAATCCGCTATTTGCGTTTGTGCCTTTTTATAATTACTTCATCATTTTAAAAGAAACCGAGCATTCCAAGTGGTGGGTAATTTTATCTTACGTTCCGATTATCGGACCGATCATGATGACTGCTTTCCATTTGTTTTTGATGAGACATTTCGGAAAAAAATCTTTTGTGCAGACTTTGTTGACAATCTTCCTTCCTTTTATTTATTTGGCGGTGGTGAATTATTCCAAAGATGCAGAAGTTGAAAAAGAGGACGATCTATATTTAACAGACGAAGAAAAATTAGCCAAAAAGAAAGATACTTTTACGGGTTCAATTACTTTCGCTGTAGTATTTGCTACGGTTATTCACGTTTTTGTAACTCAACCTTTTGGGATTCCGACAGGTTCCATGGAAAGAACACTTTTGGTAGGAGATTTCTTATTTGTAAATAAATGGTCTTACGGTTTTAGAATGCCGATGCGCCCAGTTGCATTACCTTTCTTGCAAGGAACGATCTCGGATACAGGACAAAAAGGGAATCCGAAAGATGACCCAAAATCTTATGTGGATGCCATCAAACTTCCGTACACCAGAATTTTGCAGTTAAAGAAACCGCAGAGACATGATATCGTAGTGTTTAATTATCCGCAAGATTCGGTTCACACTGCGATTGATCGAAAAGATCCTTACGTAAAAAGATGTGTCGCTGTCGCCGGCGATCTTATGGAAATGAGAGCAGGAAGGCTTTTCATTAACGGACAACCAGAAGTTATTTTGGGAGATCAGCAACTTCAGCACAAATATATTGCCACCACTGGAAGTCAATTAGACATTCCGGCTTTGTATAAAATCTATGGCTTTTTACCGGTTCAGGAAATTCAGACTCAAAATGGTTTCATGTATGATTTTCAGGGGTTGACCGATAAAACAGCGAAGGAAATAAAAGCGCTTCCACAGATTATCGAAATGAAAGAACATATTTGGGCCAAAGATTCTGCGGCGGTTTCTTACAAAGTAAATGCAGCCAGAGACGCTTACACCAAAAATATCGATACCACACAATCTATCTTTCCTATCAATAAAAAGTGGAATCAGGATTGGTACGGACCTTTAAGAATTCCGAAAAAAGGCGATGTGGTAATTTTAAATCAAGAAACATTACCAGAATATCAGTGGATTATTTCTGAATATGAACACCATCATTTAGAAAATAAAAACGGTAAAATCTTTATAGATGGCAAAGAAGCGACTCAATACACCATTCAGCAGGATTATTATATGATGATCGGTGATAACCGTGATGCCTCTTTAGATGCGCGATTTTTCGGCTTCGTTCCAGAAGAGAATATCGTTGGATCACCCATGTTTACTTGGATGAGTGTTCAGGGACTTTTCAAAGACAGCGGTTCTACTTATCAGGCTGACACCAAAATTCGTTGGGACAGAATGTTCAAAGCAACCAACACTGGCGAACTGCACAAAACCTCTTACTGGTGGGTTGCGGTCTTAATTCTTGGGCTGTTTTTCGGTTGGGATTTCATCATGAAATTCTTTAGAAAGAAAGAAGAAGAAGAGAATTAATTTTTTTAGGAGCTTAATCCCGCTGTCCGCTATATCTTTTTTGCCTAGGCTAAATCCAACGCAAAAAAAAGGATGCCGCTTCCATCGGGGCTAGGATTCAGTTCACCAATCAAGAGTTGTTGAATATTGAAAAACTTTTTAGGAAAGAATAAATTATAAACGTATAATTTATTCTTTCCTGTTTTGGGATAACCATTCATTTGACTTTTAGCAGCACGTTTTTAACAAAAATAGTATTATAACAATGGCCATTTTATTACCTGTATTTTATCTTCCACCAGTTTCGTGGTTTTCCATTTTTTTACAAGAAGATGCAGAGATTATTTTCGAACAGTACGAAAGTTTCCCCAAACAAACCTTTCGAAACAGAGCCAATATCTATGGAGCAAATGGGAAGCTATCATTGATCATTCCAATGAATCATAGCGGAAGTCGGTTGTTAAAAGATATTCAAACTTCAACACGGGATAAGTGGCAACAACTTCACTGGAAGTCCATAAAGACCGCTTATCAATCTTCTCCGTATTTCGATTATTACGAAGATCAACTGGAGGGAATTTTTAATTTTAAATCAACTTCATTATTAGAATTTAATCTTAATGCTTTAAAAGTGATTCAGAAAATTCTGAAAACAGAAAAGGCATATTCTTTGAATGAGGAGTTCTTCAAAGAGCCAAAGGAACTCAGTTATCGAGATCAGTTTTCAGCAAAATCAGAAACCGCTTTTCAAATGGAAGACTATTATCAGTCTTTTTCAGATAAGTATGGTTTTTTAGAAGACTTATCTATAATTGACCTTATTTGTAACAAAGGCCCAGAATCGATGACCTATATTAGAAATATTAAACTTAAATAAGATGAAGAAGATATTAATTGCCGCGTATTTTATGACCGGCTTTGCAGTTTTTGCGCAACAAACTGCTGCTCCGTTAGATCCAATGCAAGATAAAAATTTGATGACTTGGTATCATCAGGATTTTGCATCATCTAATGTTTATGGCGTAAATACTCAGAATGCTTACAAATATTTAGAATCAAAAGGCTTAAAACCAAAACCAGTAATTGTTGGAGTTTTAGATAGTGGAGTAGATGTTGAACATCCAGGTCTTATCAAAAATATGTGGAGAAACGTGAATGAAATTCCAGGTAATGGGATTGATGATGACGGGAATGGTTATATCGACGACATCTACGGCTGGAATTTCATTGGTGGAAAAAACGGTGATATCGATGTAGATAACATGGAGGTAACTCGTGTTGTTAAAAAATACCAGTCGGTTTTTGAAGGACCAAATTCTGCACAGAACAAAGCGAATCAAGCAAAAATGCCGGCAGAGTTTGACATGTACATGAAGTCAAAAGAAATTTTCACCAAAAAAAGCGTTGAGGCAAAACAGAATTACGAAACCTATAAGAGGATTTCAGACATGATTCCTTCAATGATCGCAATGTTAAACGGTCAAAATCTAACTCCGGATGTTGTAGTTTCAATTAAACCAACAACACCAGAACAGGCGATGGCTGCTCAAGTTTTAGGACAAATTAGTAAAGATCCGTCTGTTGCAGGAAAATCTCCAGCTGAAGTGCAGAAGTTTTTAGAAGCTCAGATGAAAGAAGCTTTGGATTATTATGAGCCACAAGCTTTGAAACAATATAATTTGGATTATGATCCAAGAGCTTCAATCGTTGGAGATCATTATGACGATTATGCTGAAAAAAATTATGGTAATAACCACTACAAAGGTCCAGATGCACAACACGGAACTCACGTTGCTGGAATCATTGCCGGTCTTCCTCAAGGAAATGAGGTGCAATATGGAGTAGGTTATAAAGTCGCGAAAATCATGACGGTTCGTGCAGTTCCAAATGGTGATGAACGAGATAAAGATGTTGCAAACGCGATTCGATATGCCGTAGATAATGGTGCGAGAATATTAAATATGAGTTTTGGTAAACCAGTTTCGCCAGGAAAAGATGTTGTTTGGGATGCCTTCAAATATGCAGAATCTAAAGGAGTTCTTTTAGTGAAAGCTGCTGGAAACGAAAATGAGGACATCGCTGAACACGTTTACTTTCCAACGAACTTTAAAAATGTTACCGACCCAAAACCTTTTATTAATAATATGATTGTTGTAGGAGCTTCTACCAATGATAATGAGTTTTTAAGAGCTGGTTTCTCCAATTATAATAAAAAATTGGTTGACGTATTTGCACCAGGTGAAAAAATTTATTCTACTGTACCAGATGGTAAATATGAATATCTTCAAGGTACTTCAATGGCATCTCCAGTAGTTGCAGGTGCTGCAGCTGTTTTACTTGCTTATATGCCAAATTTAACTCCAGCTGAAATGATTGAGTCATTAGTGAAGACCTCAAATAAGTCCACTGTGAATGCAATGATTAATTCCAATACCAATAACAGATTCGATATGATTTCTGAAGCGGGTGGAGTAATCGATTTGAAAAAAGCAGCAGAATATGCTTACACTCACTTCTACAAAGCCTCAGCTAATTCAGCTCCTTTGAAAGCAAAACCTTCTACCATAAAGAAAAAAGCTGTTAAAAGAAAAGCTGTTAAAAAGTAATATGATTAAATTCATATAGTTAAAACCCGATAATTCGGGTTTTTTTTGTGTTTTAATTTAATTGGCACGGTTTTTTGTACTTCTAAAATAATTAATTATCACGACTATGAAAAATTTATTATTAGCAGGAATTATCGGAGCAGCAATGACTGTTTCATGTTCTACAGCAAAAACAGCTCAGTCAGACCGGGCAGATTTTTTAAAATTGAAAGGTGACTGGCAAATTACCAGTGTGAACTATGACAACAATTATAAAGTAAAGCCATTTGACGAAGGTGCAGATGCACAATGTTTTGTTGGTAGTCACTGGAAATTGGTTCCAAATAACTGGACAGGTTCTTACACCATAAATGGTGGTGGAGATTGCCCAAGTGTAATGCAGCCAATTAAGTTTGAAGTAACCAATGGTAATGAATTCAAATTCAAAAAATTAATGGAAGGCACTAAAGCAAAAGCGGTCACTGCTGGATATTCATTAAATTTAATTAGTCAAACCGCAGATCAATTTAGTCTGGAACAAAATATTCCTTCAGGTGGAGACAATGTAAGAGTTGTTTACAACTTCGAAAGAACTTCAATGAAATAATAATATCAAAAATAAACTTATGAAAATTTTTAATAAAACAAACATCGCAGCTTTGTTTATCTCAGCATCAATGTTGACAATGACCAGTTGTGAAGCAGTAAAAAACTCAAATAATCAACAAAAAGGAACTGTAATCGGTGCTGCCGCAGGAGCAGTATTAGGTGGAGTTCTTGGAAATAATTTAGGTAGAGGTAGAAACGCACCTCTGGGAGCTGTTCTTGGTGGAGTAGTTGGTGGAGTAGCCGGTAACGTTATCGGTAACAAAATGGATAAACAAGCCAAAGAAATCAAAGAAACTTTACCAGGAGCAGAAGTTGAAAGAGTAGGGGAAGGAATCAAAGTAACGATGAAAGAAAACATGGTTAACTTTGCATTTAATTCATCAGACCTTACCTCTGATGCAAAAGTAAATCTTAATAAATTAGCTACCGTTTTAGCAAATAATCCAGATACCAATATTAATATTTACGGATATACAGATAGTAAAGGAACCGACTCTTATAACCTTTCCCTTTCTGACAGAAGAGCTGCGGCAGTAAAAAGCTACTTAGCATCTAAAGGTGTTTCTTCAAGTAGAATGAATACGATGGGAATGGGTGAAGCTGATCCAGTTGCTACCAATGATACCGATGCTGGTAGAGCACAAAACAGAAGAGTAGAATTTGCAATTACAGCAAATGAAAATATGATTAATGCAGCTGGTAATAACTAGTACGTTTTAAATCATATTCCAGAATTTACAATCCGCTTCGGCGGATTTTTTTTATTTAAAATTCACTAATTTTACAACTGAATTTTACATGAATGAAGAAATATTTAAAACTGCTTCGCGTAGAGCAATGGGTCAAAAATCTATTTGTTTTCTTACCGCTATTTTTTTCGGGAAATATTACCCATTATGACTTATTGCTAAAAAGTGTTTTTGCTTTTATTATTTTTTCTCTGGTAGCGAGTAGTATTTATATCATTAATGATTATTCAGATATCGAATCCGATAGAAAACATCCGGAAAAAAAAGACCGTCCGTTAGCAAGTGGAGAAATTTCAAAATCAAAAGCTAAGATTATTTTAGTGATTTTGTTGACTTTGATTTTTGTTTTAATGTTCCTGAGCAGAGATTTCTTATTAGATAATCTCTGGAAATTTGCAAGTATTGTAGGTTTTTATTTCGTCATGAATTTAGCATATACGTTTAAATTAAAACACGTTGCAATAGTTGATGTCATGATTATTTCGATTGGTTTTGTCCTTCGGGTTTTAGCTGGCGGTTACGCAACCGGAATTTTAATTTCACAATGGGCAATTTTGCTGACATTTGTTTTGGCGTTAGTTTTAGCAATTGGTAAAAGAAGAGGAGAACTCATTAATGCTCAAATATCAGGTAGAACAAGAAAATCACTCGACGGCTATAATGTACAGTTCGCGGATATTGCACTTTCTATCAGTTGTGCTTTAGCAATCGTATGTTACTTGATGTTTACGCTTTCTCCAGAAGTGCAGCAGCGATTCCATCCAAGAGTTTTTTATACGGTAATCTTTGTTGTATTTGCTTTTTTACGCTATTTACAGCAAACTTTGGTTTATAACAAAACCGAATCTCCTACCAAAATTATTTACAAAGACAGATACATTCAAGTCACCTTAGTGCTTTGGTTGGCGGCGTTTTTATTACAAATTTATTTCAAGAAATGAAACCAAATTATAAACAGACCGTAACGAATTGGGGAAATTTCCCAGTGGTGGAAAAGGAAATGAAGTCCGAAGATTCGTCTGCTAAAATTAGAGATTACGTCCGCCATAATCATGATATCATAGCCAGAGGAAATGGCAGATGTTACGGTGACGCAGCACTTTCTGAAAATATATTTTCTACCAAAAGACTAAATAAATTCATCAGTTTCGACCGTTTAAATGGAATCATTGAATGTGAGTCCGGCGTCTTGCTTTCGGATGTTTTAGAAGTAATCGTTCCTCAAGGTTATTTTCTTTTTATAACTCCAGGCACTAAATTTATTACGGTTGGTGGTGCAATCGCTTCCGATGTTCATGGTAAAAATCATCATGCAGAAGGTTGTTTTTCAGAATATGTAATCGAATTTTCTTTAATGAACGAAAAAGGAGAAATCCTAAATTGTTCCAAAACTGAGAATGCTGATAAATTCTGGTCAACAATTGGTGGAATGGGATTAACCGGAATTATCCTCTCGGCAAAATTTAAATTAAAAAATATTGAAAGCACTTATATTCGTCAAGAAAGCATCAAAGCAGAAAATTTAGATGAGATTTTTAAATTATTTGATGAAAGTGAATCTTGGACGTATAATGTTGCTTGGATTGATTGTCTTCAAAAAGATAAAAATTTAGGGAGAAGTATTATGATGCGCGGCGAGCATGCTTTTAAACATGAATTGCCCAAGAAATTACAGGAAAATTCTTTAAAGCTAAAGAAAATCAACAGTCCCTCAATTCCTTTCTATCTTCCCAATTTTATTTTAAATAATTTGACGGTTAAATTATTTAACTACTTGTATTACAGTAAGCAGCGTAAAAAAGAAATCAAAAATTTCGTGCATTACGAAACGTTTTTTTATCCTCTGGATGTGGTCAGTGACTGGAATCGGATTTATGGTAAAAATGGTTTTATTCAATATCAAATGGTCATTCCAAAAGAGAAAGGTAAAGAAGGAATGAAGAAGATTCTGGAAACCATCGCTAAAAGTGGAAACGGATCTTTCCTCGCTGTCTTAAAATTGTTCGGTAAAGACAATGTAGAAGCATACAATTCCTTTCCGATGGAAGGTTATACTTTGGCTTTGGATTTTAAAGTCAATAAAAAATTGAAGAAACTGGTAGCTCAACTTGACGATATCGTAGAGGAATTTGGCGGCAGAATTTATTTAACCAAAGATTCGATGAGCAAATCATCATTGACGAATTATCTGCAAAATGTTCAGAATCCGAAATTTGTTTCGATGCAGCAAAAGAGAATTCAAAATAACTAATGAATTTTCAGAAGATAATTCTATCCAGAAATTCATATCCAGAAATTACAAAATAAACTATGATCGTTTTAGGAAGCAATTCAGAAGTTGCACAGGCATTTGTTGAGAAGACTTTAAGTGCCGGTGACAAATTTTCGAAAATATATCTTTTCACTTCTAACAAAGAAACCACAGAGAAATTTGCAAAACATCTTGAGGTGAAATTTGTTCAGCAATCAGAGATTATCGAACTCGATTTATTGAAACCAATCGATTATACGACTTTTGACGAAATTGATTCTGAACTTCTTTTTTGCGCAACAGGATATCTTGGTGAAGGTACCGAAGAAGGACTTTACGATAATAGAAATACGGAGAAAATCATCGATATCAATTATGCGAAATTAATTCCAGTTCTTAATTTCTTTGCCAATAAAATGGAGCGACAAAGATCAGGAACAATGATCGTACTTTCTTCTGTTGCTGGTGAACGCGGACGACAAAGTAATTTTATTTACGGAAGTGCAAAAGCAGGTTTAACTGCTTACTTAAGTGGATTAAGAAATTATCTGTTTGCCAATAAAGTTCATGTTCTTACGGTAAAGCCTGGTTTTATGGCAACTAAAATGACGGAAGGTTTACCGCTGAATCCCAAATTAACTGCAAGCCCAAAACAAGCAGCAGAAGCAATTTATAAAGCCTATAAAAGCAAGAAAAACATTGTTTATGTCTTACCGATTTGGAGCGTTATCATGTTGATTATTAAAAATATTCCAGAGTTTATTTTTAAGAAATTAAAACTTTAATACTATAAAAGATAATTTGTAGTTTACAGAGAATTAATTGATACTGAATTTTTAAATAATGAAAAAATTATATTGCTTTGATTTTGATGGAACGTTAACATACAGTGACACCATGTTTCTGTATCTTAAATTTTATAATGCTTCGAAATTTAGAATTCAGTTTATTAAACATATTCCGCTTTTTACTTTGTTGAAAATGAAACTTTTAGATGCTGAGAAAGTGAAGAAGAGTTTTATTTCTTCCATTCTTAAAGGTCAATCTAAAGCGAAAATTGAAAAAAAATCACAGCAGTTTTTTGAACAATATTATCCTGAAATTGTTAGAGGAAATGCTTTGGATTTCATTAAAAATATCGATCATACTCATACGGATTGTTACATCGTTTCTGCCTCGCTTGATATTTGGGTGAAACCTTTTGCAGATCAATTTAAAATGAATCTCGTTGCAACGCAGGCAGAGTTTAAAAATGATATTTTCACCGGCAATTTTGTTGGAAATAACTGTAATGGAATTGAAAAAGTAAATAGAATTAAGGAAATCATTTCGGGTAAAAAATATGATAAAACCATCGCTTTTGGAGATACTTCTGGCGATAAAGAAATGTTAGATTGGGCAAATGAAGGTCAGTTTAAATTTTTTCATTAATTTTAAACTCTGAAAAAATCTAAAAAAGTAAAAGTAAAAATGAATAAAATTTATTTGGATAATGCTGCGACTACGCCGCTCTCCGAGGAGGTTATCGATGCAATGGTAGATGTTTTGAAAAACAATTATGGTAACCCGTCATCAACTCATAGTCTTGGTCAGGAAGCTAAAATACTGATCGAAAACGTAAGAAGAGATGTTGCAGATTATCTAAAAGTGACTCCGGCAGAAATAATTTTTACTTCTTGTGGGACAGAATCTAATAACATGATCATAAAATCGTGTGTCGATCATTTGGCGGTAGAGCGAATTATTACTTCGCCGCTTGAACACAAATGTGTGGCCGAAACGGTTTTGGATATGAAGAAAAGAAGAGGAGTTGAAGTGGCTTATCTTCGTCCTGACAAAAAAGGAGATGTCAATTTAGAACAATTAGAAAATCTGCTAAAAAGTTCTGACAAAAAAACTTTGGTGACCTTAATGCACGCCAATAACGAAATTGGAAACCTTCTTGATATTAAGAAAGTAGCTAAAATGTGCAAAGAAAATAATGCATTATTCCATTCTGATACGGTACAGTCAATGGCACATATGGATTTGGATTTCTCTGATATCCCAGTAGATTTTGCTTCTTGCAGTGCACACAAATTCCACGGACCAAAAGGAAGTGGTTTTGCATTCATAAGAAAAGCTTCAGGATTAAAAGGAATTATTACCGGTGGTCCACAAGAAAGAAGCTTAAGAGCAGGAACAGAAAATGTTTGCGGAATCGTAGGTTTAGGAAAAGCTTTAGAAATTTATCTTAAAAATATGGATAGTTATGCTAATCATATTAAGGAGATTAAACAATATACGATCGATCAACTTTCTCAGAAAATTGAAGGCGTTAAATTCAACGGAAGAAGTGCTGAAATGGACAACAGTCTTTATACAGTATTAAGCGTTTTGTTGCCTTTCAAAGATCCAATGATTGGGTTAAAGTTAGACATGAAAGGAATCGCAATTTCACAAGGAAGTGCGTGTTCTTCAGGAGCATCTAAACCGTCCATGGTAATGATGATGGTGGTAGATGAAGAGGAAATGGATCATACGACACCTCTAAGAGTATCTTTCAGCCACTTTACAACCAAAGAAGACATTGATGCTTTGGTCAATGCGGTAGAAGAAATCGCAGAGAGCTTTCAAATAGAAAAAGCAAATGTTGAGCATAGATAGACAAGGAGTTAAATTAACAAGAATATTGTAAATTTGTACTGAAAATTAATATTAAAAATATATAAAAAATGGCATTAGAAATTACAGATCAATCATTTCAGGAAATGGTTTTGAATTCAGATAAACCGGTATTGGTAGATTTTTGGGCAGTATGGTGTGGACCTTGTAGAACACTTGGACCAATTATCGAAGAAGTAGCGACTGATTTCGAAGGAAAAGCAGTAGTAGGAAAAGTTGATGTAGATAACAACCAACAGGTTTCTGTAGACTACGGAATTAGAAATATTCCTACAGTTTTGATTTTCAAAAATGGAGAAGTTGTTGATAAAATCGTAGGTGTTGCTTCAAAAGAAGTGATTGCTGAAAAATTATCAGCACATTTATAAAAAATAAATTGCTTGACAATGAGTGCTTTCCTGATTAGGAAAGCATTTTTTTTAAATATTGTTTGCAAGGTGCAATAAAAAACGTACTTTTGCACTCACCAAAAAGAAAGGAGTTCTTACAAACTAAAAAATCTGATAATTCAACTCATTAAAAATCGCAAGTCAGCTCGCCAGAGTTAATAAGACGGTTTTGAATTCAGTTAATTAATGGTAAAATGATCCGGTAGTTCAGCTGGTTAGAATGCCGCCCTGTCACGGCGGAGGTCGCGGGTTCGAATCCCGTCCGGATCGCATTTATAGATTATTGGTAGTCTATAAAAAACAGATTAAGTTTATCAATTACTTTTAAAAAAAAGATCCGGTAGTTCAGCTGGTTAGAATGCCGCCCTGTCACGGCGGAGGTCGCGGGTTCGAATCCCGTCCGGATCGCTTTTTTTTTAATCATCAGTAATTTATAAATGTTCCTATAAAAGTTGATCAATACTTTTTCAAAAAAATGATCCGGTAGTTCAGCTGGTTAGAATGCCGCCCTGTCACGGCGGAGGTCGCGGGTTCGAATCCCGTCCGGATCGCAACTACAATATCAAAGTAGTACAAAATGCTGTAAAACATATGTTTTACAGCATTTTTTGTTTTGTGCCTACTGCAAAGAGAGTCAAAAAATTACATTCTGAAAGTGACCTATTCAGTGACCTGTTGAACAGGTTGAAATAGGTCACTGGAAACTCAGAGAAAACCTTATCACGAGCTAGTTCATAAACTGAATATCTTGTGATAAGGTTTTGGTAAAGTTAATTTTAAAATCTTTAAAGTCACACAAAATGAACAAGACATTTAATTTACTTTTCTATGTAAAAAAAACTAAAGTCAATTCTACAGGAGAGGCTCCTATTTATTTACGAATTACAATTGATGGCAAAATATCCGAGATCAGCACAAAACGGACAGTACAGCCTTTAAAATGGAGTTCTGCGATGCGGAAAGTCAATGGCTCTTCAGAAGAAAGCAGATCGCTTAATTTTTATCTAAAAACATTTGAGCAAAAAGTTTACGAGACTTATCATGGGTTGATGAGAGATAAAGAAACAGTGACTTGTGAAGCTCTTAAAAATAAGTTATTGGGTAGAGGAGAACTCAACAGAACGCTTATTCCTATTTTTCAAGATCATAATGATCGAATGGAGAAGCTAGTAGGGAAGGAATTTGCCCAAGGGACATTAGTTCGTTATAAAACCACTATAAAGCATACCAAAGAGTTTTTGAAATGGAAGTATAATATTTCTGACATTGACATTAAAAAAATTGATTATGGTTTTCTTAACGACTTTGAATTCTTTCTTCGGACTGAAAAATCCTGCAATAATAATTCTGCTGTAAAATATATCAAGAATTTCGGAAAAATCATTCGCATCTGTCTTGCTAATGGTTGGATGGAAAGAGACCCTTTTTTGAACTACCATTCGAAGTTTGATGAAGTAACAAGAATGTTTCTCAATGAAGAGGAAATAGAGATGCTTTTGGTTAAGAATTTTAAAAACGAGAGGTTATCTTTGGTTCGTGATATTTTTTTGTTTAGTTGCTTTACGGGTCTAGCTTATATAGATACACAGCAACTTACAGAGCATAATGTCACAATAGGATTAGACAACAATAAATGGATTTTTACCAAACGCCAAAAAACCAAAACGACCTCTAATATCCCTTTGCTTTCTCAGGCAGAAAAGATTATTGAAAAATATAAAGCGAATCCAATCTGTATTAATAAAGGTAGATTACTGCCTATATTGAGTAATCAGAAAATGAATGCTTATTTAAAAGAAATCGCCGATATTTGTGGTGTAAATAAAGAGTTGACTTATCACATCGCTCGTCATACTTTTGCGACGACAATTACTCTTTCTAATGGAGTCTCAATTGAGAGTGTAAGTAAAATGCTTGGTCATAAGAGCATAAAAACCACTCAGCATTATGCTAAAATTTTGGATGCGAAAGTAAGTGCAGATATGAATGACTTGAAAATAGTGTTAGGAAACAAGGAGCAAATGAAACAAATTGGATGATTTTTATTGCCATTTTAGGTTGACGGTTTGAAAAACTTATATCCTTTCAGTCTTTTATATCTACTCATATTCCTAGTAACATTTGAGTTAGTAAATTCTTGTGTGGATTTATTAAAATTAATTAAACCAAACATATTATTTTAAAAATAATTCTAAATGCTTTTTATGAATACCTATAGAATAAATTTCAAAAGAAACGTTTTCATCTGCATCAAAGGACTTATCCCACATAAGCGCTTCCTCATTTTTTAATTTATAGGAGTAGTAAAATGAATTGATCATAATTTTCATTCCTATAACGGGAACACACGAAATTCTAATTGGTCTTTCCTTTAATTTACGTGACAAACTTAAACTCTGTTCAGAATTTTTTTCTTCAATCGTTAAATTCGGCAAACCATCCCGAAATGTAAAAGAAACTTTCATTTTCATTTTAAATATTATCGTTTTTTTAGACTTTATATGATCTGTGCCTTTGTAAGTTTTGATTTTTCATTGCTTTTTTTTAAGATATAAAGAAAAATGACAGAAGACTTACTAGCTTTTGAATTCGACCGGGATTTTTGCAATATCCAAATCTTTCGGATCCGCACCTTGTCGCATTGAAAATATAACTTCATCCTTTTTTATATGTTCAAATTCATCGTAGCTTAAATCGAATAATGATTGAAGGTTCAGATTCAATAGTTGCTCATTTTCATCAATGAAATTGTCAGAATAGATTCTAATAAATTCTTTTTTTACTATTTCGTTCACTTCAAATCTTTTGAACTTTATAAAATCTCCTTCTTTAATCCTAAATACCCTTTTTAGTATTGAAAAATCCTGAATTTCATTTTTAGAAATGAGATTGTCTCTCAAAATAAAATTTGCATAAGAGATCAGCAGATCTAAAGACTCTAATTTGATGTCTTCAATTTTTTGGATGCTATATCTTTTGAGAATGGAATTTAAGAAATTTAATTCAAAATTATCATCTAACAATTTTAAAATTTCGCAGATATATTCTTTCGAATCATTATCTGCTTCTCTTTGTACAATAAATCTGGAAAAAGAAGGTGAAAAGGTGTACATATTTCAATTTAATCTTGATTTATAATTGGTGATAACGCTATTATGGTAGTAGAAAATATACTAAAGCCGTAGCTGCTCAGTCTAAAGGAAATCTCTCCCGAGGATCTCGTTAATTATTTTTTCATTTCCTGCTCATAGGCCTAAACGAAAACTTAGTTATTAGCCCTATATGTTAACTTTTTTAGAATTTATTTGTTTCTTTTGCTCTTGTCCAGTTCTTCCTAAGAATTGGTTTTAAAAAACTTGTTTCACCATTGGATGGTTCACCTGAAAAATGACAGTTATTCTCACGGTATTCATCGTTGTTGAATTTTTTCCAACTTTGAAAAGCGGTGTCACACATTGGAAGTTTTGAATTGAATGGAATTTGCCTCCCAGTTCTAATACAAAAACCCAATACCTTTGTCAGCTGTTTAGGAATAAAGGTTTCCTTTTTAACGAAAGTATCAGTCTTAAGTTTGTTATCAAAAAAGTCAGACAATTTATCCGTTTCAATTATAGACTTTGTATAACTTCTTGAAAACCCTAACCTCGTGCTTTCAAACTTTGGTTCTTTAAGAAAAAGTAAATCGGATTGCTCTATAACCCGTTGAAAATATCCAGCGGCATCATTTTCCAAAGTGTCCAGACTGGTAAAGCTTTCCAATATTCCTTTTTATTGGTAAGTACTCCTGCTTCAATATTGTTGTCTTGCGAAAAATTGTAAAGATTCATTGAGGTCAAGATTGCTGCACTTTCATTAGCATAGTATTTTGCATGAAGTCTTTTTTCATAACGAATTTCTATATTAGGAAAGTCTTTGAAAAAATTAAAATCTTCTTGCTTCATGCTTTTTGAAAAGTCATCTTCATTTTTCCCGAATACTACAGTAATTTTAAGGTTGGGATTGTCCTTTTTGGCTTTCAATGCAGAAGCGTATCTGTCGTGAAGTTTGATGTATGGAGAGATGAGTATTATATAATCGTCAGCATATTCAAAAAGATTTTCTAATTGAGCATTTAAGTCATTTCCTGTTAAGAATGTCGCCATGTATTGTTTTTAATTACGTAATGTTCTTTAGGTTATTAGATCAAATATATAAAAAATATTTGCATTTTATGGGAGTCTAAAATGGAAATTTTTCAATTCTGATTCGGGAGAAAGGATAAAGCCATTTTGATGATAATATTAGTGATAATTGAAGTTAATAAATTTATTTGGCGTAATATATTTCCATCAATATCTTCGGAAAAAAAACATCTGAAAAAAACTTCGGAGAATAGGGGATCCCATTCCGTTCAACAGGCTTTCATTCCATGCCTTTCAGACAAAATGACCCAAGGCGCAAAAGAATGGAGTGCAGCTAAAGTTCAGTCATTAGCGGTTCGGGCTTGTTATGATGTATTTATTGTTCTTTCTCTTCAAAATTATCAAAATAGGAAAAATCTTTTGTTATGAGTCCGTTTTCAATCGTGAAAATAACGCAAATAGGTAATTCAAATTTTGAGTTGTCGGGTGCTGTACCACTTGATACAAATTCTACAATGATATGTTTGTTACCAGAAGGATAAGTTTGAATAACCTGATCGTGAAGGTCTGGAAAAACTTTATGGAGCTCGGAATATTTCTCTACAATTTGTTGTCTTGTTTGTTTTACTATTCCTTGTCCTAGTGATGGATCTTTAAAATCGGTAGTTTCAGCATACATATTAGCCATTTTTGTCCATTCGTGATTATTAAAATGTTCAAAATATTGTTTTACTATTTTTTCATTTGTAGAGGTCTCCATAGTTTTTTCTTTTGTTTGATTGTTACAGCCGATTAATATAAAAGTCAAAGTTAATAAGGATAATATTTTTCTCATAGCATCTTAAATTTGTTTGGTAAGGGCTTAATTTATTAATATTGTCGATGTTTTTTAGTCTGATTGCTTACGGTTGGGTATTTCCGCACGCGGGATAAAAATACGAAAACTTTCTACTTGTAAGAAACTTAATTAATCCCAAAAATCTTCGATAAAAATTTCGTATCCGAGTGTAGAATATATTATCGGCAGTTTCTAGTTTTGTGTATTAATTTCTTTATCAGTTTCCCCAGTATTTTCTTTTCACTATTTTTTAATGAATCATTAAAAAATATAATTCGCATTTTTTTCTTGAATAATGCAATTAAGTGGTAAACTTTGTCTCGGAATAAGTGGTGTACCTTGCGTCCGAATGGTGGTGTATTTTATTAATTAGAAATGAGAGTTTTTCAACCATTTTGAGTCCGATATAACAACTTAATCATTGCGTGCGATATTATTCTTAACAATTTCTAGTAAATCCTTTCTTGCTGCCTGCAATTGTCTTTCAAACATTTCAACAGTTTTCTTTAAAGGGTTTTTTTAAGGTGTTTTCATTGGCTACTATGTTTAATGCAGTTCGAGATAAATTGATCATAAAGAAAGCCCTTTTCCTTAAAACATTTTCTGAACTCGTGATTTTGATGTTGAACGTTTCGGTTTTGGTGAAGAAAAGGAAGTTATTATCGAAATTATATTGGTGAGCCGAACAGTATTTTACAAAATACAACAGGTGTTTTGTAAAACTGACAAAAATCAAGCTTTCCTTGTTTAGTTATTATGCTGCTTAATGACAGATTGTTACTGCGAAAAAGCGCTTCACTGTTCAATTGTAATTTCCGAATAGAGATAAAATGATCATTTTGTCCTTTTTCATATTACTATTTATAGCTACTTTCGGCATTGAAAAACTAACCTATGAAAAAACTCTACATTGGGGTATTATTTCTTTTCGCCATACTCTCGGTTTCCGCACAAGAAACCAAAACCTTGTGGCAGAAAGATATAAAATCTTCTACTCAGGATTTTCTCTCGACCATGTCCATTACTTTGGACAGGCAAATTGTACTTTCTGGAAGTGCTATTCAAAAATCAAAATTGTCGGGTGTTAGTACTAGTGGTGCAACTTCTACAAATGCAGGCTATGATTACCGTTTACTAAAACTTTCACAAGAAGGAAATATTCTTTGGGATAAACACTTTGGTGGTTCAAAACATGATTATCTCGTTTCGACTACCACGACCAGAGAAGGCGGATTCTTACTAACAGGAACGTCCTATTCCAATCAATCCCTTGATAAAAAAGATAATAATATTGGTGGTGCAGATGTTTGGTTGATCCGTCTGAATGAAGATGGCGAAGAACTGTGGCAAAAAACATTAGGAACAAAAAATAATGATGAAGCTGCGGCAGTAACCCAATCTTTAGATGAGGGTTTCTTTGTTGCCGGAAATATTAATTCTAATAAAAATTTGTTCGGTTCGAAAGATATTTTTATTTCCAAATTAGATAAAACTGGAAAACTCATCAACACCACTATTCTCGGTGGAAATGCTTTAGATGAAGTACAAGAAATGATTGCTACTCCAGATGGAGGAAGCGTTCTTTTGATGTATTCCACCTCCGGGAAAACAGAAAATAAGATTTTCAATCCTTTAGAAACAGATGAAGCGAATACTGAAAACAAAGCAGTTGATTTATTGGCATCTCTTAAACCAAAAACCGATAACCAACAATCAACAACTATTTTCGGTAAAACAGAAGAGAATTTTGGCGAGGGAGATTACTGGATTGTGAAATTAGACAAGAATGCCAATGTTGAATGGCAAAAAACGTATGGTGGAAGTGCTGATGACCATCCCAAAACCATAGTGTTTACAGACAAAGGATATTTAATTGGCGGAGAAAGCAGAAGTAACTCTTCCGGAAATAAAAGAGAGAATATTGAGGAGGGAACGGATTTGTGGTTGATCTCTTTGGATAAAAATGGAAATGAATTGTGGCAAAAAACATATAGTTTCGGAAACCGAGATGTTTTGATGAGTGCTAATGTCATTAGAAAAACCAATAAAGACAACTTTAGCGAAGACAAAGGATTTTTATTGGGTGGTTACACACAAGCAGAAGGCAAGATACAAACCGACGATGAGAAATTTTGGATGCTTTATATTAATGCAGAAGGAAAAGAAGAATGGCGCAAACATGTGGAAGGTACATCTAAAAAGAAGGAAGAACGTTTGGTATCTGCAAAATTGCAAACGGACGGAACATTTCTGTTAGCAGGAACAAGTGCAGAAGAATTAGGACAGGAAAACTGGAAAATTTTAAAACTTGGTGACAAAGATTTGGATAATCTCCTTCAGAAACAAGATATCCGTATTTACCCAAATCCTGTGGATGATTACGCTTATGTAGAAATAGGTTTTGAATTAAAAGGTGAAGCGCAAATTACGCTTCATGATATGAGTGGAAGACAAATACAAAAAATTAAAACAAAAAATAAGGTGACGAAAATTGATACTGCCGCTTTGCCGCAGGGAGTTTATATTGTGACTGCGAAGACTCCTAATAAATCCGTTAATACTAAAATTGTGAAGAAATGAAAATGTTTTTTAATATAATACTTATATTATGTCCTTTTACAATTGTTTATTCTCAATCCAGTATTTTAAATATAAAATCACCTGAAACTGCCGCTTTCGAGAGAAGTGGAAACATACCTATAAACAAATTTACAGGAGGTTTGGATTTTAATATCCCGCTATT
Source organism: Kaistella flava (ex Peng et al. 2021) (assembly GCF_015191005.1). Taxonomy (NCBI): domain Bacteria; kingdom Pseudomonadati; phylum Bacteroidota; class Flavobacteriia; order Flavobacteriales; family Weeksellaceae; genus Kaistella; species Kaistella flava (ex Peng et al. 2021). The sequence continues at coordinate 1,602,977 of NZ_CP040442.1, read as the reverse complement.
TGACTTGAATGTGGGTGATATTTCTTCTCAAATTAATCTCTCCTATGATTCTTCAGGTTTTCTACCAGCAAAAAAATCTGGTTATGCGGGATTGAACTGGAATATCAATAATTCAGGTGTGATTTCACGAGAAATTAGGGGTGTTTCGGATGATTTTATAGGTAATGACAGCAGTGAATTACAAGGTTTTTTGGCTGCAATTAAAGTTGGAAAAACCAATCATGATATTTTTAACAATAATTATTTAGCGTCAAGTTTGCCACATACAGCCCAAGATACGTATGGAATTTATTTAGGATATCACGGTAAATATGCAGAACTTTCTTCAGATAAATATAATTTTAATTTTTGGGGGATCAGTGGTTATTTCTATATAGGAAATGATGGAAAGCCTTTAGTAACAAGCAATGATCAAAATCTGACAATAGATTTGTCAGGATATACCCAACAAAATGTAGCAGAGCAAACTGATTGTAATCCTCTAAGTTCTGTATTTGTAATTACAGATGGAAGAGGTAATAAATATCATTTTGGAGGCTCTTTTGACAATTTGGAAGTGAGCAGTTCTCTAGGCAAAGAAGCCACTGCAAATAATCCTGGAGGACTACAAACTCCAAATTTAACTATTCTTTCTTGGTATCTCTTCAAAATTGAATTAATAAGTGGTCAGCAAGTAGTTTACACTTATAATCAGGATCGATTAGGTTACGGTATCGAATCTAATTATTGCAAACAATACAACACTTTGCCTTACGTCTCTGATATGAATCAGGTCGCTTTTTCATTCGACATTCATAAATATATTAATCAAACAGTTAGTTCTGAAAAACATAAATATGAAGGATCTGTAGGTGGCTCTCATATTACAAGCAGCGGAATTTCATCAATATGGACTAGTCCATTCTGGATGTTTAACATTCGGTGGATTCAAGTAATAAATGCAACATGATCAAAATTATTTAGTTGTTCGGCAAATATTTCATTGGGCGTTTTGTACCCAAATCTTTTCCTAGGTCTATTGTTTAAAATATAAGTTACATCTTGTATTTGTTCTTTTGTGATATTTTCAAAGTTATGCTTTTTAGGAAAATATTGTCTTATTAATCCATTCAAATTTTCATTCGCTCCTCTTTCCCAACTGTGGTATGGTTTGGCAAAATAGTAGCTTATATTGAGTGCTTCTGCTATCGCTTGATGATTTGCAAATTCTTTTCCATTGTCAGAGGTTATAGTTTTGATCAGAGGTTTCCAATCTTGTAATAACTCGATGGTTTTCTTCTCAATTTCAGCAGCTTCTTTACTACCTACTTTTCCCATAAATAGTACACCAGAGGCTCTGTCATTAATAGTTAGTAAGGCTCCTTTGTGATCTTTCCCTATGACCAAATCTATTTCTAAATCTCCTAATCTATTCTTCTTTTCAACTATTGAAGGGCGCTGACTAATGTCCACTCTACCAACAATAAGACCTCTTTTGTCTTTTAAATGACCTCTTTTTTTATACTTCTTTCCCTGGGTTCGAAGATGCCGATACAATTTACCTCCTCTGCGTTTATCTTCCCAAATGTATTGGTAAATTCTTTCACCAGATACCATACTTACCTTATCAACTTTAGATCTACCCACGATCTGTTCTGGGCTATAATCCTTAATCAAATAACACAAAATATTCACTTCTATCTCTGCTGTTAATGAGCATTTTTTCCTTTTTATTTGATGCCTATTTTGAGCCTTTTTATCGGCTAATTTTGCTTTGTATGTCCCACTTCTTTGATCCGCATTTCGCTTGATTTCTCTGGAAATTACACTTTTGTCTTTGCCTACAAAGTTGGCTATTTCAGAAATGCTGATTCCAGTACTTCTATAAGTTTCTATTTGGTATCTTTGTTCCAACGTTAAATGAGCCATCTGTTTTTAGAGTTTTGCAACCCAAAGATAAGATGAAATTTTTCGCCGACTGCTGGGATAGCTTCTGTTCCTAGGAACAGAAGCTATCCCAGCAGTCTTTTATTAACCGTTGCATTTATTAATTGAATGTAAGTTCTAAAGAAAACAAAACTTAATAAAATTGCAATTTTAACTAAAAACATTTCAGATAATAAACTGACGAGCATCTACACTATCGATTTCAATTATCAAAATACTCCAGACAACTTGGCTTATAGATATGATTTCTTGGAAAGCATCGATGTTAAAAGTCAAAATCAGATTGTAAAAAAAATAAAATTTAAAATACTACCAAAAGGTACTGAATCAAAAAGATGGTTTCTAACAGAACTAGCCATTAATGATCAGAAATATACATTCAATTATAACAATGTAACTTATTTTCCTCCTGAAGCTACTTTTGGGGTGGATTTTTCGGGGTTTTGGAATGGGAAAGATGATAATAAATCCATAATTCCTGCTTACTCATTCAGTCTAAATACAGGAGACTTGACATTAACTGGGACTAATAGAGATTTTAATCCGACTTATGCGGAAGTAGGAATGATAAAAGAGATAATTTATCCAACTGGAGGGAGAACCGAAATGTTTTTTGAACCACATAAAATAAATTATAAAATAATTAGAAACTCTCAATCAAATTTTTATCCTCAGTTAACAGCTTCTAATGATAATGTTAGTGGTTTACGATTATATAAGATGATAGACAAATCTGGTTCAGGAAATGATATTATAAGAGAATATAAGTATCTTAAAAATAGAGATAATCCTTCCTTAGGCTCTTCTGGTATTTCACTTACAAACTATATTTTTTTTAAATATGCAAAATATAGAACAACGCTTCCAAACTCCATAACGGATAAAGAAACATTTACTGAGTTTGGATCAAATATAGAGCAAAGTATATTTTCGAAACCTAATGTTGAGTATAATAAAGTTCAGGAATATGTAAATGGCAGTCTTTTCAAGGAATATGTCTTTAGCAATTATTTTTCCTATCCTAATTATTTAGATTCAGATCCAATGGCAAATAATATTATTTTGTGGAGACCCTATAATAGCAATTTCGGAATTGGGAATTATATGAAAAATATAGATACGCAATTTATTGATGAAAGTGGTAAGCGTGGAAAGTTACTCGAAGAAAATTTCTTTGCTGATAATATAGAAGTCAAGAAAATATCTACCGAGTATGTCACCCTCAACAACAAACCGTATTGTAAAAACTTTAATGAAAACAATTCTTTGGTATATAAATGCGGTAATACATCAAATGACTATGTCACTGATGCCAGCATAATTGGAGGCAACTGGGTACAGAAAAGGAGAATCGATGTGAAGCCCTTTGTTAAATTTTCTACAATAATAGAAGATTATTTACCAAATGGAAATATTTTCACTAACACTTTATATCGATATGATGATAATACTACTCTTAACATGTCAGGAGCAGAATCGTCATACTTTCCAGAAGAAATAAGTAAAATATCATACAAATATTCAACAACATACAATGATTTGAAATTAATTAATAACAATATTTTGGCTCCCGTATTAGAAACAATCAGAAGCAAGGATATATGGAAATCAACTTCTTTTTTGAATTATGTTACCTCTCGAACAAAAACGGAATATACAAACCCTACTAATTTTTTTCCGAGTTCGTTTATCTCATATAGTATAGACTCTAATATCCCTGTGGAAAGTATAATCTATGATTTTTATGATAATAATGGTAATCTCCTACAATACACTACAAAATCAGGCACTCCAACAGCAATCATCTGGGGTTACAACCAAACCCAACCAATTGCAAAAATAGAAGGAGCGACTTATTCGCAAGTTTCAGCATTAGCCGCAGCAATTATTACGGCTTCAGATTACGGAAGCCCACACTATTCCGAATCAACCCTAATAGATAAACTCGATACCTTTAGAATTAGTTTGCCTCATTACCAGATTTCGACTTATACCTACAAACCACTAATCGGTGTAACCAGTATCACTCCGCCAAGTGGAATTAGAGAAATATATAAATATGATTCCTCTAACAGATTAGAGTCAGTGCAAAATACAGATGGTGAAATTCTGAAAGAATATTCTTATAATTATGCTCCGAGTAAATATTTTAATATTGAAAAAAGCCAGACATTTACTCGTAATAATTGTGGGTCAAATTATATAGGAACAACTTATAATTACATTGTTCCTGATGGAAAATATTCTTCTATAGTTAGCCAAGCTGATGCGGATCAAAAAGCACAGAATGATATTGATACTAATGGTCAGAATACCACTAACAAGAATGGAAGTTGTAGACCAGCTGTTAGCTGTTACGTATCAACAACGCCATTCTCAGGAGGCGGAGGGGTACTAGAAACAGATGTAAATTATAAGGCTACTATTTCATTTAATACAGGATCAAATTCAGTCGATTTTCCATGGACAATAGGCGTGAAAATTGGAACTATACAAGGAATTTGTAAACCTTTAACAGATCACAACTCGTACAATGGACAGATGTATTATACAATTAAAACTAATGGTGATATTATTATAAGATCTCATAATGGTAATTATCCAAATAACAAGTCTTTTCAAAATCTATTATTTTATTTCCCGAAAAATTAATTAAAGATGAAAAAAACTTTATCATTATTTTGTTTGTTACTGTTATCGAATTTTGCTATTGCCCAAAATACTACACCGCCTACCGGAATTTCGATAAATGAAAACTATGTTTTCAGTAGGACTTATTTAGAACCTACTGCATCAAGTAATACAAGTACAAAGCAAATACAGTCAGTCACTTATTTTGATGGGTTAGGTCGCCCAAAACAAAGCATAGCCATAAAAGCATCATATACAGGAAAAGATATTGTTTCTCATATTGAATATGATGGATTTGGGAGGCAAGTTTTAGATCACCTTCCTGTTCCACAATTGGGAACTTTAAACGGTGCCATTGTTCCAAATCCTTTGGCTAATGCAACTACTCCAAATATTTATGGCTCAGAAAAAATCTATTCCAGAAAATCTTTAGAAAATTCTCCATTAAATAGAATAGACAGTTTGTTTCAAGTCGGCTCGGCTTGGGCAAACAAACCTGTAACTTTTAAGTATGAAGTTAACGACGCACTTGATGCGGTTATTAATTTTACTATCACAGCCACGCCAGTTCCATGGACAAATAATGCTACTTTTTCTAATTTAATAAAAGGAAGTAATTATGCAGATGCGATGTTGTATAAAAATACAGTAAAAGATGAAGATGGCAATGAAACCATAGAATTCAAAAACGGAGAACGACAGACGGTTTTAGTAAGAAAGAATGACGGAGTTAATCAAGTTGATACTTACTATGTTTACAACGAATACAATCAATTAGCTTTTGTTGTTTCACCTTTAGCAGTTCAGGCAATTGAAGCCTCTGCAATACCAACAACTCTTTACACGTTAACAGACCCTATTTTAAATGATCTTTGCTACCAATATCGCTATGACGGAAGAGGAAGATTAGTAGAGAAAAAACTCCCTGGAAAAGGCTGGGAATATATGGTCTATGACAAACAAGACCGTCTGGTTTTAACCCAAGATGCCAATTTAGCAGGAACTAACAATAATTTCAAAGCAAAAGGCTGGCTTTTCACAAAATATGATCAGTTTGGAAGAGTCGTTTATACAGGTTTCTTTAAAAATACAGCAACCCGCTCTACCATGCAGACTGCCCTAAATAATATGAATGGATCTAATAATGAAGTGCGAGTATCAACTGCTTCTACTATTTTACAGGGATTGCAATTATTCTATACTAAGAATGCTTTTCCGACAGGGAGCATGACTTTGCTTTCAGTCAATTATTACGATAGTTATCCTACAGGAACACCATATCCCACAGGCAACGCTATTCAGGGAACCCCGATTCTGGAAGATATTTTTCCTGCTGGAGTAAATCAATCCACCCAATCTCTGTCCCTCGCTTCTTTTGTTAAAAACATCGAAGATGATAACTGGACAAAAAATTATAGTTTCTACGATAGAAAAGGAAGAGTTATTGGAAGTCATTCAATCAATCATCTTGGCGGTTATACCAAAACAGAAAGTATCCTCGATTTTACCGGCGTTCCACAGAATATATTTACAGACCATAAAAGGTTGCATAGCGACACTGAAGTAAAAATTGAAGAAACGTTTTCTTACGACCACCAAAACCGTCTTTTGGTTCACAAGCATCAGGTAAACAACCAATCACCTGAAATATTGGCAGAAAATACGTACAATGAAATCGGGCAGTTGGATTATAAGAAAGTAGGCAATAACATTCAGAAAATCAATTATGCCTACAATATCCGTGGCTGGATGACGAAAATTAACGATCCTTCAAACCTTGGGAATAAACTCTTTGCTTACGAAATCAGATATGATAACCCTACAAATTCTGTTATTACACCTAAAAAGTTCAATGGAAATATCTCAGAAGTAGATTGGATTACTTCCAATGATCAATCTCTGAGAAGATATAGCTATACATATGATAAATTAAATAGACTTTTAGGAGCCACCTATCAGAAACCCAATGAGGTTATTCCCCTTACTAAAGCCTATAATGAAGAGCTCTCCTATGATGCAAACGGTAATATCCTAACGTTAAAAAGATATGGTGGTATCGATTATTTTAAAGCTCAGAAAATTGATGATTTAACTTACAAGTACAGTGGTAATCAGTTACACAGTGTTACGGATTCCTCTACGAATTACTTAGGATACCCTGATATTTCAGGAAATACGATAGGGAGCGACTCCAATGGTAATATGACCAACAATAAAGATAAAGGTATTAATTTAATAGAGTACAATTATTCTAATCTTATAACTGGATTACTTTTTGAAGAAACTTATATTCCTAACCCTTATTCTCGACCCGTAAATGTACGTACAAATTATCGATACGATTCCAATGGCACAAAACTAAGGAAAACTAGATATACAGGATTAAAGTCGAGTATTGGAAAAACTATAGAAATTACAGATTATTTAAATGGTTTTCATTATTTAGCAGTCACAACAGATGACGGAAGTAATAACATCCATATTAGTCCCCCTACTTTACAATTCATACCTACTGCAGAAGGTTATTATGATTTTATAAAAAATACGTACATTTACAACTATACCGATCATCTCGGAAATATAAGGTTAAGTTACTATAAAAACAGCGCAGGAGCTCTTACCATCGATACTGAAAGCAATTATTATCCTTTTGGCTTAAAACATGAAGGTTATAATGAAAACCAATCTACAGCTACTTACAACTACAAGTACAACGGAAAGGAGTTACAGGAAACCGGAATGTATGATTATGGGGCGAGGATGTATATGCCGGATATTGGCAGATGGGGAACACAAGATATATTAGCAGAAACTTCCAGACGATTCAGTCCCTATACTTATGTAAATAATAATCCAATATTTTTTACAGATCCAACAGGAATGATAGCAGATGGCTGTCCTGGTGGTAAATGTCCTGAAGGTGTTGACGATGTTAAAACACTTCCTAGCGGTGAAAATGAAGTCCAAATACAGGAAGTTGTTTTACAAGGGAAGAAAAAAGAAGCAAATCCTTATTTGCGAGGAGACTGTTTTTTGTGTACTGATAAAGGTTTTGCACAATATCACGGTGGACAAACGCGTGCTGAATATAATTTTCAACGTCAATCTTCACTTTGGAATGGTCCACAGCCGGGAGGAGCGGCTGTAATGATGATGGGAAGTGATCTTCTTGGAATAGGAGATGTTGCGGGAATTCTGTTTAATAATTGGTTCGAAGAACTAGAACCTGATGAGCAAAAAGGAGCGCTTTTATTAGGAGGAGCTGCTTTAATCATAACAAAAAACACCAAAATTGCAGGTGCGGAAGCAAAAGCAATTATGGGAGTAGAGAAAGCAGAAGCTAAAGGTGTTTTTACCGTTACAAGAGATGGGGTTGTGTTACCAAAAGATTTAAAGATTCCTAGTAATTTAGTTGAAAACCCATTTAGAACGTCGTCTTATGGGGAGATTCAAAATGGTAAATTTATTGAAAAACTAAGAATTGATCCTGCAACTATGCCAGGAAAAAAAGGACCGAACGTTAGTCATTTTCATATAAATGGCAGTGGAAAACATATTTTTGATAATGCAAAATGGCCAAAATGATAAATTTTAACACTATAGAGTGGCACGATGCTGTGCTTAAAGAAATCTTCATCGATCGTAAAAATCCGGGAGATAATGACACACTTGTTTTGAATATTGAATTTCAAGATGGATGTTTAAAAAGCGTAATTTTCGAGGATGTTTATTGGTCTTGTCTTAATTTAAATTTTGGGGTAATTGCCGAAGAAGCTATACTTGAAGCATATACAGGAGGAAAAGAGAATCAAGATTTAAAAACAATATATGGTAAATGGAAGGGTCATTTAGATGATATTGACTTGAATATATATATATTTAATTTAAATTCTACAGATAGTGTAATTAAAATCATTGCAAAAAATTTTGATATACTTTAATCACTAATGAATGATAATAGTATTTTCGGATGCTTTGTTAAAACGACTGCCGATGGAACTGTTGATGTCGATGAACAAGCTTTAGTTTTTGAAAAAGGAAAACTTTTTAGAGCCTATGTTTTTGGAGAAAAAGGAATAAATAATCAATTAAAAAAAAGCAGAAAATACAAATTATGGTAAAGATTTAGTATTAATTTTATTCGAATTTTATGTATATCTCTTACAGGATTTAGAGCCAATAGATTACCGCAAGAAGGAAAAATCCGTAGGTATTCCAATTGTTATAAACGATAAGAATTTTTTTAGCAAGTCAGATGATGAGCGTTATATATTTTTAAAAGAATCTATTTTAGAAAAAATTGATTTACTTGCAGAATTTGTAAAGAAGAAGAAATTTGATACAGATACTGAACTGTTAAAAAAAGATTTATTAAGACTTTTATAAGGTTCCGTCTAATACCAACAAATTCCAATATTCCATTCCTAAACTTGCGTAAACGCATTATTAATAGGGGTTTATAAACCGGTAAATTCTTTAAAAGAAAAAATAAAAACCACCTTCTTCGGGGTGGTTTTACAAATAATGTCCGTAAGCAGAAAGAATAAAAACGGTTTGGTTTTCTACTTCGTAAATGAGTCTGTATTCTTTGTTTATTCTTCGAGACCAAAGGCCAGAAAGATTGTGTTTTAAAGGTTCGGGTTTGCCAGTTCCTGTAAAAGGATATTCTACAAGTTCTTCAAAAAACACCAATATTTTGTTTAATACCGCTTTGTTTCCTGCTTTTTTATGAGTAGCTAAACTATGAAAAGATTAGAAGAAACCAAAGTAGTATTACAGCAATGCTCTGATCGATATTATGAAGCAATTGGGAAGTAAAATAAAAAAACCTCTAACACAATTTAGGTTTGCTGAAAAAAAACTCCGAAGTCAGAAACTTCGGCGAATAGGTTTATTTGTCTTTCATACATACAATAAATCTCCAACTCTCATCAGAATTTATTTATCTAATTCATCATAGTATTCTTCAAAATCAAAAAGTATATCAAAGATTTCTCTGGGATGTACTCGTAAACCCGTTGCAATTTCTATCAATGTTGTTAATTGATAATCTATTTTATTATTAGCTGCGTCACTTACTCGTGCTTCCGTGAGATTACATTTTTCAGCAATCTTGGAATATGGAACTTTTCCTTTTATTTCCTTAATTTTTTGAGCAACTAATGCTTTAATCTCATCGGTTTTAAACTCGTTCATAATTGCATATTTATTGCAATTTGAGTGTAATTAGTAAAATTTCCATTACCGAATTCGGTAATGTCGAAATAATTTATTATATTTGTCTCAAGATTACAAACAAAAATGTAATTTTGCGATACTTCAAAGAATATAGAAGCATTCGCTTAGAATCTCGAACAGAAAACTGGTAATTTTTAGACAACGAGAGGATAAGCAAGATGCTCACGACCTAGGCGTGGGCTCTCTTATCGTTGTCAGGTATACCAGTACCTCTGTTCGGTAAGTTGAGACCCACGCTGTTTTGTATTCAGATTTCTCAATTCCCTAAGCTATGCTTTCTATAACAATATAGTAGAACGACACTTACAGTGGTTGCGTAACCATTGTGGCTTAATTGCTTCACGGGAAATAAGATTACATAATCAACATCTTCAATGCTCTAAAATCATGAACAGAGGCATTCTCTACTTCAACGACAGCTCTTAAAAAGCAAATCTTCATATCAATACTCTTTCAAAGGATTGGTCTTTAGCGGGAAAGTGAATCCACTGTAAAAGTGTTTCTACACGCTTTCCCCTAAGGCAGTCCGATCAATTTTGGTGGGTGAGCGAAGCCGAAGCCAAAAGGAGCTAATCTGTCTGGCTATTTTAGGAAGGGTCACCTAAAAAAATTACCAGAAGATCCTTCTGGGATGCTTCATGGTTCCCCCTAGGATACTTCATGAGGAGTTCATGAGGAATTCATGAAAAGTATTTGAGAATTTCACTGCAAAAGAGCAGTTCAGATAAATGGTATGATAATACAAACTAAAATCTTTTTTTATAATAATTCATTATAGAACGAGACATTCATATCAATAATTTTAAAGGATAGTTTTAGCGGGAGAGTGACTCTTCTTCATAAGTTTCTACAGGCTTTCCCCTAAAGCAATTCTATCATATTTGTTGGCTGAGGAAGCCGAAGCCAAAAGAATAGAAACATTAAAAAAAAAACAGTGCTTAATTGAAGTGTTCACGAATACTCCACGAAGAGTTCATGAAAACAGTTAAAGAATTTTACACTAATTAAAAAATCGGTTTAAAAAGAATGAAAAAAGCTTCTATTTCTAACCCAAATAACTCTTAGGTCAGCCATTTTTTCTAAAAGACTGAATTTTATCAATTGATTAAAAATTGATCAAACATAATAATTAAAAATTTAAATCCTATGACTTGATAGTTACCACCTAAAAAAAGCCCTTTCCCCACCAGTTTTGGCGACCTCGGGAAAAGAGCATGAATAGTAATTAATCTTAATTAAAAACCTTTACAAAATTATGAAAAATTTTCTTTTGCAGAAAGGATTAGTGATAATCTTTGCTCTATTATTCTGCAATTTTTTAATCCTAATCCCTGCTCAGACACTGGCGAATCCATCATTAATTCACAAATTTGAACCTCTACAAATTGGCGATACCATTCCTCACGAGATATGGGATTTGCCTTTCGAAACAGTAAATTCTTCTATTCCTGTTGAGAAACTCCAAATGGACAAGGATAAATTGCTTATTATCGCCTTCTGGGCAAGTTCTTGTTCATCTTCTGCACTATCCGTCGCTGAAACTTTACGTCTTCAAAAAGAGTTCAATAGTAAATTTGCTATTGTTCCTGTTTCAAAAGAAAGTACCTCATCACTTAATGAATATTTTCACAAATCAAATGTGGAAAAAGTAACGAGGATGAGTACCATAAGTAATGATCGGGTCCTTCATGAACTTTTTCCGCATTTTGGCGTACCCTTTCTCATTTGGATTAAGGACGGTAAACTCATTAATACTACCGATATGGGGCAGCTTTCTGAAAAAACTGTTAATGAAATTTTGACAAGTAGTCCTTCTTCCTTGCAGACTGTGGTGCAATTAAATTCAGATAAACCTATTTTCCTCAGTAGTGATTTTTATTCCTATCATCAAAATGTCAATTTACAGCACTATTCGATATTACTGAAAGGTATTGTAAAAGGTTTAGGTGGTGGCGGGACTTTACGCGAAAATGATAAAGGAATAATAAATGGGAGATTGTTCAGTAATCAGACACTAGGGTCCATCTATTTTTCGTTGGGTTTTGATGTTTTTCGTCAAAGGAAAGAGACGCTTTTTAATGAAAAAAGAATGATTTTTAAAATGGAAAATACACAAGGAGTAATGCCTGATAGCAGTAACCACAGGTTTTACGAAGACAATCTTTATAGCTACGACATTTTAGTTCCTGAAAATGAGAAGGACAAACTTAATGACTATATCATCCAAGATCTCAACCGATATACTGAGTATAACATTCAATTCGAAAATAGGTTAACAGACTGTTTAGTGCTTGTAAGAACCTCCAATAAAGATAAAATAAAAACCAAAGCAGGCAAGAAAATAATCACCTTTTATCAAAAGCCAGCAGTTATACAAAATGCTAAGTTGGCAACATTAACCAATCTTCTTAATAGTGAAAAAGATATTAGTTATCCGATTATTGATGAAACTGGTTATACAGATAATATTGATTTGAAAATTTCTTCCACTTCAGATATATTGGCTTTAAACGAAGATCTCCAACAGTATGATCTGAATCTGGTTAAAGTCAAAAGAAATCTATTAATGATGGTTATTAGAAAAAAATAAAACTACACAGAGTAATTAACTTAAAACTTCATAATATGAGAAAAATAAGATGGATTATTTTATTGGTATCCAGTACATTCATATTTGCGCAACAAAATGTGAGCGGAATAATACTAAATGAGAAAACAAAAGTACCTCTTGCAGGTGTTGCTGTAGTGATTTCCCCTTTAGGTTCCGTTATACTGACAGATAATAGGGGACAGTTTTCCTTTCAATTAACTTCGGAGACTTCTGAACTTACCATTTCAGCTAAAGGATTTGAAACCAAATCTGTTCAGGTGAAACAACCAATAACTGAAACAATGAAAATCTACTTAGTTTCAGGGATTTACGAAATTGAAGCTGTAAATATACAGACAGGGTACCAGCATATCCCGAAGGAGCGATCTACGGGTTCTTTTTCCTCGGTTAATAATAATTTACTAAATCAGCAAGTTTCTACCGATATTTTAGGCCGATTGGCAGGAGTTGCTAATGGTATAATGGTTGACAATGGTACCTCGCAAGGAAAAAACCAGATTATGGTTAGGGGTTTAAGTACTATTAAAGGACCTAAAATGCCATTAATAGTGGTCGATAATTTCCCTTATGAAGGGGATTTAGGGAATATAAATCCTAACATTGTAGAAAGCATTACCGTGTTGAAGGATGCTTCGGCGGCGAGTATATGGGGAGCTCGTGCGGCGAATGGGGTTATTGTAATTACAACTAAATCCGCAGGAATGAATAAACCATTTACTGTAAATTTTGGAATGAATACAACAATGACTACAAAACCAGATTTAGATGCGGTAAGACAAATTTCATCTACAGATTTTATAGAGTTGGAAAAAGAGTTATTTACACGTGGATTTTACAATTCAGATATAAACTCATCAAAAAAAATCGTCATTTCTCCAGTAATCGAATTACTAAATAGTGCAAAAAAAGGACTTATATCTCAAGAGGAAGCAAATAGGCAGATTGATGAATTCAAAAAGTATGATTTACGAGATGAATTTAAAAAACACATGTATCAAAGCGCTATTAATAATCAATACTTTGTCGATTTTTCTGGTGGGAGTTCGAAACTCTCTTGGATTACTTCGTTGGGTTACGATGATAATGAAGGCAATCTTGGTGAAAAATACGACCGACTAAATGCTAATGTAAAGAATGTTTGGAAGCCAAATGATCGGTTTACTTTTTCTTCAGGGTTTATTTTTACAAATACATCTTTACAGAGTGGTCGGTTGGCTTACGGAAATTTAAATATGAAAAGTGGCAACGCAGCACCTTATGTTCAGTTAGCGGACGATATGGGTAATGCCTTACCAGTTTTTTCAACATTTAGCCAACGTTTTAAAAATTCTTTTTCAGAAGGAAAGTTATTGGATTGGAATTATTATCCCTTGACAGATTGGGAATATAACACCACCAAAACTAAGAATACCGAGGTGATTTTAAATACAGGAATAAATTATCGTATTATCAAAGGACTTGATGCAGACATGAAATACCAATATCAGAGAAATTCAGGCTTTTCTGATGTGTTATTCGGAGAAGATGGTTATTATAGCCGAAATCTTATCAATAGTTTTACACAAATTAATCAGGATGGAACAATAAAATATGGTATTCCCAAAGGTAGTATTTTTGATAAAAGCAATGTATTATCAACTATTAATAATCTTAGAGGCCAACTTAATTTTAACCATAAATATGAAAAAAGCCAAATTTCGGCAATACTAGGTACTGAAATACGATCTGCTGAGGCTTATTCATCTAAAAACCGCTATTTCGGGTTTAATGATAGCGATCTTACTTTTTCAACTATAGATTATAGCAACGCGTTCCCTTTCATTACTGGAGGCAATTCTACCATATCAAACAATGATGGATTAGGCAATACTGCAAGAAGATTTGTATCTGCATATGGTAATGCTGCTTATACATTTGATAATCGCTATACCATTTCTGGAAGCGCAAGAAGAGATGCAAGTAATTTATTCGGATTGAACTCACGAGATCAATGGAATCCGTTTTGGTCGGTGGGATTAGCATGGAATATTGCGAACGAAAAATTTTATAATTATACGGGACTACCAAATGTTAAGTTAAGAGGTTCTTATGGTTTTAATGGAAATATAGATCCATCAATGGTTGCAGTTTCTACGATTCTTTACGTTTCTCCGTCTTCAATTTATACAGGTACACCGACCGCAAGATTTGATAATTACTATAATCCAAACTTAAGATGGGAGACTGTTCGGATGATAAATATAGGACTAGATTTTGCATCACAAAACAATAGAATTTCAGGATCTCTAGATTACTTTCAAAAAAAAGGAGCAAACCTTTTCGGGCAAGCTCCTATGGATTATACTACAGGAATTCTTTCCCTTCTTTGGAATGTAGCCGGAATTAAAGGAAATGGTCTTGATTTAGAATTAAAGACCCTAAATATTGATCAGGCATTTAAGTGGAATACAATATTAAATTTCAGCAGGTTCAAAGATGAGGTAACCCATTATTATATTAATACTACTTTTGCCAGGCAATTTGTGTCGCCTACAGTTACAGTGTCTGGAGTTGAAGGATTACCGATATATTCTATTTTTGCATATAAATGGGCTGGTTTAAACCCAATTACAGGTGATCCTCAGGGTTTTTTAGATGGAGAAGTAAGTAAAGAATATAATAAAATTATGAATTCGGATATCAAGGATCTTAAATATTTCGGTTCTGCTATTCCAAGAACTTATGGCTCCTTTATCAATTCATTTTCATATAAGAATGTAAGTTTAGATGTTGGAATTCTTTATAAGTTTGATTATTGGTTTCGTAAACGCTCAATCAATTATACAAGTTTATATAGGGATTGGCTAGGACATAGTGACTACTCATTTCGTTGGCAAACTCCTGGTGATGAATTGAACACGAATGTGCCATCAAACAGTTTTGTAGCAAACGCTAACAGAGATAATTTTTATGCTGGTTCTGAGGTGCTCGTTGAAAAAGGAGACCACATACGTCTGCAATACATTAATCTTTCCTATAATATTTCTAGCAGCTCCCAATGGTCATTGCCATTTAAAGAAGTCAAATTGTATATTAATGCATCCAACTTAGGTCTATTATGGAAAGCGAATAAAAGCGGTATTGATCCAGATTATAATTTGGGTAATTATACACTCATTAACCCTTCAACCTTTTCTTTTGGCATAAAAACAAAATTTTAAATTATGAAAACACAATATTATTTTAATATAATTGCTCTGCTTGCATCAATTTCTTTTATAGGCTGTAATGATTTCCTTGATGAAAGATCAGATTTGAAATTAGCAATTCCTGAAACTGTAGAAGCAAATCAAGCTTTGATAGACAATTATAATGTGATAAACTTTGATTTTGCTACAAGCGGTGAAACTAGTACTGATGATTTCTATTTGGCAGAAGACGATTATAATGGATTGATTTATGAGGAGCAAAAGCGCCTTTATATGTGGAAGTCTGATCATGTTTCGCCAACTATAGATGCTGGAAATGATTGGTTCTACTGTTATCAGGGAATTTACTATGCCAACTCTGTTTTATATAATCTTGAGAAATACAATTTAAACGGAAATGAGGCAAATAATGTAAGGGGACAAGCTTTGGCACTTCGTGCAAGTAGATATTTGGATGGGGCTCAGTTGTGGTGTCTTGCTTATGACAAGTCAACCTCTGAAGCAAAATTAGGTTTGCCATTAAGACTTGATCCAGACATGAATTATGTTTCAGAGCGATCAACATTAGAAGAGACCTATCAGCAAATTCTAAAAGATCTGCACGAGGCTGTAAACTATTTACCTGTAAATTCACTATCGGTTTCTAGAATGTCAAAACCGGCTGCATTAGGTCTGCTTTCTCGAACCTATTTGTTTATGGGTGACTATTCAAATTCATTAAAGTATGGACTGGAGGCAATATCTTATAAATCTTCATTAATGAATTATAATAATCTGGAGGTAAATAGTAATTATCCTATATCAAATATAAATGCAGAGATAATTTTCAGATCATCAATGAGGTACGAGACTCATTTACTTCCAGCAAAAATAAATTTAGAACTGTATAATACTTATAATGATAATGATTTACGCAGGAAAATTTTTTTTAGGAAAAGCAATACAGGTGAAATACTATTCAAAGGCAATTATAACGAATATGGCGGTTTATTTAATGGAATATCAACAAATGAATTGCTTTTAAATATTTCTGAATGCTATGCCCGTCTAGGAGATGCAAACTCAGGTATAAATTATCTTAATGATTTGTTGAAAACGAGATGGATTACTGGCAAATATATAACAATTACTGCAAATAATTCTCAGATTGCACTACAGAAGATTTTGGATGAAAGACGAAAAGAATTATTGATGCGTGGCCTCCGATGGTCCGACATTAAACGTCTAAATCGCGACGGTGCAGGAATTGTATTAACTCGAAATCTAATGGGAGAGACCCTTACTTTACCACCTAATGATTTACGCTATGCGATAGCAATTCCAGAGGAAGTTGTTAAATTAACGGGGATGAAACAGAATGAGAGATAAATGAAATATACCAAAATTTCTTAACATGTAGAATCTTCTCTTGGAGTATTTCTGAAAAGAGGTAATTAAAATTAAGAGGCTGTTTCAAATAGGTTTGAAACAGCCTCCTTTATTTAATTATAAACTCTTACGTGATTTGCTAATTGCAAGCACTTGAGAATTTGATAACCCTGAAATGTGGTCTGCTAGAGTAGTATCATCAGGAACTGCTATTTCACACGGTGCATTTCCATCTGTACATCCTCCTCCTCCAGAATCATCCCAATTACTAGGATTTCCGTAAGCGCCTGGAGTGGTATCGCTACTGGTATAAAAATAGGAAGTCATGTTCGTATTTGTTTTGCGGTCTTTTTGAAATGACTGAACCACAAACATCATCATAAAGACTACCATGATTGCAATTCCTATTTTTGAAATTTTATTTAGTTTCATAATAGTGGTCTTTTTTTAATAAAAAAGATTCCCTTAAAAACTCTTAGTTAAAATTATGTTAGGTATTCTGTCCTTAACTAACAGACTTTTTTATTAGGTGCTTAACGGTTCATCAACCTTTCTGTACCTTATAGCACACAGAAATTTACTGTTTGCATAGCTCATGGAATGCCCGGGCATTCAACATTTAGAAGCGTGCACACTTCTAATATTTTAAGTTGATTAACTCGCCTAGCTAATATGACTATACCAGCGAGGGCGGTAATCATCAGTTCGATATTGAATATATGATCTTACTTCCAACTCATTTTCTAAAAAAGTCGGTGCAGGTGTATGGCGGATTATTACTGTAAAAGATGCCCACTTTACTACATCCTGCAAAAACGGTCAGTACTTCGATAATCATCAATAACCTACGAAACTAGTAAGGTCAGCAGCACAACAAAATAATACTATTTGACTGTACTGTCAACTCGGTAAGGTGATGATCTTCTGTATCCTTCAATGCCAGATGCGTGAGCCAGCTGACTGCAAAAGTTTTTGAGACCTACAATTTTACTCATTGCATGATAGTAAAATAGTACTGCGGAGAAAAAGATAATGGGTAGTTAATATTTTTATCATATTTTTCACGACCTCCATTTTGATGATGTAAAATTGCGACATCCTTTTTTCAAACATATGTGGTTTTTAGGCAGAAGTATGTGTAATATTAACATTCTTATGTGTAATATTTACGTTTATATGTGTAAAATATCCGCATACATTCAATAAAATATCAGCAGAATCATGCTTCCAATGCAATGCGTGGGATACGGTTGAACGGGAAATGGTAAGTTTTGTGAAACAGACTATAGAGTTGATGGTAGCTTGAAAAACCATTTTTATAGGCAATTTCCTTATAACTCATCGTACTCAGTAAGAGATCTTCGAGCACAGGAATCATTTTGATTTTAAGATAATGATGATAGAAGGTGCTTTCAAAAAACGCCGTGCTGTCTTTTGAAATCTGACGGTAAGACAGGCTTTTGCTGCGCACAAAAGCCTCTACCGTCCCGTGCTCGTCAGTATCATATATTTCCATCATTTTCAGAAGGTACCGATACCGGTTATTTCCTATCGATGCGGGTGGCCGAGGGTAAACCGTTTGATGGGTCACAACGGAAATGGTATAATGGTGCTGCTCCTTAGTAACCACTCCTATAAAAATCTGAATTTCAGCTGATTTAATCCGCTGAACATGTATGGGCAGGAAAAAACGGTCTTTGGAAACCGAGCCGGCCACGCGTTGATAAGCTTCAGTAAGCAACTTCACAATCTCAGCGTACTCCCCGTGCGAGGTAAGCTCTTCTTCTGCGTCCAGATAGGTAAAGACAAATCCCTTAAAATAATATGCGGTTTGATGATCCAGAAAATGAATAGCCTGAAACAACCTGATATACTGCTTGATAATTTCTTTAGTTTGTGAAAAAACAGTCTCACTAGACAAATACTGTCGTTCCGATGAGACATCACAAAGTTGACAGTAGCGTTCTAATGCTTTTTTAAGATGCTTCTGTAAAAGATCAAGATGGTAAGTGTTCATGGTGATACGTTTATATCAGGAAGCTCCAGGTTGAATATCCGCAGTTCATTAAATAGGATATCCTTGTTCTTGTTCAGGAAAATTTGATAGCCTGCCCAAGGTAACTTTATCGGAACTGTTTCAGATCCCAAATAGAGTGTAGGCTTTCCAATTGCTTCAGCTTCTATTCCCAAAAGCCGGATCGTTCGCAATAGTTTGACGTCGCATTCTGCAAAGACAATTCCTCTATGACCTTGTTGCACAACTTGTAGTGCAAGTGCAATCAGCGTTTTAAAAATATGGAAACCTCTCTTGTCTGCTCCTTTGGATACAGCGAATCTGCCGATATGGTAAATGGGTGTTCCCGCATTGACTAGCGCTTCAACATTAATATTGAAAATTTTTTCTAGAGGTAAAATTTGGGTAGGTGTTTTTTGGAATATTCTGATGCTCCCACAAATGATATTATACGACATTGCAACGAAAATATGAGAGTTAAAATATTGTTTTTCTTCAGCACATAATATTTGCCTCGTAGAATTTATATCTTCAGCTGTTACAATTTCGCGATGATGAAGATGGTTTTCATTAATTATAAAATGAATTAATTCATGAATATTTTCAGGAGGCATTTTGTAATATTCTATATCTTTTTTCATATTGTCTCATAATTAGTGTTGTTTCGGTAAAAATATTATGATATTTTTAGATATTATCTACACTTTTGTGTAGATTTGATAAGTGAATGTAAATACTACACGACAGTGTAGCCAAGTTCAACAATATTCCCTCTTAATTATGGATGAAATACACAGGTTCTTTTCAAGAAAGAATACAGTAAATTATTTATCGGAAGCGGAGAATGCTCAAAGTGGTAATTATCTCGAAATCCTAAGGGCCGTCTGCAGACTTTCATATATGAGCATGTATGTAATCGATTATCAGCGGAAGGAGTTTGAATATGTGTCGGATAATCAGCTTTTTCTATGTAATCATACTCCTGCAGAAGTCATGGCGATGGGATATGCTTTTTACTTTAAATACGTCTCTGAGGAAGACTTGGAAATGCTCATCAGAATAAACGAGATAGGGTTTGATTTTTTTGACAGAACACCACTAGAAGACCGGAAAAATTACAGTATTTCTTATGATTTTATTTTACAGACAGGGAAAGAAAAAATTTTGATCAATCACAAATTAACCCCAATATTTATTACTTCCGAGGGTAAGATTTGGAAAGCTTTATGTGTAGTTTCTCTTTCTTCAAATGTTACCTCAGGAAATATTCTGCTTTCAAAGGCAGGTGAAGATTCATTTTGGGAGCTTGACTTAATCGGCGGGGTATGGAATAAAATGGATAAAAGTAGATTAACGGAACGGGAGCTGCAGATTATCCGCTTGCATGCACAAGGATTAACAATAAGCCAAATAGCAGATCGAATGTGTATCGCTGTCGATACCGTTAAATTTCATCGAAAAAAGCTTTTTGACAAATTGAACGTTAAAAATATAGGCGAAGCATTAGCTTATGTCAAAAACAACAAGCTACTTTAATATGGAATCCTTTCCATGTTATTCTTCCATAAGTAAAGACCTCAAATAGAACTCCGGAAATTTTTTATAAAACTTCCCTGTAGCTATTTTTACCAAAAGATGGGTACACATAGCGGCGACATACCATGATCCGATAGCCAGTTGGGGTGGCGGGAGAGCGAGGTCTTCAGTTCTGTAATGATTAATTACTTCTTCAAGCCATATCTGCGGATTCTGCCAAAAACGTTGGTAACTTGCAGCGTATTCTACCATGTCCACTTCATTAAAATTGCTGGACTTTTTAAGTAATTGAAGAGGTGGTCCCTTCGGTGAAAGAACAGTAACTAATCCTCCCCAACCGACATTATAAGGATGTATGACTGGAATCCCACTTTTAAGACATGATTCATCAAATAGCTGCGGTGCTTCATTAGTATAATCCAAAGCATTGATTCCGACATGATATGTCCCTGTTTCTGGTATATTGTCGCGACTTATAAACTGGTCTACAAACGTGATTTCCGCATTTGCGTTGATGCTTTTTAGTCTTTCGTAAAGAGCCATGGCTTTTGAAGTTCCTATGTGGTCTTCAGTGTAATTTTGTCTGTTGAGATTGGAGTCTTCGATGAGGTCACCATCAATAACGCATATTTTTTCAAAACCCGTGCGAAGTGCACATTCCGCGATATTACTTCCGATTCCACTTCCGGCAATAACGATCGAGAAATTTTTCAATTTTTGTTGCTCACAATTACTGAGGTAAATGCGGTTTCTTAAATAACGGTTCATTGTAAAAAGTTTGTCAAATCTACTTTTTTTGAATGTTCAGCTCCCTACACTTTCGTGTAGTTCTTTGGGCTTTTCGAGTTTCTTAATCTACAGTGTAGCAAATGAATTAATCATGGGCAATACATTTGGGTATAAATGAAATATCTATGGTTAAGTTCATTGCAAATCTCGAAAGTGAATTGGAAAGCAGATTACTATTTCTAAGTTTAGAATCTGATAAACCTCTAAAAAGAGCAGAAGAATCAATGCTGGAAATTAATAACGCATTAAAAAAACTTAAATCTTTTGTTTTACGCACTAAGTTTCCCTCAGACAGTGAAGAAATAGATTTCTTCAAAAACCGTAAACCCTTGATATTATCAAAATTAATATATCATAATGAAGTCTATAGAATCGAAACCCGCAAGCCAAGTGGAGGTGAAAAGATGATTCGAAAATACTATCAGACAGAACTCATTAAACTGAAAGAGTTCTTTGAAGAAAATGTCGATTTTTATGGGTATTACAGAACATGCAGTTCCTACCTCGATCATAAATATTTTATCCGTAAAAACCTCGACGTTAAGTTGAGTTTAGACTCTTTTGTTTTTGAATCAGATGCAAGATTCAGTACTTCTCACGATTATAAAGTCGCAAAAATCATTTCAAATGACCTTCTCGAAGTTTACCTCAATGATCAATTGCTGAAATTAAATAGGCAAGGGGAGGAGCAGTACCGAATATCCACGCCCAAAACAAGACTAGCCTGGACAGATAATAAAACTTCACTGATTGAATTAATTTATGCGTTGTACTGCAAAGGATCATTCAATAACGGTAATGCGGATATCAAGGAAATCAGTGCTTATTTTGAGGCGGTTTTCAATATAGAACTCGGTGATGTTTATCGGACATACCTTGAAATAAAAAATAGATCATCTCGTACAAAATTCTTAAATAATCTCCAGAGTTTGTTGAATAACAAAATGGATTCGCAGGATGAATAATTTATTTTTCTGACTTTAACACCCACCTTGTAGCAATTCAATAAACTCAATGTTTTTGGAAAAATTTTTATTGATTTTGTTGGAGCTTTCTGAAGTTCAAAGAAAAAAAATTGCTGATAATTCCTTTAACTCAGCTTTTTTTAAAATATCAATACCCAACTTGGGTACACCTTGAGGGTTTAATCCATCAATAATACCAAAATTTGTCAAAACAAATCAAAAGTAATATGGGTCACTGGCATTCTAAGCACAGTGAAGACTCTTAACCTTAGCTCAAAAATTATGGCATTAGAAGTATTAACCAAAGAAGATCTTCAGCAATTTAAAATTGAACTGCTCGAAAGTATTGAAAACTTGCTTCAGGGAAAGAAGACAGAAGAGAAATTATGGCTTCGAACTTCCGAAGTCAAAGAACTCCTGAACATATCTTCAGGAACCTTACAAAACCTGAGAATTAACGGAACCTTGTCGTACAGTAAAATAGGAGGGACGCTGTATTACAATTATAATGACATCCAGAAACTATTGATGGATTTTAAACATTAATTGTAAATCAGTAATTATGAAGCAGTCTAAAAATATCATCAGTTTTTTTGAACGTGTTATTGAGGATGACCGTTTAAATCCCTCTCATATCAGTATGTACGTTTCTCTTTTCCAGTTATGGAGTTTAAACCAGTTTCAAAATCCTTTTCGTATTTGCCGAGAAGAAGTAATGAAGTTAGGTAAAATCAAATCGATCGCTACTTATCATAAATGCATTAGAGAGCTTTACGAGGCAGGATTTATTATTTATTTGCCTAGTTATGATTCCTACAAAGGAAGTTTGATCGAAATTATTGATTTTGAAAGTGAACAAGCAGATAGAAATAGATTATTAAAAAATCGAAAATTATTATCAAATGTGGAGATTTCTTTTTCTGTACCGATGAAGTATGAAGTTGAATTATATTTTACCGAACGTGATTTAAGATCTACTGAAGCAGATCAATTTTATTCTTCATATCAATCTGCGAATTGGAAATTGAGTAATAATCAACCCATGAAATGCTGGCAAGCGGCTGCGAGGAATTGGATTTCTAACGTAAAAAAAGTTCAAAACTAGAACATTCATGATAATCAGATGAACTAATAACAAAAGAATATTAGCAATGAAAAGCATAGATCCTAAAACACTGATTTGGCAGTTAACCGTTGAAGAATTCTTAGAAGTTTCTAAAAATATCAATTCTTATAAAAAGTATGAGTACGGTTTGAAAGGATTGGCGAAGATTCTTGGATGCTCTGTGTCAAAGGCTTCGGAAGTAAAATCTTCAGGTATTTTAAATGAGGCCATTATCCAAAACGGAAATATCATCATCATTGATATAGAAAAAGCATTGGAACTTTTTGGAAAAAAATAAGCATGTATTATCTTGAACTCATTCAACGGTTTTGGCATTTTAATAAAGAAAATCAAGTAGGTTCGACGGCAATCTCAATGTATCTCTACCTTTTGAAAACTAGTAATGACACCAATCGTTATGATTTCAATATTTCGGATGTTGAAATTAGTAAGCAGTTAGGATTGACAAGGAAAACGGTAAAATGTACAAAAGAGAAACTAAGAAGTTTAGGTTTAATTCAATATCAAACTAAAAATGGTTCTCCTGGATCTTACAGATTAATTTTAGATTATCCTTTATTGATTACTCATACCAAAGTTTCGGAGAAGCGAGTAAAGGAAAGAAAGAATATTTCTCAAAAAACTGAACAATTGGAAATTCCATTGCAGGCTGGTTTACCGATTCAAGATACAAGTGAAAGTATTCCCAAAATTGTCAATGAAAAGATTACACCTCAGTTTTCAAAAGTATTAAGTCCAATTATCGATGATAAAAGTATTCCTACAATTGAAGAGTTCATTGAATATGCTCAAACATTAGAAAGTTATGATTCCCAATTAGATTTCAACATTAAAGAAAAATATGAAAATTGGGTAAATAATAACTGGAAAAATAGTTCAGACCGGCCGATCACCAATTGGAAGTCTTCGTTGAAAAGCACGTTGCCTTTTATGAAAAATAACACGATTAATACAATACAATCAATTCCCAATATAAAGCGCTCTAAGTTTTCAATTGATAACTAAAAAAATAAAATCGGTAATAGACTCCAAAACAAAACCTAAAAAACGATTATGAACATTCCAGAAAAGGATTTAAAATTAATCCGCAAGGAATTTGAAAAAAAAGAGGAGAGATTTCCCGACAGAATAAGACTGGGAAATAATTTCGTAGACGATTTCATTTTTGAAAATAGTGAGGCGGCAGATATTCCGATCAATGCACTACGGGTGATTTTCAATATCGTTTCAATTATTAGTAATGAGCAGTTTCGACCAGAAGACCGTCCGAAACAACTGACTTTATTCGATGAAGAATTTGAAACCGAAAACAACACTTTTGCTTCTATAAAAATTAGAAACAGTAAAATCTCGCCAAGTGGTTCTACAAAACAAGTCGTAGATGCGTATGAGTTTTTGACTAAATTCAAAATGAGCTGGTACAAATCGCTTAATTCGAAAGGCACAGAAATTAAAACTTTTGGCGGACTTATTTCTACGCCAAGTTATGATCAAAGAGGATTTACAACATTTTTAATCAGCAGTTATTGGTTGAAAAAGTTGATGGTTATTCCTGAATACAATTACATCCTTTACAATTTGGTGTACAACATCAAAAACAATAAACATATCATTTTTGCAATATGGCTTTCTAAATTACCTGAAAATGGAACGGTTTTAAAGCTTTCTACCTTGAATAAGAAGTTCAGATTGAATTATAAAATCGCCAACGATTTTTGCTTTAAGTTTTTAAAATCTGTGAGAGTCGCTCTTGATAAGTTCAATACTTTGTCTTTCAATTATAAATACAAAAGAGATCATATTTTCATCATTCCTTATCATACCAAAACGATTTTGGATGAAACTTTTTCCATAGACGCGCAAGATCGATCGGAAATTACCAGAAGATTAATTTATTTCAGGAAAAGGTATGGTTTACAGGAACATGAAATGCTTCAGTTTTCTCATCAATACAGGAATATTCCACAAACCAGAGCGTTAATCGACCAATCTTTCAAAGAGTTTATCAGAATAAATCGACGAAGAGGAGTTAAATCTACCAATTTTCAGGGAAAAATGTTTCTGAATGAAATTCAGGAAATTATAATTCAAAAGTACCGAAATACAAAAATGGGAGAGTTGATTCCGAATGGTTATCCAATTATTAGTTGAAATCGGTTTCGCACTCATTTCATTTCGGAATTGCACTCATTCAGAATTCGGAATTGCACTCGCTGAAGTTAAGGAAGTGTTAAAATAAAGTGAAATAGGAACGAGTTTTCGGAATTGCATTCGTTTCAAAATTTTAAAATCATTCTAACTATGGATAACGAAGTAAAATTACGACTAACCACAATTATTGCAGAAAAAAAAATATTTGTATTCGGAATTGCACTCATTCCAAAACAGGTGAGTTTTCGGATTTGTACTCATTTCAGTTTCGGATTTGCACTCATCTTTAATTCGGAATTGCACTCGTTTCAAATCATTGGTAAACAACTTGTCATAAGGTGTTTCAGGTATTCATTAAAAGTGTATTTAAAAGTAATTAAAAGTCTTTTTTTATTAAAAAGGAAAATGTGGATAAAAAATTTGCTTTAAAAAAGAAAAAAATGAATTGCGAAAAAATAAAAGAGAAAGTGAGTATAAGAATGGTTTTAGAATCATTCAATCTTTTTCCTGTAAAGGAAAACCAACGGACTGCATTTTATTTTGCACTGGATAGAGTAGAGGTAGTTCCTAGCTTTGCAGTTGATTTTACAAAAAATAAAGGATTTGATTTTGGCACAGGGAAAAATTATGATGTGATTTCGATTGTTCAACAAATGAATAAATGTTCCGTTTCTGATGCTTTGAAATACCTTTCTAGATTAGATTTTTCTGTTCAAAATGAAGTTGAAAATGAAGAAATTGATAAAAATAAAAGTTATCGAATTCTTAAAGTAAATGAAATTAAACATCCTGCATTAATTGAATATTTAAAATCCCGAAAAGTTTTTGAACAAAGTCATTTAGTTAAAGAAATTCATTATGAATTGAATGAGAAAAACTATTTCGGAATTGGTTTTTTCAACAATTCTAGCGGACTGGAAATCCGAAATAAATATTCTAAAATTTGTTTAGGGAAAAAGGATATTACTTTATTTGAAAATGAAAGAAATGAGAACACAGAAATTGTAGTTTTTGAAGGTTTTTTCGATTTTTTGACTTTCAAAAATTTGGAAAAGGAAAAAAGGTCAACTTCAGATTACCTGATTCTAAATTCTACAGCAATGCTTTTTAAAGTGGAAGAAACCTTGAAAAAATATGCTAAAATTTCTCTTTTCTTGGATAATGATGCGAATGGAATTGCAACTAAAGAGATTATCCAAAAAAAGTATAAAAATATAGAAGATTGTTCTTTGTTGTATTATAATTTTAAGGATTTGAATGAGTGGTTTTGCACAGAAAATTAAGTGAAAAACTACCTTTATAATTCGTTATATTTCAAAATGGCTTCTTCAAAATCATCTTTTATAAATTCCCAATGTTTTCCCTGAAGACAAATAGGATTGAAATCATCATCTGCAAGACTAAAATTGGTGAAATTTTCTAAAATCAATTCTTTGTCATGACTATATGGATAGCGTTGTAGATGGAGTTCCAGCATTTTGTTGATACTGCAAGAAGGAAGAACTTCATGCAAATCCCAAAAGTCTTTCTTTCTACCAACTCTTTGTACCACGTCAATTTTCATGGCAATGATTTCCTCTATTGTTGCAAAACGGATTTCATCTTCTATTTTTGCAGGTTGTATATAAGAATCGGTGTAATACAAATCCAGTTTAACCGTATTTTCTTTGTCAGTTCCTATGAAATAAGCTTTCCCCATTGCAGGTTCCAATTCAGAAAAAGTATCGATGTAAGCAAAATTACTTTTGAGAAAGAGATCAATTTTTTCAAAATCAATGCTTCCATATTGCAAATCGCTAAATAAATCAATATCCACCGAAATCCGGTGTCCCAATTGCAAACTTAAAGCTGTTCCGCCTACCAATCTGAAATTTTCAAAAACATCAGATTCCATAAGGATTTGAAGACTGTTTTTCAGTACATTATTTACTGTGTTATAATACAACATAGTACAGAATTAAGAAATTGGATGAAGTTGCATTGGCTTCGTCTTTTTGGAATGAAGTGCCGTATTGGTTTTAAGTTGACCATAAAAACGTGAAATTTCCGTCTTTTCTTCTTCGTTTCCACGTTCAAAAACACGATGGATAACCGCCTGATATTGCTTGTCCCAATCTATTTGATTAATATCTGTATCCCAAAATAAGGATTTTCGGAGAATAGAAAGATTAGGACTGTGGTTTTGTGCTTTTTCTTTTTCCTTCCGTATCTCATAATAACTCTGAAGAATAACAATTGTTCCTTCTTCCAGCTGCAATTCTTTTTCAATTTTTAAAGCTAAAGAAACAGGGATATTTCTTCTTCCTTTTGTTATCTCATTAAATGTTTGAGGATATTCGCCCACAGCTAAGGCAAAAGGTCTCTTTTTGAGCGAACGTTTTTGTAGTTCTCGCTCAAGAATAATTCCTGGATGGATGCCTTTGTATTTTATAAGCTGTGAATTCATATTACAAATATAAACAAATTTGTTTACATTTTATAAAAATAGATTTGATTTAAATATTCGCAGAAAAACATTTCTTATTATGTGTTTTTTGAAAATATTGCAGATAAATATGACCTGTTAAATCGCTTCTAACTGAGGTTTGGCTTTCTACTATTGCAAATGTAGGAAAGCATCATTCACTCAAAAAAATCTTTTTGGGTTTCTAAAAAAATTCTTTCCACAAGCTCCAATAATTTTTCCAGACACTCCTAAATCCTGCGGATAAAAAGATTTCAAGCCCGATTCAAAACTTGTATTCAATTACAGGAACTGAATCGGGTTTTGTGTGCCTGATACTTTCCTATAATCATCGGCAAAGAAAAAGCCGGAACCTCAGTTATACGAATCAATTCAATCGAAGACGCTCTTTTACATCAATGAAAATAATCAAATGAAACAACCATAAATAATGCTTTTCCAATTTGGAAAAAAAGTAAAAAAAAGAAAAAAGCCGAGTGTCCTCGAAACCAAATCAATTCACTCGAAAATTTAAAATTAACAACAAAATAATTATTAACAATTTAAATCGAAAATTATGAACATCATTGGAAGAATTACCAAAAATGCAGAAATCAACACATTGAAAAATGACAAGCAAGTCGTTAATTTCTCAGTAGCCATCAACGACAGCTACAAATCCAAACAAGGGGAACGTATAGAACAAACTACCTATTACAACTGTTCATATTGGATAAGCGCAAACGTGGCGAAAATCCTTACCAAAGGAACATTGGTGGAATTGACAGGCAGAGCAAGTTCTAATGCGTGGATTGGAAAAGACGGAGAAATCCGTTCTGGACTGAATTTCCATACTTCAAACATCAAATTGCACGGTGCTGGTAAAAAGTCGGAAGTAGAAGATAAACCATTTTCAAAATCGCAGAAAACCGTAGTTGTACAAGAAGAAACAGACGATGATTTACCTTTTTAATTTTCATTAATTGAACAGAAACAATCATTTAAAATTCAAAATTTTTAATCTAAAATTTAACGAAAATGCAAACCAATTTTTTCAGACAAATAGCCAAACTCAATCTCACAGGCGATTTACAAATCACATTTACCCAAACCACAGAAAATAATTATGTTGTTTCCGTACTGCTCAAAAACGAGCAGTGTGGAGACGAAGCGAGGAAAACCATTCCGCCCTTGAATTTACGAGGAACAGCCGAAGATTTGGATAACGGATTTTTTGAAAATATTTCCACACCATTACAAACCGCTTCGGGATTAATGGTAGATATGGAATCTTTTATGAAACAACTCGAAGAAGCCAAAAAGAAATCGGCAATGGAAAAGGAAAAATCCGATAAGGAGAAAAAAGAAAAGGAAACCAAAGAGAAGAAGTTTAAAGATGCTTTGCAAAAAGCCGAAGAACTTGAAAAAGAAGCGAAATATAAGGATGCGTGGTCTGCTCTTCCGAAAACATCGGAATATCCCGATTATGCCGAAAATATCCGCAAAAAACAGGATGAGTATGAAAGACATTTTGCACCAAGTCTTTTTACAGAAAGTCAACCTCAATCAACCGAAATTTAACTTTAAAAAAATCAAAGATTATGTTACTCGCAACACAATTAGAAAGAGTTTTTATACTCAAAGACCAAGAACAGGAAATCCGATTGACCGACCCCGAACCAAAATGGAGCGTAGAATCTGTAATGAATTTTTACGCCAATACATATCCAATCTTAACTACCGCCAAAGTTTCCGCACCACAAATAAAAGACGATGCAGTTGAGTACAAATTTGAGAGCGTAATGGGAATAAAAGGTTAAATCAAAAAATAAAATGATGAATTATGCAACGCAAAATCATATCGGGAATTATCAGCCTACCAGAACAGAAACGACAACGGCAATTGCACCGACAGTTAAACGAGTTCACACAATGGATGCAAAGACCAAAAGATGCAAACGAAGTGCAGAAAGACAAGCAGAAAGCCGTACCAATAGCGATGTTGCCAATGGTTTTCTAAAGTCCACCTTTCTGCCTAAACTAAAAACGGAACAATCCGTACAGGCTTATAAAGAAATAGTAAAAACGGAGAGGGATTTTTATCAATCCCTTTCCAAACTTACCGAGCATTACGGCATTGAACCGATGCAGACACAGATTCACGGCTATCCTTACAATATTGCTTTGGCGATGTGGGATATAGAAACCAAATTAGAACGCACCCATTTAAATTGGGATAGTTTACGATTGGTAAAGGACAATAAGAAAACATTTTTAGTAATTGAAGAACGGTATGATACAAGAACGACCTTGTATTATATTCCCATCATTCCCATCTTTAAAATGCTTAATAATCCGAAGCGCAAAAAGACCGCTCAATTATTGGTTTCGGTTTGCAGTTATCTGTATCACATTGCCGATATTCCGTATTACAGGCAAGAAAATAGCTATTTGTATTTGATGTATGAAATGATGACCGATTGGGTGGAACAGGATGATGAAATGGACGAAACAGAAAGCTACAAAAGTGAGTTAAGGCAAGCCGAACAAATTGGCGATAAGATAGAACAGAAACTATTCAATCGTATCAATTTACAACTATTTAAACAGCGTTTAAACAACTTTAAAAGCCTTGATGAATTTGACCAGGAATGTTGGCAGTTAGCTTGTAAAGTTTTTGAACTTTTTATGGAATATCGGACAACAAGTATTTTTAAAAATGCCCCCATTTCCGAACAAGACCCCGATAATGATGATTACGACAATGAAACCATTGGAATGGAAAAGTATATTTCATTTGTGGCAGATACCAAAGGTTGGTTATATGAAAGTCTTTCGGATAGCATTAATAATGAATTTAATGAGTATGGAGCAATGGCAGAACCTACCATTAGCAAATGCTTTGACGGAAGCGAAATAACCGCAACCAACCTTGATTTTGAGAACCGTTTGTTCCCTATATTGAACGATTTATGCGGTTTATTAAATGAATATAAAACAACAGTAAAATGAACAATTTAAACGACATTACCGAGAATTTCGGAACATTATATTATCCAAAATCTGCTTTGGTTTTCTATGAAACCAAAGGAATAAATACCGATATGTATGTGGAGCATTTTGATATGGACAAAAATGGAAATCCCATTAATGCACACCCCTTGACTGTAAAGGAAGCCAATGTATTGGCAAAGTCATTACAAACCGATGAAGAAAAGAGCAAAGCCTTTTTAAAGCCAAGGGGAATTTTACCGACCAATATTCTGCATATCAATCCGAGCGAAAAAGGCACGGTACTTTGGTTCACCAAAGCACAGCAAAGACAGCTGTATTTTGTAAATGGTTTAGTCATTCCGAACGAAAAAGCGCAAGTACCGCCAATGCTTTGGTTTGCCAATAAAAACAGTCTTTCAGTCTTTGCTTTGGCAAGCGATAGAAGACCAACAGAAAAAACGCTTTTGCATTATGCACCATTTTTCAATGTGTATGAAAACGGCAATGTATGTATGGGAACGGTAACTATTGATATTCAAAATTCGGCATCCGTGGAGGAATTTATACACGCTTGGGAAAACTATTTTTTCAACAGCTATTTCAGCCATTTATTGGGAAACTACAATCCGATAAAAGGGAATTGTGTAACCATTTGGAAAGAGCTAATTGGTACAGACAAAGCCTTCCCGAGAGAGGTATTGAAACCGAATAGCAAAACACTTGAAAATTTATTGTGATGGAAAACGAAAGAACAACTTTGGGTGAGCAAAGTCGAACCAAAGTACATTTTACAGACAGCGATTTAATTAATCCTACCAATCCGATTTTAGTAAACCTAATCGGTGCAGGTGGCACTGGTTCAAAAGTTTTAACCGCTTTAATGGAAACGAACCACAGTTTAATTGAATTGGGACACACAGGATTGCAAATTCGCCTTTGGGATGATGATATAGTTACCAATGCCAATTTAGGAAGACAGCGTTTTGCAGAATGTGAAATTGGATTGTACAAATCCGTTGCATTAATCAACAGAGCCAACCGATTTTCGGGGACAAATTGGAAAGCAGAAACGGTGAAATTTGAAAAAGACTGCTTAGGTAAATTGCCCGAAAATGCAGGAGCAAGTATTTATATTTCTTGTGTGGACAGCGTAAAAGCAAGGTTTGAGATTGCAGATATTTTAAAAATGTTGAATAATAGGAAAGCGTATTCTAATCGTCCACGTTATTGGTTAGATTTTGGGAATAGCCAACACACAGGACAGGTTTTATTATCTACAATTGGTAATATTCAACAATCTAATTCGGAGAAATTTGAAACGGTGGCAAATTTGCCTTTTGTTACCGATGAATTTGGAGAAATTTTAAAACAATCTGAAGAACAAGACGACACGCCAAGTTGTAGTTTGGCAGAAGCATTGGAAAAACAGGATTTGTTTATTAATTCGTCATTGGCACAGATGGGATGTTCTTTGCTTTGGAACTTGTTTCGCAACGGAATGACCAAAAACAGGGGGTTCTTTCTGAATTTGAAAAGTTTTCATTCACAACCTATAAAATTATAATCTTTGTCGCTTGATTGGTAAATCGGACGGCAAAAATGCAATTCCTCCCTTTGGTCGGAAACGCATTTTTGCAGAGAATATGGATGCAACCCCATTTCTAAAACATTGCTGGGCTTTGGCTTTTGTAATGTTTTGGAAAAGAGGTTGAGGAGTTTTAGTTTTCTTATTTTCTTTGTAATTCCTTATAACATTGAGTACAAGCAGGTCTATTAAAATTTGTATTATTTTTTTCTCCACACGAAATGCAGAAATTTTCTCTGTAAAAAGGATCTTGGTATAATGACCATGTTTTATAGCAATACAAACAAAGTGGTTTGTTTAAATCCAAATTTATTGTGGTTTTGCACCTTATACAACAACCATTTTTCTTAGCATCTCCATTACTTTCACTGCCTATCTTATATTCATACTGGGATTTTCTTTGATTTTTTATAGCACTGTTTACATACTTTGCGTTTTCAAAATCGGACAAATTTTTTTTAGGTACTTTTCCAAATTTAATGAGTTCATCTATCAGATTTAATTCTTGGTCGGAACCAACGTAGTTTTTACCAAACATTAATTTCTTTTCAAAAATTGGTCTTCTAACATAAATTGCGTAGCCATTAACTTCTAAAATATTGAAGCAGGCATTAACAGCAGAATTAAAAAATGAATTTTGAGAAATAGATATTATTTTCTTTTTGGAATGCGCTCCAAATTCAATGTTATAGTCGAAAGAATAATCAATTAAATTCATTGAAGTGACTACTGATTCATTTTCATTTCCATAATATTTTGCGTGAAGATTGGGAATATAGACAATAGAAATATTTTTGAATTGTGTAAAATATTCAAAATCTTCCTTTTTTAAACTCCTGTTTATGTTGTTTTCATTTTTCCCAAAACCGATAATAATATGAACATTTGAATTATTTAAATGAGTCTTGAAAATCTCCTTTTTAATGTAGTCCCCTAACTGAATAAATGGTGACAAAATGAGAAGATATTTTTCAGAATTATAGATTATATCATATATTTTATCATTCAATTCTTTTCCCGTTTTAAAATTCATGTGATGTTTTTTGGTTTTGAGTAGCCAATTTACGGAAATTATCAAAAATTCATGCGTATTTGGTTAAACTAAATATCAAAATCAGGTTGGCAAAAATGCAATTTCTCCCTTTGGTCGAAAACGCATTTTTGCAGGAAAGCGAAACAACCACATTTCTAAAAAGCAGGACTTTGCTGAGTGTGTTTTTAGAAAAGAGGTTGTAGTTGGTTTATTTTTTATATTTTTCTTTGAATTCGTAAAAGTTTTCATCAAAATGGTTTTCAAGATTTTCAAATTCTATGAAGCAGATAAATTCTTTTAAACAACTTCCTTTAAAACCTCTAAATTTTGGATATATCTCTAAAGGGTTTTCCAACAAGTCATTAAATGTGTATATCTCCAGCGAGACGAGCATGTTCCATAATCTTTTGCTAAAAGGAAAATGACTGTCAATCAATCTTCTGTCTGAATTGAAAATTTCTTTTTCCGAGTTTCTTTTTGTCATTTTTTTATATTCGGACAGGTATTCTTGGTAAAGCAAGTTTTTCTTTTCTTTTAAAGCATTAATTTCTGTAACGAGTTCAGAAACTGATTTTATTTTGAAAAATATTTTTTTATAGTTTTGTCGGATTGCTTCTTTTGTAACGTCATATTCGACAGATACAGTTTGTAATGATTGCTTTTCAATTAAAAGTTTTGACATGATATCGTACTCTTTTTCATCAAGAATATTTTTGGACATTTCGAGATAAAACTGATTGGTCAAATCAATTATTTTCTGATCCGAAATAGTACAAATCGTATTGTTATCGTTGCTGAAAACAGTTTTGGCGGAATTATTTTTCACTTTGGCACTCATATTTTCGATATTTATTTTGTGAAGTGCTACAAAAAAGGCGTAGGTCACTACACTTACCGATACTGAGGCACTGGTATACCCGACAACAATAAGAGAGCACCCACGCCAAACGTGAGTGTCCTTACTTATCGTCTTGTTGTCTTAAAAATTACCAGTTTTCAGTACCAAGACTTAAAGCAAAAAACACTTTAAGATTTAATAATATTTTATTAGGACAAATATAAGAGCCTGTTTAAAAATTATTCATAAATAAAATTTTAAAGACATTTTTCTTTCCCCAACCTTAAAGGGTGGAAAAATGCCTTAAAAATTTCATCAAAATTACTCCCTTTAGATTCTGTGTTGATTTCCAAAAAAAATTGATATTTATTTTTGTAAATTTGTTTTTCAATTCAGTCAAGAACTAGGGTTGGGGAAATTAATTTGATGAAATTTAAACGGGCTCTAAACAAGTTTAAATAAAAAAAAGTTACTAAGAGTCTGAACAGACAATTACATATAATTCAATGATTATATAAACCTGTAAATCTGAAATATTATAAAAGCAATATTTAATACTTAAACAATGATATAATTATTTCTGAATGTTTTGCGCAGAGTTTACCGTACAGAACATTCAGAAAATTGAGTTTTTTTGAGATACAAGATGCCCCTTTTAGACGTCCATTTTCTTCAAAAATGAATGTCAAAAATTTTTCAAAAGGAGTAAATCATTCGGTACTCTCGGAGTTACACTGTTATTTCTTTCGGATAGATTTAAAAGCTTTTTTAGCCAATTCTGTAAAAATTTTGATAAAAATTATATAGAATACCAATATCGATACACACTTGGTTAGTTCCCTGAAACTCATGGAAGATTGATTATCAGCAAGTGAAGTGAGGATACCTTGTATTGTTTTGGGAAAATAAATTATCGATTTTCCGTTTAAAACAATCTGATAATAGAAAAAAAAACCAATTAAAGATATATTGAACAATCCGTAGAACCCAATAAAATAATCAACTTTATCAAATTTAAGCCGTACTCCTTTTAACAAGGAAGTAACCATTATTTTCAAATTATTAAATGAGTGAAAATTAAGATTTGGCTTATTGAATAGATCAGATAATATCCAGTACCCATCGGCTCGCAAAAAAGGCAATAGATTATAAAGAGCCTTTCCCGAAATTACTAAGCCTAAGATTTGTAAAACATGATTCTTTGTAAAAAAGCCTATAATTGATAAAATTAAACAAAAAATAACTTCAAAATAAACCCCTGCACTATTTACTATAATTCGCTTCCATCTCTCTAATCTCCATATATCGGTAACATCAGCAAAAAAAACAGGCAAGAAGTATAAGTAAAATCCAAAACCAATGCCTCCATGTTTGGCTTTATAATAATGTGCTGCCGTAGCATGACCTAATTCATGAAAAATAATGCTTACAAAGATTAATACCACGAAATAAGGGAAAATCTTCACAATATTTAACTCTCTATATTGGTAATAATTGGAGTAAAGATTAAGACAAAATACAATAATGCCGAAAATCATCAATGGAATGTATATCTTTTTCCTGAGGAGAAAGCTCAAAAAGGGCACTATTTTGGAAACCATATTAGATTTAAGAAAAATAAACCCAAATTTTATATAGTTCGGAATTTTTACCCGCTGTTTTACTGAGTCATCATACCCAAAAACACCCTGTTTTTTGAGACGATTAAAAAGCGCAACAATTTGATTATCAGACAACAATATATTGTGTCTTTCTTGAAACTCCTCACGAATTGCTATCAAAGTCCTTTTTCCATCTGCTAAACCTAATAAATCGTAATATTTCTGGCTAATTTTTGTATATGTATGAAGCTTTTGATTGTATAACAAATATTCTTTCTCACTGAATTTAGAAAACTCAATATCTGATGATAATTTGTACAAAACGTTTTCATCCATCATAATAAAGCTCTTAAAGCGTAAATCGTTGTAAGTGTTTTGCTGCTGTAAGGTTCGCTGGCTTTTGGTTTGATAAGTATTTCTGCCTTCCAACTCCCATCATGAAGTTGATTTCCTGATAAGTATTTTTGGGCTTTCTGTTTTATCTCGTTCAATTCAGGAGATTGAAGTAGATTTAAACAGAAAATTGCAAAACTGGTTGATAGAATATTATATTGTTTTTCATCAAAACTTCCATCTTCATTCTGAGAATCTTTCAAGAATTTTTTTATTCTTTGCTTAACCGACTGATATTGATCAGGAAACTGGCAAAGCAATCTTAGGCAAACATAGGTTCCGTAAAACTTTCCATAATACCACCTACTCTCCCAAAAACCACTTTCCTTTTGCTCGGAAAGAATATAATCAATAGCTCTCTCTATAGTATGTTTATATTTTTCAGCATTAAATAATGTAAGAGCATATACAAAATTGGCTACGACTTCTACATCAGGACCTTTCCCCCATTTGGTGGAATTGCACCAATCTTGTTTTTGTTGCTTTTCAGTAAGGTTCTCTTTAGGGATAATCCAGGTTTCTATACCTCCATTGTCATTTGTTCTATCGGATATGGCTGTATCAATGGCTTTCAGACAATATCTATCCACCAATTCATAGTGATTAGTCTTCATAAATTGTTGCATAATCTGCCCCAGATCGTCAATATCTGATGCAATCTCCCGAACGGTCGGAAAATAAGACCATGCACCAACACTATCATTATTTTGCCTGTCAACTAAATATTGATTTTCTTTCTCAAAGAAATCTCCAGTATCAATATTAAAGTGTTGCGTAATCTCCAACAAACAATCGTTCAGTAAAGCTCTCTGAAAGGTGTCTGACGAATGAACATCTGTATCATTTTCAAAATCATCTACACTCCCTAAGTACATAATGTGCTTTAAGTCTATGTAATTATGAAAATAATCAGACTTTATTACATTTAATCCTTTTGAAAAGACTTGATTGGTAATATCCTTTAAATCCAAGAACTCTCCATCCGTAATCTTTTTTCTGATTTTAGCTTTTTCCTGAATCGTTTTTATATATCCTTCTGTAACATTTTTATACAGTTGAATGGAGTGTTTACACCGATCAATAGTATTACACCATAAACTTGCCTCTGATAATTCATTAATAATTTCTTTAGCTTTCTCAAAATATGTTATGGACTTATTCAGGATATTTACTCCAACACCTTCTACATAGAGCACTTTATTAAGCAATACTACATCATTGCTATATTTTGAGTAGTCAACAATTTTGGATAATTCATAAACTGCCCAATTAAATTGTTTCTTATTGAAATCTTCACTAAAATCTTTAACATCATCATGCAGTTGAAAACCTATTGAAAAATACCTGTGTGATTCAAGCAGTAAATTATAAATTTCTTTATTGGAACTTTCCGAAAGTAAAAATAAGCAGTCAATAGCCACTTTTCCAAAAGCAGACTTTTTATCAGCAACATCTTGATATCTTTCAAAAGTTGGATTTTCCCAAAGAGATTTTTCCAGAGATATAGCATCATGAAATTCTGTTTTTCTAAGATTCCATAGATTCCAAAACTTACTATCTTTATTAAAAATAGATGTTAAAATCTTTATTGCATCTTCTTGTAAAGCTAAAGCGGAGAGAATTTCTGTTGTATCCTTATCATCGATAATTTTATCTAATCTCATCGCTGATTGATATATCGCAAATCCTGCTATATCCAGTTCTTCGATTGTCTTCTTAGAGATCTCTTTGTAATAGCTATAAAATTGTGATGCGTAATTCTGGTAAAAGTCAGGACTTTTTTGTGGACTACTCATCTATAAACTTTTGTTCTTCTTTGGATAATAATACCTCAGACAAATTACTAACATTACTCTGAATATTAGATGTTAGGGGTTTAGTCAAATCTAAAGCATTGTCTAAACCTTTGTCGGTGGATGGAGTAAGTTTGCCAAACTGGACACTTCCTTCGGCAGAATAGGTATGCATTTTTATATTTTTTTCATCTGTAATATACCCTCCACCAGCATATTGAAGTACATTCGGGATGTACTTATCTTGATAGCGAGAAAGCTGAAACTCTGATGAAAACTGGGAACTGTGTACTTTAGAACTCGATTTAGTATTTCCTTCTAAATTTTGATCCGCAGTCCATTTCAAATAAGTAATAGCCTTAGTCTGGGTGTTATAAATAAGCTCCCCCGTAATAGCTGCCTTTTGTTTTTCTAAGTATCCAGACTTAAATTTTATTAAAAGTTCATCATTTGAAATTTTTTCATAGGTTGAAGTATAGCTGTTTTCATTAGTATATTTGAATGCAAATGCCAAATTAAAATTAAAAAACAGCAACCTATTGAATGTACGGAATTGCACATCATTTCCCAATGATTTATCTACCATTTTTGTCCTGAAATATTTAATTTTATCAAATGAAATCTGTAAAAATTTCTTTGGGTTAGCCATTGCTCCGCTAAGTCCTAACTTATAACTTCCGTCTTTTTCCCATATATCAATATCAGCGATAAAAAGATGATTGATTTTGTTATCAAAATATGTCTTTTGCATCAGTTTAGCATTATAGATTACAGGTTCACTATAATAGAGTTTATCATAATTCTCCATAACACTTTGTGTAATTTGGTATAAAGAATACTTTTTTGATATAGTTACCTCTGCAATTTCTTTTACTTTAGGATTCAACTCTATAATTGTCTCTTTCTGGTTACTATTTACGAGATAGCTTTCGTATAATGCAGAAGTGACTGTAAAGGTTGTTACATGTTCAGGAATCAAAACCTCTCCATCCGTGTTAGTGTAATAAATCTGTCTGTCATTTGTAGTTATTGTAACATTACTTATGACTTCTTTTGTCTCACTGTCAATTGTTTTATATTTTTTCTGAGCATAAATATTAGTTATACAGAAAAAAAATAAAAATATAAATAAATTAGGCATACTTTAATTTAATTAAAAAAAGATTCTGATAAGTAAACTTACCAGAATCCTAAGTTTTGGAATCTATTAAAATGTCCAGCTAACACCAACAGTTATTTCTCCGCCATCTTCAACAGCCGCAGCTGAAGTCATTTCAAATCTTTGTTCCAATTCTTCCATTTGAAATTCATTTAGAAGTTCAAACTTTTCATCTTGAGTCAATTTTTCTGTGCTCATAAGTAATGATTTTTTAAAAGGTTAATAATTAATATATTTTGTTTTAGATAAAAAAGGACTACAATTTTTTCCCTTTATCTGACACAAACATAAAAATATTTAGATCGTAAAAAAATCAAATGGATTGTAGATTTATAAATCTATTCTCTAAATTCATAAATTAAAATAACTGTAAATAACTAAAAATCAGTTACATAAAATGAAGTTGCTTAAGAAATATTAGGGCTGGCTTTCAATCTCTTTCAAGTATGTAGAAAGAGTTGTTCCTGTTCTTTTTTTGAACGCATTTGCAAATGCTTGTTCATTATTATAGCCAAATTCAGTGGCTATAACTGAAAAATTATAAGAACGTAACTTTTTATCGTTTACTAATCTGATTAAAGCATAATCAATACGCAAATCGTTTAAATAATTGGGAAAACTTTTTTCTTTGTATATGTTTACTACCTTAGATAGGTAGGAAGAATTAGTTTTAAATTTTTTAGCAAGATTGTCTACTACAATACCAGTTTTTAAATATTGTTCTTTTTCCTCAAACATTTTTAATTCCTTTAAAATATGTTCTACTATTTCATCTGGCAATTTATTTTTTTCAGAATCAAAAATTTCTTGATTAGCAATGACTTCATTTTCAGTTTTATTTTCAGTAGAATGACTTTTCTCGCTGACAGACTTTATGAGGTCTCGCGCAATTTCTTTATATTCATTTTCTTTTCTTTTTGCCTTAACGAACAGAATCATAATGAATATCAATAGCAAACACAATATTCCTATAGTAGTATAAGATAAATATTTTTTGTTTTTTAATTCTTTTATAATCTCTTCTTTTTCAGATAAAAGTTTTGGCATATCATATTTTTTCGGAAGCTCACGAGAAATATATCTGAACTGGGTGTCTAAAATGGAATTGATTTTAAGAAATCTATCAATATAATAAAGTTGTTTTTCTTTGTCCTTTTTCTCTTTATAATAATCAATTAAATAACTATAAACATCCCGAAGTTCCGGAAAAGTATTATTTGTTTTTTGAACAATAGAGTCAATTTTGATGTAATTTTCTACAGCTTTGTCTTTGTTTTTTGATTCAGCATAAGATTGTCCTAAATACAACATTGCATAATTAGCATCCAAATCAATATTATTTTTTAAAAAATAGGCTTTGGTCTTTTCTAATATTTCAATTGATTTAGGATATTGCTTCGTTAATAAATAATACTGTCCCGATAAGGATAAATATCTATTATATCTTACATACTCATTATTTTTTAGCGTATAATGAAGACCATTTTTTATTAATTTTTCTGCTTTTCCAAATTCATCAATATCCAAATAAGAACTTGCTAAATTTATTTGGATGTGTTGTATGTCTTCATTTGTTAAAGAACCTGAATTGTCATAATAGTACTTCAAAACCTTAGCGGCTTCCTGTGGTTTCCCGATATAACCATTCAAATATGCAATTTGTAAATCTGCAATTGCAATTTGTCGTGTGTTCTTTTTTTCTTTTGCATATTTTAATGCAGTAACATAATTTTCTAGAGCTAACTTTAGATTATCAGCGTTATAATATAGCATGCCTTTAAATAAATAAATTCGAGCTGGATATATTTCATCTTGTAAATTTTTACTGATTATCTCTAAACTATCTATATATTTTAATGCGACCGGTAAGTCTTTATTGTAATGATTCAGTACGTATCCTTCGGCTATATACTTTTTATCTTTATTTTCTTTCTTTGCTTTTTTAATATAAAACTCTGCAATTATTCGAGATTCTTCGTTTTCATTATTATCCTTATAACTATAAAATTTATTTTCTAATTCTTCGTAGGAATATTTATTCAAGTTTTCAAATAAACTATTTTGGGAATATAGTAGATTGCAATATCCAATGAACAAAAGGAAAAAATATCTCATATTTTTCATAATTTAATAGTTTTGCAAAAATACCATTTTATTATAGGAAAATTACTCAGAATGCATAAGCTATATTCAGAAGAATCAACAACCTTAGCTATTCGGTGTAATTCCCTGTAATTAAGCTAAATAAAGACTTTTTTATTGTTATATATTTATAAATTTATAAATACAACTCATTGAAGTTTTGAAAAATATGGTTTCATTTGTACAAATAATTATAAAATTTTAAAACGTTATGAAAAAGCAAAAAAGTGTAAAAAAAATTTCATTAAACAAAGTGAAAATTTCAAAAATCATTAATTTGAAATCGATAAAGGGTGGTGATGATGATTTGGAAAAAACAGGTTGTATGTTTCCTGAAAATGCTAGTAAAGCAACAGATACTACGGTTAGAATATAATTTTTCATGCAGAAAATAATATTTATCATTGCTTGTCTTTTAGCTAAATATATGGTTGCTCAAAAAGGCAATCCTGCTCCATCTTTACCAGTTATAGATGAATATTTTGGCAATAAAATTGTTGATGAATACAGAAATTTAGAAAACTTGAAAGATTTATCCACCATTAAATGGATGAAATCTCAGACAGATTATGCTATTTCTGTAATCAATAAAATCCCAAATAAAAATTTTTATCTGAACAAAAGATTGGAATTTGATAAAAGACAAGGTTTTTCCGTTTCGGATTTAAACATTACAAGCAATGATAAATATTTTTATCTTAAAACAAATGCCGGTGAGAAGTCGGCAAAAGTATATTACAGAAATGGATTTAATGGAAAAGAAGAAATACTTTATGATCCAGCAAATTTTAGCTCTTCAATTAAAAGTACAACGGAAAAATTAAAACATCGGTTTGTAATCAATCTATTGAGTCCGAGTTGGGATGGAAGCAAATTAGCCATTTCCTTAACAGAAAATGGTAAAGAATTTTCCGAAGTCATTGTAATGGACGTAGGAAAAAAATATATTCATCCTGAAATTATCACAAATACAGATCCTTCGAATATTGGAGGAATCAGATGGCTGGAAGACAATTCTGGCTTTTTCTATATTTCATATCCCACCATTGACAGCAGTTCTAAAGAATATGGAAAAAATACACAGTCCGTTTTATACAAAATAGGGCAAGATCCTCAAAAATTAAATGTAGTATTATCTAATCCGAACAATCCCAATCTTAGAATAGAAAAAACGGCGTTTCCTGCTGTTTTGTCATTCAATTCTGATGACAAATACTATATAGGGATTTTAGTGGATTCTGAAGACTTTAGAAACACATTCATAATTAGCAAGAAAGATCTTTTAGAAGGCAAAAAAAACTGGAAATCATTATATACTAAAGAAGATAAGGTACAAAACATAAGCTTAGCAAATGATGAAATTTACTTTTTATCCGGATATAATTCTTTGAATTATAAATTGTGTAAAACCAGTACGAACAATCCCAATTTCAGAAATCCAGAAGTATTGGTTCCCGAAAATAAGGATGAAGTAATAACAAGTTACAAAATAACCAAAGATGGGGTTTACTTTACAAGAACTAAAAATGGCGTAGAAGCCAAACTATATTTATACAAAGATGGAAAAGAAACTAATATAAAAACTCCTTTTGTAGCAGGAAATATTTATTTAGAAGCAAAAGGGAAAGATTTTTCAGATATTTGGATTAGCTGTTCAGGTTGGGCAAATGAAGAACAACGATTTAAATATGACTTACAAACCAATTCGTTTATTTCTGAAAATCTTACTCCAACTATTGAATACCCAGAATTTAAAGATGTTGTTGTTGAGGAAATTACTATAAAATCTTATGATGGCGTAGAAGTCCCATTATCTTTAATTCATAATAAAAACATTAGAAAAGATGGTAATACTCCTGTACTTATTAATGGTTATGGTGCTTTTGCAGAATCCTATTATCCCTATTTTTCTTTGAGTTATTTATTATGGGTTAACCAAGGAGGTATGATTGTAGTTCCGCACGTAAGAGGTGGCGGAGAAAAAGGAGAACAGTGGCATATTGACGGACAAAAATTGAAAAAGCCCAATTCTTGGAAAGATTTAATTGCTTGTACGGAATTTTTAATTGCACAGCACTATACATCACCAAAAAAAATAGCGCTTTTAGGAGGAAGTGCCGGTGGAATTTTAATGGGCAGAGCAATGACAGAAAGACCTGATTTATTTGCTGCAATAATGATAGAATCTGGAAGTCTAAATACATTAAGAAAAGAATTTTCAGGAGGAACTGGAAATACCACAGTTCAGGAATATGGTTCGGTAAATGATTTGGAAGGATTTATGGCTTTAAAAGAAATGGATGCCTATCATCATATAGAGAAAGGTGGAAAATATCCGGCGACTTTAATTACTGCAGGCATTAACGACCCTATCGTTACTCCCTGGATTTCGGTGAAATTTGCTGCAAAGTTATTATCAAATAATACCTCAGTTAATCCTGTATTATTAAAAATTGATTATGAGGGTGGCCATGCTACTAGTAATTCCGCAGTACAGAGATATGCAAATATAGGAGATCTTTTTGCATTCGCTTTTTGGCAACTTGGACATCCTGATTACCAACCAAAAGATTAGCCAATGCCACGTTTCCCTTATACTTTTTTTGACAATTTTGTTGTCAGAGTACCACTATTATCTTATAAAGAATTTCAAAATATTTTTTCTGAAAACACAAATGATGAAAAATTACAAGAAATCTTTAGAAGAACTTCATTCAAGGAATCAATCTATTTGGCTTCTTCCGATTTGTATTTGGAAATGGAAAAGTTAATAGACAGCAATATTGATTTTAATGAAAGTTCAAGATATAGATTAAAAAATACTCTTCTGAAATATTTTAACAGAATGAGTACACGTTGCACTCCATTTGGTTTGTTCTCCAGTGTTGGAATTGGATATTTTGATAAAGAGCATTCATTTCCTGAAAAAGATTCAGATTGGAAAAGATTGAGAGAAACCAAATTTGATATGTATTTTTCAGTAGCACTCTCACAATACTTACTTTCAATTCAGGATATCAAAAACAAACTTTTGTTTTTTCCAAACAACAGCATCTATAAGGTTGGTAATAAAATTCGATATATTGAGCACGAATCCAAAGGAATGAAAAGAGATTATGTTATTTCTTCCGCTCCTCTTTCTCAGGAATTAGAAAAAATATTGAAATATTCAAATGAAGGAAAGACAGTTCCTGAAATGATTGCAATTTTAAATAGTGATAATATAACTTCGGAAGAATCTTTCGAATATATTAAGGAATTGATTGAAAATCGGGTAATTGTAAGTGAAATGGAACCAAATATTTCCGGAGTGGATTTTTTGGATTCAATCATTTTTATTTTGAACCGTATAGGAGCAGAGAAAGAAAAAAATATTTTGCTTGACATCAAAAACCAACTTTCAAAACTTGACAATTGCTT
Organism: Kaistella flava (ex Peng et al. 2021); assembly: GCF_015191005.1. Taxonomy (NCBI): domain Bacteria; kingdom Pseudomonadati; phylum Bacteroidota; class Flavobacteriia; order Flavobacteriales; family Weeksellaceae; genus Kaistella; species Kaistella flava (ex Peng et al. 2021). The sequence goes on along the minus strand of NZ_CP040442.1, from coordinate 1,558,033 downwards.
TGAAAATTCGGTTTCTTCTTATGACGAAATCGAAAAAAGTATTCAGACTTTGAACATTGAATATGAAAAAAAATATCTTTTTCAAACTGACCTTTACTTTGACAATCAAATTGGATTATCTTATCATTGGAAAAAAGAAATGAAGAAAGGTATTTCATTTCTGAATAAAATTACTTTAAACAATTCCCAAAATTCACTACTCGAAAAATTCAAAGTTGCATTTTACGAAAGGTTTGAAAATGAAGAAATTCCATTAGCTTTTGCGTTGGATACCGAAACTGGAATTGGTTACAGGCAAAATGTTCAATCTGCGGGCATTCATCCTTACATAGAAGATTTAATAATCCCGTTTTCTTCAAAAAACAGGAAATTGGACATTAGTTTGAACCCTGTTCAGATTATTTTAAATCAAAAAATACAGGCTGCAATTGCTGAAAATAAGTTTTCCATACAACTTTCAGATGAAGATTTTCCGGAATTTGAAGAAGAATGGAATGATTTGTCCGACACTTTATATTTTATGACTGAAATCGTTTCAGATGATAATTCTCAAAAATTGTATCTGAACTTTGGAAGTGCAAATGCAGGTAGATTATTAACAAGATTTGACTCGGAAATATCAAAAATTAGAGATTTAGTTAAAGAAATTTCCAAAAAAGAAAACGATTTAAAAACCGAACAAATTTTAGCGGAAATCATTCATCTTCCAGAAGCAAGAATAGGAAATATTCTAAAGCGACCACAAATGAGAAACTATGAGATTCCCTATTTGGCAAAATCTCTTTTGCCTGTAGAAAATCAAATTCCTGTTGATGATTTATTACTTTCTATAAAAAACGATAGGTTGTTTCTTCGGTCAAAATCACACGATAAAGAGATTGTACCTTATCTTACTAATGCTCATAATTATTCTGCCAATTCGTTGCCTGTTTACCATTTTTTATGTGATTTAAGCTCTCAAAACATTCGATCGGGACTGTCTTTTGATTGGGGTGATTTAGGTAAAGTTTATCAATTCTTACCAAGAGTAGAATATGGCAATATTATTCTATCGAAAGCCCGATGGAAAATTTCTACAGAAGAGATAAAACGTTTTTTACGCTTGAATCAAGAGCAAATAATGATTGAAATCGAAAATTGGAGAGGAATAAGACAAATTCCACAATGGATTCAATGGGTAAAGGCAGATAATACTTTGCTAATAAACTTTAAAAATTGGGAATTGGTCAACCTTTTTTTTGCATCAATCAAAAACGAAAAAGAAGTTTTTATTGAGGAATTCCTCTGTAATAAAAAGCAAAATTACACGAGTCAATTCATATTTCCACTCTATGAAAATCTAAAATGAAAACCAGAAAATTCTCTCCAGGAAGCGAATGGATCTATTTGAAAATATATTGTGGAGTAAAAACTTCCGACATTATTTTACAGGAAGCTATAACTCCTTTAATTGGCGACTTAAAAAAACAAAATCTAATTGAAAAATGGTTCTTTATTCGGTATAATGATACCAAACCACATTTAAGATTTCGAGTTCGATTATTTGATAAAGTCAATTATCATATAGTTTTGGATTTAATAAATTCAAAACTAAAAGAATTTATAGATTCCGGAGAAATATCAAATATTGTCATAGATACTTATAGCAGAGAATTAGAACGATATGGTATAGATACAATAGGATTTGCAGAGGAATTATTTTTCAAAAGCAGTGAGTTGGTTCTGAATTTTTTAGATTATGATGATGAAGAGAAGATTATGGTTTCACTGTTTTATATTGAACTGATACTTTCGGAGTTTAAAATATCCGAAGCAGGAAAATTAAAATTGTTTACCAATTCTAATGATGCTTTTAAAAAAGAGTTCAATTCAGATAAAAATCTAAATAACCAGTTGAAGAAAAAATTCTTAGAGTTCAAACCAGAATATGAGGAGTTTATTAGTTCTGACGAATTTGCAGAGATTAGAAATTTAATTCTTGAAAATGCTTCAATGATTAGACTTATCTCAGAAAAAATAATAGGATATGATTTCAACTTTTTGGATTCTTTTTTCGCAAGTATTTTCCACATGCACATTAATAGAATGTTTATTTCTAATCAAAGGTTGTTTGAAATGCTTGTTTATGACTATTTGGTTAGATATAATAATATGAAGATGTTAGAAAACAAAATATTGACATAATTCATTAGTTATTAGCAATTTGTAAAATGAAATCATGCTGTAGATTTATAAATATAAAAAGTAAATGTTATGACTTTTAAAGTCTTCATCATAAGTTTGTTAAGTAAAATAAAAAGCGGAATCCGAAAAGCTAACGAGTAGGAAAAAATAATTGTTTTATTTACTTATGAAAACAACGAATGAAAACAAAAAGAAAGTTATTGAAAGCCTGTTGAAGAAAAAAATCAAAGGTTTAAAAGAAGTTTATGGTGGAACCGCTTGTACTGTTCGCCCAAAGCCAATAGTTCTTTCACAGTGTTATATATGCACGGTAACTCCTCCACAGAATCCTGGTGGTGGCACTACAGGTCAAGCGTAATAATTTCATCAAACTAAAAAGGAATGGTAGTTTTCCATTCCTTTTTTTTAAATAGAAGAATATCAAACTATGAATAAATCCTTATCTGATGTACTCGCTTATAAAAATGTAGATATTGTCGATCGTTTTTTGGTAATGTACAATATGGAACAAGAAGAAGCAGAAAAAATTTTTAACGAAACTTTAAAATGGCTTTGGTTAGGTAACAAAATGGACGGTGTTTTTATTGACGACTCAACATTGATTATTGATGAAATGTGGCATAACTTTATCCTTTTTACCCAAGATTATGAAATTTTTTGTTTACAAAATTTTGGAAGATATATTCATCATCAACCAGAAAAAAGAAAACAACAGAATTGGTATAACAATTCATTTAATATTGAAGAGCATAAAGATAGGTTAGAAAAATTATATGAAGGAGTGTATGATAACCTTGGAGAAGAAACTTTGCTGACTTGGTATGAAGAGTTTCCAAAAAAATATTCGATAGAAAATATTAAAAAAATGAGAAGATGAAAAAAATATTTTATGTTTACTTATTACTATTCTCAGGACTGTTTTGTGCTCAAAATTCATCAGTTAATTTAGAACAAACCTTTCCTGGAAAAATAGAAGGATATACTATAAAAAATAAAAACGGACAATCCGTTTTCAAAGATGAATACAAGTATCTGGATTCCGTAAATATTTACGGCTATAATTATTCCTCCTATGACAATCTTACAATCAGAGGATTTCTAATTGAGCCAAAAAAGAAAGGAACATATCCTGTGATTATTTTTAATCGTGGAGGGAACAAAGAATTGGGAGCAGTTACGATACCTGTGTTGACTAATTTTCTCTCAAAAATTGCAACAAAAGGATTTATTATTATTGGTTCACAATTACGTGGAAGCGGTAGAAGTGAAGGAAAAGATGAATTTGGAGGAAAAGACATCGGAGATGTGATGAAGTTATTTGAAATCATTGATCATCAAAGTAATGCTGACCCAAAAAGAATCGGAATGCTGGGGGTAAGTCGTGGCTCTATGACCAATTTTTTGGTTCTGAAAGACACGGATAGAATAATGGCAAATGCTACCATTGGTGGAATTGCTGACTTAAACCAAAAAGACAGACCGGAAATGTATGAGTTGTATAAAGAACTCATTCCCGATTTTGAAAAAAATCCTAAAAAGGAGTTAGATAAGCGTTCATCATTACTTTCAATTCCATTAATAAAAAATAAAAATTTGAAGAATTTTATCATTCACGGAGCCAATGATGAACGGGTCAATGTAGATAATGCTTTCCTCTTATTTAATGCATTGAAATCTAATAATTTTTCGACAAGATTATTGATTTATGAAGATGCTAATCATGGCATCAACAATAATACAAATGACCTTATTAGCCAAATAATAAGTTATTTCAGAATCTATTTATATGTAAAATAGTATTAATTACAGGTTTTCGAAAATATTCACGTAACCAATTGATTATAAATATTTTAAAATCGTGTTTCGAACCATCAATTTATAAATCTATAAAGTAAATACTATGAATTTTGTATTTCGTTACATAGGTTTGTGAGTGAAAAATCAAAATAAGCGGAATCCGAAAAGCTAATGAGTAGGAATATTTAATACATTATTTTATGAAAAAGTTAGAAAGTTTAAAGTTGAAAAAATTCAAAATGCAAAAAGTAAAAGGAGGAAAGTTAGCATTTGATCCTTATACTTATGGAGCTGACACTACCTTTAACGGGACAGTTTATGTTACTGACACTGTTATAAAAGATGTGAACACAGCTGGTGTGTAAAAATTAAAATAGGCTATTTGTAGCAAAAATACAAATAGTCTAATTTTATGATTTGACATTATGATAATTATTTTTAGTAAAAATTACGGAGAGAATACAACAGATGATGTTTTAAATTGGTTGTATCATCATAAAAAAAACAATGAAGTAATAGTTCGAATAAATGGTGATGATTTACTAAATAAAGACTTTTATATTGACATTTCCAATTCTGAATTTAATTTTAATAATCAAAAAATTGATAACCAAATTGTAAATACTATTTGGTTTAGACGCAGTTTTGATGAAGATTTTATAAACATTGAACCTAAAATTTTTAATGAATTTGATAATAATAAAACTCTACAAAATCATTTATTATCCGAATTAGGAACAATATATAGGTTTTTAGAATCGTTTTTAGACAATTCAGTTTGGATAAACAAATACAGTGAAAGTATAAATAAGTTGAAAACTCTTAAACTCGCTGAGAAACATGGTCTAAATATTCCTCACACATATATAACTAATAAAATAGAGATTATCAACAAATTAATAATAGAAAACAATCTAATTACAAAGCCAATAAGCGATGCTGTAACATTTTATGATAGTGATTCTCATTATATGATGTATACAAGTGAAGTAAGTGAAATCAAAAAAGAGGGCTATATTTTTCCTACCAAAGTTCAAAATAAAATTGAAAAAAAATTTGAGCTTAGAATATTCTACCTAAATGATATTTTTTATTCTATGGCTATATTTTCTCAAAATGATAATAAAACTAGGGTGGATTTTAGAAATTACAATAGACAAAAAGGAAATAGAAATGTACCTTATCAACTACCAATAAATATAGAATCAAGTTTAAGAGAAATTGTTAAAGATTTAAATCTGAAAACTTGCTCGATAGATATGATAGTTTCAAAAGATGAAAAGTATTATTTTCTTGAAGTAAATCCTGTAGGGCAGTTTGGAATGGTTTCCAAACCATGTAACTATTATTTAGAGGAACAAATGTCATTGTTTATATTAAAAAATTATGAAAAAAGTAGAAACGAAATTAAAAAATAAAAAACTACCTCTTTGCTATTGGAACATACAAAAAAAAATGTCAAATAAAAATTTGAGTGATATTGCTATGATGTATTCTAATTCAGATTTTTATCAAACGAGAGGTTATATTGTTGAAAGCTCCAGAATAGTTATATCTAAAATTATCAGTTAATAATGAAAAATAATATTATTTATTTTGTTTTATTTTTATTTTTTACTGCTTGTATAAAGACCAGTAATACACCATTAAATTTAGTAACTGTAATGCAAAAGGCAGATAGTTTGAATTTACTATCTGATAGTGCAACCATTTCAAACTATACCCGTAAAAATTTAATTCCATTATTTCATTTATATAATAATTCTAAAAAAGCTATAATTTTAAAATATCTAACAAAATCAAAAGAAAAAAATAATCTTTTATTAGCTGAAGAACTTATAAAAAAAAATTATAATAAAATAAATAAATGTGATTTAGGAACCATAGAACTAATACAATTTTATAATCAATATAGTAAATGCAATAAAAACAGTGAATTGAGCCAAATTAATTGGAATAAAATTTATGAAGATGATCAAATGTACAGAAGATTGTTTAATAAATACAATAATGATCCTCAAAAACTAGATAGTATAGGTCGTTTGACTATTAAACAAGATTCAATAAACAGGGGATTTGTAAAATTTTTAATAAAAAAACATACTTTAGATACAATACTTGATGATGATTGTGATTGTTTAGCAAGCAAAAGTATTTTTTATATTGCTCAACATAGTGATATGGAAATTAATTTTAGAAAAGAAATATTGGAATATGTTTTAAAATCAAACTCCTATTCTTTAAATAATAAAGCTCTTCTAATAGATAGAGATCTAACGAGTGAAAATAAGAAACAAAAATTTGGCACACAGCTCCAATTTAACTCTGATACAAAAAAATTAGGGTCATCTCCAATAGAGGACATGAAAAACCTGGACTCTTTAAGATACGAATATAATTTGCCAAAGCTAAGTATTTATTTAAAATACGTTAATAAAATAAAATGACTTATTTCAATAGATTTGCTTGTTGCTTGGTAAATTATGGGCATACAAGGAGTATAATTTGCGATACACAAAGAAATAATTATTACTTTATTCCAAATTCTCTCTATATTTTACTTACTGAAGAGTTTCCAAATTTTTCCATTGAAGAAATTTATGACAATTATGGAGAAGAAAATGAAAAACACTTAAAAGATTATTTAAATTTTTTATTAGTAAATGAAATAGGGTTTATAGATACCCAAATCATAAAAGAACTAATTCCTTTAAATTTAAATTATAAGGTTGCTGAACCAATTTCTAGTATAATAATTGATTTAAGTAAAGAATCTTTTTTTCTTGAAGATTCATTTCAAATTGCAAAATTTATTGATACAAATAGAATAAAACAATTACAAATTAGATGTTATGATTTAATTGATTTAAATACGTTTTTTAAATTTTTGAATAACCTATCTAAAACAACTCTAAAAGGTATTGAAATAATCCTACCTTATGAAATGAAATTAGAAAATAGATTAATAAGTAAAAACATTATTAAGTCAAATGATAAAATTAATACATTGATTTATTTTGGATGTGATAAAAATAAACAAGATAAATATTTGAATAGAATTATAATTTATGTTGAGGATAAAATTATAAATAAAAAAAATTGCGGATTGATTTCTTCAAACTATTTTAATTCTAATCTCGAAACATATACTTTATCCAACAACCACAACTCCTGTCTCCACAAAAAAATTTCCATAGACTCTGAAGGTAACATTAGAAACTGCCCTTCCATGCCTCAAAGCTTTGGCAATATAAAAGATACTACGTTAGAAGAAGCTCTCAATCACAAAGATTTCAAAAAATATTGGAATCTTACAAAAGACAACATAGAAGTCTGCAAAGATTGCGAATTTCGTTATATCTGCACAGATTGCAGAGCTTACACAGAAAGAAAACATACCAACAAAGACGGTTTAGACACTTCAAAACCGCTGAAATGTGGCTACAATCCTTACAACGGAGAATGGGAAGAATGGAGTAAAAATCCGTTAAAAGAAAAAGCCATAAACTATTATGGAATACAGGAACTGGTAAAAAAATTGTAATTCAAAAGTCGTACAAAGTAATTTGAAAAAAAAACTTTCCCTTCTATAAACAACCTGATGCCAAAGACCGTGGTCCCACTTGCTTTAGAATAATTTCCTAATTCTAATCGTAAAATCATTTCGTTATTGTAAGCTTAATATTTACTTTATAGGCAACGAAGTTCACTAATAAGTTAATTCAGAACCTATTTATATGTAAGAAAACATTAATTACAGGTTTTTGAAAACATTCATGTAACCAACTGATTATAAGTGTTTTAAAATCGTGTTTTGAGCTATTAATTTATAAATCTATAAAGTAAATACTATGAATTTTGTATTTCGTTACATAGGTTTGTGAGTAGAAAATCAAAATAAGCGGAATCCGAAAAGCTAATGAGTAGGAAAATTAAAAACAAGGTGTTTTATGAAAAAATTGACATTAAATGAACTTAAGAAAGGAAAACTTTCTGAAAAAGTTGTTGGTAATTTAAAAGTAATCAATGGAGGACTTTTACCGGATACAGAAGAGTATTGCCATCCAACCAAATGTACTGTTGATGATCCAAATGGGACAAGAGGATACGGTAAAATTTAATATTTCTTAATTACAAAGAGGCTGTTCAAAAGTACTCTCTCGGATTCTTGTATGACAATCTTTGTTATTTAGGAGATTCTTAGAGTGTTAATTTACCTTTTGAGACAGCCCCTTTTTTATTAATTCAGGTGATTTTTATGAAAATTGACAATTTTATAATAGATGTTGACAAAGCAAGTGATGAGTTAAATCAACTATCGGATACACTGAAGTATTTGTTGTATGAGAATGATGAAAAAGTTTTTGATCAATTTGAATTTGACAAAGAATATTTAGAACCCTCATTGTTTTATTATTTTTTTAAGAATAAAGGACAAGATCAAAAGCTTAATTATCGGCAATATATTGTCAATAATTACATAGGGAATTTACCTTTGAAATTTGATATTGATATAGATTGTTTTAAAAACGCTCGCATTCCGGAAGCTGGTTTTGTAGTGTCTCCTAAACAAACCTCTATTATTTATGATAATGAAAAATATTATTTTCAAAATGGAGAACAATTACATATAAACGAAGATAGATATTTAAAAAATTCAAACATTCGTATCAGTTCAGTTGTTCCGAATATCCTACATCAATACCATCCGTCTGGTTTTGAGCATAGCATTATAGAAATACAAAAAGATGTATTAAAAGATTTAAATAAAGCTTATGATAATCTCTCTAAATGTTCACCTGGATTTACACAATTATTAAATATGACTACAAAGGAGATTTCTGTTTTTAATCTACCTAAAACGCCATCATTTGCTTCTATAAATTATTTTGGAACTTCGTTCATTAACATTCACGAAAGAAAACATAACGATATTCTTTTTATGGATGAAATTGCTCATCAATCAGGACATTCCATATTTACTTTATTAACGAGAGATAGTGATAGCTATTTCCTATTTCCACCTCAAACATTATTAAAAGAGTTTACTGGGTTTTCCGGAGAAGGTAGAACACTTTATGGAGCATTTCATAGCATGTTTACCCTCTGTACAATAATTCATACTTTGAATGCTTTTTTATTAAATGGTAATCCAAATGAATACGAAAAAATTGAATTATATGGCAGAATTGGGTTTTACTTGGATAAATTGATATATGATGTTGAAATTATATCAAAACTTGAAATTTTCACTCCTAAAGGAAAGCAAATATATCAAATGCTTGCAGAAAATATGGCTGATTATCAAAAATTAGAGAACGGAATATTTTTAAAATTTAATTATGACAATCAAGATTACTTGTTCTCCCCAAATCGTTTCCTATTCTCAAATCAATCTATCCTTAATGAAGCCCAAATATCTTAAATTATTTTTTTTAATTATTAGTATAAATTTATTTTCTCAAGAAGAAAATAAAGAAGAAATATATAATAAATATTTGCGAAACGGAGCATATAAATATTCATATTACAGACCCGAATATCAAACATATATAGATTCTGCTTTGGTATTACTTCCTAAGAATGCTTTCTTGTGGCAACAAAAAGCAATGCCATATTTTAAAAGAAAAAAATATGAGTTAGGAATGCAGTACATTGATAAAGCAGTATTGTATGACGATAAATATGATAAATACTTATCATATCGAGCTTTCATCAAATGTATTTTTCAGAAAAATTATAATGATGCATTAACGGATTTCGATGTTTTAATTAGCCATTATAATAAAGGATTAATTATGGATCATTATTTTTATTTCTACAAAGCATTGTGCCTGATACAACTAAATAGGTATGAAGAAGCCCCAAAATACATGAACTTGTCTATGGAATTGAACATTCAAAATGGAGGTACCCCTCATTATCTTGAATTATTCTATATGGGCATTATTTTTTATGAAAAAAGACAGTATACAGAAGCTATTCAATATTTTGACAAAAGTTTAGAACAATATCCCAACTTTTCTGATGCACAATTTTACAAAGCCGAAACTTATTATTTTATGCACCAAAAAAAAGAAGCATTAGAATATTTTATAAAAGCAAAAGAAAATTTAGATAAAGGATATAGTATAAATGAAGATAATGCATTCTATGAAGATTATCCTTATCAAATTAAGAAATGGATGATAAAAAATTATTTTGACATTTTAGATTACCATCAGTAGATTTTTATTTTGAAAAAAAACTTTCCCTTCTACAAACAACCCGATGCCAAAGACTGTGGCCCTACTTGCCTTAGAATAATTTCCAAATTCTATGGTAAAACAATTCCATTACAGCAAATCCGAAATCTTTCTGAGACGACAAGAGAAGGAAGTTCATTGCTTGGCTTAAGCGAAGCAGCAGAAAATTTAGGATTCAGAAGTCTTGGTGTACAAGTTGATTTCAATACTTTACAAGAGGAAGTTCCATTGCCTTGTGTTGTTCATTGGAATAAGCAGCATTTTGTAGTGGTTTACAAAATTGATAAATCAGGAAAGGTTTACATTTCTGACCCTAGTTATGGTTTAATCACTTATACCAAGGTAGAATTCATAAAACACTGGATTGGTGAAAATGCTGATGAAACCACAGAAGAAGGAATTGCCTTATTATTAGAAACTACACCAGCTTTTTATAAAAATGAATTTGATGAAGATGAGAAAAAAATGACCTTTTCTTTTCTTTCAAAATACTTACTAAAATACAAATCATTAGTTATTCAGCTTGCAGTAGGATTATTAGCTGGAAGTTTACTTTCGCTTATTCTTCCCTTTCTTACCCAAAGCATCGTAGATGTTGGAATTCAAAATCAGGATTTGAACTTTATCTATCTTGTTCTAATAGCACAAATAATGCTTTTTCTTGGAAGAATGGGTATTGAAGTAATACGAAGCTGGATCTTGTTACATCTTTCTACGAGAATCAATATTTCTATTATCTCCGATTTCTTCATTAAATTAATGAAACTCCCAATCAGTTTTTTTGATACGAGAATGACGGGAGACATTATGCAGCGTATCAATGACCACACGAGAATAGAACAGTTGCTTACAAGCTCTTCGCTCAATACTTTATTTTCATTAGTCAATCTAATTATTTTCAGTATCGTATTGCTGTTTTATGATTACAGATTATTTTTGGTGTATTTGGTTGGAGCTATTCTTTACATAGTTTGGATTACTTTTTTTCTAAAAAAAAGAAAAGAACTGGATTACAAAAGGTTTTCCCAAATATCCCAAGAGCAAAGCAAAGTCATTGAATTGGTAAACGGAATGCAGGAAATCAAAATGCACAACGCAGAAAAACAAAAACGTTGGGGCTGGGAATTTTTGCAGGTCAAATTGTTTAAACTGAGAATAAAATCTTTGTCATTAGAGCAATGGCAATCTGTTGGTGGAAATTTCATCAATCAGATGAAAGATATTTTAGTAAGTTTTCTTTCTGCTAAGTTGGTTTTGAGTGGAAACCTTACTTTGGGAATGATGCTTTCCGTTCAATATATCATCGGACAATTAAATAGCCCTTTAATGCAATTAGTTGAATTTATAAGACAATCGCAGGATGCAAAAATATCGCTGGAACGTTTGGGAGAAATTCACGATAAGGAAGACGAAGAGAATAAAGATGAACAATATGTTTCAGAAATTCCACAAAATAATATAGAGGTTAGTAATATGTCTTTTAGATACATCGGTTCAGACCAATATGTTTTTGAAAATCTCAATCTTTCAATTCCTTATCAAAAAACTACTGCTTTCGTTGGAGCCAGCGGAAGTGGAAAAACTACACTTCTCAAATTATTAATGAAATTCTATGAACCCACCAATGGAGAAATTAAAATAGGAAATACCAACCTGAAGAACATTTCTCCTAAAATATGGAGAGACCATTGTGGAGTTGTAATGCAAGAAGGTTATGTTTTTAATGATACAATTGCCGGAAATATTGCAATAGGTGAAGATTACATTGATAAACAAAAGCTAAGAAAAGCTGTAGAAATAGCAAATATCAAAGATTTTATTGAAGGACTTCCATTAAGTTATAATACTAAAATCGGAAACGAAGGACTTGGTGTTAGTGGAGGACAAAAACAAAGATTATTCATTGCAAGAGCCGTTTACAAATCTCCGGAATACATTTTTTTTGATGAAGCGACCAGTGCGTTGGATGCCAATAATGAAAAAGTTATCATGGAAAATCTTGAAAATTTCTTCAAAGGAAAAACGGCTATTGTGATTGCGCACCGATTATCAACCGTAAAACATGCCGATAAAATTGTAGTGTTGGATAGAGGAAAAGTTGTGGAAGAAGGAAATCACTCAGAATTAGTGGCAAAAAAAGGAGAATATTATCGACTTGTTAAAAATCAATTGGAACTTGGCTCATAAAACTAATAAAATGATACAGAAAAAATTAATAATATTCGTTTGTCTATTCGCAATTATTATGGGATATGCTCAGAAAAAGATTCCTGTAATAAAATCTAATACATTAAAGGTTTCTATTATTGAAGATGGGTTAGCAAAAACGGTGTGGAACTTAGATTCGACTATAAAACCTGATATTTATAACACTGGAAAAATAACTAAACGAAAGAATGTTAAGCTGATAACAGATATTGATTCTATTGAAATTAAATTAAGACCAGAACAGAAATTTGATTTCATTGTTTTATATAAACATAAAGATTCCTGTTATACAAGGTTTCAAGCACCCAAAAGAAAAAGTATAGTAAATACTAAAAAAGATATTGATACAATTTCTTTCGTTCTTACAGATAAAAACAATATCGTATTGAAAACCATTTTTAATAAGAAAGACACTTTAAATCTGGTATTCGATACTGGTGCTTCGGGTTTTCATTTAACGAAAGAGGTAATAAAAAAAGAGTACAATCCGAATGATTCCAAAGAAAAAATAACAATGAGTGATCTTGCTAAAAATCAATTCCAAATTGGAAATATGATATGGAATGATCAGCAGATTTACCCAATTGGCGAAATTCCTGAAGGAGCTTCTGGACTATTGGGATGGGATATTTTCGATGAAAAAATTGTTGAAATTGATTATGATAAAAATAGATTGATTTTGTACAATAAAAAAAGCAAAATAGATAAAAAATACCAATCCTTTAATCTAAAATTTATTCGGGAACATTTTTTCATTACTACTCAATTACAAATTAAGAAGCAAAAATTTGAAAATATTTTTCTATTTGATAGTGGTTATCAAAGGACTGTTCTAATAGATAAAGATATTGCTAAAAAGCAAAAATATCCAGAAGAAAAACTTCCTATTATCGCAAAAACAACCTTGAAAAATTCTAGAAATGAAGATGTCAAGGTAGTTACCTTATTAAATGAACGAATTAATTTCGGGAAATATAGTCTTACAAATGTCCCCGTACAGTTGCTTTCTACTTCTAATCCTCTCGGATTTAATGCTCATTTTTTGGGAAATGAAGTATTAAAGCGGTTTAATACAATTTTGGATTTTCAGCAGAATGTGGTCTATTTGGTACCTAACAAATATTTTTATCAGGAGTATGCTGAAAAAAAATAACACTATTTAAATATGTTCATTTTAAAATGAGGGCGGTCGCCATGTCCTAACTGATGGCAATAGTATTAACCAAAATTCAACTCTTATGAAAAAGAAAGTAAAATTAGTTTCTGATTTAGAGAATAAAACTCTTGTTAAGAAAGCTATTAAGACTTCCGAAAATGAGAAAATGGATCTGTATAAATCAATTTTTGGCGGAAACACAGCGTCAGATAACTGTAATGTCGCAATTTCCAAAATTGATGGAGCATCTGCTGCTTACAATAAAACAGATCAGTTTTTAAGAGTTTAACTCTTTCTCATTTCATTCTCCGTCAGTTTTTTTTGCTGGCGGAGTATTATTCAATTTTTAATATGAAAAAAATAACATCTTTTGTTCTGAAAGTAGCCAGCCGTTGCAACTTAAATTGTTCTTATTGTTATATGTATAATTTAGGAGATAATACTTATTTATCACAACCTAAATTTATGTCAATTGAAACGATTACAATATTCGCAATGAAACTGAATGAATATTGTATAAGAAACGATGTAAAATATTTACAAATAGTTTTTCACGGTGGAGAACCGTTATTGTGGTCAATGGATAACTATAAGAAGTCTGTCGAAATTTTCACTAAAACAATTAAAAATGTGACATTCGATTTCGCATTGCAGACTAATGGAGTAACTCTTGATGATAAATGGTGTCAACTTTTTAAAAATCTCAATATAAGAGTTGGGATAAGTATGGATGGCCCTAAAAAACATCACGATAAATATCGAGTCTTCCATAATGGAAAGGGGTCTTATGATAAAGTAATGACAGCAATTGAAAGGGGAAAGAAATATGGATTTAATAGTATTTTATCTGTTGTTAATTTAGACATCTCTCCAGAAGAGTTTTATGATGAGCTGAAAAACTTGGATGTCCAGAATTTCAATTTATTATTACCTGATGGTCATTATGATAATTTACCTGATGGTTTTCATAGTGATAAGGTTAATACAATAGATCATACCCCATACGCTGATTGGCTTATTGAAGTGTTTAAAATATGGAAAACTGATACCAATAGACCTATGATCCGTTTCTTCCGAACACTGATAGAGCTTATTATGGGAGAACAAATTGGAGATCAAATGTTAGGAACATTAACAAATGGTGTTGCAGTATTGGAAACAAATGGCGCTTTGGAGGTTTCAGACTCTATCAGGGCTTGTTATGAGGGAATTACTAGAAATAATCTCAATATTTTTAATAATAGCATTGAGGATTTGCATGATGACCCTCTATTCGAAATATATTTTAATAGTCATAGTATGCTGAATGAAAAATGTATAAACTGTTTGCTCTCAAACATATGTGGTGGCGGGTTTTTAGGAAATAGATATTCTAATGAAAATGGATTTGATAACCCTACTATATATTGTTATGATACTATCAAACTTGTTTCATTTATACAAAATGATATTCTGTCTTCTCTACCAAATGATATAAACAATTCATTGGAAATCCATTCTTTGGATTATGCAGAAATGGTACACGAGATTAATATCTCTACTTCTTCTAAAATTGATAAAAGCATTAAAAATAAATTAAATTCTTTTAAATCAAATGTTAAAGAAAGGAATATTACTTGTTAATCGGATTGAAGAAAATTTCAGAAATCAATTACTAATTAATTCTGGAGTCCAACGGAGCTGTGAAGTCAGTGATTTAAATTATCTGAAGAATTCCTTTATTCCCAAAAAAGATTGGAGACCAATTACTGATAGTGAATTCAAAAAACTAGTAACCAATAATTTTAGTAATCCTTTTCACAAAACAATCGCAATTGGAAATATTCCTAAGGATATTGTCTCTACAATTCACAAATTGGAATTATCGAATTGTAAGAGTTTATTTGATATTGACTCTACATTGAGGAGTAAAGAAAAATCGATTACAGAGCTTAATAATAAACTGGAAATTTTTCTCGGGACAAAATCGTCAATTCCAAAATTTCGATTTCACAGGATTACAAAAGGACAACCTAATCACGAAACAACCACATTTCATTTTATTAATAAAGAATTTGTTCGTTATACTGGATTGCATATTGATGAAAGTCGAATTTTCACACCGTATTCGGCATATAAATCTGATAATCGAATTTCTATAAATATCAGTGAGGAATCACGATATCTGTTTTATGTCAATCTATCATTAAGACAAATTTCTAATTTGATAAAAAATACAGAAATCACAGCAAGTAATATTGTTGAAAAATTTTTTGAACAAAATCCTAATTATCCAATAATAAGATTGGAAATTAAACCCTACCAATATTATATCGCACCTACGGATAATTTTATTCACGATGGGAGCACATTGGGGAATGAAAAACACGACATTACAATTGTTTATACGGGAATTTTTGATAAATATTAATATGAAGCTAAAATCAGGAATAAAATTATTACACCACTCGATTGATTTCAGCGATGCTATCGAAATTAATTTGGGGATTATTCATCATAAAGATTTGATTTCTTTGAAAGTCCCTTTAATTGATGAAGAAATTGAATGCCATTACGAAGATGATGCTTATCTCCCTAAACGTGAATGGAGATGCCTTTCAAATGAAGAAAATAAAATAATAAGCACAGAAGCATTTAATAAAGATTACAATACAATTTATTTAGGAATACTTCCTCTTCGCTTACAAAATCTATTCAAAGAATTAAACTTGATTAATTGTAAAACTGAGAAAGAAGTATTTGAACAGTTTATTATTAATAAAAATAAAGTACAAGAAACAAATTCGCTTCTTAACGAATTTGTTGGCACTATGTCAAATACCCCCGTAGAGTTCTTGAGCATTGCAACAAATTTTGCTAACTGCGAGAGCGTTTCAGTAGATAAAAGAAAATTACCAGAGAATCACACATTTAGTGATTTAAAATTCATTGGACTTCACAAAGACAGTTCCAACATAGAGATGACAATATATACATCAAACAAATTTGGAAATAGATTAACAATCAATCTTGGAGCAGATCATAGATATTTTCTTTTTGTAAATCTTACAATCCTACAAATATATAATATGCTAAGGCAGAAAAATGTTGGAAAAGAAAATATAAATAACAAAAATATATGTAAATTATTTTTTGAATATTTCCCAGATTATCCAATCTTAAAAATAAAACAAAAACCTTATGAATTCTATATTGCACCTACAGATAATTGTATTCATGACGGAGCAACAATACAAAAACAATCTTTAGATATAGTCTTAACGTATTTAGGTCATTTTAAAATTTAAGTTTTTACAATGGAATCCAAAAAAGATATATTAGATAATATTGAACTACGCAGCGAAAGTGTTCAAGACATTCTTTCACAACCACCCCATTGGATGATTCGGTGGGGAAATACTATTATTTTCATTATTTTACTATTGATTCTCGTAATGAGCTATATCATCAAATATCCGGAATTTGTCCCGGCAAGTGTTATCATCACTTCCCAAAATCCACCGGAAAAGTTAGAAGCCAGAACCAATTCTAAAATTGAAAAAATTTTAATCAAAGACCATCAAAAAGTAAAAACAGGACAGGTAATGATGGTACTTCAATCTACGGCAAATTATCACGACATTTTGGAATTGAAAGATATTACCGACTCATTATCAACCAATCAGTTACAATCTTTCCCACTTCAAAAAGTATCGACTTTTAAATTGGGAGAAATACAGAGCGATTACAATAGTTTTGCAAAAGCTTTTCAAGATGAAAGATTATTTACAAGATTACAACCTTATGCCCCGGAAAACCTTGCCGCAAACCAAAGCCTTTCTGAATATAGAGGAAGAATCGCCAATCTTCAACAGCAAAGGAGCATTGAAGTTGCCAAATATGAATTAACAAAAAAGAATTTTCAGCGTTCGCAAGAGCTATTTAATCAAGGCGTTATTGCAGCACTAGAATTGGAAAATGAAAAAATAAAATTTCTTCAGGCGGAACAAAATCTTAAAAACATTAATATTTCTCTTTCTCAAATGCAAGAAGCCATTTCTGGTCTGAATAAAACAAAAAGCGGAGCTTCTATCAATACAGAAAAAGATAAGATTAATTATTCTTCCCAAACTCTGCAATTATATGAACAATTAAGAAAATCCTTGCGACAATGGGAACAAAGCTATTTATTCATTTCTTCAACGGACGGTACTGTAAGCTTTCAGCAGTTTTGGGGAGAAAATCAATTTGTAAAACAAGGAGATGTGCTAATGTCAATACTTCCTGAAAATACAGAATCTCTAATTGGAAGAATGCAAATTCCTTCTGCGAATTCAGGAAAAGTACAAACGGGACAGAAAGTTTTAATAAAACTTGATAATTACCGCTTTCAAGAATACGGAATTATCGAGGGAAAAGTCCAAAATATTTCACTTACACCCGATGAAAATGGAAATTATTATGTCGATGTAATTCTGCCAAAACGCTTGAAAACGTCTTATAATAAAACATTGCCATTTGATAAAGAATTAAAAGGCAATGGTGAAATCGTAACGGAAGATTTGCGTTTGATAGAGAGATTTTTCTTTCAAATTAGGAAATTATTAGGCTATCAAACTTAACTATAATTAATGTTTGAGCATGAAAAATATATTCGGTAAATATTTCATAATTAATAATACTTGTATAAAAACTACAACCATATACCAACCTGTTACAAATAATACATGGTACATAATATCACTTAAAATTTTGAGGGAAACCTCATTTTTCAGTAATTCTAGCTGCGTAAAAAGTATCCACCCACTTCCATATCTGTGTAAAGTAAACCCACCTTATTTTATAAAAGGTGTAAAATAATCCCACCCTGCTCACAGAACCTGCACAAAAAAGACCCACTGTAAAAATTCAATTTTATTGCTTTTTTTCTTCAAAAGCAATAATTCTCAAAAACATTGGCTATCAATAATATCCAAGTTTTTTCAGACCTCTGAAAAATCAAAACTTTCATTTAGCAAGATGTGTCTTTGTATATACAAACTTTTGCAAATTTTATATCCAAAGACGATCTTGCCTTTTTTGCAAAAAGGGAGAAAAACTTCGGAACTCGTTTTTCTATTTTATTAGAATTTTTCAAATGAAATGCAGAGTACTATTTTTTATTCTTAGTTTGATAAATTTGCTATGGAAAAAGTATAGGAGTAAGTTATTTTCATTAAAAGATATTTATTTTAATAAATTTGTAATAAACCAAAATGTAATGAAATTTATAGATAAATTAATGCTCCAATTATCAGAGCATAAATGGGTGTTGTTTCTGTTATTTTTCTATTCGTCTTTTCAAAGTTTTATCTTACGTTATTATCAAGAGTATATTGTAAATAAATTTCTAGTATTCTTTTCTGAATCTTGGGTTACTGAATGTACCTTCTATCTAGTCATTTCTTTAATCATAGTTTGGGCTATTAACAAATACATAAAGGGGTTTTATTTTAAACCGAGCACTATCGTCTATTTTGTAATTGCAGTATTTTTTTATTCTTATGTGAGATGGGTTTTTCGTAATGATTTAAAATCATTAGAAACAATACCTGTTCTTAAATATTTTGATCTCATTTATTTTATAATTGGAACTGTTATCTTGTTGCAAATTTTTTTGAAATTTAAGAGAAATGAAAGAGATATTAAGGAAGAAATTCCTTTTTATATAGATGCTCCTATTCGTAATTCGTCACAAGATATTCTCAATAGAAAAGAAAAGGCATTACAAGTTGCCCGATTTATAAAAAGTAATCATTCGGATTCATCTATGGCGATAGGAATAGTAGGGAAATGGGGAGATGGAAAAACTTCTTTTATGAGTTTGATAGAGGAATCATTTATTGACAATAATGACTATATAGTAATTAAATTTCGGAGTTGGTTAAATGTTTCGATCATATCAATTTTTAATGATTTTTTTAGTACTGTTGAAAAAGAAATTAAACCCTATAGCATAGATATTGCAAAAGAAATAAAAAGCTATGGAAAATCAGTTTTGCCTATTTATAAAAATTCAGTGACAGAAATTTTATTAAATTCTTTAAATCTCATATCCGATAAGAGTGTTTCAGATGATTTTGAAAATTTAGATAATCTTCTTAGTAAGTTAGGCAAAAAAGTAGTGGTGTTTTTAGATGATTTAGATAGGCTGCAACCTAATGAAGTATTTGAATTGCTAAAGTTAATTAGAAATACGGCTTCTTTTAAAACATTCAATTATATTGTAGGCTATGAAAAAGATTATCTTATAGAGTCACTCAAAACTAATCAAATCCCAAATCCAAAAAAATATTGTGATAAAATCTTTTTAAATGAATTTTATTTGTTGCCAATTAGCAATAATGAGATAAATCAATATTTACAAGAAAGTTTAAAAAGAGCTTTGAGAAATAATATTTCTGATTTCGATAAAATTTTTGAAAGATATTCTCTTTATTCTCAACACAACTTAGGTGAGGTATTTAATTCAATTAAGAACCTGCGGGATGCAAAAAGATTTCTAAATGAATTTTTCATCAGCGTTGAAAGAATAAAAGATGATGTTGACATTGGGGATTTTCTTATAATAAAGTTATTGAAATTCTGTTATAATGACGTGTATTTTTTAATTTATTCGAATAGAAGTAAATTTATCGGGAGTGATGATAATTCAGGTTATCGTTATTCCGGTGGGGTGAGAAGAATTAGCCTTAAAAAAGATGATAAAAATTGTTCTTACGATTTTGATGAATCAATTTTAAAAAAATATCTGAAAGAAAATAATTTGTATAGTACCGGAGAGTTTGATCATTTAAAGATATTATTCCAAATCCTTTTTATGGAACACTCAAAGGAATCTTTATCATTTGGCTTTAATCATAATTTTTATAAATACTTCAATGATGAAATTGATGATTCTGAAATTCCGACTAAGGAATATGAAACGGTAATAAATTCTGACTGGAACTATATTATAAATAGCATTCAGAAATGGAAAAAGGGTGGAAAATTGTTTGGACTGACAGCTCATTTATATCATACTGAAATCAGAGATTTTGATACCAAAGAAAAATTTGAAAACTATCTAATGCTTTTGTTTTATTTGGGGAATTTAGAGCTAACCGAAAAACAGTTAATTTATTTTCATCTTGATTTTGATTATATTGATCGATGTATTAGTAATTACGAAAATAAAATTACTAAAAGATTTTATGGAGGTGATACTACCAAATATAAAGAGTTTTTGCTAAGTCTTCTTTATGGAGCTAGTTTTCCATACATTTTTGAAATGAGGATTTGTAAATATTTATTTAAAAGAATATATGATGAGGATAAAAATCAAATATTGGCAAAAAAGGATCTACAACATTACATAATTTATGGATTTAAGAACTTTGTAGAAAAAATGGAATATTCTAAAGATGATTTCTTTGGTGCATTTAGTAGAGCGAGCTTATTGAATAATTATCAACAAGATATTAATAGTAATGCTTGGTATGAAAAAGAAATAATTCTTCCTGAAATAAAAGAAATGTCAAAAGAAGTAATTAAAAAATTTCCGGATCAATTTCTTACAGATATTTTAGATGATGGAGGCAGTAGAAAATCCAATAACGATGCTGATCAAAAACAAATTATAGGTATAAATAACATTATATTAAATATCTTTCCTTCCTATGATAATTTTATAGAGTTTGTAAGGAAAGATATAAATAATGAATCGAGTATTTTTAAAAATGAATTTTTAGCATTTGCAGATAAGTTACCAACAAAGGATGACTTTATTCCATTTGAATTTGTTTTTCCGCCATTAAAAAATAAATTGCAGAAAATTAGAAATAAGCAATTTGTATAAGATTTTAATTTGGGTAGCGTCCCATTAACTTACACAGTTAATGGGACGCTACTATTTTTGCTTTTCACTTTTGCAACCTTTGAAAAAATCTCCATTTATTACTTTCAAAAATAGCTAAATCATTTCAGTAAAAAGGTGAAAAGAATGGAGTACTTTAAATAGTTCACGTTAATTCCTCAAAAGCAGTCATATTAAAAACTGCTTTGTGATTTTCAATTCCAAATTTCATAACTCCATAATAGAAAGTAAATGTGAGAAAACTTCCGATCAACGTTCCCATTTCTTACCCGATGGTAAAACAAAACCCTAATTATTAAGCATTGGCATTTAATAAATTTTCAAGTGTCTCGAATTTTATAGAAGCATGATCTTTAATTACATAATAAATTTTGTCAGAGTTCGTAAATTCAGCTTCATTTTTTTTTAAATATCTTATTGTTTCACTAAACTCATTAAAGTGATTCCCTATCTGTATAAAGATACCTGTTTCGAATTGTAATTCAGTTATATACTTACCTAATTTTTTTAAATCTTTTTTAACATTAAATTTCCCATTTGAAGAATTAATACTCTTGACTGTCTTTATTTCACAAGCAATCTTTTGCTGGTTTAAATTATTTTGTTGTTCATGCAAAATTAAGTCTGGATAGACGATATCATTAAAATTATTTCGCAGAACTGATCCATCTTTTCTTATTTCTCCATTGATGAGTAAGTTCTCATAATTAAACTGGTTCGCAATTAATCTCCACTGATGATATAGTTCGTAAGCAAATACTCTTTCAGACATTTGTTTATCAATTCCATACGGCCATATTACATACTCATTAGGAACTTTCAGAAGTGCAAGTAAAAAATCAGTGAAATAAAAGTTTTCATTATTTCTGTTTTGTTCAAATTCGAATATTTGATTATTTGCTATTATTTTCATTTTTTATTCTGCTTTTTAACGCGTAATGTTTCGGGATTTCAGCAAGCCAGCTTTCTCAATTGTTGTTTTATTAAATTTGTTTTTATTGAACCAAAAATAAAATCTTTATAATGGCTTCAAAAAAGGATCTCTGGAGAATTTAAGAATGAACAAAATTTTGAATCGCGGTTGCAACGAAGTTAAAGGTTTTTCGAAACCGCTGCAATGATTCGAAAGGAATATTATAATCCAAGGAAAAAGCCCCAGAAACTTTAAAAATTATGCACGACATCTAGCAGCGATAGCACCGCAATTTAAAATTTATTCACCCAGTGTCACAGATATGTTTCGTAAAGTTGATTTATTAGTTCAAAATTTTCCCAAAAAAAACAGTCCTGCTAAAAAACTGTTTTTATATCCTCAATTCCAGATTCGATAAGTCTATAATTTAACCAAAATTGGAGAAGCTCTGTTCAGCTCTTGTCTGATAGACAAATCGAAATATTAGTTATTAGAAGTTTTATATTATTTCAATCTCATCAAATTTATCTAATGCAAATGGTACGAAACCTTGCTCTTCATCTTCTTCGACTTTAACATCGTCTAAATCAATTACAACTATTTGATTTAATTTTAATTTTACCGATTCTTCTATTAAAAAATAATGTTTGTTTATTTCTTCGGAATATTTAGGCAAATTATCATAAGTCCAATAGTCAGCTTTAAACATTGCATAATCTATATCAGCATTACAATCTATTGATATTGGTACAAAGGCTTCGTTACCAATAATTTTTATATCTGAAAAATTAATTTTTAATTTTGGGTCAGTCATATAATGTATCGTTGCTGAATTATCATCTGATTTTAATTTGTCATCATAAAATTCTAAATAGCTAATGTCATCTATAAACTCAACAACTTCTTCTTCTATTTCTGTTTGATATTTATTTAAATATCGATTTATAAAATCTAGTTTTTTCTCATTATCTATTAGTTTGTTATAAGTTTCTAATATTTTTTTAAATATTTGGTCTTCAAATAAATCAGTAAAACATAAATAAACAGTTGTATTTTCTAATAAGGTTTCAATAGACTCTTTAAATTTTTTGTCATTAGTTATAATGTATAATTTTTCTGTTTCACTGATTTTTTTTATTGTCTGATAAATAAATGCATCTGGAATATCATTGCGATTTTTTAAATATGAAAAAGGTTTATTTCCTGAAAAATAATCTTTGAATACAACTTCTGATTCGTCTTTATCAAATTTGTGTAATATAGATTTTGAATATTTAATAAAATCAATCCATTGATTTGCAATTGAATTTTCGATTTTATTTTCTAGAATTGATAATTGGTTAATGATAAATTCTGAATGTTTGATTTCATTTCTACCTAATCCTAATCTCGGCAGGGAATTTAAAGCTGAAAGAGCTTCTTGAACTTTTTGTTTAGACTCATATACAGTTGCAGTAGTGCATTCTTTAAAGACAAACCAAGGAATATGATTGATTATTAAATTTCTACATCCTAAGTCTTTTATTAAAGACAAATCCTTTTTATTTAGATTTCTGTCTTTTTTATATTCCGTACTATCTATAATTATGTTCATAGGTAATTAAGTTATAGGTTTCTTCGGTTTTGTGACAAAATTTCTGATACTTTTAGTCTGTGTAAAAACCTCCTTTTATTATTTTGAAAAATAGCTAAATTATTTCAATAAAATGGCGATAGGACTGTTATTACACCAAAATAGCTTATGTCAGTTTCATAAAAAAGTACTCATACTAAAAAACTGGTTTAATATTCTCATTTACAGATTCGATAATTCCATCAAAGAACCAAAATTAGTGAAAAGTTCACGAAGGTAAAGTTTATCCTGAGCAATGCCGAAGGGTTCAGGGGTTTTCATCTATTTTTTTTTAGACAAAGCGAAAGCTTATTAACTACAATTTTAAATTCTTAATTAAATCCATCAAATCTGTATGAACTTTAAAAGTTTGTTTGAAATCATCTAAATGAACTCCAATATTTTCTAAGACTATTAAATTCATATTTGTTTGAGGATAATAATACGCTGCTGAAGGAAAACCGGGACTGTATCCAAATGCACCGATTTCGATATTTTGCTGTTTATCTTTGAATAATAATCCATAACCATATTCAATTTCATCAAATATCGGATGAACTCTCGTTGCGAATCTAGTTCTCATTAGATCTAAAGTTGTGGACTTTACAAGTTTCCCAGAATATAGAAGTTTATTCCATTTCAATATATCTTCTACGTTAGAAATTAATCCTCCTGCGGCAATATATTTTACAGGATTTCCTTCGGCATAAATCAATTTTCCATTTTTATTTTCCTCATACCCTTTTACAAGATGTTTATAATTTTTATTATCTGGATGAAAGGTGTTTTTTAATCCATATTCATTAAATAAATTAGTTGATATTTCCTCAAAAGATTTATGATATATTTTCTCAAGTATTTGAGAAAGCAATCCAAATCCTATCTGCGAATAATGGAATTTAGTGCCTACTCCAAATTCAAGAGGTTGGTCAATTTCGACAATTCCATGAGTATGAGTGAGTAAATGATGGATAGTGACCTGATCTGCCCAAGGTTGATTAATAGGTAGATATTTATTGATTTTATCGGTGAGCTTTAAATTACCTTTTTCATACTCTCTAAGAATTAAAACTGCAGTAATTTGCTTACTGATTGATCCTATAAAAAAAAGATCGCTTGTTTTTAATTCCGTTTTGTTGCCTAAATCCGAATAACCAAATGCCTTTTTATATTGAATTGTAGAATCTTTTGCTACTAAAATTACACCATTGAAGTTATTATTTAAAGCAATGCTATCTATTGTAGATGATAAAGAAGAGCATTCTTTAGTATTGATTTTATTAGTCTTACAAGACGACGCTAATAGAAGTAATAGAAAGAGTAAAGCATGATATTTCATATTATTTTTTTTGTTTGAACAACCAATTTGGAATTTCATCATTTAACAATAATGGAATTGTAATATTTCCGTGATTAAGTTCATTATAAGTTTTGAATACCAAGTTTTTATTGCCTTTTAATTTTTCAAATAATTTTAGGCTTCCTTCATAAGGATTTTCAGTATCCTTTTCCCCGTGAATTAAAAAGATATTCTTATTTCTTAAAGCCTTTGAATTGGAGAAATCGGGGACAGCAGCAACAGAAACAATTGCCGCAAATTTATTTGTTGATATACTTATTAAATTTTGAGCAGTTGATGCTCCCATAGAATATCCAACTAAATATATTCTAGATTTATCAATTTTATATTCTTTTTGGAATTTTTCCAATAAACCAAAAATCAAATGAATATCATTGAAAGGTTTTGAAACGAGAATTTCATTTTTATCTTTTGTATAATTTGAAGACCGTTCATTGAATTGTGGTACAATAACAAATGCATGATATTTATTATAAATTTCTTCCCTAATCCAAATTTTTGATAAGGGTTCAAGCTGTTTTTCATTATCATTTCCAATTCTTGATGAATTGTGAAAAGCTATTATGACAGGATAATTTTGTTCCCTATTATAATTTTGGGGAAGTAATAATCTATAAGGTATTTCCCCTTCGTCTTCAGTATAAACGTGTTTTTCAAAAAAATCATTTGATAAATTATTGATTGAATTTCTGTTCTTTACAAAAGTCAAACTATCTACTTTTATATTATCGAAAAGCTGAGTTTGAGCATGAGAAAAGAATGATGTTGTGAAGAATAAAAATGTGATAATTGTTCTAATTTTCTTATACATAGGGTTTTTATAAAATTGTAGCTATCGGCAGTCCGTGTAAAATATCCGTTTATTATTTGCGAAAATAACTAAATTATTTCAATAATAAGGCGGTGAATTCGTGAATTTAATAATGCAATAGATTACTGGAATAGTTCGTAATAAAGTGGTTTTACGAGTTTGAAAAATTCCTATTCTGGGGAGATTCGGTTCGTTTTATTGATGCTTTTGTTGTAGATATCGATTTAAAATTGTTTGGTTTTGAACGATAAATGCTTAAAACAGAAGGACGGCCGAGTTTCAGTACGAAAATATTTCTCAAAATCTATTTATATGGTTATCTGAATGAGTTTTATATCTAGAAAGTCAAAAAAATCAATCATTCTAAAAAGCTGCTTTGTAATCCTAAATTCCAAATTCGATAACTCCAAACGAAAACCAAAATTAGAGCTCCGACGGTTTCGTTCTAAGGGTTTTATTTTATTGTTTCGTTGATTGTTAATTCATTTTACAGGCAAAATGAAAGTTTAGTTATTATTCCTCATTTTTAAATTAACCCTAATTGTTTTGCGATATCTTGTATTAATTTTGACATAGGTCGCTTATGAGTGTCGTTTGGACTGTCATAATTACCTAGAATAAAACGATTAAAATTTGATGTATTCGGAAATAGGCTAGTAAAAGAATCTGAAAGGCTGTCCTTATAACTTTTATTGTATATTTTGGATTTCCAGATTATTTCTTCAACTATGTCTTTGTGTTGATTGTATAATTTTGATATATGAAATAAATTTTCATGGTTTGTTTTTAGATCCAAATCAATACTATCAAATATTATAACCAACTCCTCTTCGTTCTGTGTAAGTAAATAACGCAACATTGACCTTTTATCTAGTGAAAAAGAGAATGGCTCGATTAAATTATAATCGATAACATACAGATTAAATAGTGCGGTATTATCATATTTAGTTTTATTGCAATGTGAGCAGCATAGTATGAGGTTAAAAAATGAAGTTGACAAAAAAGGATATTTAGATTTTGGGTAAAAATGATCCAATTCATACTTACCTGAAAGAGTTCCATTAGTCGATTCTGTGGTAATTGAAAATTGAGCATTACAGTATATGCAGGATTTAATTCCAATTTTTTTTGCGTATGGCAGAAATTCTTTGTCACGCACTGCATCATAACGCATGGCATCCAAAATTAAATCATATAATTGCTTTCTTTCAAATCTGATGTTTCCGACTGGTGGAGTAACTGTTGTAGCTAAATCGTCCTGAGTTAAGCTAAAATAATCATCGTTGTAATTTTGAAAATCATTTGGCTGAAGTGTAATTATCTCAGAATAATTATCTATTATTGTTTGAACATAATCCGCATACTGAGTAAGACCACAATCAACCCTAAGATAATCTTCCAAGACAATTAGATTGCCTGAAGTCCTATCGCTGTTAATAGGTTTCTTAAAGTTAGCTTTTCTCTTTTTAAAAAGATTGTTATGATAATCCTCTGCTAATTGTACAATATTAGAACTTATTAAGATTCTTCTCATTTCTCTCTTTTATAATGTTCAAGTTCTTTTTTTAAATTTTATATCTTTTTCATCCTGCAAATTAAATTTCTCATTGTACAAGCTTTGCAATTGTTTTTGAATAAGTGGCTCACCTACAAATGAAATAGTTTCTTTTATATTTTCCTTTTCATCAATTATTGATTGTAGTGGTTTATTCAGTTGTCCGATAACCTTTAATATTTTTTTACGTGCATATTCTCCAATAAATCCGTTTTCTAAAAAGAAACTTTGATAAAGAATATCATTGATGTTTGCTCCAAATGGATTCTTGAATTGTTCTTTACTTTGGAGAATACCATTTTTGAGATGCAATATATTACACATCGGAATATCTGATAATACAAACGGTGAATGAGTTGCAATTATGATATTAAAAGAACAATGTGTGTTTAGTTTGAGACGTTGTATTGTCCTTATTAAACTATCAACAAATAATCTCTGGTATTCGGGGTGAAAACATAATTCAACTTCGTCAAGTATTAAATTTATGCTACGATATCTTACACGGTTACTTTGTTGGATTGATAAGATGTTTTTGATATGGTAAACGAAAGTACTCATTGTATAAATAAATTGCCTTTCGCCAGAACTCATCCTTTGAAATAAAATAGGTTTATTAGGTTTGCCCTCTTCATTTTCTGTTTTTTCTAATTTTATATTGAAACTAAAAAAAGGAGGTGGTAAATGTTCGGTTATATCGTCAAGCCCTTTTGGTTGCTTATTTAAAGCCAATCCCTCAATGTACTCATCATAAGAAAAATCAAAATTTAAATGTGGAGGAGATTCAGAAGTTTTAGAAGACCAGTCAAGATATTTTAATGTTTGCCGGATTTTTAAAGTTATATGAGATTTATGTTTTTTTATTTCTTTTACAAGTGCGATTAAATCAATATTATCTTTCTCTTCTACAATATCTTCAAACTTATTTATATCACCAAATCTTTCAAATTTATCAAAACTAGGATATTTAGAAGCAATACTAAGTGTTTTATAGACCAAATATAGACATGAAATATTATGTGGTTCCAGTTGCGATGGTGAAGTCTCCCATCCGTATTCCTTTAATATTAGTGATGCAAAACTTTGCTTATCTAAATTTATAAACTTTTTGATAAAATCATCAAAATTTGCATCCTTTTTTTTCCAATAAGCGAACTTTTTTGAAAACAGTAGAGGCTCATAAGTATATTCAATGGTGTTTAATTGATATCCTTCTATAAATTGTCGCTTATTCCGCTTGGATTCAATTAGAATTGATGATAAACGGGAGTTAGTAAGTTGGTATTCTTTTCTTAAATCAATAGTACCATTATGCCTATACGGATTTAGCACTATTGGAGTTAAGTAACCATCGTTCTTATGAAATAAACTATTAATCCAGATTGCGCTTGAATCAATTCCGCTTTTCTCATTTGTATTAAATTGAGTTGAACATTCTGTTTTATAATCAAAATCAATAAATGACTGCAAAGAATAATTCGTTACAATGGAATAGAAGAACATTTTAGCAATCTCTATTAGCTCTTCATTTTTAAGCTCTTCATAAAATGTAAAATCCGAAAATTTAGCATTTTCCTTGCTAAATGAAATTTTATAATTTCCAAAACTAAATCCAATGAATTCGCCTCGACATATTAATGAACCTAAAGTGTTTCCTTTTACAAAATATAAATCTGAATGTACACCTTCAATATGGTATATTACCTTTGCGGCACGCCTTTTCTGTTTTTTTACAAGATGTAAAGCGAAATTATTAATCATTCTATACATTAATTCGAGTATAGAACTTTTCCCACTTCCATTTTTACCTACGATAGCTTGAATACTTATGTTACTACCAAAAAAATTATCTTCAGGTTGCCTATGATCTGATATTTGTACTATACCTTCTTTGACTTCACACCATTCATTAAAAAGATAGTATCCATCTTCTAAGTTTTTTCTTATATGGTTATCACATTCTCTGTCAACATATAAACCTACAATTGAAAATTGTTGATTCGTTTCTTTAATTGACTTTTTTGTGTTTTTTTTCATTTCAGATTTTTGCTTTTTTAAAATGAGGAATAACGATTCGGGTATTTCTGAAGGCGGGGATAAATATACCAAAACTTTATACTTGCAAGAAATTTAATTAAGGACAAAAGATCTCACTGAAACTTCATTCTCTATCAATGTTTATTATTTCGAAAGTTGCCACTTAATATTTTTTTTGATTGAAATAAAATTTTTTGGAAAAAAGACATTCCAGATTATTCTTTTTTAGTCTTTTCAAAATCCAGATGAATCCAGATTGTTCTTATTTAGCCTAAGTCCTTTGATTACTATTGTTTTAGACGGTATTAACGCTCAATTTTGTCTCGAAGTTTTTAATAAAAATACAGATGAGAAAATTGATTTATTTTTTATTGTTAATAGCAATATCCATTGAAGGACAAGTTGGTATCAATACTCAAACTCCGGAGACAACTTTAGAAGTGGTAGGAAAACCAAATGATGTGAATCATTTTGATGGAATTATTCCTCCACGAATCACGGGTGATCAGTTAGGGGAAAAATCTTATTCTTCAACAAAAAAGGGTGCTATCATCTTTGTAACAACTTTACCATCTATTCTCTCGGGACAGGTCATTCATGTAACCGAACCGGGCATATATTATTTTGATGGTAGTCTGTGGAAATCTTTTTCAAAAGAAAAGCAGCCGATTGAATACAAAATTGTATTGACATTTGACCATAACAGCGCCGCAGGTCTTACCACAACCTCTACCTGGTCTGAACCCGTTAACTATTCGGGAAATCCGAACGCCTATTTAACTGCTCTAAAATCTTATACGATAGGAACTAAAAATTATGGTGGTTTAAAAGGATCAGTATTATTTAGAAAAGTTCAAGGAATCGTCAATGTATTTTTTCAAATCTACAGATCAAGTGAATCAGAGCCAATATTGGGTGACGCCTTTATTAATATTGGAAATATTTACAGTGATATCGGATATATTCCTAATCAGATTGTTTTACTGCATACCGAAAATTCAACCCAATTTTTTCCCGCACTACTTGAAAATTTTGCGATACAAATTCCGAAAAGTTCTTTAGAAGCAATATCTAATACCTACTATACCTACGGAGAAATTCAAGGGTACTCCAATTGGACCAAACCCTATTTACCTTAACAATTAAAAATATTATTGGTCTTATTACTCAGAAGAACATTCGGGAATATTTAAAAATAAGATGGTGAAAGAAAAACTGATTATTCTACGAATTCAGAATTCTAAAAAAGAAGATTGGCAAAAATACTGTGCGAAAAGAAATATTTCTCTGACGAGCTTAATCATCAATTCTGTAGAAGGTAGAATTCTGGACGACGAAAGAAGAAAAATAATAGTGTTCATTGAAAAGCAGGATAACCTATTTGTAAAAATAGAAACCAACATCAATCAGGTTGCAAAAATCGTGAATGGGCAAAAATTTATAAGTGAAATAGAATTAAAGAAATTTTCAGAGAAGTTATTAGAAATAGCAATTCTTAAAAAACAGCAAAATGAAATGTTTGAAAAAATTTACTCTTTGCTTGCAAAATGATTGTTAAGGTTATGGCTGCTGCGGGTTCGAGTTTTCCAGGAGTCAATTACAACGATAAGAAAATTGATAAAGGAAAAGGGCAATTAATGCTGATGAAAAATTTTCCATCATTTATTAATAAGTCCAGTAAGAAAGAGCAAGTCAGAGATTATTTGAGAGCGATTTCAATTGGGAATAAAAAAGTACTAAAACCTCAGTTTCATGCCATGATCTCGACCAAATTTCAGGAACATTCAAAAGAGGAGTTGGCGAAGATTGCAGAAAATTTCATGGATGAAATGGGTTACGGAAAACAGCCATTTACAGTAGTTTTTCATAATGATACCGATAATAACCATGTGCATATGGTTACTACAAGAGTAGACAAAACAACCGGGAAGAAGATTAATGATAGCTATGAAAAACTAAAATCACAAAAAGCGTTGGCTCAAGTGATGGAAAAAATATACGGACTCAATGAGGATGAAAAATTAAACAAATTATTGAAATATAAGATCAGTTCTCTTAACCAACTGGAAACTTTACTCGAAAGAAGCGGATACAAAATGGTCAAAAATAAGAAAGATGAAAACGCTTTTGATATTCTAAAAAACGGAGTGAAAAAGAAAACTATTAATGGTAACCAAATCGTTTTCGACCACCAAAAGAATGATAACAGGAAAAATCAGATCAAGGCCATTTTGATAAAATACAAAGAGATCCATTCGAATAAGGTTTTTAAAGTGGAAGATAATAGGAGGCAGGAATCAATGCTACCAGATGAAAAATTATTTCCTCGAGAAAATTATTCAAAAATGAAAATTGAGTTTGAAAGTGAACTTCAAAAAAAGCTGAAAGACATTTTTGGGATTGATACTGTGTTTCATCAAAAAGATGATTTTAAACCATTTGGTTACACCTTAATCGACCATAAAACAGGAAAAGTTTATAAAGGAAGTGAGGTAATGAAAATGAATGATTTGTTTGAATTCACTTCCGATAAAATTGATAAAAAGCTTTTTGAAATATTGAAGGATTACAATATTCCCAATCTAGAGTCAAAAATGATTCTACTTGAATTTTTAAAAATAAAAAATCCAGTAGCCGGACTACAAGATTTTATGCTTTTTGAAAACAGAGGGAAAAAGGATTTGGATACCTATAGGAAAGTTCAAAATGAAGTAAGGGATTTTATTAAAAAGCAGCGGAAAGTGAATGATTGTATTTCTATTGCAAAAAGTGCGGATGGAAAAGTGTACGCAGTTCACACCAGATTCCATTATATCGGAGAACTCCGAGCATTATTAGGAGAAAATGAATACCAAAGATATTTTAATGCAGAAGGAATTTTCAATATGGAAATAGAAAACCGAGCTCAAAATAATGAAAAAAATGAGATTATAAAAGCAGTAGATGAAATGTTATTTGAATTGATGAAGAGTACGACAACTGCAAAAGATCCTGCTGAGAATGAACTTAAAAAGAAACGAAAACGTAGAAAATAAAAAACGGAAAAAATGATTATCACTTTTGCAACTCAGAAAGGAGGAACCGGTAAAACTACACTTGCCATTGCCTTTGCTAATTACATTTCGACAATTTCAAAAAGAAAGCTTAATGTCTTTGATTTTGATTTTCAAAAATCATTTTACCACAAATGGAAGGAAGATGAAGCGCTGAATCTTCCAAAGCTTTACGAAGTTGAAATTATAGAGGAGGAAGTGGAGCAGCCATTTTCCGATTTTGAAACCATTATTGGACTTAAAGAAAGTGAAGATATTAACCTGTTTGATTTGGCAGGAACGCTTGATGAAAAATATATCGATTTATTGATTTATAGCGATTTCATCATTATCCCTTTTGAATATTCTGATGTCTCTGCAAAATCAACTTTAGTATTTGTCAATTTAATGGGACAGTTGGAAAGCCAGGCAGAACGCATTTTTATTCGGTCAAAATATGATAAAGGCTATAAATATCTTAATCAAGAAGGAATGGATTCGGAAATAGTAAAATATGGTATTCTATTGAAGAACCCTGTTTTTAAAAGGAATTGTCTACAAACAATTAGTACGAGAGAACTAACGAAACATCAAAAATATGCAGTTAAAAACTCATTGGATGAGCTCATTAATTGTATCAACGGATCGCTGGAAATTTCGCTTTAATAAAAAATGTTACCAGAAAAAACACTTGAAACAAATGACACAATTTATCATTATTCTACTCGCACTTTATGCACTCTATTACGTTGGGAATATCGTCTATGACCTCTTTCTTAAAAAAGAATCTGCTGTGAATTCTGAAGAGAATGAAGACTTTTATCACCTTGATTTTGAGGAGTTAAACAAAACCGAAGTCACAACTGTAGGTATTGAAGATGTCGAAAATTTAAATACTCCAAAATCATTTAGTCAACGTGAATTTCCAATTGAAACAACGCTGTTAGAAGAAAGACAAAATATGGATCATTGGAGAGAACGGTTTGAATCTGAACAAAACATTGATTCGTTTAATGCTAAAAAATTGATAGAACCAACCGAAGAAAAAATTATTGAAGATTCCGAACTAAAGTTTGAAGAGAAACTTGATTCCGTAATAATCGACGATGAACGAATTCAGAACCAACAAAATGACGAAGTGAATTTAGCAATCAAAAAATTAAATAGTGACCGATGGAAGAAAATGTTAAATCTAGCTGAAACCAATGTTCAATTAATTAAGAACATCGATGGATTCAAAGTTTATCAATCATCCGCAATGTAAATCAATAATAATTTTTAACCCTTAATTTTTTAACATGATGAATCAAGAATTCAAAAAACACAAAATGATGAAAAGAGCAATAACTGTTTTTGCGATTGTTCTGTCCTTAACTCCTGCATTTGCACAATCTGGTGGTAGTGCTGCTTTAGGTGCAGCAGCCTCAACTATTTCCGGTTATATCACCGATTTGGGATTGCTGATTTATGCCATTGGTGCCATCGTAGGAACGGTCGGAGGAATTAGGATTTACAACAAATGGACGAATGGAGACCAAGACATCAACAAAGAAATTGTTGGTTGGGGAGGTGCCTGTATTTTCCTTTTGTTGGTTCCAACATTTATTGCGGCAATATTCTAATGGGATATTTCCTTTATAAGGGGTTGAAAAAGCCCCTTATATTTTTCGGACTAAAAGACAAGTATATCTACTTCGCAATGGGTTCCGCCGTTGGTGGACTTATTACAGTTGCGATACTTTCTTCTTTGTTTGGATTATTCGGAATGATCATCGGCGCAGCAATAGGAGGAACTGGAGTATTTCTCATTTACAAAATGCAGGATAGGAAAGGACTATATAACAAAACAAGGAATGAAGAAGAATTGCACATTATTCCGACAAAATTCAGAAATGTAAAACTTTTACCAAAAAAAGTAAATCATGAACTTAAAGAAAAAAACTTTTGATATTCCTTTTATTGGGTATGATTACGGGAAAGATAATAACTGGAATTTTGATGTGCTCATCGGTCAGTTCGGCAATCCTGTTATCGGAATACAAATCAAAAATAATGTAGAACAATATTCTGCTGACCCTGAAGCTTATCTACAATTTCATACGGTTTTGAATCAAGTTGTTGCGATCATTGGGGAAAATCATATTGTTCAGAAGATTGACATTTTCAGTAAACAAAAATATACTGCTGAAAAATCAAATGAATTTTTACAGCAAAAATATTCCGACCATTTTGAAGGGAGGATGTTCAAAACCATCGATACCCTTTTATTGTTTACGGAGATAGTAGATCAAAATTTAAAGAAAACCAAATACAATTTTTCTGAAAAAGCGTACAAAATATTAAGAGATAAATGCCTTAAAATCTTTATGCTTCTGTCTCAAAATGAGTGCGATCCCAAATTTTTAAAGGAAAAGGATTTCGAACATTATATCAGTGGAATTTTATCAATGAATTTTGCTCAAACGCCCTCTTTTGATAATATTAAAGCCACGCATGAACATCTTAACATCGGTAACAAATTTGTTAAAACGATTAGTTTCGTAGACATAGAAAAAATCGAATTACCTTCAGAAATTGAAACCTATTCCTATTTAGGTGGTAACGGTTCCGCTTCAGAAACAGCAGTTGACAATTTTTCTTTTATCAATGAATTAGACGATTACAAAACCATCGTTTACAATCAGATTATTTCGATTCCACACCAAGCTTCAAAACAGCGTGAGTTAGAAAAAAAGAAAAAAAAGCATGAAGGTGTCGCAAATAATTCACCGTCAAATGCCATCGTTGCAGAAGAAATTGATGAACTGCTTCATAATATAGCGATGGACGGTCAACTCATCGTCGATGCCCATTTTTCTATTTCCTATTCTACAGATTCTCTTGAAAAAATGGAAGAAACTCAATCCTTAATTGAAAATAAATTGTTCATGAAAGGAATTATCGTTTCCCAAAATTCTTACAATCAACTGGAGCTTTTTAGATGTTGCATTCCCGGAAATGCAGTGGAACTGAAATCATACGATTTATTTACAACGACAAGCGAAGCTGCGCTTTGTTTTTTTTTTAAAGAAAGTTACCCCGTAAACGAAGAATCAAATTTTTACTTACGCTTCACAGATCGACAAGGCGTTCCCTTAAAAATAGACCCATCAGATTTACCCATGAAAACCGGCAGAATAAATAACAGAAATAAGTTTGTACTTGGTCCGTCCGGTTCGGGTAAATCTTTTTTGATGAACAATATCGTGGAGCAATATCTCACTTATAATTATGATGTAATTATTGTGGATACCGGCGATTCCTATTCCGGTCTTTGCGCTTACAAGGGCGGGAGATACATTCAATATACGGAGGAAAAACCAATTACAATGAATCCTTTTTTAATGGATAAAGAGGAATTTAACATCGAAAAAATTGAGTTTTTAACCAATCTTATTTTTTTGATTTGGCAAGGTGCAGATGCTTCGATGAGTTCAACTCAAAAATCTATTTTAGATAATGTGTTGATGTCTTATTATCATCAGTTTTTTAATGGTGGCAACAATTGGTACGAAGAGAAAAGTTCTGAAGAACTATTTCAATATTTACGAAAATACAACATTCACGAAGAGGATATTCATGCTGATTTTGAAAGCGAAATTAAAGAACATCAAACCTATTACGATATTCTGGAAATTCCTTTTGATGCTACCACTGCTCATGTTAGAGAAAAGGGACGGAAAATGATTCAGATTTATCATCCCGATAAAAATTTGGATAACCCGGATTACGATTCTTCTAAATTTTTTCAAGTCTTTGAAGCTTACGAAACTTTGAATGATGAAGAACGAAGAAAGATTTATGACGAAACGCAACTCATATTGACCAAAGCAAAATCGGTAATAAAAAGACCGCAGAATACGAAAGAATGGAACGATGCACTACGAAAAGCGCTCATCAAAAGAATTGTTGAGTTAGAGAATAAACTTGCGTTTGCAGAATTATCATTTAACAGTTTCTACGACTATTGTGATCAGTTCTTACCGATTTATCTCAATAATAAAAAGCACCGAATTGATGAAAGTGAATTCAAACTAAGAACATTCTTATTCGTATTAAAAGACTTTTACAAAGGTGGGCGATATGGCACAACGCTGAATGAAAATGCAGATAGTACTTTATTTGATGAGCCCTTTATTGTTTTTGAGATTGATAATGTAAAAGACAATCCGAAACTATTTCCGATCGTCACGCTGATTATTATGGACACGTTCATCCAGAAAATGCGATTGAGAAAAGACCGACGAAAAGCACTCATCATTGAAGAAGCATGGAAAGCAATTGCTTCAAAATTAATGGGAGGTTATATTCTTTATTTGTACAAAACAGTAAGGAAATTCTGGGGTGAAGCGGTCGTGGTAACTCAGGAACTCGATGATATTATCGGGAACACCGTTGTGAAAGATTCTATCATTAATAATTCCGACACTTTTATACTACTAGACCAGACTAAATTCAAAGATAATTTTGATAAAATCGCCTCTTTGCTATCACTAAACAAAGTGGAACAAAACAAGATTTTCACCATTAATAATCTGAATAATAAGTTCGGAAGAAGCCGCTTCAAGGAATTCTATTTAAAACGTGGATCGAAAGGAGAAGTCTATGGGAATGAAGTAGCCTTGGAGCAATATTTAACCTATACGACAGAAAAACCTGAGAAAATTGCCATTGAATATTACGCGCATCAAGCTGATAGTTATGATGAAGCACTGCAACTTTTTATCAAAGATTTTACTGAACTGCAGGACAAAATGGAAAATATGGTTGGTTTAGTCAATCTCTATCAACAACCTCTTGATGAAGATATTCTTGGTTATTATCAGGAAATAAGAAACGCAAACAAAGACCAAAATATTTTGAAAATAATTGGACAGGAAATGCAAGATCGTGGATTGAATTTAAAAGAACTCCTTCATTCTAAAAAGCACGATTATGAAAAAGTTTAGACTTATTCTTTTGTTGATCGTAGGAAATTTCGTCTCGGCGCAAAACACTTACATCGATGTGACAACAACACTTGCGTTAAAATTATATTCGGATAATCTTGAAAATCAGCAGGAAAAAACAATTACGGAACAAACAAAACTGCAACAAGCTCAAGCTTGGGTAGGAACACAGATGGTGGTGGCAAATAATATTCAAAACACCGTTCTCAAAGGTTTGAATGAGGTATCTGGAACATTGAAAAATGGAGTACAGGTGATTGGGATTTATAACGAACTGGACCGCTGTTTACAGTATTCAAGTGATATTTTAATTCTAACAAAAGACAAACCGCAATATGCTGTTTTTGGAGTTAAGGCGTCTCAAAAAGCGTATGAACAGGTCATAAAATTGACCACAGATGTCACAGACTTATTAAAGCCAGGAGAATTAAATCTTGCCACTGCAGGAGATCGTTATAAACTACTTTTTTCGGTTTCTCAAAATGTAATAATGCTTAAAATATGGTTGCTTTCTACCAAACTGAATATCGAAAGAGCTATAAGGTTAGGATGGTTTCAGTCTATTAATCCCTTTCAAGGTTATATCAATACTGATATAAGCATTGTGCAAAACATTATGTGGACTTATAAAAACAGATTCTAATATTTAAAAAAGGCACCATGAAAAAAAGACTATTTCTTTCAATAATGCTTCCAACAGTTTATCTGGTAATTACTTCATCCGGAGGACATGTGACTCCTCCTTGGGAAAAAGAGAATGTTTCATTTCCGATGATGAATCAAGAGATTCGGCACACGATGCAGGAAAATGAAAGACAGAAAGAAATGAAAAATTGGCAAGACACCAATTTAGCAACCGAAGTTGTCAATAAAAAACAATGGGAAAAGTTTAAGGAAACCACGACTAAAATTCAAGACCGATTGAGAATTGTTGATTTTGCAATGCAGGCCATTCCCACCGGTTATGCCATTTTTCTAGAAAGTCAGAAAATACAAGATATTCAATCCAAGATAATTACAGAAATCCAAACTGCACCTTATTCACTCATTGTTGTTTTGCCTGCAGAAATAAAATTTGTTGATGATATACAAATGATTGTGCGATTACTAACGGGTATTGTTCTTTCCTATGGTGCCATTAATCAAATGGAAAAAGCGGAAAGGAAAATTTTATTAGAATTTGCTTTGGAGGAAGTCGCAAGACTTCGAAGAGATTCCTATTTCATGTTGATGAAGATCAGAGATATCAAGCGAAAAGTGGAGTGGACAAAGTTTGTTGTCCTCAATTATATCAATAAGGACAAACAGATTGTAGAACAAATTATCAATCACTTTTAATAGTAAGGACATGAAAAAAATAACACTTGCTCTATTGACTGTTATAGCAGGATTAACTTTTGTAGAAGGACAAACTATTGTGATAAACGACCAACTGTTAGCACAATTGACCAAAAATCAAGCGGTTCGATTGGCTAGCAATGAGTCCTTTTTGAACTCTTATGAAAAGCAGAAAAAGTTATACAACGATATCAATCAAAAAATTGCTCAAGTTGTTGCCATTCAAGAATTCGTCTATGATAAATTAACCAATATAAATTCAGCAATCAAGCAAGGAAAGCAACTTTATTATTTATCTAAAACTTTTGTACAAATCGGTCAAAATGCAAATGACGTTCTCATTCTAACTGCTCAACATCCTGAATTTGCTATTCTAATGAACAGATTTTACATAGCGGCTGTACAGGAACTCCTTAAAATGCAAACAGAATTGACGCAGGATATACTTCATGAAGAAAACGATTTTCTGATGGATCCTTATGATCGCCAAGTACTGATTCAAAATCTTTCTTCCAAAGCTCAAATGATAAATGGTTATCTGATCTGTATTAAAATAAGGCTGAAAAACGCTAAGAAAATTCCATATATCTATCAAATTCCGACCATTAATTCTTATGTAAATCTTGACAGAGCTATTGTTAAAAAAATCATGATCTATTACCAAAACATTTTTAATTAATACGATGAAGAAAAATTACACAAAAAAAATCTTGCTTTTTCTTACAATTTTTGTTGGAAGTTCATTAAGCTATGGGCAAGTCAAAAGATTGAATGATCCTTCAATTGTCGCGCACAATAAGAGAATGGTATTTGAATCATGGGGAGATTTTCGTCCCTATCCAAAATACTTTTTAGGAATACAAACCAATTTCGCTTATGCTACGGTTTGGGGTTGGCTCGCTCCATCAAGAAATAGGGAATACAAGGATGGCGCAGACATTCGACCATTGAAACCAACCGGATTAGAAGTTCAAAGATTCGCTGAGTTAGAATTTCAAAGAAAAGAGGCTGAGAAAATCAAACTTCAAGTCGATACTTTATACACAAGAAACGTACAAGATTTTGCTCACTGGACTTCTGTAACTGTTGAAGCCGATCCTCTTTGGTTGCTCTATTATAAAAGAATGCTCAGACCATTGAAAGAATTCCCCGAAAATCCTCAAAATTATATCCAATGGCAAATAAAGGATGATAAAATTTATCAAAATATGTTGGCTAATGGAGGAATTGCACATCTTGAAAAAGAACTTGCACTACTAAAAGATAAGTACAATAACTCCAGAACTTTGGATATGCCTCGTGGAAAACGCTTTCTAATGTATCACGAAACCTTAATTGGTTGGAGAAGATTTGCAAATCAGTTAAGAGCTTTCGATCAAAAAAATAATTTATTTCTTGACTATAAAAAACTTCTGACGAAATCAAGAACAAAATTAGAATCTGATTGGAGATCCAATGACTTGGCGATTGCTCAAAAAATGATGATTGAATATAAAAATAAATTTTAAAGCATGAAAAAATATTTAACGCTAACGCTTTGTCTCTTACTATTCCTTTTGCCAATGATAATTTTTGGTCAAAATAGCGATCCTATTTTAAGTCAAAATGGCGATACTGATAGTTATAACAAACTGCTACAATTTCTAAAAGGTGATGGTGCTTTTGAAAAATGGTTTATGGAGGCATTTACAAGATTAGACACTACAATGGCAGCTCAGTCGGCAGGTGCGGTAATGCTTGGACAGGCAGTTGGTGGTTTTGGAGCCTTATGTTATATGGGTTATTTGGGTTGGCAAATGCAGGAAGGCGCAAGACCTTGGGAAGTAACACCGATGATCCGTCCTACAATCATTGCTTTTATTTTAATGTATTGGGGTGCTTTTACCAATATGATTCAATATCCACTACAATCTTTGGCAGAACCAGGAATCGCTCTTTTTCAAGATATTGAAAAAGATGCTAATGATTTGAGAGTTGAAAGATTCAAAAAACAAAATCAAATCTTAGAGATTCTTATAAAAACGCAAGCAGAAGAGGAAGCCAAGCAAGAAACCTTGGATAAGTTAGAAAAAAAAGCAGACGACAGTTGGTTCGATATCGATGTAGACAAATTACTGGCACCCGCCAAAGAATGGTATATGAAAATGGAATTTAAAATTCAAAAAACATTATCAGAAATTATTGAAGCAGTTTCTCTTACCATTCTTCGGGTCTGTACCTATCTGATTTTTTTTATTCAGAAAATATGGAGTTACATATTAATTGTTTTGGGTCCTTTTGCCGTAGGAATGTCCCTCATACCAGGATTTGAGAACTCCTTTAATAACTGGGTTACCAAATTCATCAATATTAATCTTTACAGCTTCATCACGTACACGATTATCAATATTGGTCAGCAATTGATTATGTCAGGATATCAAATGGAACTCGATCGATATGCGCTCATGATTGATTCCAGCGGTGTTGCAGATATGAACACGCTTCGGGTTTACGTACAAAACAGCGGTATGATGTACACCGCTCTTTTTCCTGCAGTTGCTTATATCATAACTGGAATTGGAATTTTGATGGTTCCTTCGATTTCCGATTCAATTGTCTCCGCTGGCGGTGCTGGAATTATGAGCAAAGGAAAAGCAGCAGGAGGAACGGTAGCAAGCGCCGGGAAAGCAATTGGGAGAACAGCAACAGCAGCGGCTGCAGGAGGAGTTGCAGGAGCCGTAGTTGCGGCTAAAGAAATTGCAAAAGCGGTCGGTAAAATGAATAACAAATAATGATAATCTAATGTCTGAAGTCTAACATCTACAACTTTAAATCATGCTAGTTAAAAATATAGAACAAAAAATAAAAATAAATAAAGCGGTGTCAATAGCATCGATACTCTTTTCGGTTTTCGTTGTTATTGCAGGATTTGTGATGGCTTACAAAATGGTGCAAGATTCACGGAAATCGCTGTACGTGATTGACAATGGTGTTCCAATTTTGGTTAAACAAACAGACGAATTATTAAACAGACCAGTGGAGTATCAATCTCAGATCGAATTATTTCACCGATTGTTTTTCACCCTAGCACCTGATGACAGATACATCAAGGAAAACGTCGAGAAATCTCTTTACCTCATTGATGATAGTGGAAAAAAAGAATATACGAATCTGCGAGAGAAGGGATTTTATAATCAGATTATCTCTGGAAATTCTCTGGTTACGGTAAGGAACGATTCCATAAAAATAGATTTACCAAATAGAAAATTCATCTATTACGGTACGCAGATGATCAACCGGAAAAAGTCCCTAATCATTCGGAAATTGATTACAGAGGGGAGTTTTGAGGACATGATAAGAAGTCCAAATAATCCACACGGTGTTCTTCTGAGAAACTGGAGAATTTTAGATAATAGCGAACTGTCTAACAAAACAAAATCCAACTACTAATGATCAGTGAAAAATACAACCTTGTTAAAGAACAATTTCGTCAGTTTAAGGACTGGATTATGAAACATCCAAAGCAAGTTTACGGTTACGTAATGATTGTTTTGCTCATTTCTTTTGGTTTGATCTTCATTCAATATTTTTATTTCACTCCGAAATTTTCCTTCAAAAATAACATTCCAAACCTTTATTCAAAAAGCGATCAGATAAAATTTGATATGGATAAAACTGAACAGAAAATGAGTGGCGTGGTGAAGGAACTTCAGCAACTTAAAAACAAAAGAGAAAATGGTCCTTTAACTAAAAGTGACAGTCTCAGAATCGAATATTTATTCAATCAATATCAAACTTTGAAAAATGGACATTAAGAAACTCAATTTTAAACAGCCAAAATATATTTTTCCATTGATTCTTCTGCCAGTTATCCTTTTTCTTGGCTATCAGACGACAAAATATTTAGGGAAAGAAAAACAGCCGCCGAAAGTAACTCAAGATTTATCAATTAATCTGGGAGAAACGCAGGATTCTATATTATCGAAAAATGCAGCCTATGATGATTTCTTCAAAAAAGGAGATGGAAGATCAATGCTTGATGGAATTGATAAAGAAGAAGATAGTTTGCAAAATTTTTCGGATAACCTTGATGATCAACAAAAACGGTATATCGATTCTCTTAAAACAGTTCGATCTCTTAATAATGGAAGTTCAACTGATTTGGGAAAGGGTAGTTACTACAAGCAACAGTCAAAAATAAATTCTGATGAAAAAGATTTTCAGCGTTCCGCAGAAATGATACGGATGCTGAATAATGAAAGCAATGGACAAGGAAGCAATGGAGATAATTATTCCAATTCTCCATCAGGTTTAAATGCTGCAAAACAGGAAAAAGAGAATGATCCGGTTCAAATGTTAAGAAAACAAATGTTGATGATGGATTCTTTGGAAAAAGCAAAAGATCCGGAATATCAGTCTGCATTGACTTCTGAAAAGAAGTTGAAAAAAAACAAAGAAAAGATGGCCGCTTTTT
This sequence comes from Kaistella flava (ex Peng et al. 2021), assembly GCF_015191005.1. Taxonomy (NCBI): domain Bacteria; kingdom Pseudomonadati; phylum Bacteroidota; class Flavobacteriia; order Flavobacteriales; family Weeksellaceae; genus Kaistella; species Kaistella flava (ex Peng et al. 2021). The sequence goes on along the minus strand of NZ_CP040442.1, from coordinate 1,514,471 downwards.
TAAACTCCACCCTTCGCGTAAATAAGTCATCATTGAATCCAAGTTTCAATTCAATCTCGAAGAAAAAGGATAACAATTTTATAAAAGCAGTGATTGATGAAAATCTAAAAGGTTATCTCGGAAGTCGAATCCGTTTTCGCCTGTTGGAAGACATCAATGTTGGAAAACATAAAATTAGTAAAGGGTCTATTTTGTACGGTCAAATATCAGGATTTTCTCTACAGAGAGTGAATTTGAATGTGATTTCAATTTTAAATAACGGTGAAATTCTGCCCATAAATCTCTCTGTTTTTGACATGGACGGAATGCAGGGATTATATGTACCACAAAGTGACTTTCGAGAAATGCTCCGAGAAATGGGTGCCAATTCTGTACAGGGAACCCAAATGGATAGCAGTGGAGAAAGTTTTTTCACCAGTCTTTTTAGCAGTTTATTCAGTTCGACTTCTAAAACCATTTCCAATATGATCCGCCAAAACAAAGCAAAACTGAAATACAATTCTTACATCTTCCTTATTAACGACAAAGAACTTAAACAAAATGAAAATGATTAAAAATACATCGAAAAGATTACTTCTTGCATTATCGATTTTTGCAGTAATATCAGTTTCTGGTCAAACAGAAATGCCCGAAAAGCGAGTTACAGATCTAACAAAATTAGATATTTCAAATGGAGTTAGTCTTCATATTATTTCTCCGGAACCGATTCAGTTTGTGGATTTATCAACAAGTAATCTCACTGGTGATTTACCTGCTGAAAATATCGCGCGAATAAAAATCACCGATGTGACTGAAATGGATTCAACTTCAATTCGTAAAGATATTGACGAAAATAATTTAGGAGTTATTACCATCGTTTGCCAATCGTTTATGGCTCAGTACAAAGTCAATTATTTAGATTTTAAAGGCAACGCTGTAACCAATATCCAAATTCAACCCGAAGACATGCAGCCGCTTGAATATCCTAAGATGGCATTCTCCAATTCAGAACTGCATCGATTCTCTTTAGATATTTTACGTAAAAAGAAATTAAATAAACCTATTCGAGAAGTAAAAGGCCTAAAACTCACGATGCAGATTAATGATGTTTATGTGGTAAATGATTACATATTTCTGGACATGACTTTTCTAAATTCTTCCAATTTAGGTTATGATATCGATGCAATTAAATTTTCTGTAGAGGATAAAAAAATCTACAAGGCAACCAATAATCAGAGTATCGCACTTGATCCAGTATTTAAATTATACGATCAAAAACAATTCAAGAAAAGTTACCGCAATATTTACGTCTTCAAAAAATTTACTTATCCCAATAGTAAGGTGATGAAAATTCGACTTTTGGAAGAACAACTCTCTGGGAGAGCCATCGAAATGACCGTGAAGTATTCCGATATTTTAAATGCTGATACTTTTTAATCTCTTCAGTCTTCAGTTTCATAACCTCTAATATTTCACAATGCAAGAACAACAGAATCAAATTAAGATCTATAGCTTTTTCCAAAAGATGGTTTATTTTATCGTCTTGTTGGATTGTGCTTCTTTGTTTTTTCTTTCTGCAAATATTCCATTTGTAACTGATCTTCTGACAAAGTTCGCGAAGATGGGTCTTTTTTACCCACCTTTAAATGCTAAAATTTGTACGATCATTCTTATTACACTGGTTGCAATAGGAACAAGGGCAAAGAAAAAAATAGATTTGAATATTGGTAAACAAATCCTTTTACCAATTATCATAGGATTATCACTGATGTTTTCTTCCCTCGTTTTTATTTCTGAAGCTGGAAACAATACTCTTCCGAAAGTAATTCCACCATTAAATCTGTATCAAATTATTTATACATTTTTATCTTTTCTAGGGGCATTGATAGCGCAAGTTGGTGCCGATAATATTTCAAAATTAATGCAACAGAAAATGGGTAAAGACCGCTGGAATATTGAAGAAGAAAGTTTTGCTCAAAATCAAGAACTGGTGAAAACGGACACATCGATTAATATTCCTTACCTCTTTAGATTTAATAAAAAAACCAACAAAGGTTGGATCAACATCAATCCGTTTCGAGGAACGATGGTTATTGGCACGCCTGGATCCGGAAAATCTTTCGGTGTTATTAATCCGGCAATCCGACAAATGATTGATAAGGGTTTTTGTCTTTGTATTTATGATTTCAAATTTCCTGATTTGGCCAAAATCGCCTACTATCATTATCTCAAAAAGAAAAGAAAGGATTCTAATTATCAACATCAATTTAATGTCATCAATCTGAATGACGTTGAGAAATCCAAAAGAGTTAATCCATTCAAAAAAGAATATATCCGAACCTTAGCGGAAGCACAGGAAATGGCAGAATCTATGGTTTCATCTTTACAAAAAGGGGGTTCTAGTTCTGGTGGTGGTTCGGAAGCATTTTTTACCCAATCTGCGATCAACTTTCTTTCTTCTTGCATCTACTTTTTTGCGACTTTCGAAAATGGGAAGTACTCTGATTTGCCTCATATTCTATCTTTTATGAATAGAAGTTATAAAGATATTTTCGATACTCTTTTTACCAATGAAGAAATTTATTCCTTGCTTTCACCTTTCAAAACAGCTTATGATAATAAAGCATTTGATCAGTTAGAAGGACAAGTTGGGACTTTGAAAATTTTCCTTTCAAGATTGGCTACAAAAGAAAGTTTTTGGGTGTTTTCAGGCGATGAAGTAGAACTGAAAATCACGGATAAAGAAAATCCGTCCATCCTAATTTTGGCTTCCGATCCGGGAACGCAGGATATCAATTCTGCATTGTATTCATCGGTTTTAAATAGAACATTACGATTGATCAATTCGAAAGATAATTTACCAGGAGGAATTATCGCAGACGAATTTCCAACCATTTACATTCATAAAATAGACAATATTGTGGCTACTGCAAGAAGCAATAAGATCGCAGTCTTACTAGGACTTCAAGAAATTCCGCAGCTTCGTCAGTTCTACAAAAAAGAAGTTGCTGATACGATTTCTGCTATTGTTGGAAATATTCTTTCAGGTTCAGCAAGAGATAAAAACACATTGGATTGGATGGAGAAAATGTTTGGGAAAATCAAACAGAAAAGTTTTTCACAATCTATTTCACAACAAGGGACGACTACCAGTATTAATGAAAAAATGGATTTTATGATTCCTGCAGGTAAAATCGCTGCGCTCAAAACAGGGGAAATGGTCGGGATGATTGCACAAGGTGAAGAAAATGATACTGAAGAGTATAAAACATCGGCAATCAATGGGAAAATTAATCTTGATATGAAGGCAATTAAAAACGAGGAAAATAATTATGTCTCACTGCCAAATTACTATTCATTCATCGACAAAAAAGGAAATGACCGGAAGGAAGAAGTTCTAATGACCAATTTCAGAAAAATAAATAAAGAAGTAGAACTCATTGTTAACGAAATAATCACAGCCTAAAATTATGAAACTACAATTTAAATATAAGGTCACTTTTCTAATCTTGTTTTGCTGTTCGCTGGTATTTGCGCAGTTCAATACGCTTACCAGAAATTCAATGAAGAAGGATGAAGTTTTCCCTAAAAAAGAAGAGATGCAGCAAGATGGAAAGGACAAAGATGAAAAAGTCAAAGATGAAAAAGAGAAAAAGAAAAGCAGTCGAATAAAATTCTTTAATACCACTTCAAAATCAGATTTGAAGAGAGAATTGGATTCTTTAAAAACACTTATGCTCAAATATAGTTTGTCCAAAAACAAAGAGCAAAAACTCAATTTCAAAAAGATTGAAGATTCCTTAATACAAATGATGAAAAAAAATATTGAATATTCAACCGAAATTAATTCAAGAACATCTATTAAACAATATGATTTTGTTAATGATGATCAACCAAATACAATTACAAAAATATTTATGCCATTGAAAAATGGAATTATGGTGACCTCACCTTTTGGAACTCGTATTCACCCCCTATTTGGAAAAATGAAAATGCATAATGGTGCTGATTTAAAAGCGAATTACGAAAATGTACATTCTGTAATGGACGGAATCGTAACGGAAGCAGGATGGAATTCTGGCGGTGGTGGAAATTATATTAAAATCAAACATTCCAATTCCTATGTAACCTCCTATCTCCATTTATCGCAAATTTATTACAAAGTGGGAGAATATGTAAAAGCCGGATTTATCATCGCGAAAAGTGGAAATTCTGGAAATTCTACTGGAGCACATTTACACTTTTCTGTTACTGAAAATGGAAATTATATAAATCCTATTCGGTTCCTAAATGATCTTATAAAAGCAAACAATTTAATCGCAACCTATTATGCAAACTAACAATTTACCAATTGACGACTTAAAAAAATACGGAATCGTCGATGCAGATAACTCTTTTTCAAAAAAACTTTCTGCCAACGATATTCAAAAATTTTTGCAAGGATATACCATCGTCGCAGATAAAGACAAAAGCAGAGCAACTTTCCAACTCGTTGAAAATAACAGCAGACTGAATGTGATTTTTCTGGAGAGAGATAAGAGCATTTCTGAAATCCTCACCAACAGTAAAGATAAAATTGAATATTCCAATATTCAAGATTTTTCAAAATCTGATAATGAATTGAATTTTGAGAAAAAAGCATTTGTAATTGATAAAGAAACCAACAAATTGGTGGAGTTTGATTTAATCAAAAATGCAAGAGAATTGACATCAATTATCGTTGATAAAAATGATGCTCGCGAGACAAACCGCTACAAAATTGAACTTTTAAAACTGAAAGGTTTTCTTCAGGATAAAATTGATCAATTCCCTGAGATGGCAAAAGAAATAACCAACGATTTAAATATTGTGTCAAAAGAAATCAATACCGTAAATGGTGTTTCTCAAAATGAGAGTAATTCTCAAAAACAAGAACAATCAGAAGTTCAACTCAATGTGAATGATCCTGATTTGTATCAAGATGCTAATCGAATAAGAGAGGAAGAACTCGAACGAGAAGAAAATTATGAGAAATCGCGAGGTTTCAGAAGATAAACAGTTAAAAATCCCACCATTCTTAAAAACTAAATATGAGTGTAACATTAGAAATAGGCAAGTACAACGAACAAATTGAATCTGCTGGCTTTCAGAAAATGGAATTTTCCGACATCGATGAAGCGATTGCTAATCTCGAATTTATGAAAATGGGATTCAGTTATTTTAAAACTGGAGAATCTTTGATCGTGAGATTAGAAGAAGGAAAAAAGGCACATCTCATCGATTACGATGCAGTTGTTCCGATCCAGGAAATTAGAAAAGAACTCGAAGATAAATACCACCCCAATTTAACTCAAAATGAAAAAGAAGTTCAAACGATTGCAACAGAAGCAAAAACGAAAATATCGGCAAACTCAAATTTTATTTTTGAGGAAGATGAAACAACAAGGTATGCAAAAACCTCGTCGGGCGAAAAATTACCTTTTAAATTGTTTAATCCCAATGAAACTGGTGCCGGATCCAATTTACTACGGGAACCACAAAATTCTTTGCAATCCAACGATTTTGCATTAGTAGAACGGCGTTTTGCTGAAAATAAATCACTTCAACTCTTTGGAAATGAAAAGATAGGAAGTATTGATGATGTCGCGTGGTTATTTAAAGCACTGGAAGATGAAGCCGTAGAACATGCTTTTTTAGTCTATGATTTTGAGGATAAAGGATATTTTGTTCAGCATATTTCTACCGGAACTTTTGATGCAGCATTTGTAGATAATCGGCTTTTGATTGGAAATGTTTTGGAAGTCAAGCCAAAAGCAATAACTCTAGTTCATAACCATCCGAGCGGAAATTTGAAAGTTTCAAAAGCTGATAAGGATTGTATCATCAAATTAAAAAAAGCATTAGAAGATTCAAATATAAAGGTCAATAATGGGGTCATTATCAATTTGCGAAGTGGAAAGTATGTCGTATTTGATGAGAATGAAACTGAAAATATTGATATGAAATCAAACCCACAATCTTTTAAAGAAATACAACCGTATTCTTTCAGTAAACAGGTTTTAGTTGAAAATTATCAACCAGTTAAAATAACCAGTTCAACAGATATTGCAAAATTTATTACGTCTCAAAAATTTGGGATATCCGATAAGACGGAATTGCTGGTGCTCAACAATCAGTTGAATATCGTTGGGAAATTCATCATGCCGCCAGATAATCAACTTGATTTTATCATTGGAAAAGTAGCAAAGTTCGGTGGGTCAAAGTGCATTTTATACGGAAACAATATCACTCCGGAGCAAGTTAACACCTACAATAAAAAACTTCATTTTTCGGGAATTGAAATTTTAGATGCTATTCTATTCAACAGTGAAAATGGAAGAAAATTGTATGAATCATTTGCTGACAGTGGAGTACTTCGAACTCAAAAAGAAATGAACGGTGAAGTACAGGAAAATGAAATCACTAATGATTACAAAAAGTCAGAAAAAATTAGAACGATCCAAGAGAAGCCATCTAGATATGACACCAATATATTAAGTGATAGCGGAAAATGGGCAGATAGATTTAGAGAGGAAAAAAAAGAATCTGAAAATAAATTAAATAATATTAACAATCAAAATCCAAAAATTATGGAAACACAAAAAGAATTTAACCAAGTAGATTATTTAAGAAATCAATTAAAATACCTTGGTTTTGGTGAGGGAGAACAACTTCACAAGGATTTAGAATCGGGAATGAATTCTGCTGAAAAACAGTTTGAAATTAAAACAAATTCAGACAAAGCATTACCTGGAAATAAGGTTGATTTTGCCTTAAAATTCAACAAAACAGAAAGTGGTGGTGTTTTTCTTAATTCCTACCATGCCGTTTTGAATAATGAGAAAGGTGAAGATATCTCCCAAAATTTCCCTGTAAATAGAGAAAATACATTTACCGCTAAAGAAGCAGTCAACCTTTTGGAAGGTCGTTCCGTGAAAATAGAATTCACTAATCCGAAAACGGAACAACTGGAACCCGCTTTCGTTAAACTCAATTTTGCGGAACCTAAGACTGAAAAAGGAAATTATAATTTTCAAAATTTCTACAAAAATTATGGAGTAGATACTGATCAGATTGTAGAGAAATCCAACCTAATTTTCGATAAACCAGAATACAGAGAAAGCACTATAAAATCTTTGGAAAAAGGAAATGTTGTGAAAGTGAAATTTGAGATCGATGATCAAACGGTAGAAGGAAAAGCAGTGCTCAATCCTCAATACAAAAATCTGAGTCTCTATGATCAGGATATGAACAGGATTAATACCAATAAACCTTTGGAGGGTTTGGAGAATGATAATAAGCACGAAAAAAGCAACGTCAAGGAACAGAGTATTAAGAGATAATAATTACTTACTAATTGCTATTAAAGAGCGGTAAGTCTTAATTCATAAGCTTGCCGCTTTTTCTTTAAATCGATTTATTATGAAATCACAGATGTACGAGTTTACCACAAAAACAATTGTTAGAATGCATAAAATCACCATTATATTACCCGCACTGTTTTTCCTTTCTATTACAAATTCTTGTAACAAAGAAATTAAAGCCGAAAAAGGAGGAATTGACCTTATTTCAAATGTCTATTTTGACGCTTCCAAAGGATTGGACAAAATGCAAAATTTTCATTTATCCAGGATTAATTATTCGGGAGATACCCTAATAGAATTAGTTCCTGATCTCACTTTTCCTGAAATCACTAATGAAATTTATTATATAAAAGACTCATTATGCTATTCGCTTGGAAAAGAAAATAGCAACAGCATTGTTTTTTCAGAAATTTCAAAAAAACAAAAACCACTTTTGGTTGACAAAAAGAAAGAGGGCGCTCTTTTTTCAAAAGAATGGATTCCCAATTATCTTCATCGCAAAAATATCAGCGATACGGTTTTGTTCAACAAAAAATACAAACGATTTGAAGTGAACTCTGCCAAAAGTTTTTCAAGATTTTACATTTATCCAACCGACACTATTTTACCTTATTCTATTTATAAGCATGCTGAAATGGATTATGAAGGAAGGCTTGAGCGTATTGATTCCTATAATAAAGAGAAAGATGTTTTTGTCACGCTTCAACTATTACCACGAAAAAACTGGGATGAGGAAGCCAAAGAAATTTTTGAGTTTAATGAGTTTGTGAAAAAGAAAAAGTAATGAATACAAATCCAACTCTTTATACCACTGCAGAGATTGCTGAAATTTCAGAGAGCGTTTCTGTCTTAGATTATTTCCTTCATCTTGAAAAACAGGGTAAAGTGAATTTTGATAGAAAATCAGGGAATGACTATTATTTTAGGACAAATGACAATAAATTTTCAGTTTCAGAAAACCAATATTATGATTTTAAAACAGGTGAAGGTGGACAAATATTAAAAGCAGTAATGGAATTGGAAAAAATTGAGTGGAAAGATGCACTTCAATTTTTAAAGAATTTTAATGGACAAGTTTCGGAACAAAATAGAGTTGCAGAAAAAAAAACACTAGACTTTAGAAAAAAAGATTCGCATTTTTCTGAAGTTATTATTACAAATTCTTTTATTCCTAATAATAAAAAGTTGGTTTCCTATTTTGAAAAGCGAGGAATATCGAAGGATATTTTAATAGAAAATACACGACAAATCCATTATGAGTCTGCAGGAAAGAAATACTTTGGAATTGGAATCGAAAATCTTTCTCAAGGCATCGAAATTCGTAATCCATTAATCAAAAGTAAGATTGGGAGAAATGATATTTCTGAACTAAAAGGTACCAAAAACGAAATGATTGTTTTTGAAGGTATGACTGATATGCTTTCTTTTTTACAACTTTTAAAAGCAAATAATCAAAAGAATAATCGAACACTTATTACGCTTAATTCGATTACCAATATCGATAGATTTTTAGACCGTTATAAAGATTTTTCCGGTAAAATTTTTCTGTGCCTTGATGGAGATAAGGCAGGGAATATCGCTACGCAACAACTTTTAAAAGCCTTCAATGAGATCGAGATCAAAGATATTCGTTCGATGTATAATATTTCTGAAACTGGAAATAATGATTTGAACGATTACTTACAGAATAAAATAAAACTTCAAAATAAAAATACTAATTTAGTAGAACAAAACTCTTCTGAAAATGAAACCAATACCATTAAATCAAACAGAATATCCGAAACTCAGCAAGTGGAACAAAAATCACTTGAACAAGACTCTGGAGAACTTGGCGAAAACTTCCAATCCGAGCAAAATGGACATCAATCAGGCGGACAAAGATTGGGCAGCAACGATGTTAGAAATGGATTTACAAAGTCAGAGTGGAGCGGTTCGTCAGGAAGGGGACATGAGCAATCCACTTACGGAACACAACAAAGTAATGCTCCTAAAAATGAAACAACAAAATATTCCCTGGACGGAAGAATATTAGAAAACTCAACCGGTTTTTCGGAATTAGATATTTTAATTGATCAATATAAAGGTCAAAAACTGACCAATGAACAAGTTGCAGAAGTAGTTTCTGCAACTTGTTTTGTTTCTAATGATGACAAAATTCTTCTGAAAGATAATGTGAAAATTACAGATGACCTGAAGGATATTTGCAACCAATTTAAAAGTGGAGGAATTGAAAAAGCGGGAAGAGGGATTTTAGATGAATATTATACAGACCTTAAAATTGTTGATGCCGTTCGCAACTTGATCAAAAAACACTGTAAAAATCAAGATGAGATTTCTATTTTAGAACCAAGCGTAGGAACTGGAAATTTTATCGATGCTGCAAATGGATTAGCCGTAAAGTCCAAAATAACAGGTTTTGAAATCAACGAGATCACTGCTAAAATTGCTAAAGTTTTGCATCCGGAAGCAGACATCAATCTTCGCTCTTTTGAAACTGAATTTATTGATGAAAAAGGAAATGAAAAAAGTTCAACCGATTTTTCTGAAAAATATGATTTAGTGATTGGAAATCCGCCTTATGGTGAACATCGGGGTTTGTATAAAGGATTGGGCGAAGAAAGCAAAATTTCAAAATACGAAGATTACTTCGTTAAGCGAGGAATCGATTCTTTAAAAGACGGCGGGATTTTGGCGATGGTTCTTCCATCAAGCTGGATTAACCGACAGAAGAAAATGGAAAATGCAGATTTGCTGAATGCTTACCGTTTACCGAGCGGAGTATTTTCTGGGACACAAGTTGGAGTGGATATTATCATTTTAAAAAAATCAGTACGAAATATTAGTCACGACGTTTCTAGCTATTTTGAGGAAAATCCACAAAATGTTTTAGGTGAAATTCGGGAGAGAACCAATCGTTTTGGTAGGGCAGAGCATTACGTTTATGGTAATTTGGATGAAGCTATTTATCTGCTTGAGAGTCTTCAAAATAAAAAGGAAATATTCAGAATCGGAAACCTTTTTGACGATTTGTTGATTGAAGAAGTCTCTTTTAAAAATGCTATTTCTACTGATGAAACTTCTATTTCAAAGAAAGAAAAGGAAAACCAATTAAGTTCTGAAAATCAAAGTGAATTTTCAATTGAAACTGCTCAAAATAAAATAGAAGAAGTTCTTGTAAAATTGAATGAAATCAAGTTTAAATCACCTTCTATATTAAGTGAAATTAGAAAGTATTCAAAATTACAAACCCAAATCGCTGATAAAACAAACTCACTTTTGCTTGAAAAGATTAAAGATATCGTTGTAAAAGCAGACAAAATCCTCCAATCTCAAAAAAATGGAAGGAATTCTGAATATGAAATTCAATCTAAGCCGTTTATAAAAAAAGGAATTCTGAAATACCATTTTACAAAACAAGATGAAATTGTAAATGCGTCATTGCAAAATAGTTCAGATATCACAGAGGAACAAGTTGCAGCATTTAAAGCGACTTCCTATGATGGAACAATAAAAAATCATACAAGACACTTTGATTTTGCCAACTATTATAATGGAGAATATATTCATGATTTTTATTATGCTGAAGGGAATATTTACCAAAAGTTGGAACAATTAGAAAAGGATTACAGTGAAGATTGGGGAATAGGTGGTCTTGAAAATAAGCAATACGAAAAGCAAAAATCATTGCTAGAAAGTGTGCTGCCAAAACTTAAAAATTTAGATGAGATTTCCATTAGTCCGAATCATGAATTTGTATTAAAGTTTGATTTAGGACCAATAGAAAAAGACCGTTGGAATCCAAATACCAGACAAACAGAAGCAGTAACGGAAAATTACAATCTTGCAGATAATTTTAAAGATTTTGTAGGAACATTATCAAGTGAAGCTTTTGCAGGTTCTTCAGCTTGGGAAGTACGAAGTTTTGTAGATAACGAAACGGTTACAGGAAGTGATAAAGAACGAAATGCTTTAATTCGAGAGAGAAGAAAAGCCGCAGCCAATGATCTGTTTCAAAAGTTTATTCGAGAAGAATTAACTGAAGAATTGAGAGATCGTTTCGTTAAAGATTTCAATCGAAATTATAATCATATTCACGTTCCGGATTATTCAAAATTTCCATTATTTTCAAAAATTCATCAAAATTTCAAAGGACAAGAATTGCGATTAACAGAAGTGCAAAAAGCCGGGATTGGAAGACAGACAACAAAAGGAGTCGGGTTATTGGCGCACGAAGTTGGATTCGGAAAAACCTTGTCCGGAATTTTTTCAATGCACGAAGCGATGGAAAGAGGAAATTCAAAGAAACCATTAATCGTAGTTCCCAATGACAGTATATTGAAGCAGTGGGTTGAAACTATTTTTGAAACCATTCCAAATGCTAAAGTCAATGTTTTAGGAAATCTCGGTAAAGATTATGATCTGTCAAAGTTTGATAATAAGGACGGAGAAATTACCATCGTGACTTATGAAGGTTTTAATAATATTGGGTTTTCAGCCGAGATTACCGAAAAATTGTCTTCTAAATTTAATTATATCTCTGCAAATGAGTTGAAAAATATTACGAATACTGAAAGAGATCATCAAATAGAGTTGCAGAAAGAAAAAGAAATCGAAGGGAAAATGAAACGTGGGAAAATATATGATTGGGAGGATTTCGGCTTTGATCATTTGACTTACGATGAAATTCATAATGCCAATCATATTGTAGGAAAAGTAAAAATTGAAGACCGAAGATTTTCCTCAGATTTTAGAAATCAAAATCAGCAAACTTCCAAATTAGGGATTAATACTTGGATGGCAGCTCAATATATTCAGGATAAACAGAATGGTAGAAATGTGACTCTTCTTTCTGCAACTCCTTTCACCAATAAACCTTTGGAATATTATTCAATCTTATCCTTAATTGCTAATAAACGATTGGAAGAATCTGGATATTTTAATGTGAACAATTTCTTTGAAACCTTTATGGAAGCGGATAACGATATGGAAATTGATGCAAAAGGCGATGTGAAGTTTAAAGCAAATGTCCGAAGATTTAAAAATAATTCTCTATTCCAACAACTCCTTTCAGAATTTATTGATGTAAAAGGGGAGGAAGATAATGGTGAATTGATTCGTCCAAAAAAAATCAATAAAGAGTATAAAATTGAACAGAACGATCTGACGAAAGAACAATATAATTTACTCAATGAAAACTTCAATCATACGGAGAAAGGTGCAATTTTAACGCATATTCTTAACGCTCGCTTAATTGCGTTTTCTCCCTATTTATCGCTTTATTATACTGGTGAAGATCCTTCCACGAAAGAGTTTATAGAAAATTCACCAAAATTGCTTGAAACAATGAATCTGATTCGTCAGAACAAAAAAGACATCCCAGAATCTGGACAAATTATTTATTCTGAATTAGCAGTTTCTCAATTTCCGAAATTGAAAGAATATCTTATTAATGAAGTAGATTTTAATCCCGAAGAAATAGGAATCATTACTGGAGCAACAAGTAAGAAGCAACGAATTTCTATACAAGATGATTTTAATTCTGGGAAAATAAAAATTGTTATTGGTAGTGAAGCTATTCAAGAAGGAATGAATCTTCAAGAAAACACGACTGACATCTATTTATTGACGCTACCGTACAACTTTACGTCGCTGCGGCAGATAGAAGGAAGAGCCTGGAGACAAGGTAATAAAAATGAAAACATACGTGTAAACTTCATGCTTACCAATGATAGTATTGATGTTTTTATGCTTCAAAAATTACAGTCAAAACAAGCAAGATATTTAGAAGCGATGAAAAAGGGAGCGAATGTTTTAGATATTTCCGACATCAGTACGCAGGAATTGAAAACTTCAATCATCACCAATCCTGAGACGAGAGCGAATATTGAAATTGAATTAATGAAAAAAAGAATTGAGAGCGAAAAAAATAAATTTCTTGCAGATAGTGCTTTTGTATTGAGAAAGTATGAAGATTTTATTAAAGTAAAAGAGGATGTTACTAAGGCAGAACATTCTTACAACAGGATTTTAGGCTATGCAAAAGATTCAGAGGATGGCAATTCTGACTACTGGAAAAACCAACTTCCTTTTTATCAGAAAACTATAGATCTGGCTAAAGTCGAAGTTCAAAAAACAATTGAAAATCTTGCCGGAAAAGGTGTTAATGTTACAGAAATTGAAAAACAAACGAAAGCTACCGAAGATAATATTGCGAAACTCGATGCGAAATTGGAAGAACTTCCGATAACAAAAGAAGTATTAATTGCTCAGTATCAAAAAGAGAAAGAGCAACAATTGATGATGAATGAGAATAAAGATTATGTTAAGGAGAGGGCTGTTGAGAACAGTGCTTTATTTAATAAAGTCGATTATGATAACCCACAATCATTGATGTCTGTTTCCACTAAACCAGAAATCAACAAAAACGAAAATATAGGGGAGGAGAAGAGAGAATTCAGTGGGCGGAAAAGATAAATAAATATTAACTGTATGTATTTCAGAGACTTATTTTTTGCTTTATTGAAATCGTTTTTTAATTCTCTCATTCTGGTGAACAAAAAGACAGGTTATTTTTTAAAAAATATCAGGGTTATTCTCTTTCAGCAATCGATTATGGTTTCAGCAACTTTGAAAAAGAAATAACTTTGACTGAAGAAAAGCAAATTATTGTAAATAGCTCTAATGTTCTTGGTGCAACAACGAAAGATACTTTACAAGAAATTGCAGGCGAAGGGATAGACGATTTTCTGAAGCCGAATTATGTTTTGCAGCAAGAGGATGAATGGTGGAAAAAGAAACGGAAATCTCGGCGATGATTTAGAATAAAGATTACTTAAAATTTCAGAAAACAGTCAAAAAGTCATATTTACATATGCAGTTATTGATCGAATTCTGTGATTCCCTATCATTAAATAGATTTTCTTTCCTCCAAATATATTCTGAACTCATTGTTTTTTTTGTTGAAATGTCGAGTTTAGGGGAATTAAAGAGGTTGAAAAAGACATTAAATTGGTTTGCCAACCGGGAATTTATAAAAAACAACAAGGGTTTCTTAAAACTGATGAAAATTAAGGTTGCCTTGTTCCATTTTTATGTAGTTAATTCACAGGTGGTTACTGTCTAATTACACTTCTGTTTTCTATTAGTGTTTTCCCAAATAAATAGGAAAAGGTTATGTACCCGTATTTTCATATACTATTAATTTCTACCTTTTTAGCATTGAAAAACTATCCTATGACAAAAATTTACATTGCGATATTATATCTTTTCGGCATATTCTCGGTTTGCGCGCAAGGAACTAAAACTTTGTGGCAGAAAGATATAAAATCCTCTACTCAGGATTTTCTCTCCACCATGTCCATTACTTTGGACAGGCAAATTGTACTTTCTGGAAGTGCTATTCAAAAATCAAAATTGTCGGGTGTTAGCACTGGTGGTGCAACTTCTACAAACGGAGGCTATGATTATCGCTTACTCAAACTTTCACAAGAAGGAAATATTCTTTGGGATAAACACTTTGGGGGCTCAAAACATGATTATTTAGTTTCGACCACAACCACCAGAGAAGGCGGATTTTTATTGACAGGAACTTCTTATTCCAACCAATCGCTTGATAAAAAAGATAACAATATTGGCGGTTCAGATGTTTGGCTGATTCGTCTGAATGAAGATGGTGAAGAACTTTGGCAAAAGACATTGGGAACAAAAAATAATGATGAAGCTGCAGCAGTGACCCAATCTTTAGATGAAGGTTTCTTTGTTGCCGGAAATATTAATTCTAATAAAAATTTGTTCGGTTCAAAAGATGTTTTTATTTCCAAATTAGATAAAACCGGTAAACTTATTAACACCACTATTCTCGGCGGAAATGCTTTAGATGAAGTACAAGAAATGATAGCTACTCCAGATGGAGGAAGCGTTCTTTTGATGTATTCCACCACTGGGAAAACTGAAAATAAAACCTTTATTACTTTAGAAACAGATCAAGCAAATTCTGAAAACAAAGCAGTCGATTTATTGACTTCTTTAAAAGGAGAAATAGAAGCTAAAACTCTTATTGGTAAAACAGAAGAGAATTTTGGCGAGGGAGATTATTGGATTGTAAAATTAGACAAGAATGCCAATGTTGAATGGCAAAAAACGTATGGTGGAAGTGCTGATGATCATCCCAAAACCATAGCATTTACTGACAAAGGATATTTAATTGGCGGGGAAAGCAGAAGCAATTCTTCAGGAAACAAAAGAGAGAATATAGAAGAAGGAACAGATTTGTGGTTGATCTCTTTGGATAAAAACGGAGATGAATTGTGGCAAAAAACATACAGTTTCGGAAATCGAGATGTTTTGATGAGTGCTAATGTCATTAGAAAAACCAATAAAGATAACTTTAGCGAAGACAAAGGATTTTTATTGGGTGGTTACACGCAAGCAGAAGGCAAGATACAAACCGACGATGAGAAATTCTGGATGCTTTATATTAATGCTGAAGGAAAAGAAGAATGGCGTAAACACGTAGAAGGAAAATCTAAAAAGAAAGAAGAACGCTTGGTTTCTGCAAAATTACAAACAGATGGAACTTTTCTTTTAGCCGGAACAAGTGCGGAAGAATTGGGACAAGAAAACTGGAAAATTATAAAACTGGGTGATAAAGATTTGGATAATCTTATTGAAAAGCAAGAAATCCGGATTTACCCGAATCCTGTGGATGATTATTGTTATGTAGAAATTGGTTTTGAGCTTACTGGTGAGGCTGAAATTATACTACACGATATGAGCGGAAGACAAGTGCAAACCACAAAAACTAAAAATAAAGTGACCAAAGTGAATACAAGTAATTTACCACAAGGGATTTATGTGGTTTCTGCTACGACTGGAAATAGAAGTGTGAATGCGAAAATTATTAAAAAATAAATTATGAGAAAAACATTATTAATTATAACAGACACTATCCCGCAAAGTGTGTAAGTTGAAAAGTTTGAGGCTTGAGTTTTTTATAACTTGAGCCTTTCTTCAAATATAAGCATAAATTGATTGAGTACAATTCCCCAATCTCTGATTGGCATTGTCCATTTTTTTGTTGCTTCTCTTAACGCAAGAAAAACCGACTTTAAAACTGCATCATCAGTTGGAAAAGACATTTTGTTTTTGGTGTATTTTCTTATTTTTCCATTCAGATTTTCTATTAAATTGGTGGTGTAAATGATTTTGCGGATTTCCACCGGGAATTCGAAGAATACCGTTAATTCATCCCAATTATCTCTCCAGGATTTGATGGCGTAGGAATATTTACATTCCCATTTTTCTGCAAAATCATTTAAAGCAGCTTCCGCGGCTTGCTTCGTGGGAGCGTTGTAAATGTGTTTCATGTCGGAAGTAAAGGCTTTTCTGTCTTTCCAAACTACGTATTTGCAGGCATTTCTTATCTGATGAACCACGCAGATCTGAGTTTGAGATTGTGGGAAAACACTGCGAATAGTTTGGGTGAATCCATTGAGATTATCCGTTGCAGTGATCAATATATCTTCTACACCCCGTGCTTTTATGTCGGTTAGTACGCTCATCCAAAAACTGGAACTTTCGTTTTTTCCAAGCCACATTCCCAGAACTTCTTTTTTTCCGTCCCGTCTTAAACCAACGGCAAGATAAATGGTTTTGTTAATGACTTTTGAATTTTCACGGACTTTAAAAACAATTCCATCCATCCAAACAATGAGGTATAAATCCTCTAGTGGCCGGTTTTGCCAAGCGACAATCTCACTGGAAACCGCATTGGTAATCCTGGATATTGTGGATGTTGAAACATCAAAATCGTACATTTCCTTGATCTGGTCTTCAATATCACTCACGCTCATTCCTTTGGCATAAAATGAGATGATAATATTTTCTAAACCATCAATAATATTATGCCTTTTGGGAACTAAAGCCGGCTCAAAAGTACTTTCTCTATCTCGCGGAACTTTAATTTCATCTTCGCCGAAAGAGGTTTTTATTTTCTTGGTTTGATGGCCGTTTCGATAGTTTCCGTTTTTGGTTTTTTGATGTTTCTCGGTATCCAGATGGTCATCCAGTTCGGCTTCGAGCATGTGTTCTACGGCTCGTTTGTGCATTGTTTTGAAGAACGAGGTTAAATCTTCGCCGCTCTTGAAGGATTTGTAAAATTCCTTGTTGTTTAATAATTCTTCTTTGTCGATCATAACTGTATAAAGTTTAAAAATAATAAAAAAGTTATTTCCGAAAAAGTTTTGAGCTTTTGAGGGCTCAAAATTTTTCAGAATAACTTTTCAACTTACACAGTTAGTGAAACACTACCTTATAACAATTTTCATATCATTTTGTATTAATGCTCAAATAATAGAAGGTGCAGCATTTGTTCCTAAATATTTGCCGTCTAGTCCTAATATAGCTTCGTTAGGGACTTTCGGTATGTATCCTATGAACCTTTCCACAGGGCAGCCCAATATTAATATTGGCTTATTTTCAAATACGGGTCATGGGAATGATTTAGATATTAATTTAAATTATAATATTTCAGCGGTAAAGCCAGATTTTCAAACCTCTTGGGTAGGTTTAGGATGGAATCTTTCTGTTGGGGGAGCAATTACTAGGCAAGTTAATGGAGGGGTTGATGAGTTTTACGGCACTGGATTTACAGATCCTACCGTACTTTCATATTATGATCATTATTCGCGTCTTAATGCTTCCAATTGGTATAGTGACCAAAAATTAACAGAATATTATTCTTTTTTAACTCCGCTTTTTCCTAGCCATTTTGAGGCGAACCCGGCTCCTGATGAATTTATGTTTAATGTAAATGGGCTAAATGGTAGTTTTTTAAAAAATCATGAAGGAAAGTGGGTTATAAAAGCTAATGAAAATCTTGATCTCAATGTGCAAGAGGAACTAAAATATGATTTTACTTTTTATGAAGACGGAGGAATAACCAATCAAAAAAATTGGTTCTTAAAAAGAATTATCTATGGTTTTGTGATAACTGATCAGAGAGGAATAAAATACACTTTTGGAAAAACTCCAAACGCTTTAGAAATAACAGGAATAGAAACTGTAGATACATCATACAATCCAGGCATGTTTGTGAAAAGCTGGTACTTAACTCAAATCGAATACCCTGATGGAAAGAATATAGATTTTGAATATTCTTTTGATGACAGAGCAACATACATAATTCACAGTTCAGCTTATTATTCAACATATAAGGTTAAGTCTACGATGGCTTCTCAAAGTAACACTTCCGGAAATTTCAATTACTTGTCACTTGATAGGAACTTTTATAAATATTTAAGTAAAATAAAATTTGATAAAAATGAAATAGAGTTCCATAAATCGTATTCTGCAGCCTTGGACTATAACACTGTGAATATTCCATGGCAACAAGTTGATACTAATTATGACATTATTCATTATCGTAACAATTATAATAACAGAAAGCATTGGTATAAACTGGATAGCATTGTAGTAAAAGCGGATAATATAAAAACTGATAAAATAGCGTTTAATTATGAAGAAAACATTAATAACAGACTAAAATTACAAAATGTTCATATCGGAAGAGATGTTCAAAATGAAAAAACATATACTTTTAAATATAATCCTATGAAATTACCGGCTTTCAACAGTAACAAGACCGATCATTGGGGTAATTACAATAATAAGAATTTTCATGCAAGCGTTCAGCAAAATCCTTCAACAAATACCTATTCCAGAGAACAAATGCTTACTTATCCGCAATACCGCGAACCCGATTTCACTTACGGAATTGCTGAATTATTAGAAAAAATTATTTTCCCTACCAAAGGCTATACATTGTTCCAATACGAACCACATGATTATAACAAAACAATAGACAGAACCATCAACGGGTTTAACATCAATATTACCGGAAACAAAATTGCAGGAGGACCCAGAGTAAAAAAAATGATAACCAACGAAAACGGAAATTCCGACAGTAAAGAGTTTTTTTATGTCAATGACTATCTAAACGGTGTATACACTTCATCTGGTGTATCTGGAGGCATGCCCAATTATTTTGATGAAGGAAATATCAACAATGGAAACTTAGAGTATTGGAAATTATCATCATCTTCCTATATCCCTTTAAATTATACAAATGGTAATTATATTACGTATTCTAAAGTTTATGAAAAATCAAATAATGGTGGGGTTATAGAACATACTTTTTCAAATCAAGACAACGGTGCAATAGATTTAAAATCAAATAATTATCAGTTGATTGTTGGGAATATCGGATACATCAATACTTTTGAGCCATCTAATCTCAGTATTGTGAAGAATGCCCTCGACAAGCTGCAATACAACAATCTCGAAATGGAAAGAGGTAAACCTTTGAATGAAAAATATTATGATTCTAATAAAAATTTACTAAAAGAAATTACTTACAATTATAATTCTAATCCTTCTAGACTTACGGATAAGATACGTTCCATAAATTATATTGCAGACGTTTACGGCTCACCCATTGATCAAGCTGCATATCAGCTTATAGCCCAGATGCACATCGTTTCCAAAATGTCAGCATACACAATTTTCTCACATCAAACCTATCTTAATTCCGTAACTACAACCGATTATTTAAATGGCAACTCTATAATCTCTAATACTCAAAATGTTTATCAAAATTTTCCACATCATCAGTTAATCTCACAAAAAACAACTTTCTCAGATTTATCTACTCAAGAAAGCAAATACCAATACGCCCACGAAAAAGGCAAGACCGATATGATTGCAGCAAATATGGTGGGAATACCTTTAGAAACAACTGCAATTAAGAAAAGTAGTGGTTTAGCAATAGGGAAAACCATTTCTAATTCAGGAATTGATTACAAAAAAAGAACCATTGGTGGAAAAGATTTTATATTACCACATATAGCATATTTTTATGATTTACAAAGTCCATCAGATTCGTCAACGCAAGTCAAGTATAAGGAATATGACTTAAAAGGTAATGTTTTGCAATATAATTTAAAGACTGATCACAATGGAAATGGCGGTTTTCCTGTTGCTATTGTTTGGGGTTACAACCAAACCAAACCCATTGCAAAAATTGAAGGAGCAACTTATGCACAAGTATCCACTTACATTACCGATATAATTTCTAAGTCAAATTCTGACAATACATTAGGAACAACAATATCCGAAAAAAATTTAATTGATGCTTTGGACTTATTCCGAAAAACCTCTCAATTATCAAATTATCAAATAACTACCTACTCTTATAACCCGCTTATAGGTGTTACGAGCATTACTCCTGCTTCGGGAATTAGAGAAATTTATAACTACGACACAGCAAATAGATTACAGTCTGTATTAGACATCAATGGAAAAATTTTGAAAGAATATTCATACAATTATGCGATAGTTACATACTACAATGAGGCGCAAAGTAAAACTTTTTATAGAAATAATTGTGGGACTGATTATATTGGTGGCTCATACACGTATGCTGTTCCAGAAAAAAAATATTCTTCACTAATCAGTGAAGAAGACGCTAATGAACAAGCAATCAACGAAATCAATGTAAATGGTCAAAATTCAGCTAATATTTACGGGACATGTACTCATTTGTGTTCTATACAACCCGATCCCAGTGTCATAGAGGGCGGTGCTATATTTCAGGAAGTCACTCCAAATCATTTTTCAGCTACCGTTAATCTTACTTTTCTTGCCGATATGACTAATGCTCCTATACATCTAGGTAATATGGGTTCTTGTGCTCCCAACAGTATAAAAACATTTACAAATAATTCAAATGGAATTGTATATACGCTAACCTTGAATCCTAATGGAGATTTGATGCTAAGAGCTAATGCAAGAATTTATGCAGGTCAATCTATCGGTTTTATATTTGATTTTGACAAATAAAAATGTGATTGCAGTCATTGACAATTAAAACACTCAAAAAATGAAAAAACTATATCTAATAATAACCATAGGGTTGTTTGTAAGTTTATATTCACAAACAATTTTACCAAGTGGAATTTCAAGCGATCAAAATTACGTTTACAACCGAATCTATTTAGATAGCACAAAAACCAGCAATACAAATACAAAACAACAGCAATCCGTCACTTATTTCGACGGATTAGGCAGACCAAAACAAAACATTGCAATTGGAGCAACAATTTCGGGTAAGGATTTGGTAACCACCATTCCGTATGATAGTTTTGGAAGACAAGTAGATTCTTGGCTTCCTGCTTCGATGAGTTCGCTTAATGGAGGGATTCAATCTGATGTTGAAGCATTAGCGGTTACATCATATAATAATGATCCCAATCCTTTTTCTCACAAAGTCTTAGAAAATTCCCCGTTAGACAGAATAAATGCCCAAATTAATCCCGGTGCAGCGTGGGCGAATAAACCCATCAATTTTACCTATGAAGCTAATGCTACAAACGACGTTATAAAATTTAACACATCTACCAATTGGATAGACGGTAGAACCAACTCTGTTTTAACGGATACTGGTTTCTACACCGAGGCAACTTTATATAAAAATACCGTGGAAGATGAAGATCACAACAAAACTATCGAATTCAAAAATGGGGAAGGACAAACGCTCTTAGTACGAAAAAGCGATGGCAACAATCCTAAAATCGACACCTATTATGTATACAATGAATACAATCAACTGGCTTTTGTGATTTCTCCTTTAGCTGTGGGTATTATAACGTTACCCAATACATTAAATGATCTATGTTACCAATACCGCTACGATGGGAAAGGAAGATTAGTAGAAAAGAAACTTCCCGGCAAAGATTGGGAATACATGGTTTATGACAAAGCAGATCGACTGATATTGACCCAAGATGCGTTGTTGCGAGCTGACAGCAAATGGCTTTTTACCAAGTACGATCAATTTGGAAGGGTTATTTATACAGGAATGCTTGATGATGGTGGAACAAGATTCAGCAGGCAAGACGCAATTAAAGATTTAATTATAATAGAAACACGTGATAACAATACCAATGGTGGCTTTGTTCAAAATGGAATTACAGTCCAATATACCAAAGGATATTATACCAATATTTCCACCCTGCTTTCCGTCAACTATTATGATCTATATCCTACAGGAACACCTTTTCCTTCGGGAGATCAGATCTTTGGGGTTGATATTCTAAAAGATACTTCTCTTCCCGGAGTAAATCAATCCACTCAATCATTACCTACTGCTTCCATGGTAAAGAATATAGAGAACAATGGTTGGACAAAAAACTACACCTTTTACGATATTAAAGCAAGACCAATTGGCACCTACAGTTTCAATTATTTGGGAGGTTATACCAAAACCGAATCAAATCTCGATTTTGCCGGCATTCCACAGAAAACATATACTTATCACAAAAGAAAATCGGCGGATAATGAGTTGCAGATCAAAGAAAGATTTGTTTATAACCAATATAATAATGCTTTAGAAAAACATTTTCATAATGTGAATAATCAAGCTGAAGATGAATTACTTGTTGAAAATACCTACAACGAAATCGGGCAACTTACTAATAAAAAAGTTGGTGGCACCGCAGTTCCATTAACAGGTGTTGGTATTTCTGCTCCCATCCAATCTGTTGATTATTCCTACAATATCCGTGGCTGGATGACGGGAATTAACCTCGATACTGCAGGGAATTTTAAACCTTCAAAGTTATTTAACTACAAAATAAATTACAACGAACCGCTTTCAAATTTTACCAAAAAACCTTATGTAGCTGACCAAAGCTTAGAAGTAAAAGAAAAATTCAATGGCAATATATCCGCAGTTACCTGGAAATCCAGCGTAGATCCGGCGGCTACAGAAAAAAAATATGGCTACGTTTATGATCCACTGAATAGATTATTAGCAGGTTTTTATTACGAAAAATCAGGCGCAGATTTTATCTTTACTGAAGAATACAATGAGTTGTTAGATTACGATCCCAATGGAAATATTAGCCACCTGAAAAGATTCTCTTTCAAACAATCAACTGCCGCAAACATGATTGATGATCTGAATTACACCTACGAAAATAACAACCAAAGCAACCGTTTGCAAAAAATTGATGATCCCAGCACCAATACCAACGGTTACGAGGGTGGTGGTTTGTCAAACTCCTATGATCTGAACGGTAATATGACCCAAATGCCAGATAAAGGAATAATCACGCCAATTGCCTATAATTTTTTGAACCTTCCAAGTACCATTAAACAAGGAAGAAACACCACTAATTATCTCTACCGAGCAGATGGAACAAAACTGAAAAAAACCTTTAATTTTGTCAACAAAATGGGTTCTTCTCTAGTCTATACCGAATATTTAGACGGTTTTCAATATTCTACTCCCAATACCGATCCTTTAAGAATGGCCTTAGAAGAGCAAGACGATGAAACAGTAAGCGTTGCCAAAGCCGCCAACATTGAAACCTTCTCCCCGTTAGAAGACCGTGCTAAGATCGTGGCTCCGCCAGAAAATGCGGAACCACCGATGATTCTGTCGTTTTTCCCCACCGCAGAAGGTTTTTACGATTACGAAAACTTTCGTTACATTTACCAGTATAAAGATCACCTTGGAAATGTTCGGGTGAGCTATGTAAAAGACGGGAGTTCTTTGAAGGTGATGGACACCAATGATTATTATCCTTTCGGAATGAGTTTTATTAAGTCGACCGAGATTGCTGTTTACGATCCTTTAAGTGTACCGTACAATTACAAGTACAACGGTAAGGAGCTTCAAGAGACCGGTATGTATGATTATGGGGCAAGGTTTTATATGCCGGATATTGGACGATGGGGAGTCGTAGATCCGTTGGCGGAAAAATATTTTAACATTTCACCTTTTAACTATACTGCAAACAATCCTATTCTTTATATAGATCCTGATGGAATGCAATTAGATTTAAGTGATATAATGAAGAAAGGTAATGAAGAACAGTATAAAGCTTTTGTCTTTTTCGCTAAAACAAAAGAGGGACAAACTTTTTTATCCAAATATATGGAGAAAGGGCAAAAAGTTGAATATGGAGGGAAAACTATTTTTGAAGCTAAAGCTAATGGTGAATTCCATGATAAAGGTATAGATTTATCTTATGGAGTAAGGACTGATGATAATGTAGGAAGTGAAACGGGAGGAAAAATGAAAGGTGATAGAGCAAATGTGGACATTTTAATTTCAAGAAAAGCATTCGGTGATTCAGGGAGCCAATTTTTTAATACATTAGAGCATATTGTGCACGAATCCTTTTTGCATGCTGATCTTAATGCATTAGATTTAGATGATGACGGCTATAAAAATTCAAGTAGTATTCCCAAAGCATATAGACAATATGATACATGGTCTTCACAAAATGGTCAACACTATTATATGCAGGCAGAATATCTAAAAGACCCAACTAATAATAAAGTAAATACTTATACAAAAGAAGGATTCAATATTTTGAAACAAGCAAATCAAGCTTTAAAACTTAAGTTGGGAGACTCTCAGATTAAACAAAATATGTGGAATTTTAATGGATCATATATTAATGTTGCAAAAGATGGAAAGCTTATTCATCGTGATACAGAAAAAAAATAAAGTATGAAAATCATAAATATTTTATTTATTTGTATTGTAACCATGATCATTTCATGTCAGTCAAATACAAATGAATATATAGAAATAACAACTGGTATTCCAATGAATCCAAATCAGCCAAGAATTGGAATAATTGTAAATGGCAATGATTCTGTTTATATGTGTAAAGAAATTATTAATGGAAGTGGTTCCTCGAAATTTACTTCCTATAAATATTATGCAGGAAAAGAGAAAATTAATTTTAACAAATATAAAAAAGAAGTAAAACTGTTATTTGGTGACACTATTATTTTCAATTTTCCACAAGATGGTGAAATGGAAAAATTAAAATTTTTCATCGATAATAAAAATCACGAAAGATTTTTTACAACATCTATATTAAATGATAAACAAAACAAAATTGTTTACAGTATGAAAGAATTAATGAAAAATAATAATTTTGTAGAAATTCCCTATCATAAATTTTCTAGAGATTTGCTTGATTCTAAAATTCCTGACCCACCTCCTCCGCCTAAATAGTCTTACAATTATAAATACAACGGTAAAGAATTACAAGAAACCGGGATGTACGACTACGGCGCTAGGATGTATATGCCGGATATCGGGAGATGGGGAACAATAGACCCGAGAAGTGCATACACTCACGAAGCTTACAGTTACGTTTGGAATAATCCAATTTCTTTTAGCGATCCTACGGGCATGGAGGGTGTTGATATGGTAGCTTTCCCAATTCGTGATGGTATCAAAAAAGATGAAATTTGGACAGATAGTGATGGGTCATTCATGTGGAATGGCAAAACGTGGACAGATATAAAAGATGGAAGTTCTGTAATAACTCAGGTTTCTTTAGTTGGGAAATCTAAAAATAATAGTGATAATAGCAGTAGTTATGCGGCAGCTATTTCTGCAGGTATAGGAACTTCAGAATCAGGTGTGGGCTTATTCATATTACTAGGAACTGCTGTTTGGTGGACTTTAGATCAAGCAACTAAACCTACTCTTAATTGGGATACCCGTATAGACCCAATGATGCATTCTCCTCAAGCTTTAAATTCGGAAGCGGACGATACTGATGTAAATGGAATAACTGTTCCTGACGAAAATAAAGTTCCTAGAGATTCATTAAATCCACCTAGTAAGCCTGGAAATGCACCAACATTTAAGAAAGATGGAAAGTCAGTTGAAATTCATCATGAGGGACAAAATGCAGATGGTCCTTTTAGTGAAATGCACCCAAATGACCACAGAGGAAAAGGTAATTATAGTAAGAATCATCCAAAAGGTCAAAAACCACTTACTAAAGGTGAAAGAATAAAATTTAATAATGCTAGACAGAAATATTGGAAGAAAGAATATCCTAATGTAAAATAGTCTTATGGAAATAATAGAAAAATGCAACAAAACCCTTGAAGAACTATATAAATTTTCTACGGACATTTTATATTTAGGAGAAGATATTCGGGATTCCCGTATTGAAAATTTAGAAGAAGAAATAGGATTTAAACTTCCTAAGGATTTTATATATATTATTAAAAAACATAATGGAATTACCCTTGCAGGAACGGAAGTTTATGGTTTGTCTGTTGATTTGAAAGGAAACTCATTAGATGCGATTTATAAATTTGAGCATTTTGAAGTGGAAAATATAATGCCCAAGAATTTTTTTCCATTCTCACCAGATGGACAAGGAAATCATTATTGTTTAGATTTATCAAAATTGGAAAATAATACTTGTCCTGTTTTATTTTGGCAATGGGATTTTGAATATGAGAATTTAGAAGATGTAGAAGTTTGTAATGATAATTTTATAGATTGGGTTCAAGAAGTTATGATAAAATGGACTCTTCAAACTTATAATTATAATGGCACAGAAAAATAACAAACCCTGCTCATTCCGCAAAATTTATAACTTAAAAGCCAACTCATTGAGTTGGCTTTGTTATTTTATAAAATACTTTGTATTTTTCTTTTCGCGGCCCTGCTCCGCAAAGTGTCCTCACTTTGAGGCATAAATAAACAAAGCTAACTTTTAGAAGTTGGTTTTTTTGTGTTATAAAAGGTTTTCATTTTTAAGAATTTCGGTAATGTCTTTTGCAGAAATACTCTCTTTTTCAGATTTGTCGAAGATGGAGAAAAGATATATTTTTTGGTTAATGATTCTTACGAGATATAAGATTCTCATCCCGCCAGATTTGCCTTTGTTTTTAGAAGCTACCGCAAGACGAATTTTAAAAACCCCGTTTCCAAGGGAAATTCCAAGCGTTGGATTTTCTTGTAAAAGCTCGCCCAATTCTGCGAGTTCTAATTTTAGCGAGGCGTATTTTTTTAATAATTTTTTGGCTTCCTTTTTAAAATTATCGGTAAGAATAAGATCATAACTCATTGAGGAAATCTTTTAGTGAAGTTCCTTTTTTCTCGCCTTTTTCTATTTGGTTTACTTCTATTAAACCTTTTGTAATATTATCAATAATAGCTTTTTTATCAGCATTTATATTACTTTCGGAGATTTTAAACTTTAATTTAAGCGCTTTTCCAAAAGCTTTCAATGCATTAATTTCTTCGGAAGTATTGGGCTCAAAAATCACGATATTTTGTGTTTGCATAATATTTAAATTTTATAGTGCTGCAACGTTTTTATTAAAGAAGTCTTTGAATTTAGATTTGGTAAGCATTCCATCAATAATGCGGTAGATTGCGTTTTTATCTTCGTCCTCTAATTGTTCTATCAACAAAAGTCTTTCATTGATATTTTTATTTTCAATGGTGACTTCAGTAGGAATGTTTCCCTCATAATTAATAATCTGATCGATGGTCATTCCGAAAAGTTGAGCAATTTTATTTAATGCTTCAATAGAAAGTTCACGTTCGCCTTTTTCTGTTTTATTGTAATTGGCAGGATGTAAACCTGCTGCCAAAGCAATTTCCTTTTGGAGCAATCCTTTTTGTTCTCTAATTTTTTTTATGTTCAATCCTATTTGCATAACTCAAAGTTTGGTAGTACAAATATAGTCAATTAGTATATTTAAAAACAATATATAAACTTTTTGACCTTTTATAATTGTCAAATAATTAATTATTTTATAACTTTGCAATAGTCAAAAAGACTAAAAATAATTTTAATCCTTTGTTTATGGAGATTACCGCAATCAAATCCCAATTATCCATCTCTACAGTTTTGCAGTACTACGGATTAAAACCCGATAAGAATGCAAAAATGTGTTGTCCGTTCCACGAGGATAAAACACCAAGTATGCAGATCTATTACAAAACGCAAACGGCTTATTGTTTTAGCACTAATTGCAAGACACACGGCAAAAGTATGGATGTGATCGATTTTATAATGCACAAAGAAAACTTAACGAAACACGAAGCGATAAGGAAAGCACAGGAAATTATAAATCCAAATTCTGAAAATCCAACAATCAGCAAGGAACGGTTTTAAATAATATGTTCCAATATTTTAGAAATGCAATTAATAACTCAAAACCTGCAAAGGAATATTTAGAAAAAAGAGGATTAGATTTTACGAGAATCGAGGTTGGTTACAACTCTGCCCAATTCCACCACGGAGAAAGGAAAACGGAAGAATTATTAAAACAAGCTTTAGAAGTTGGATTATTGCAAGATAAAGGATTAATTAACAGCAGAACAGGAGAAAAAGGTTACAGTCCTTTTGCGAAATGGTGCATTTGTTTTGCGCTCAGAAATCAGAAGAATGAAGTTACAGGATTGTACTTCCGCTCAATCCTAAACGATGATAAAGCAAAACATTATTATCTAAAAAATCGTTCCGGACTTTATCCAAATTATCCCAGGAAAGAAACCAAGAAACTGATTTTAACGGAAGCAATAATCGATTGCGCAAGTTTACTTCAGATAAAAGAAATCCGAGATAACTACAGCTTGATAAGTTGTTTTGGAACGAATGGATTGAATGAAGAAATCTTACACTCAATCAAAAATTTATCCGAACTGGAAGAAATTATTTTCTGTTTTGATCAAGACGATGCAGGAAAAAAAGCGGTTGAAAAGTATGCAAATGAATTTAAAATCTATAATCCAAAATTTAAAATCTCTACTGTAGAATTACCGAATAATGATGTAAATGAAACGTTGCAGTTACACGATGAAGAAATATTTACCAAGCTTTTAGAGGAAAGAATTGCTTTGCAATCGCCGAACCTTATTGAAAAAAATAGTAAAAATGAGGCAAAATTTATTTTTTCAAATGAAATTGAAGAAGTTAAAGAGAGGGTTACGGGTTTGAATCCAGTCGAGATTACGGAAGAAAAGCCTGTGAAATCTGTGAGCAACCCAACCGACTTTTTACAGCAAAAAGAATTACTAAAATCATTAAATAAACTCATAGAAAAATCGGGAATTATTGGCGAAGAAAACAGCAGATTGTTATTATTTTTAATAACAATAAGTTACCTCAATAAAAGTCCGTTACACGGAATAGTACAAGGTTCAAGCGGAAGCGGAAAAACCCATATTATCAGTAGAATAGCGGATTTAATGCCACAAGAAGACGTGCTTCGATTTACAAGAATTACAGAAAGCAGTTTGTATAATTGGGGAGAGTTTGATTTATTCCAAAAGATAATAATCATTGAAGATTTAGACGGATTAAAAGAAGATGCATTGTATGCATTGAGAGAATTTATTTCCAACCAAGTGTTGAGAAGTTCGGTAACCATAAAAGATAAAAAAGGAAACAACAAATCTTCCCATAAAATCGTAAAAGGACAGTTCTCTTCACTTTCTGCAACTACAAAAGGCGAATTGTACGAGGATAATATGAATAGAAGTTTTATTGTGGCAATCAACGAAAGCGAGGAACAAACAGAGAAAATAATATCCTATCAGAACCGCAGAAATGCAGGAGAGATTGATAAAAGCACTCAAGAAAAAGCAATAGGTTTTATACAGAAAATCATCAGAAACTTAAAGCATTACGATGTGATTAATCCCTATGCAACCCAAATACAGTTGCCCAATAATGTAAAAAATAAAAGGCGTTTAAATGAAATGTTCCAAGCCATTATTAAGCAAATTACTATTATCCATCAATATCAGAGAGAAACAAAAGAGGGTTTTTTAATAACAGAAATTGAAGATATTGAGAATGCAGTAGAAATATTATTCGAGAGTATTATTTTAAAGATTGATGAATTAGACGGCAGTTTAAGACAGTTTTTTGAGCAGTTAAAGAAAGCCTTTAAAGAAGAAAGTTTTACCCGTTTTGATGCCATGGAAGTCACAGGATTTAAGAAAACCCAATTGCAGTTTTATCTCAATGATTTAGTAAGGTTAGAATATTTAAAGCAAATTGGTTTTGCGAACAAGGGATTTAGGTATAAAATCTCTTATAGTGATAATATTCAGAAAGTTAGAAAGGAACTAAAAGAAGCCTTTGCCAAGCAAGTTGATGAATTAAAACTGAACGCTACCGAGCGCAAGCGAACACTAAACGGAAGCCAAGCGAACGCTAAAGCACAACCTACGATGGTTTAAATTATTAATTATCAATTAATTAACTACTTTAAATATCTGGCGTTCGGAAAAACTGAATATATTGAGTAAGCAAAAGCATCATAGAATATGGAAGATCTTTATATATTTAGAAAAGAATTACAGAATTTAGGTTATTGTGAAACCGTTGTAAATACCTATCCAAAAGAGATTAAAAGGTTTTTGAATTATTCTAAAAAGGAAAAAATCAGTATTACTTCAGAAGATGTTTTAAACTATTTTGAGGTCTTAAAAACTACCAAAAGCCGGGTTACAAAGATGGATTTAAGTCAAAGTGCCATTGCAGGAAAAATGCGGTCTATTAGAATGTATTTTGATTATCTGCAAAGAACTGGGGCAATAAAAACGAGTCCCTATCAACTGAAAATAAAATCCCCAAAATATGAGGAAAGGAAAATATTTAGTCCGGAGGAAATCAAAAAACTATATGAAAAAAGCAGTCCCTTACAACTCATTATCCTACACTTATGTTATGGTTGTGGACTGCGCCGGAATGAAGCATCAGAACTGAATATAAAAGATATTGATTTGGAAAATTGTTTAATGTATATCAAAAAAGGAAAAGGTAAAAAACGAAGGGTAATCCCATTTACAAAGCAAGTTAAAGAAGACCTAAAATTTTTTACTTCAATTGAAAAAAAGAAAGGAAATAAAACTGAAAAACTAATAAATATCACATCGGAAAGAATTTATATAGAGTTCAAATATTTACTTAAAAAAACAGGATTAAATAATCAAGGTTTTACGCTTCATTGTCTTCGCCATACCATTGCGACCCAACTTCTGAACCAGGGAATGGAACTTGAAAAAGTAAGAGATTTTCTTGGCCATGAATGCCTTGGAACAACCCAAATTTATACCAGAATTTATGGAGAATCTACAAACCTATCTACAAAATGAACTCACAGAAAAAACTTTAAAAAGTTATCTTTATGAGATAGAGAAGTTTAGGAAACATTACAAAAATCCTGAAAAACTGAACTATCAGAATTTAATGGAATATGTAGAATTACTGCGGAAAAACTACAATCCCCAAAGCATCAACAGAACGATTTACGCTCTTAAAAAATACTATGATTATTTAGTGGAAACAGGACAGATCACCTACAATCCTGCAAAGAACATTAAGATCAGGGACGGAAAGGAAAACCCGGTACAGTTGCAGGAACTGCTCACGGAAAAAGAATTGCAACAACTGTTAGAACCCCGAAAAGAGCGTTATCCAATGCTTAAAAAAAGAAACTTTATAATTATGAGTTTAATCGTCAACCAAGCACTTTTGGTGGGTGATATTGAACGATTAAAGATAGAAGATTTAGACCTAAAAAATGCTAAAATAAAAATCCAAAAAACAGGAATTACCAACGAAAGAATCCTGAATTTAAAAGCCGAACAAATCTTATTATTTTATCAATATCTAAAGGAAGAAAGAGAACTTTTATCTAAAAACCAAATACTAAAAACTTCTATTTTTCTATTGAATAAACTCGGTTCAAAAATTACAAATGATGACATTAATTATCTTATATCAACTTATCAGAAGTCGTTTACAAAGAAAATCACGAGCGTAAAAATCCGCCAAAGTGTTATAAAACTGAAATTAGACCAGGGCGAGAACTTAAGGAAAGTCCAATATTTTGCCGGACACAAACACGCCGACACGACTGAAAAGTATCGGGAAACAGGAATTGAAGCCCTGCAATCAGCGATCAACCAGTTCCATCCAATCAAATAGGAGTCAAGAAAGAACCAAGAGCCAAGAAAGTCCAACGCTTGCATTTTGAATTAAATATCCCGCCCGCCAAATAAAAAAAGACATTTTTCCAGCCACTTTCCAAAACCTTGTCCAACGCTTGAAGAGCCACAGCAAATAACATAATAGAAATTATACGCAAGTGCCAACGCTACACCGTTGCCTTCCACTCCGCTGAAGCTTCGTTACAGGCAAACCAGCACCATCTTTGCCTATAATTTGAGATTATGCTAAATGCTTTCCTGCAACGGGCAAAGCCCTTTGCGCCACCGCTTTTGCCACTTCTTTCCCTTACTTATCCAACGTAAAAAGACTTTTTGCCCACGCTACAACCACCCGGAATAAGGACAAAATGCGCCAACGCTTTAATGCAGTAATCAAAAGAAAAGCAGTTGCAGAAAGAAAAGAAATGTGGATTTGTGGAAAAAGCCACCGCCGGATCCTACACCTATTTTTGCCACAATCCCACATTTACAACAGCGACAACAACGATTTTTAATAGAATCACTTTTTTTCTTTTCCAATGTTATTGCTGACAATAAGCAAAACGATCATCACAACTACAAAACAAATTACTAAATCCATAATATTAAATATTTATTTTTTAAACTTATCTGACAAATATAACCTTGTACCGAAGCGAAATCGGGTTTGCTTAACTAGATCCTAAAACACTGTAAATCAGCACGGGTTATTATGACGCGAAGTTATTTTATAGCCTTGGAAAAAGTTGTGACGCAAAAAATCGTTCTAAAATCCCGAATATTTATTTTCAATTGAAAAAGAAAAAATATTTATCTTTACAAAAGCGAGCAAGAGGAGAAGTTCATAGTGTAAAGCCTCGCACGAAAAAACCTTGAGTAGGCAAATCTGAAAAAGTAGAGCGGGGATATACAATTATAAGTTTCAGGAACAAGAACTTCAAGAGACTGGATTCTATGCATTTAAGTGGAGACAATATATGCCTGATGTGGGAAGGTTCTTCAACATAGATCCGCTTGCAGAAAAATATCCTTTTAATAGCACTTATGCTTTTTCTGAAAATAAAGTGGTTGCTCATAGGGAAATAGAAGGTCTCGAGGCAGAATATATTATGAGTTCTTTTTTACAGCCAAGAAAA
This sequence comes from Kaistella flava (ex Peng et al. 2021), assembly GCF_015191005.1. NCBI lineage: Bacteria > Pseudomonadati > Bacteroidota > Flavobacteriia > Flavobacteriales > Weeksellaceae > Kaistella > Kaistella flava (ex Peng et al. 2021). Next base: position 1,481,127 of record NZ_CP040442.1, on the reverse strand, counting down.
CTTGACTTAAAGACGCCTAGTTCAGACGCTCAATTTCAAAAGTATCAAGTTGTAGTTCAAAATTCTCAACAATCTTTTAGTAAACTTAAATCTGATTTTTCACAAAATCCTGAGGATTTTCTATCAAACTCTAAAGCAACATTTAATCACCCTGTTGATGGAAATGGTACATCATCTGACTTCAAGACAGGAAATTTCATTAAAATAGATATAAACGGACCTTTAAATAATTCTTTTGTTAAAATAATGGATATTAACGAAAGTAAAAATAATTTACAAGCAACGTTTCAGACAATGGAGGGTCATATTGAAAAAGGAATAATTCAATTTAATATTACGCAATATGATGATGGTAAAATAGGATTTACTATTACAAGTAAATCAGATGTAGATATGGGCGTACTCAAATCAACTAGTAAAGGGGAAAATTATGCACGAGAACAACAAAAACAGTCGTGGCAGGAAGTACTAGGAAATATAAGTAAATTCTTAGGAGGACAAGAGGTTTTAAATAAAACTACCGTTACTGAACCTAAAAAAGAAGAAAAAAAATAATGTTCTATATTTTTACAATATTGATTCCGTTAATATTTGCTGTAGTATTATGGTTGATTATTAGGCCCCAAAAGTATATTAATTTTTTACTATTATTAGTTGGATTACTTTTTATTTATTCAGTAGTAGTATATTTCTTTGAGATGAATCACACAATTACAGCAGGATGGGTTTCTTACACGCTGCTCTTCTTTTTAGTTCCAACATTGATAATTTTATTAATAATAAAACTAATTAAATTTTTTAAGAAATAAACTAACACGACCCCTTTCGTTTAACTATAAATACAACGGTAAAGAATTACAAGAAACCGGGATGTACGACTACGGCGCTAGGATGTATATGCCGGATATCGGGAGATGGGGAACAATAGACCCGAGAAGTGCATACACTCACGAAGCTTACAGTTACGTTTGGAATAATCCAATTTCTTTTAGCGATCCTACGGGCATGGAGGGTGTTGATATGGTAGCTTTCCCAATTCGTGATGGTATCAAAAAAGATGAAATTTGGACAGATAGTGATGGGTCATTCATGTGGAATGGCAAAACGTGGACAGATATAAAAGATGGAAGTTCTGTAATAACTCAGGTTTCTTTAGTTGGGAAATCTAAAAATAATAGTGATAATAGCAGTAGTTATGCGGCAGCTATTTCTGCAGGTATAGGAACTTCAGAATCAGGTGTGGGCTTATTCATATTACTAGGAACTGCTGTTTGGTGGACTTTAGATCAAGCAACTAAACCTACTCTTAATTGGGATACCCGTATAGACCCAATGATGCATTCTCCTCAAGCTTTAAATTCGGAAGCGGACGATACTGATGTAAATGGAATAACTGTTCCTGACGAAAATAAAGTTCCTAGAGATTCATTAAATCCACCTAGTAAGCCTGGAAATGCACCAACATTTAAGAAAGATGGAAAGTCAGTTGAAATTCATCATGAGGGACAAAATGCAGATGGTCCTTTTAGTGAAATGCACCCAAATGACCACAGAGGAAAAGGTAATTATAGTAAGAATCATCCAAAAGGTCAAAAACCACTTACTAAAGGTGAAAGAATAAAATTTAATAATGCTAGACAGAAATATTGGAAGAAAGAATATCCTAATGTAAAATAGTCTTATGGAAATAATAGAAAAATGCAACAAAACCCTTGAAGAACTATATAAATTTTCTACGGACATTTTATATTTAGGAGAAGATATTCGGGATTCCCGTATTGAAAATTTAGAAGAAGAAATAGGATTTAAACTTCCTAAGGATTTTATATATATTATTAAAAAACATAATGGAATTACCCTTGCAGGAACGGAAGTTTATGGTTTGTCTGTTGATTTGAAAGGAAACTCATTAGATGCGATTTATAAATTTGAGCATTTTGAAGTGGAAAATATAATGCCCAAGAATTTTTTTCCATTCTCACCAGATGGACAAGGAAATCATTATTGTTTAGATTTATCAAAATTGGAAAATAATACTTGTCCTGTTTTATTTTGGCAATGGGATTTTGAATATGAGAATTTAGAAGATGTAGAAGTTTGTAATGATAATTTTATAGATTGGGTTCAAGAAGTTATGATAAAATGGACTCTTCAAACTTATAATTATAATGGCACAGAAAAATAACAAACCCTGCTCATTCCGCAAAATTTATAACTTAAAAGCCAACTCATTGAGTTGGCTTTGTTATTTTATAAAATACTTTGTATTTTTCTTTTCGCGGCCCTGCTCCGCAAAGTGTCCTCACTTTGAGGCATAAATAAACAAAGCTAACTTTTAGAAGTTGGTTTTGTGTTATAAAAGGTTTTCATTTTAAGAATTTCGGTAATGTCTTTTGCAGAAATACTCTCTTTTTCAGATTTGTCGAAGATGGAGAAAAGATATATTTTTTGGTTAATGATTCTTACGAGATATAAGATTCTCATCCCGCCAGATTTGCCTTTGTTTTTAGAAGCTACCGCAAGACGAATTTTAAAAACCCCGTTTCCAAGGGAAATTCCAAGCGTTGGATTTTCTTGTAAAAGCTCGCCCAATTCTGCGAGTTCTAATTTTAGCGAGGCGTATTTTTTTAATAATTTTTTGGCTTCCTTTTTAAAATTATCGGTAAGAATAAGATCATAACTCATTGAGGAAATCTTTTAGTGAAGTTCCTTTTTTCTCGCCTTTTTCTATTTGGTTTACTTCTATTAAACCTTTTGTAATATTATCAATAATAGCTTTTTTATCAGCATTTATATTACTTTCGGAGATTTTAAACTTTAATTTAAGCGCTTTTCCAAAAGCTTTCAATGCATTAATTTCTTCGGAAGTATTGGGCTCAAAAATCACGATATTTTGTGTTTGCATAATATTTAAATTTTATAGTGCTGCAACGTTTTTATTAAAGAAGTCTTTGAATTTAGATTTGGTAAGCATTCCATCAATAATGCGGTAGATTGCGTTTTTATCTTCGTCCTCTAATTGTTCTATCAACAAAAGTCTTTCATTGATATTTTTATTTTCAATGGTGACTTCAGTAGGAATGTTTCCCTCATAATTAATAATCTGATCGATGGTCATTCCGAAAAGTTGAGCAATTTTATTTAATGCTTCAATAGAAAGTTCACGTTCGCCTTTTTCTGTTTTATTGTAATTGGCAGGATGTAAACCTGCTGCCAAAGCAATTTCCTTTTGGAGCAATCCTTTTTGTTCTCTAATTTTTTTTATGTTCAATCCTATTTGCATAACTCAAAGTTTGGTAGTACAAATATAGTCAATTAGTATATTTAAAAACAATATATAAACTTTTTGACCTTTTATAATTGTCAAATAATTAATTATTTTATAACTTTGCAATAGTCAAAAAGACTAAAAATAATTTTAATCCTTTGTTTATGGAGATTACCGCAATCAAATCCCAATTATCCATCTCTACAGTTTTGCAGTACTACGGATTAAAACCCGATAAGAATGCAAAAATGTGTTGTCCGTTCCACGAGGATAAAACACCAAGTATGCAGATCTATTACAAAACGCAAACGGCTTATTGTTTTAGCACTAATTGCAAGACACACGGCAAAAGTATGGATGTGATCGATTTTATAATGCACAAAGAAAACTTAACGAAACACGAAGCGATAAGGAAAGCACAGGAAATTATAAATCCAAATTCTGAAAATCCAACAATCAGCAAGGAACGGTTTTTAAATAATATGTTCCAATATTTTAGAAATGCAATTAATAACTCAAAACCTGCAAAGGAATATTTAGAAAAAAGAGGATTAGATTTTACGAGAATCGAGGTTGGTTACAACTCTGCCCAATTCCACCACGGAGAAAGGAAAACGGAAGAATTATTAAAACAAGCTTTAGAAGTTGGATTATTGCAAGATAAAGGATTAATTAACAGCAGAACAGGAGAAAAAGGTTACAGTCCTTTTGCGAAATGGTGCATTTGTTTTGCGCTCAGAAATCAGAAGAATGAAGTTACAGGATTGTACTTCCGCTCAATCCTAAACGATGATAAAGCAAAACATTATTATCTAAAAAATCGTTCCGGACTTTATCCAAATTATCCCAGGAAAGAAACCAAGAAACTGATTTTAACGGAAGCAATAATCGATTGCGCAAGTTTACTTCAGATAAAAGAAATCCGAGATAACTACAGCTTGATAAGTTGTTTTGGAACGAATGGATTGAATGAAGAAATCTTACACTCAATCAAAAATTTATCCGAACTGGAAGAAATTATTTTCTGTTTTGATCAAGACGATGCAGGAAAAAAAGCGGTTGAAAAGTATGCAAATGAATTTAAAATCTATAATCCAAAATTTAAAATCTCTACTGTAGAATTACCGAATAATGATGTAAATGAAACGTTGCAGTTACACGATGAAGAAATATTTACCAAGCTTTTAGAGGAAAGAATTGCTTTGCAATCGCCGAACCTTATTGAAAAAAATAGTAAAAATGAGGCAAAATTTATTTTTTCAAATGAAATTGAAGAAGTTAAAGAGAGGGTTACGGGTTTGAATCCAGTCGAGATTACGGAAGAAAAGCCTGTGAAATCTGTGAGCAACCCAACCGACTTTTTACAGCAAAAAGAATTACTAAAATCATTAAATAAACTCATAGAAAAATCGGAATTATTGGCGAAGAAAACAGCAGATTGTTATTATTTTTAATAACAATAAGTTACCTCAATAAAAGTCCGTTACACGGAATAGTACAAGGTTCAAGCGGAAGCGGAAAAACCCATATTATCAGTAGAATAGCGGATTTAATGCCACAAGAAGACGTGCTTCGATTTACAAGAATTACAGAAAGCAGTTTGTATAATTGGGGAGAGTTTGATTTATTCCAAAAGATAATAATCATTGAAGATTTAGACGGATTAAAAGAAGATGCATTGTATGCATTGAGAGAATTTATTTCCAACCAAGTGTTGAGAAGTTCGGTAACCATAAAAGATAAAAAAGGAAACAACAAATCTTCCCATAAAATCGTAAAAGGACAGTTCTCTTCACTTTCTGCAACTACAAAAGGCGAATTGTACGAGGATAATATGAATAGAAGTTTTATTGTGGCAATCAACGAAAGCGAGGAACAAACAGAGAAAATAATATCCTATCAGAACCGCAGAAATGCAGGAGAGATTGATAAAAGCACTCAAGAAAAAGCAATAGGTTTTATACAGAAAATCATCAGAAACTTAAAGCATTACGATGTGATTAATCCCTATGCAACCCAAATACAGTTGCCCAATAATGTAAAAAATAAAAGGCGTTTAAATGAAATGTTCCAAGCCATTATTAAGCAAATTACTATTATCCATCAATATCAGAGAGAAACAAAAGAGGGTTTTTTAATAACAGAAATTGAAGATATTGAGAATGCAGTAGAAATATTATTCGAGAGTATTATTTTAAAGATTGATGAATTAGACGGCAGTTTAAGACAGTTTTTTGAGCAGTTAAAGAAAGCCTTTAAAGAAGAAAGTTTTACCCGTTTTGATGCCATGGAAGTCACAGGATTTAAGAAAACCCAATTGCAGTTTTATCTCAATGATTTAGTAAGGTTAGAATATTTAAAGCAAATTGGTTTTGCGAACAAGGGATTTAGGTATAAAATCTCTTATAGTGATAATATTCAGAAAGTTAGAAAGGAACTAAAAGAAGCCTTTGCCAAGCAAGTTGATGAATTAAAACTGAACGCTACCGAGCGCAAGCGAACACTAAACGGAAGCCAAGCGAACGCTAAAGCACAACCTACGATGGTTTAAATTATTAATTATCAATTAATTAACTACTTTAAATATCTGGCGTTCGGAAAAACTGAATATATTGAGTAAGCAAAAGCATCATAGAATATGGAAGATCTTTATATATTTAGAAAAGAATTACAGAATTTAGGTTATTGTGAAACCGTTGTAAATACCTATCCAAAAGAGATTAAAAGGTTTTTGAATTATTCTAAAAAGGAAAAAATCAGTATTACTTCAGAAGATGTTTTAAACTATTTTGAGGTCTTAAAAACTACCAAAAGCCGGGTTACAAAGATGGATTTAAGTCAAAGTGCCATTGCAGGAAAAATGCGGTCTATTAGAATGTATTTTGATTATCTGCAAAGAACTGGGGCAATAAAACGAGTCCCTATCAACTGAAAATAAAATCCCCAAAATATGAGGAAAGGAAAATATTTAGTCCGGAGGAAATCAAAAAACTATATGAAAAAAGCAGTCCCTTACAACTCATTATCCTACACTTATGTTATGGTTGTGGACTGCGCCGGAATGAAGCATCAGAACTGAATATAAAAGATATTGATTTGGAAAATTGTTTAATGTATATCAAAAAAGGAAAAGGTAAAAACGAAGGGTAATCCCATTTACAAAGCAAGTTAAAGAAGACCTAAAATTTTTACTTCAATTGAAAAAGAAAGGAAATAAAACTGAAAAACTAATAAATATCACATCGGAAAGAATTTATATAGAGTTCAAATATTTACTTAAAAAAACAGGATTAAATAATCAAGGTTTTACGCTTCATTGTCTTCGCCATACCATTGCGACCCAACTTCTGAACCAGGGAATGGAACTTGAAAAAGTAAGAGATTTTCTTGGCCATGAATGCCTTGGAACAACCCAAATTTATACCAGAATTTATGGAGAATCTACAAACCTATCTACAAAATGAACTCACAGAAAAAACTTTAAAAAGTTATCTTTATGAGATAGAGAAGTTTAGGAAACATTACAAAAATCCTGAAAAACTGAACTATCAGAATTTAATGGAATATGTAGAATTACTGCGGAAAAACTACAATCCCCAAAGCATCAACAGAACGATTTACGCTCTTAAAAAATACTATGATTATTTAGTGGAAACAGGACAGATCACCTACAATCCTGCAAAGAACATTAAGATCAGGGACGGAAAGGAAAACCCGGTACAGTTGCAGGAACTGCTCACGGAAAAAGAATTGCAACAACTGTTAGAACCCCGAAAAGAGCGTTATCCAATGCTTAAAAAAAGAAACTTTATAATTATGAGTTTAATCGTCAACCAAGCACTTTTGGTGGGTGATATTGAACGATTAAAGATAGAAGATTTAGACCTAAAAAATGCTAAAATAAAAATCCAAAAAACAGGAATTACCAACGAAAGAATCCTGAATTTAAAAGCCGAACAAATCTTATTATTTTATCAATATCTAAAGGAAGAAAGAGAACTTTTATCTAAAAACCAAATACTAAAAACTTCTATTTTTCTATTGAATAAACTCGGTTCAAAAATTACAAATGATGACATTAATTATCTTATATCAACTTATCAGAAGTCGTTTACAAAGAAAATCACGAGCGTAAAAATCCGCCAAAGTGTTATAAAACTGAAATTAGACCAGGGCGAGAACTTAAGGAAAGTCCAATATTTTGCCGGACACAAACACGCCGACACGACTGAAAAGTATCGGGAAACAGGAATTGAAGCCCTGCAATCAGCGATCAACCAGTTCCATCCAATCAAATAGGAGTCAAGAAAAAGAACCAAGAGCCAAGAAAGTCCAACGCTTGCATTTTGAATTAAATATCCCGCCCGCCAAATAAAAAAAGACATTTTTCCAGCCACTTTCCAAAACCTTGTCCAACGCTTGAAGAGCCACAGCAAATAACATAATAGAAATTATACGCAAGTGCCAACGCTACACCGTTGCCTTCCACTCCGCTGAAGCTTCGTTACAGGCAAACCAGCACCATCTTTGCCTATAATTTGAGATTATGCTAAATGCTTTCCCTGCAACGGGCAAAGCCCTTTTGCGCCACCGCTTTTTGCCACTTCTTTCCCCTTACTTATCCAACGTAAAAAAAGACTTTTTTGCCCACGCTACAACCACCCGGAATAAGGACAAAATGCGCCAACGCTTTAATGCAGTAATCAAAAGAAAAGCAGTTGCAGAAAGAAAAGAAATGTGGATTTGTGGAAAAAGCCACCGCCGGATCCTACACCTATTTTTGCCACAATCCCACATTTACAACAGCGACAACAACGATTTTTAATAGAATCACTTTTTTTCTTTTCCAATGTTATTGCTGACAATAAGCAAAACGATCATCACAACTACAAAACAAATTACTAAATCCATAATATTAAATATTTATTTTTTAAACTTATCTGACAAATATAACCTTGTACCGAAGCGAAATCGGGTTTGCTTAACTAGATCCTAAAACACTGTAAATCAGCACGGGTTATTATGACGCGAAGTTATTTTATAGCCTTGGAAAAAGTTGTGACGCAAAAAATCGTTCTAAAATCCCGAATATTTATTTTCAATTGAAAAAGAAAAAATATTTATCTTTACAAAAGCGAGCAAGAGGAGAAGTTCATAGTGTAAAGCCTCGCACGAAAAAACCTTGAGTAGGCAAATCTGAAAAAGTAGAGCGGGGATATACAATTATAAGTTTCAGGAACAAGAACTTCAAGAGACTGGATTCTATGCATTTAAGTGGAGACAATATATGCCTGATGTGGGAAGGTTCTTCAACATAGATCCGCTTGCAGAAAAATATCCTTTTAATAGCACTTATGCTTTTTCTGAAAATAAAGTGGTTGCTCATAGGGAAAATAGAAGGTCTCGAGGCAGAATATATTATGAGTTCTTTTTTACAGCCAAGAAAACTTGACTTAAAGACGCCTAGTTCAGACGCTCAATTTCAAAAGTATCAAGTTGTAGTTCAAAATTCTCAACAATCTTTTAGTAAACTTAAATCTGATTTTTCACAAAATCCTGAGGATTTTCTATCAAACTCTAAAGCAACATTTAATCACCCTGTTGATGGAAATGGTACATCATCTGACTTCAAGACAGGAAATTTCATTAAAATAGATATAAACGGACCTTTAAATAATTCTTTTGTTAAAATAATGGATATTAACGAAAGTAAAAATAATTTACAAGCAACGTTTCAGACAATGGAGGGTCATATTGAAAAAGGAATAATTCAATTTAATATTACGCAATATGATGATGGTAAAATAGGATTTACTATTACAAGTAAATCAGATGTAGATATGGGCGTACTCAAATCAACTAGTAAAGGGGAAAATTATGCACGAGAACAACAAAAACAGTCGTGGCAGGAAGTACTAGGAAATATAAGTAAATTCTTAGGAGGACAAGAGGTTTTAAATAAAACTACCGTTACTGAACCTAAAAAAGAAGAAAAAAAATAATGTTCTATATTTTTACAATATTGATTCCGTTAATATTTGCTGTAGTATTATGGTTGATTATTAGGCCCCAAAAGTATATTAATTTTTTACTATTATTAGTTGGATTACTTTTTATTTATTCAGTAGTAGTATATTTCTTTGAGATGAATCACACAATTACAGCAGGATGGGTTTCTTACACGCTGCTCTTCTTTTTAGTTCCAACATTGATAATTTTATTAATAATAAAACTAATTAAATTTTTTAAGAAATAAACTAACACGACCCCTTTCGTTTAACTATAAATACAACGGTAAGGAATTACAAGAAACCGGAATGTATGATTATGGAGCAAGAATGTACATGCCGGATATTGGAAGATGGGGGCAAATTGACCCTTTTGCTCTTTTGTATCATACAAATACACCTTATAATTATACTCTTAACAATCCAATTTATTACAAAGATCCAGATGGAAGAAGGGTTGTATCCACTGACGAAGAAACACAAAAAACAATTTTAGCATATATTACCAATCAGTTAGGTGAAAATAATGGATTCTATTTCAACAAAAAAGGTGAATTAGGATACAAAAATTCATCATTTAAAAAACTTTCAAAAGGTTTTAATGATGAACAAAAATCTTTGGCAAATGGATTAACAAGTGTAGTTGATGATAAAGATAAAACCATAGAAGTCCTTTCTAATAAGGATTCAAATGAATTTACAGTCAATATTTATGAACCAGGCTTTGTTATGGAGAAAACCGAAGATGGAAAAGAGAGGTTTGCTATGGATGAAAATGGAGTTCCTAAAAGAGAAGGATGGCAAAAAATGGATGCTACAGCTGATTTAAATGTATCTAATACTGGTGGAGCATTATTTTGGGCACCTGGAAAGTATGATAAAACTAAGCAGGGGTATGGTTATGTAGTTATGAATAGGTCTAAAATTAGTTCTTTACAAATACAGGGTGAAAAAGGACAATTAACAGTTCCGAGTGCAAGTTCGGCATTTTTTCACGAAATGTTGGATCACGGATTGGATTATATCAAGAATGGAAACCTAAATAAGTCTAGCGGATCTGGAGTCGAAAATGTTTATTTTCATAATCAGGCTTTAAAAAACATTAGTAATGGAGAAAGTCCTTTAAGAATATCACATTATGATACTAAATAATAAAAATCTATTTTTTCTGTTTTGTTTGTCATTTTTCCCTCTAAAAGGGCAGGAAATAAAAATAATTTTAAAAAATTTCAATTCTGAAAGTATAAGAAAAGGGAATTCTATTTTAAAGAAAAATGCAGATAATTTATTTTCATTTGAAAGAAAAAAATGCGAAAAAAATTTATCATTAGTTATTGCAGATCAAGAATATTTAATTCCGAATATGTTAAAGGAAGTACGATTTATAGTTGTTGATTTTATCCCAAATGCAAAAAATGGATGTTATATAATAAATCAAACGATAAATGATGTATCCCAATCTTTTAATATTGAAGATGTAAAAAACTGTTCATCTGTTACAAATATAGGATTGTATGATAAATACGAGAAAGATAATCCGCCAACAGTCAAAATTAAGATTAATAAATAAAGAATCCGTCTCAAGAAATAATTTGAGGCGGTTTTTTTTATTTTCATTAATTGAAGAATATTTTTGTGTTCTGAATATTAAACATGGAACTTGAAAGAGCAATGCCCTTTTAGGCGCTTTTCTTTCTAATATTGTGCAACTTTAAACCTGATGAGGAATTTCTACAATTAACTACAATTTCCTAAACCTTCCCACAACAATTGAACAAAAAGGTAATACCAGCAGTTTTGTTTACCGCGCAGATGGTGTAAAATTAAAAAAAGCGTACACCTTGGTGAAACCAAAGCGGAACAAACCTGATCAATACCGAATATTTAGACGGCTTCCAGTATTCCACGCCGAATGTTGAACCTTTAAGACTGGCTTTGGAAGAACAGGATGACAGCACGGTATGTATGTCCAGAGCGGGTAATGAAGAAACTTTTTCTGCTTTGGAGGAAAGGAGCATTGCAGTTCCCGGGTATCCGCAGCAGGAAAATATGATCTTATCTTTTTTCCCAACAGCGGAAGGATTTTACGATTATGAAAATTTTCGGTACATTTATCAGTACAAAGATCATTTGGGAAATATGCGCGTGAGTTATGTGAAAGAAGGAAGTTCTTTGAGAATAATGGACAGCAATGATTATTATCCTTTTGGGATGAGTTTTATTAAAAATAATACTAATTCCTATTATGATCCTTTAAGTGTACCGTACAATTATAAATACAACGGCAAGGAACTTCAGGAGACTGGAATGTACGACTACGGCGCAAGAATGTACATGCCGGATATCGGTAGATGGGGAGTTGTTGACCCACTGGCGGAGAAAATGACGCGTCATAGTGTTTACAACTATGCTTTTGATAACCCTGTTAGGTTCATAGATCCAGATGGTCGTGAAGGGACAGATTGGTTTCATAATACAAAAACAAACGAATTGTTTTTTGTTAAAGATGTACATGGCGAAATGACCACAAAAGGTTTAAGTCAATCCGGGGTCACTGGCAATGCAGGTGATTATGAAAATTTAGGAGCAAATGATGCATTTGGAAGTAGAGTTGAAGCCCCAGGTGGTTCGAATATTTTAGACATGAATGTCGTTAAGATTACCAATGCGCAAGAATTTATGGATGGCAATGGATACCTTAACGTAAAACAGGAAACAGGAATTGAAAAAACACATACTCCCAATGGGTTTTCATTTGACAAGGGTATAAAAATTTCAACTTCGTGGGAAAAAATTACTGATAGTAAATTTAGATTTGTTAAAAGTGGAGATTTTAGTTCAGAAAAGGTTTTAAGTAATGATACTAAATCGTATCATTCTTTAGCTGGTAATATGACCTCTAAAGTCTTTGTGAGACAAGAAATTATTGGTCTTCACAATGATAAAAGTAGTACAGCAGATAAAGAAAATTCTAATTCTGTATTTAAAGAGTTTTTTAAACAAGTTGGTGATTGGGCGAGTCAAGAAGCTGGTGAGGCATTTAAAGAAATCTTAAAATCTAAAAAATGATAGAAAAATTATTATATATAAATTTTATAACTCGAAAAAGAATTAATATCTGTGTATAATTATTTTACCAAAATGATTGTAATTATACCAATGCTTTTCCATTTAAATTTAATTAACAATGAAACTAATACTTATATTATCAGCATCTTACTTTGTACTTATTTCATGCAACAGTAATAGCCAAACAGATGAAAAATTTAAAATTGAAAATGACAAATTAATTCAAGAATATAAGGATGAAAATCAGAATTTTATAAAAAAAAATGCTTATAAACTTTCTGATGAAGTAATGGGAAAAGCATTAGATAGTATAGCGAAAGTATACATGGTAGACAAAAATAAAAAATTAGCTGAAGAATTTATTAATACTCAAAGTGGTTTAAAAAGACTTAATTTTCTTAAAAATTTTTATACTAAAGCTGAAATAAAAGAGCTTATAAAAAAAGTCCCAGAAAAGTTGAAAACAGATATTCATTTTATTGAATTAAAAAAATATATTAAAGAGTAGATTACGAGAAACTCGATAGCGCGGATTTGCAATCCGTGCCCCCGCTACCGCACGATTGAATCGTGTGGTCATAATAAATAACCCATCAAATTTTAGTTTAGAATTTTAACTCTATCTTAGTAATTATTCTAAATGGACTTTTTATATTGATAATCAGGATAGAATATGGTTTTATAACTCTGATAGAAACGAAACTTCGGTAATGTATTACAATGGAACAGAAATTATTTTTGAGAATCATAAAAATCAACTTCCTCCTATTCCTAAAAAATTAGAAAAATTTATTGAATCATAATATGTAAAAATGCTCCGCTGCTCCCGCTGGAGATTGCAACATTACAGTCTCGCTACCGACTATGTCAATTACCTGGTAAATTTCATATTAAAATTTTTCAAATTTTAGTTAGGGCTTTCATAAAATAAATGGATAAAACATATAGGTTTCAAAATATATTAACTTACATTTGGTTACATAAAACAACAAATTATACCTATGAGAAGAATTCTACTATTTTCCCTTTTAGTTTTTATTATTTCCTGTAATCGTAATGATGAAGATTTACTTATTACACAAAAACAAGGAAATCATCTGATATCTAAGACTCAAATTGAAAAAATTCTGCTTAGCAAAAATTTTAACGAGAAATTCTCGAAATCCCGTAGAACCGGGAAAGTATTTGATAAAACTATTAGCACGATACAAACTATTATTAGCAAGGGAATACCCATTTTTTATGCTGTAAATTACCAAGAAGGTGGATACATTATTATTTCTGCGGATAACCGTTTAAATCCTATTCTCGCTTTATCGGAAGAAAACACTTTTGATTACAATTCGGCAAAGTCACAAAACGGCATAGGAATGTGGCTAAGTTTACAGACTGAAGCAATAGAATACATTAGGAATGAAAATCCAGCCCAGAGTGAAGAGGTGGAAAATGCATGGGATGATATAGCTTCTAGCGCACCACCGGATGATACATCTGGTTCCATCACAACATACGTAGATGCATTAACCACCACAAAATGGGGACAAGGTCAAACTTATAACGATTATACTCCGATTGGTAGCTGTGGTTTACATACACTTACGGGATGTGTGGCTACAGCCATGGCGCAAATAATAAAGTATAATGAATACTCTGGTATTAATAATTACAATTGGTCCTGGATGCCTGATGATTTTGGGACGAGTGAAACTTCCAGACTGATGCATGATGCAGGATTATCTGTTAATATGAATTATGGCTGTGAAGAATCGGGAGCCCTAACAAGTAACATTCAAAGTGGTTTTGCACACTTTGGTTATGTAAACGCGAAAAAAACGTCAAATTTGATTGCCAATTGGATAACGAACGATTTAGCCTTAAATAAGCCTGTAATTCTGACTGGAGGAGGACATGCATGGGTTTGTGATGGTAGCTATACCCACAGTGAGTGGGACGCTGATGGTGGCTGGACAATTCAACTATTTCATATGAATTGGGGTTGGAACGGCAATCAAAACGATTATTATTCTTTATCATCGCTAAACCCTTATGGCCTTGACTTAAGGGATAAATTAACGGTTTTTTATAATTTATATCATCTTCCAAATTAACTACAATATATTTTTTAAAATGAGAAACTTAATCTATACTGGTGTATTATTTAGTATGCTTTTAAGCTGTGACAGAGATAGTGTTAAGACTGTTGACCCAAATTTTGCAATTGAATCAGTAATGTACATCTATGTAAATGACGATGCCGGAAAAAATTTAATTGGAACCGCAAACTATAATGAGGAAACTATTAAGGTTACTTATGAAGAGCCCTCTTCTCCGTCGCAGGATAAAAAGTATGTGTTATTAACTGATTTAAATGGCAACAAGTTTATAAAACTCTTTTTAAATTTAGGATCACATGATTCCTTATCCTCGACTACGTTAGTAAAATGGAATGAAAACAATCAGGATTTACTGAGGGCAGAAATATCAAAAAATAATAATTCTGCTATAGTTGAAAAAGTATATTTGGGCGATGATTTAATTTGTCCAGATAGAGATCATATGACTGTGACCTTAATAAAATAAGAGTTAAAAATACTGCTAAATGAAATCCGTTCAAATTGATATTGAAACGGATTTTATGTATGTTTTTCCTACAAGACTTTTTGTTTGCAATATATTTCTACAATGTAAATTTGTCAATAATTAGAATACTGAGGACTTCTTATTCAACAATTCGGAGATAGCACCGTAATTTTGAAAGCGTTGTACAAACCTTCGTTTGTGCAACGCTTTCAAAATATCAAATAATATCTGATTCTTTCGGTTGCAAAAACCTATCGCATAGTAAATTTAAAATGCGATACGTTTTTGCAATTATTTGTAGATTTACTTCTGAATTTTATTTTATCATTTTATGCTTATAGGATATGCGCGGGTTTCTACCCAACTTCAAGATAACGCCACTCAAATTGATGCCCTTAAAAAATCCGGATGCGAAACTATATTTGAAGAAAAAATGTCTGGCGGAAGATGGGAACGTCCAAAACTGCAGGATCTTTTAAAACATATTCGGAGAGGAGATACCGTTGTTGTTTGGAAGCTGGATCGTCTCTCCAGATCCCTGAAAGATTTGCTTTTCATTATGGATCAAATTGAAGCTAAAGGCGCCGGCTTTAAAAGTCTTACAGAGTCTATTGATACTACAACATCAGCAGGAAAAATGATGATGCAAATGGTAGGCGTTTTTGCAGAGTTTGAACGGAATATGCTCAAAGAACGCACCATGAAAGGTTTGGAATATGCCAGGGAACAGGGTAGAGTTGGGGGTCGCAAACCGAAATTTAAACCCATACAAACAGATGAAATTATTAAACTTTACAAGAAGGGAAAAGCGGCTGCTGAATTAGCGGAACTTTTCAGTGTACATAAGGCGACGGTTTATAGGTTATTAAATCGCAAATAAAAGCTTCTACAAATTCTTATATATGTTTAGTCTATAATATGTAGACAAAGTAATAAAGCTCTCGACGCGTCCTTTCATAATTGTACTTTAATACCTAAAATGAAATGTTTTTGGGGAATATTTTTATAAATTGTAAATATTTTTGAAAAATAATCCCATATTTAACAAATTTTAATATATTAGTCTCAAACTAAATTTAAAATTATGATAAAGAAACAACTCTTGGGAATTGCTATTATTAGCACCTTCGCAACCTTCAATTCTTGTAGGGAAGAATTAATTATGAATGATGTTACTCAGCCACAAGCTCAAATCGAAGGTGCGGTAACGAAAAATGGGAGATTATATTTTCCAAATAAAGAATCTTTACAAGATTCTTACGATAAATTGAAAGATGCAAAAGACGACGTAATTGCAAAATATATAGATAGTAAGAACATAATATCTTTAAGACCTATTTTAACTAAGGATAATGAAAATCTTATTGCAAAAAAAATGGCTACACGAATAGAACTGCTAAAATCAAACAAGAGGTTTATGGCTTCAAAAGGAGCGTCATATAGAATCGAAAATAATGAAGAGATTGAGGATGATATCGATGATCTTGAAGAAATCATAGGCGATGACGCATATGCTGCGTTTTTAGACAGTAGAGCGGAAATTCAAGTAGGAGCTGAAATTTTTAAATATACCGACGCGGGATTATTTGTAGTCAAAGCTGAAAAGTATAATGATTTGTTAGAGTATCTGGCTGTAAATAATATTTCTGACGATTTACTGTATCCAACAGATCCCGAAGTTATTGGAGAATTTATAAATAATAAAATTCCAGAACAACTAACCCCTGTAACAGAAGATATTGACTATTTCAATGCCAATCGTATTGCTGCCAATGGAGGCAATACCAACACTGGAGGTGGGTCTACTGGCGGAGGCAATAATCCACCTGTTAATGACCCAAATCAGCAGATGGCTAATTTCATTAATAATCTTCCAAATTGTAGTCCTACAAACGGTCTTTTTGATGGTATCTTCGGAGATAGTGACATTTGTACAGATAGGTATGAATCAAAATATAGGGTTAAAACTAAAGCGTACAACTATAATTATTATTTGGTTTATAATTTAGGGGTTAAAATTAAACATCAATATAAAGGATGGACTGGGTTTTGGAGACAAGATGATTGCCAAGAAGTAAGATTGGGAGTTATTTCTGGACAATTTGCATATGATTATTCTTCTTATTTTCAATACCCTACTACTCAATACAATATAACAACAATTTACAACAACAATAATCGTCTGATGTTTGATTCAGCAGTAAATTGGTCGCAAAACGGATTAAATATTTTAGGCTACTCAACACAGGGTTTTCCGAAAATTTTGCAAGATGATATCGTAATTGAACAATATGGAAATAACCAGTATATCAATCAAGCTATACAGGCAGGAAATAAAAATTTAACAGCAGATAAACTCAATCAACAATTCTGGGCTAATCTAATTCCAGCATTAGGTGGCTGGTGGCAAAATTTAGGACATACGACGCCTGTAGCAAATAATATTACATATATGTATAAAGCCCCCACTTACGGCAAAATATTAATCCAGAAGACAATGTTTCGAAATGCAATAAATTCTAGCAAGATCGAAAAATCATTTGATTGGGGGTTTCAGGTTGGCTTTACGTTAAACCCTGATAATGGAAATATCAAACCAGAAACAAGTGGTAATGCACTGAAAAAACCTCAAGAATTTAGAGTATTAATGTACGGTATTGCTAAACGAAATGGACAATGGCACGGTAGTAAGATTAATACTATAAATAACTAAGTGATGAAATATTTAATTCTATTGTCAATATTCTTTGTGACAGTTTCCTGTCAAAGAATTATCGATCAGAAAATATTTGATGAGGAATTAAGCAATTATACATCTCCATACCAAGGTAGTTGGTATGGAGATTATACGGGTACTTCTTCGGGTAGTTTAAAAATAACAGTTTACAAAGCAGGAAATATAGAAGTAGTTAGGACACAGCACAATTATAGTGAAACCTTTTTTGGGCAGGTTTATGATAATGGTGTCATTAATAACGCAGTATCAAATTCCGGATTTTCTTTAACTGGAAATCTAAATACAGTTTCTGGCATATGGAAAATATCTTCAGAATCAGGGACATGGACAATTAAAAAACAATAAAATTCAATATGAAAAAACTTTTTCTTCCAATTTTTGGAAGTATAACTATATTTGCTAATGCACAAAACAACGAAGTAAGTGTTGAAAAATCAATTTTCAATATACAAACAGGATTTGTTGGCATATGGGTAAATAATGAATTCAAACTATCAAATTCAATAGTTTTACATTCGGAGGTAGGTATAGAACCAACTTGGTTTGTAGGACAAGGTTCACAGTGGCATCCGAATTTTAGATTAGAACCACGTAATTATTACAATTTGACAAGAAGGACTGAAAAAGGACTAGATATCTCAAACAATTCAGGAAATTTTTGGGGTATTGCATTCAATTATAGACCAGATACTATTATTTTTTCCAATGAAAAGGGATTAAAAGGTATCGAAAGTTATTCCATTGTTCCAAAATGGGGAATAAGGAGAAACTTGGGTAAAAATTTTAATTATGAAACAGGCATTGGTTTTGGTTTTCGCCACGAAACTAATTATGGGAATTATGGTGAAATAGATTTACATTTTAGAATAGGATATTCTTTTTAAATAAATGAAAATCGCTTACAGATGATCTTATTCTTTAATTTTATAATGCTCTTTATGAAAACATCTATGTGATTAAGATAGGTTCAAAACCTCTAATAGAGCTAGGGCAATTGGAAGAAAAAGAATAGTTACCACTCGCTGGAAAGCCTAAAAATCGCTATAAAAAATCAGTGAGTAGATTATAAGATTTTCAAAATTGAAAGCATAACGATTCTTTATTTTTGCTTATGAAATTAAAACGCATGAAAATTATCCTTATTAGGGGAACAATGAATTCCGGTAAAACAACGACTGCAGGACTAGTGTATTCTGAATTAGTTAAGATTTCAGAAAAGGAGCATACATTTAACGGAAAGAAAGTTACTGAAAACAGTCTGCAGTTCAATAAGAAAAATGAGGTAATAGATTTTACTTCAATTTTGATAATCGGAAAATTGAGAGTTGGGATAGTAAGTGCGGGAGATATTGCTATAGATCTGAGATCTAATATTGAAATAATGATTAGTTTAGATGTTGACATATTAATTTGTTGTGCTCGAAGTCGAAATCAAAAAGGTTCATCTTATAGAATGATTTCAGATGATTTTTCGAAAGAACACGAAATCATCGCAGAGTTTTGGATAGAATTTAGTAATGATTACGAAAAAAAGGACAGCGTAAAACAAACAACTGTAAAAAAAATAATTGACTTAATAAAATCAATATAAGAGCTTGTGTACACAGGTTGATTTAGTTTATGATATAATTACGAGCATAGAATTCTGGGTAAGCTTCATTGTAGAGCGATTTATTAATGAATGTCTAAAACTTAAAACTATGAATATCTTTAAAAGCGTAATTGTCGGAGTGGGTGCTATTGTGTGGAGCCATACACAAATTCGACTCGTAGGATGGATTAAACGAAATTAATTTACAAGATGATAGTAAGGGGGTTCGAATCCCCCTCTCACTCTCTCTCTTAATCTTGTGATGCTATAAAGTAGAAATATAAAAAAATTACCATTATAACTTTGAAACATTAAATTGTTCAATTTTCTAAAGAGATAATATCATTAATATATTTCAAATTATATCAACTTACCTAACCTCCAATTTATCATATTTATCAGAGAAATGAACTATCAAAATTTCTATAAACCTTCCCATGAGATAGCCAAAGGATGGCTCAAAATCTATTTTTTTACCATCTGATTTCGTAATGTAGAATATAAGTTGATTTTCATCGCTGTTTTTGAATGGTTTTACAAATAAATTATCTTCCCACTGACCTGATTTAGTGCTGTGGAAGTACATTGTGAATTTTTTATCATCTAATTTTATTTCCCATGTTGGAAGATCTTTTGATATTTTGTTCTTAATGCTTTGGCTTAATTTATCTACGGAATCAGTATGTAAAATAATTTTCATGGTTTTGATAGTTTTTAAGATTTATTATATTTTAAATTTTGTGCATATTTAGTATGTGGCGAAATTTCCAGAATAAATTCTTTAGATGCCGCATCATAACCTAGACTTTGAATAATTTCGTCAGTAACCCAAATAATATCTTTCCCATCATTACCTTGGTCTTTTAATTTTTCTAAAATAGGTTTTTGCTCATCATTGATTAAAAGATCAAATACATCATATATAAACATTCCTTTTCCACCCATGTCTAAATCTAGTATAGGTGTTTTCACAGTTTTTTTAAATTTATAATCTATATATCTAAACTCTGGTAATGGTAAAATTTTTGGAGTAAGTAGTTCCTCGCAGAACTCTCGCCAAGGAGATGTTTCCCTATCTTCTTTAGATTCATACCATTTAAAAAAATCCAAAACGTTTTTGCCTTTAACGCGAACTCTTAAATCATTTTTAGCAATTCCTTTATCTGTTTCGAAATTTCTGTCACGTTTAACATCTAATTTTTCAAAAATTTTTTCAGACCCTGGTAATGTTTTATAACATCCACCAACTGGTTGGTAGTAATCTCTCTTTCCACTTTTAATTAAGAGATATTTATTTTCTACTTGGATTCGAAATACATAGGAGATAGAAAGTCGAATTTCTTTATTTCTATTCACAATTTTAGTATTAAAATACAATCCAAGTTTTCCCCAATTATTATATAAGAAATTTACAAATAGAGTTAATATTATAGTTATCCCTCCTCTAAAATAAGCTGAATCAAAAATATTCTCTTTATCAAAAAAACCTATTATTATCAGTAAAAGTGGAAGAGTTATTTTCGCAAATGTATCTTTCATATAATTTTGGGGCTTGGTTTAAGTTTTTTAATCGTTTCAGATATCGTTTCATAATCCATAGCCTTTGTAGGAAAACATTTTGCTACAGCTTCAGGCAATATTCTTAATCGTATGTCTGAAAAAGAAAAGGCAAGTCCATCATTTTGCTCCTCTCCGGATAAGTTCGCCAATTCTTTAAACTCCTTATCTGTAATTTCAACACCATCAAGCGAAGTTTTAAAAAGAAGTACCCTTTCTTCAAAAGTTGGACGTTCGAACTCTAAAATAATTGCAGCCCTTCTCACAATAGCCTCATCCAGAAAGTGCAATCTGTTCGTGGACATGAATAATATTGCCCGACCATTTAATTCACGGATTTCATCAATTTTTTGAATCAATGTATTTACAGCTGCTTTCTCTTCCTGATGCATCTGCATAGTCGATCTCGTTGAAGCAATTGCATCAGCCTCATCAATCAAAAGAAATGCTATTCTTTTTTTTCCTGCTTGGTTTTTAAGTTCTTCAAAGGCATCATTCACTAAATTTCCCATTTGACCATGAAGACCTTCGCCTCTAACTCTTGTACTTAACTTTAGAAAAAAACCGTCCTTTTTTAAATCTCTTAACATTTTATCTGCAATGGCTTCAGCAGAAACAGTTTTACCTGTTCCCGCATCACCTGTTAATATAATTAAAGGATATTTGTCCTTTAATTGCGAAATAACCGGAAGTTCGATTTTATGAAATTTTTTACTCCACTCAATAAGACCTTCTTGATCCAACAATAATTTCAGATTTGAAAATATTCTGTTATATTTATCTTCAAAACCAATTAAGTGTTTAGTTCTTTCGGCAATTTCTCTGTTCGGAAGTTCTGTTATATTATCGAAAATTGTGCTCATGATTATTTAAAATTCTTTTTTTGTAATTCATATCCATTGCTTGCGTATAACTGCGCATCCGTCTGTTGTAGATGTGGAAAATTATTATTTATATTTGAACTGCTCCAACTACATTTTAATTCTTCCTTAAAATTATCTTTTTCATTAGAATTCAGATTATGCCATTTCTGTGTATAATGTAATATTGCTGATAATGAAGTATTGTCGGTATCTGGCCAATCATTATTCTTTCCAGCACGGTCGCTATCTGTAGCCTTTCCCAAATCATTTATTATGAATTTTGTGGCTTTTACTGGCAAATTGGTACTATTATTTATTAAAGTAATACTTACTGATTCTAAATAATCATTTTCAGCAAGTTTAAGAATGTCATGAAAGACTATATTAACCTGATCCATTGTCCACTTATTAGTGCGTCTGGCAATAGTTCTGATATCTGCTTCACAATTTTCAAATGCCTTTCTTACATCAAGAACTGTGTAAGTATTTGTTTTTGTATTTGTTCCGTACATAGTTTAATTTATTTAATGTTAAAGGTTGGACCGAAAACTCTTTTCCACTCTTGGATCGTATCTCCCTCATTATTTCTTGCTTGAGCAAAGTTTAAAGTATCAAAAGCATCTTCAGCTGCTTCTATAATTTCATTCCATTTAGACTTCGTCATTCTTTTAGCAACATTATTCTCCTTGTTTGTATTATCCGCAATGTAGATATGTGATTCATAACTTGCGGGAACCTGACGAATAGAATCTTTAAATACTATTTCGGGAAATTCTGTAGTGCTTACAAATTGAAAAAATCTAATAATGCCTTCTTCTATATTTGTTTGAATACCCATATTAATGTCTAAATATGCAACAATCAACTCTATTGTGAAAGATGATAATCCCGGCTCATTATCTGAAGGTTTTAACTCACTATAATTTCTCCACCATTTGATTGATCGTACTATTGCAGTATAAGAAGGATTTTCCTGTCTTCTTTCAAGGGAAAATCCTAACTGTTTTGATATACTTGTTATGTATTTCTTTCCATTACCATGTCTACTCGGCTGCCAAACGTAATTTTCAGGAGTGCTTAAATGCACCACTGGAACTATGTCCAAACTTAAACCGGAACCAGAAAAATATATGGTAACAGATTTTGTATTTCCTGCAGCATCCACATCTTTTGAAATATCTTTTTGTGGGTATATTTCTTCTAAATAGCCAATAATAAAATCAAAAAGACCTCCAATATCATTATGAATATTTTCATCGCCCTTTACAAAAAGTACGAGATCAATGTCTATTGGGTGATCTCCAGAAGGCTTTAAGATGGTTCGCTTTTTCCAAGAACCGGAAATAATATATTTTTCCACTTTTAAGCCGTGTCGGTCATCTTCAGATATCTTTTTATCTAATTTGTCTTTTAGGTTATTAACTTGATCTCTATACTTTCCCATATTTTCGGGCTGGAGCTTAATTTTGTTTACAAAAAACTGTAATTCTTTATCGGATAATTTCATAAATTTTAATTATAATATTTCTAAATTGATAATGACGTACTTTTTGATTAGTACAACTCAAGATGCAAATATAACATTTTTATAAAATATATTACGATTTTTGATTAAAAGATCACAAATATTAATATATTTGTACAATAAAATAAAATAATGTACACTGAAATATTAAGAATAATCGAAGGAGGATTGAATAAAGACCTTAAGAAGGTTAATAACTACTCGAAAATTTTAGCACAGAAACTTGACAAGGATGGCGACAGCAAACTAGCCAAGTTAATACTTAACACTTTAGACAGTAAACCTTCATCTATCGTATCAATGGATTCACTTATGGCAGCACCAGTGGATCAGGAGAGCAGAATGAACATTGTGGATATTAGTATGCCTTCTAAAAGTGATAGTGAGATAATTTTACCAAAAGTAATAACAGACAAAGTAGAAGATTATATTAATCTTTACAGCCATCAGGACGAATTGATTAAAAATGGACTTGAGATTTCAAACTCATTGTTATTACACGGAATTCCAGGAGGGGGGAAAACTAGTATTGCTAAATACATTTCTGCCAAAACAGGATTGCCTCTAATTACAGCGCGTTTTGACGCAATTGTTTCTTCCTTATTAGGAAATACTTCAAAGAATATCCGCAAAATATTTGAATATGCAGATGAAAAACCCTGCATCTTATTTTTAGATGAATTCGATGCGATTGCTAAAGCACGGGATGATCAGTATGAATTAGGAGAACTTAAAAGAGTTATAAATAGTTTACTTCAAAATATTGACACATTTTCTAAATCAAACCTGTTAATAGCAGCTACAAATCATGCAGAACTCCTTGACAAAGCAATATGGAGAAGGTTTAATACAGTAATTGAAGTTGGTTTACCAACAAATAGTGAGACAGGAAAACTCATTATGAAATTTATTCAAGATTTAGATAACGATTTTCTACAGGACGAAAAAAAACTAGATAGAATAATCAAAAATTTAGAGGGAAAAACACCATCTTTCATTAAAACTCTTTTTAATAATATAGTTGCACAAAAAATTATTAAAAATAAGAATATATTGTCTTATGAAGATGTTCTAATAGAAATATTTGAGGTAAATCATTCAACTTCTAACCCTGCTGATTTAACAGTTTTCTTAAATGAAAATGGCATCACTCAGGAAAGGATTGCACACCTAATGAACGTATCTTTAAGACAAGTTAGAAATAATCTAAACACAAAATAAAATGGAAAGGAATTTACCCATAAAGTTTTTTCAGAAAAGGACAAACGATGAAAGAAATACAGAAGGTGGAGGAAGTTCATCTATACCAAAATGGTTTAATGAAGATATTGTACCTCAAAAAGCAGAGCTTTTTATGCAAACTTTAAATGCTATTTCGGGCGACATTTTAGAAAAAAGAAAAAATGGAAACTATTTGCCTACAGTAGTAAAATTAAAACTTAATAATGATGCTTTAGCAAAAACATATAGAAAAGAAATTGCCAAAGTTTTCAATACTCAAAAAATCAATATCATTGGCTTAAATTATATTGATGAAGTATTAGTGAAAATTGAAGACGGAAAAGAAGTTGAAAAAATTAATAAAAAAATATCTGTTGCACAAAAAGCTTCAGGAAGCCAATCTTTGAAGATTGGAATTGATGCAATAGAAGAAATAGAGGAGTTTGTTCCTGAAATTGAAATTAATTTTGAAGATATAGAGGATGAAGCATTAAAGGTAAAATTGTTTAATTATGGTGATTCCGAACTGAATTTAATGGCAATTAGATCTTTTGAGAAATTTTGTAAGGAAAGAAATATTAGTTTCAAAAGAACATTATATTCCGCTGATCTCAACATATTTAAAGTACAAAATATTACAGCCGACAACTTTGATGAATTGACAGAATTTTCTGCTGTACAACTTATTACAGAAATGCCAAAATATTACGTAACACTTGATGAATTACAGGGTGATAATACCATTGAAATCAAAACACCAGAAGAAGACAAGGATTATCCTATTATAGGTGTATTAGATAGTGGAATTGCAAATATTCCTCATTTAAAACCGTGGATATTAGAAGAAACCTTTAGTAAATACCATGAAGATGATATTGATAAAGCTCATGGAACTGCAGTTTCTGGAATAATTATATATGGGGATGAACTTGAAGAAGAAAACTACACGGGATTTCGAGGAGCCAAACTATTTGAAGCAATTGTTTTTCCCAATAACACTACACAAGGGTTATCTGAAGACGAACTAATTGAAAACATTAGAGAGGCTATCAGTGAGAATAACCATATAAAAATATGGAATTTGTCCCTTGGCACAAATAAAGAGGCAGATACCGCAGAATTTTCAGATTTTGGAAAAGCTTTAGATGAAATTCAGGATGAATCTAATGTACTGATATGTAAGTCTGCTGGAAATTGCTCTAATTTTAAAGAGAATAAACCACGCAGTAGAATTTCACAGTCTGCTGATACAGTTAGAGGATTAGTTGTTGGTTCAATTGCCAAAAATAAGAATGCAACGGATCTATCGGAAAAAAATCACTCTTCGCCATTTTCCAGAATTGGTTCTGGTCCCGCGTTTCTAATTAAGCCTGATTTATCACATATTGGTGGAAACGCAGGATTAGACGAAAATAATGTACTTATACTAAATCCTGTTTATACTTTTTCCAAAACAGGTGAAAGAAAAGGTGTGGTCGGAACCAGTTTTTCTACGCCTAGAATTTCATCTATTTTGTCTGGCATAGACAACTTATTAAGTGGTGATTTCAATCCATTATTACTTAAAGCGCTAACAATTCATTCCTCGAAATATCCAGAAGAAATGAAAATGACAATTGATGAAAAACTAAAACACGTAGGTTTTGGTATCCCTTCTAATATACAAGATATTTTATTTAATCAACCAAATGAAATAACGCTAATTCTTCAGGACAATCTTGAAAAAGGAAGTTTTATTGAAATTTTAGATTTTCCATATCCACAATCTATGATTGATGATGACGGATATTTTTATGGAGAAATTTCTTTAACATTAGTAACTTCTCCAATATTGGACTCTTCTAATGCGGCAGAATATTGTCAGTCTAATATTGATGTTATGTTTGGATCATATGATGTAAAAAAAGACAGAGATACGTCTAAAGCAACCGTCATCAATCCAATTGGAAAAGAAGGTGCTCAAAATTTACTTTCACAAAATTTATATAGCAAAACAGCAATTAAAAATTTTGAAAGCGCTTACAATAAGGAAAGAGTCTTAGTTGCGTATGGAAAAAAATTTCAGCCAGTGAAAAAATGGTCTATTAATTTAGATGAATTCACACCAACAAATAAAGAAAAGTTTTTACAAAACCCCAAAAATTGGTTTCTAAAAGTAGAGGGTTTATTTAGAGAATTTATTGAGACAAAATCTGATGCGCAAAGAATCTCACCAAGTCAGGAATTTTGTCTGATAATAACTATTAAAGACACTAAAAAAGAAGGCCATATTTATAATGAAGTAACGCAGTTATTGGATGCTAATAATTTCGTTCATCAAAACATAAAATTAAGACAAGACGTAAGAGTACAGTTAAAAAATTAATCACTCAATATCACTAAAACTATTTATCGGTATTTTTCAAATAACAAACTAAAACATTAATTATGAGCACAATCCAAGCAATCAAACCAGGTCCAAAACCTAAAAAATCTAATGGTACACCAGACAGGAGACCACGAGTTACACCTGCGAATAAGCCAAAACATCCTACCTTAAAGCCGCACAAACATAAGCCAAATGATTAAATAATTTACATTGCTCAAATATGCGATATATTTGATTAAAACTTGAATTCGACTCAAATCTTGAATAAAACATAATGGGGTACTGCCGAGATAAACCGCATTAAAAACTATGATGCGACCCAATCTTCAACAACTTTTCTCAAAGAAGTAAGATAGTTTTTTTTAATTCTGGGGCTGAAATTGTTAATAATTTTTTGGCCCATCAAAGGCCAAAAAATGGTATTAATGATTTTATGCCGCTTCTTTTTGTTGATACATTTCGCTCGGCGTTTTGTAATTTAAAGACTGGTGAAAACGGTCATTATTATAAAATTCAAAATACCTTTTCATCCCTTTATATAATGATATTCCATCTTCGTAGGCTTGCAAATATACATTTTCATACTTTACACTACGCCATAATCGCTCAATAAAAATATTATCAATCGCTCTTCCTTTTCCATCCATTGATATTTTTATATTGTTGTCTTTCAGTGTTTTAATGTGAATATCACTCGTGTATTGACTTCCTTGATCAGTGTTAAAAACCTCTGGTTTTCCATGTTTTCGATCGTTTCAGCAAGTATTTTCGCACACCAATCTGCATTCATCGAGTTGCTCACATCCCAGTTCAAAACCATTCTAGTATGCAAATCTATAATAGCAGTTAAATACATAAACCCTTTGTTCATGGGAATATAAGTAATGTCTGTCGCCCAAACTTGGTTCTTTTTTGTGATTGCTAAACCTTTCAATAAATACGGATATTTCTTGTGTTCCACATTCGAAATTGTTGTTTTAGGAGCACGATAAATCGTTTGCCAGTTCATTTTCTTCATTAGTCTTCGAACTCGTTTTTCATTCACTAAAAGCCCTTTGTTCTGAAGCCAAACCGTCATTTTTCGATATTCATAAAATGGAGTTAAAGCATATTGACTTCTCAACAACTTTATGATTTCTTCACTTTCTTCAGCTTCCAATCTTGGACTGTAATAAAAATAATTCCTATTAATACTCAACAATTTACACTGTTTCAGAATACTTATTTTTTCTTCTGCATTCAGCATTTTTTTTCTTTTCTCAAGCGGAATCAACTCAACTTTTTTTTTAGAAAATCATTTTCTAATGTTAGTTGCCCAATTCTGGCAAAGAGTTTCTCTACAGGAATTTCTTCCTTTTTTGAAACCGTTTTTTCTTGATTATAAACTGATGAAATATTCTTAACCGCTTCAGCTTTCCAGGCGGAAATCTGAGTTGGAAGCAACTCGTATTTTTTGGCTAAAACCTCCAATGTTTCTTTTTCTTTTAGAGCTTCCAAAACAAGTTTTGCTTTAAAATCTTTCCCAAATACCCTTCTTGTTCTTGACATAATTTTGCTAATTTAAGATTAATAATTATATCTTAAATTCTCTAATAAAATTGTACGGTTTTCGGGGAGCAGCATAGTTGGAAAAAGGATTAAGTGCTATTGGAAAAGGTTTAAATTATATCGTTCAAAGTTCGGTGTAAGTGAACACCTAGATTCGGTTTAAATTGACCATGTAAATTCGGTTTAAATTGACCACTGGATATTGAATTAAACTTTCCAGTTAATGTTAAGCAACATTTTTGTGAATTCTTAGCAACTTTATTAAATTCATCTATGGTTTAAAAGATGTTTTTAACTTTCCCCGGTTTTTTCTAGATATTCTGCAAATGTTATTTCATCTGCAAAATATTAATAGAAAGATTATTTGCTTACAAGATCATACAGAATTTATATTTACATCACTGAAGTAAAGAAGTGAATGAAAATAAAATAGTTTGATTATCTGGTAGTTGATTATTTTGTTAAAAAAAAGTGAGATGAATATTTGGAAAGAGTTAAAAATGAGCTATATTTGCACCAGTAAAAACGAAGCTCTTTATTATGTTTATAAAAGTGACCTATTCGGTGACCTACTAAACAAAAGAACAGCATAAAGCTTATGGATAGGGTTTTTTCTGAAAAAGTACAAATCCCGTCCGGATCGCAAATCTCTCAAATTTATTTGGGAGATTTTTTTTTGATGAAATTTTACGTTTACATATTTTATTTCCGAATTATTACGGACGAGTGTATATTTATAACAGGATTTATTGAATAATCTGTATAGTTATTTCGGAATGTATCAATCTATTAATCTGTATAGTTATTTCAGGACGGATCAGCAAAAATTCATTTTGTCTTGTCCTAAAATAGCTATACACAAAAACAAGTGTATATGTCAGATCAAGATCAAGAAATTTATGTTTCACGCGAACACAAAACCGGTCATTATGATAAGCGGCTGATTTCAAAAATTGTCAAAGAGGTAGAGAATGGATTGCCTCGAAAAGAAGCCATTCGAATTTATGGTTTAGGAAAAAGCTCATTAGACAGTTGGATGCGGACCTATGGTTCACTCGAGTATCAAGAAAAGAGCAAACGGAAAACCTACACCAACCTTCAGAAACGTACTATTGTAAGCGCGATAGAACAAGGCCGGTTGACAATCAAGGACGCTAAAATTGCTTACCATATTAAATCAGAGAAGTCGATTCGGGATTGGATTAAACAATATAAATCAGAAAAAGTCGAGATTTGTATTGAAAACACCCTTCCAATGGCCAAAGTAAAACCATCTGTCCAAGATTTAGAAAAAGAAGCACTGCACAAGGCGTTACAGGAAGCAGAGCTTAGAATCAAAGCTTTAAATACGCTTATTGATGTAGCAGAAGATCAACTTAAGATTGATATCAGAAAAAAGTCTGGTGCCAAGCAGTCTCAAAAATGAAACAGGATTTTCCACAATATGGAATAGCTGCTTTATGTGGATTGTTTGGCAAAACCCGGCATGCTTACTATGATGCTTTATGGAGGAAGGAGGGTAATTTAGTTAAGGAAGATGTTATACTCCAGGAGATTATCGAAATTAGAAAAGATTTGCCTAGGCTTGGAACCAGAAAGCTACATCATGTGCTCCAAAAAAAATTGGAGACCCATGAAATAAGCTTCGGAAGAGATTATTTGTTTGATTTATTATCAGAACATCGGCTACTAATCCGCCAAAGAAAAAGAAAAGCCATTACGACCGATTCCAGACATTGGATGAGAAAGTACAGTAATTTAGTGAAAGACATTGATGTAATACGACCTGAACAAGTGTGGGTCAGTGATATTACTTATATCCGATTAATCAATCAGTGGGGCTATCTGAGTTTAATAACAGATGCGTATTCAAGAAAAATAATGGGGTACTGCTTTCGTCAGGATTTAGCGGCAGAAGGATGTATCGATGCGTTGAAAATGGCTCTTAATAATAGATTGTATAAAGATGTGATAATTCATCATTCTGATAGGGGATCGCAATATTGCTCCCACAACTATGTCGATTTGTTGCTTAAAAACGGTATAGGAATTAGTATGACGGAAAATGGTGATCCTTATGAAAATGCATTGGCAGAGAGAGTTAATGGTATTATCAAAACAGAATTTAACCTTTATAGTAGTTCATTAGGGTTCGAGCAAACCGGAAAGCAAATAAGTCAAAGTATTAAATCTTACAACGAATTAAGACCACATGCGAGTTGTGATTATTTAACCCCAATGCAAGCACATCTGAGATCAGGAAAATTAAACAAGAGATGGAAGAACTATCATAAAAGTTTTACCTTTGAAAATACAAGTGTATAGTTCATTTAGGATTATCATTTATAAGTGTATAGTTATATCAGGATTTATCTATTAATCTGTATAGCTATTTCAGGACGGGTCATTTAAAATGATGACTCATAGATACCCCATAGATACTTCATGGATAAAGCATGGATAGTTCATGAGGAGTTCATGAAAACCAAATCGTCAAAAATCAATATTTTAACTAAAAAGCTAACTCGCAAAATTCCTTGCAAAGTATAAATTAGTCTTTAAATTATTAATTCCTTCATTAAATCTTAATGTTGCGAAAAATTAAGATTTGAGATTTAATTCCCATCTTTTACTCTTGATCCTTATTACTTTGTATCGGAATGATTTACTTTTAGAAAGTCATCAACGCTAACGATGGCAAAAGATGACGGAGTGTTGTCGAATACTAATTGTGATGTTGTTTTAAGCTACAACAACCATTCTTAAACTCATTATAGTTTTAACTAAGATTTCTTTGGTCTAAAATTTGAAACTACTGTCATTTTATACTACGGCTCATCAAGCCAAATTTTATTTTCCTTAACTTTATTATTTTCGAGTTTATTATTTAAAATAAATAAGGATAGTGGTATTAATCATCCTGTTTTATTTTGATTAGTACGGGAAAAATAGTAATATTGTTAAGCAACATTATTTAGTAATCTATTAAAAAATACATCTATGAAGCCCAGTGTTATTTCTATTGTTCTTGGTGGAGGGAGAGGATCCAGGTTGTCTCCTTTAACTCATTCGCGCTCCAAACCGGCGGTTCCTATTGCAGGTAAGTACAGGTTAGTAGATATTCCTATTTCTAATTGTCTTAACTCTGGCTTTAACAGGATTTTAGTATTGACGCAGTTTAATTCTGCTTCCTTGAATTCTCATATTAAGAATTCATTTCACTTTGATATTTTCAGTAGAGGTTTTGTAGATATTTTAGCGGCAGAACAAAACATCGAAAGTGATGAATGGTATCAAGGTACCGCAGATGCAGTGCGCCAGTCGATGAAGCATTTGGATAAATACGATTATGATTATATCCTTATTCTTTCGGGTGACCAATTGTATCAAATGGATTTCCGTGAAATGATCGACTTCCATTGCCGTAACAAAGGCGATATTACCATTGCAACTATTCCTGTAAATGCTCAGGATGCTCCAGGATTTGGTATTTTAAAATCTGATGAAGAAGGAAATATTACTTCTTTTATAGAAAAACCATCCAGTGATGTTCTTAATGACTGGAAATCTGAAGTATCAGAAAAAAATAAGGCAGAAGGTAAAGAATATTTGGCCTCGATGGGAATTTATGTCTTCAATAAAAATGGATTGAAGAAAATGTTTGACGAAGATACCGGTGATGATTTCGGTGGCGAGTTAATTCCTAATGGTATTGGTAAATATAAAACATTGAGTTTTCAATATGATGGATATTGGACAGATATAGGAACCATTCAATCATTTTTCGATGCTAATTTAGATTTAACCAAAGATTTCCCGAAGTTCAATTTATTCAGTAAATCACCGATTTATACCAGAGCGAGAATGTTGCCACCTTCGAAAATTTTGGGATCTTATGTGAGTAAGGCAATATTCGGAGATGGATGTATTGTGATGGCAGATAAAATAGAAAATTCTATTGTTGGAAACCGAAGCCGTATTGATAAGGGAAGTACATTAATGAACACTTATATGATGGGTGCAGATTTTTATCAGGAAACTCAAGATATTGTTTCAAATGATAATAGTGGTATTCCTAATTTAGGCGTCGGTAAATATTGTTATATCGAGCAGGCTATTCTTGATAAGAACTGTAGAATTGGTGATAATGTAAGAATCATTGGCGGGAAGCACTTGCCTGATGGAGATTTTGATAACCATTCAATTAAGGATGGAATTGTCATCGTAAAAAAGAATGCAGTGATTTCACCTGGAACTCAAATTCCTTAAGAACATTCATTTTTTAAATATAGCAACACGGTACTATTTTTAGTACCGTGTTTTTTTTCGCGTCTTTTTCCCTATTTTTGCCACATGCGTTGGTTAAAATTCGGAATTATTATCGTTTTATTTTTAGGAGGAGTTTATGCTGTTTCTATGACTTTTGTGGATGAAAATAAAAATTTCACCATCGAGAAAGAAATCAATTATCCTATTGATAAAGTATATCCCCAGTTTAATAATCTGCAGAACTTCGCCAGATGGAATTCTTTCTTCACAGACAATAAAAACCTGACTTTACAATTCTATACGCCTTATGAAGGGAAAGGAAGTGCGATGACTTATCGGGATAAAAAAGATGATAGCACCTTCGGAGATATTTTCATTCGTTATGAAAATCCCGAAAAGACATTGAAACTTCAATTGTTCGAAGGGAAGAGAAATACACTTTATACGATTGATCTTAAATTTATTCCACAAAATGATAAAACCAAGATCGTTTGGTATGTTCATACGCCGAAAAGACCATTTTTAGAAAGATCTTTGAATTTGATTTCTGAAGATTTCTGGATAAGCAATATTGATAAGAGTATGAAAACCCTTTATCATCTTCTAGGAAATAAAGTAGATAAAGAAACGCAGCGTGAAAGTTTAAAATTCGACAGCCTCATGGTAGAGCAGCAAGACAGTCAATTGCTTTTGGGAATTAATGTAACGACCAAAAATGTTAAAGACGCTCTTTTCAAAAATATTGTCATGAATCATAACAAAGTATTGAACTATGTGAAAATGGACTTAGCCAAGAAAGATGATGAATACGGCGAACCGGTTATGATTAACGATGCAGATAATTTTAAAGATAAAGAAGTTTCTTATTTCTACGGAATTCCTCTCTCTAAAAAAGAAGCAGTTTCCGATAATAATTTCAGTTTTAGAACCATAGAAAGTGGTAAATATTATGTGATTTTCTACCAGGGGAGTTACGAAGGTAGAGTGAAAGCGATTCAGCAGCTTTTAACAAAAGCAAAACATGATACCATGCGAATTGGTGATTTACAACAAACTTTTTTAGAAGAGCCAACTACTGATAATAAAACGGTTATGAAATTATCTTTACCCGTTTACAAATAATTTGTAGTTATCAGCTTTTTAACCATTCTAAGGCTTTAGTACCTCACTTATTTTTGTTAAATTTGTTCTTTAAATAAAAATAAACAGATAATTTGTAAATGATGGATAAATTTTCATTTCTCAATGCTGCTCATTCTCAGTTAATAGAAGACTTATACCAACAATACTTAAAGTTCCCTGATTCATTAGAACCATCCTGGAAAGCATTTTTCCAAGGATTCGATTTTGCTTTAGAGGGGTATGGTGATGATTTTGGGAGAAATTCTGACTCACCGAAAGTTTCTACACCGGTGCAGTTAGCAAATCAAGCTTCTGCTAATGGTCAGATTCCTGAAGATATTCAAAAAGAATTTCAGGTTCTCAATTTAATTGAGGCTTACAGACATCGTGGTCATCTCTTTACCAATACCAATCCGGTAAGAGAGAGAAGACATTACGAACCAACTTTAGCGATTGAAAATTTTGGTCTAACGCAGGCAGATTTATCTCGAAAGTTTAATTCTGCGACCACTACAGGTCTTCCACATGCTACAACTCTTCAGGAGCTTATCAACCACCTGAACAAGATTTATTGCGAATCTATTGGGGTGGAATATATGCACATTAATAATATTACCGAGCGTAAATTTATTAGAGAATGGTTGCAAGTCAATGAAAACCATCCACAGTTAACTGCTGATGAGAAAATAGAAATTCTGGAAAAACTCAATCAGGCGGTTGCTTTTGAAAATTATCTTCATACCAAATTTGTAGGACAAAAAAGATTCTCTCTGGAAGGAGGTGAATCATTAATTCCTGCATTGGATCAACTAATTACGCGTTCGTCGCAATTAGGGGTTGATGAAGTTGTTTTAGGAATGGCGCACAGAGGAAGATTAAATGTTCTTACCAATATTTTCGGTAAATCTTACAAACAGATTTTCTCAGAATTTGAAGGAAAAGAATTTGAAGGCGTATTCTCTGGTGATGTAAAATACCATTTAGGTTCATCTAAAACAATTAAAACTGAAAATGGGGAAGAAGTTACGATCAATTTAACACCAAACCCATCTCACTTAGAAACTGTTGCTGCTTTGGTAGAAGGAATTTGCCGAGCTAAAGTAGATAACAAATATAAAGATTTCAAAAAGGTTTTACCAATCATTATTCATGGTGACGGTGCAATTGCTGGACAAGGAATTGTATATGAAGTTGCCCAGATGATGACTTTGGAAGGGTACAGAACTGGCGGAACAGTACATATTGTAGTGAACAATCAAGTTTCATTTACAACGAATTATTTAGATGCACGTTCTTCTAACTATTGTACAGATGTTGCGAAAGTAACTGAATCTCCGGTAATGCATGTGAATGCAGATGACGTAGAAGCGGTTGTACATGCAATTCGTTTCGCGGCAGATTTCCGTGCAGAGTTTGGTAAAGACGTTTATATCGATCTTTTAGGATATAGAAAATACGGTCATAACGAAGGTGATGAACCAAGATTTACACAGCCTAATTTGTATAAATCAATTTCAAAACACGCGAATCCAAGAGAGATTTATAAAGAACAACTCATCAAAGAAGGAATGCTTTCTGATGAGGTTTTAAAGAATATGGAAACTTCTTTCAAGAAACTTTTAGATGCAGATTATGATGCATCGAAAGAAATTGAAAAAAACACCATGGATCCTTTTATGGCAGATGATTGGAAAGAGTTACCAATGTCACCAAAAGGAGCAGTTTACAATGCGGTCGATACGACATTCGATGCTAAAGAATTAAAGGATTTAGCGATTAAAATGTCAACTTTGCCGTTCGATAAGAAATTCATTAATAAAGTAACCCGTCTTTTTGAGAATAGAATCAAATCGATTGAAGGAAATACGATTGATTGGGCAATTGGTGAGTGGTTGGCTTATGCAACCTTGCTTACTGAAGGACACAATGTTAGGATTTCTGGGGAAGATGTTGAAAGAGGAACGTTCTCTCACCGTCATGCTTTAGTGAAAACTGAAGATACCGAAGAAGAATACATTCCGTTAAGGCATGTTAGCGAAAACCGTTTCGATATTTATAACTCGCACCTTTCTGAATATGGAGTGCTTGGTTTCGATTACGGATATGCAATGGCTTCACCGAATACTTTAACAATTTGGGAAGCGCAATTTGGAGATTTCGTTAACGGAGCTCAAATTATCATCGACCAATATTTGGTTGCTGCAGAAGAAAAATGGAAAATCCAAAATGGTTTGGTAATGCTTCTTCCACATGGTTTTGAAGGCCAGGGAGCAGAACACTCTTCAGCAAGATTAGAAAGATTCTTAGGGCTTTGTGCCAATGAAAATATGGTGGTTGCCAACGCAACGACGCCAGCGAATTACTTCCATTTGTTAAGAAGACAAATGAAATGGAACTTTAGAAAACCTTTAGTAGTAATGACTCCAAAATCATTATTGCGTCATCCAAAAGTAATTTCAACCATCGAAGATTTAGCAAACGGAGAATTCCAGCCAATCATTGATGATGAAACTGCAAACGCAGAAAAAGTTGAAAAATTAGTTCTTTGTTCAGGTAAAATTTATTATGAACTTTTAGCTAAAAAAGAAGAGTTGAATTGCGAAAATATTGCTTTGGTAAGAATGGAGCAATTGTATCCACTTCAGCAAGATAAAATCGATGAGGTTTTTGCAAAATACGGCAACAGAAAACAATTACTTTGGGTTCAGGAGGAGCCAGAGAATATGGGAGCTTGGGGTTATATTTTAAGAAACTTCAGAGATACAGGAATTCAGGTTATTGCTGCAGTACCAAGTGGTTCACCAGCGCCGGGAAGTCATAAGATGTTTGAGAAAAATCAAAATAGTGTAATCAATAGAGTATTTGATAGAAATGATGAGCCTGCAAAAAGACCGGTAACTGCTTAATAAGGAAAATGAAAAAAGTACTTTTATTATGGTGTATTACTTTTTCTGTCTTTGGTTTTTCTCAGAATATTCAATCTGAAATCGAGAACCAGTTCAGAGAGTACAATACTTTAATGATAGACCGGGATTTTGAAAAAGCGATAGATACTTACGCTAATGAGGATTTTTTAAAAATATTCTCCAAAGAACAAATGATTGCATTAATGAATCAAATGTTCAACTCTAAGGATTCTGAATTTAAGATTCACATGCCGAAAGAGATTGTTGTAAGTGATACGGTTATTGAAGACCAGGGAAAAAAGTATGTGAAAATAAACTACGAGCAATATTTGGATGCTAAATTTGATGCTCCTGGAATAAAACCTCAGGATTTACTCAAAGCACTTCAGTCAGAATTTGGACTTAACAACGTAGTTTATAATCAAAATTCAGGATTTTATGAAATCAAAGCTTCGAAAGTAGCGGTAGCGAATTCATCAGATTCAAAAAATTGGAAGTTTACCTTACTCGAGAAAAAACAGATTCCGATTCTGATGAAATTTATTCCAGAATCATTTTTAAGATCATTAAATTAATAAACAAAAAATAAAAAAATATATCCGATGTCAATATTAGAAATGAAAGTCCCTTCTCCGGGAGAATCGATCACCGAAGTTGAAATCGCGACGTGGTTAGTAAAAGACGGCGATTATGTAGAAAAGGATCAACCCATCGCAGAAGTAGATTCTGATAAAGCAACTCTTGAATTACCGGCTGAAGAAAGCGGAATCATCACTCTGAAAGCAGAAGAAGGTGAAGTAGTACAAGTTGGTCAGGTGGTTTGTTTAATCGATACCGCTGCTTCAAAACCGGAAGGTTCAGCTCCTGCAGCTGCAGAAGTTAAAGCAGCAGAACCTGCGAAAGTGGAAGCTCCAAAAGTAGAAGCAAAACCTGCAGCAACTTATGCAACAGGAACACCTTCTCCAGCGGCTAAGAAAATCTTAGACGAAAAAGGAGTTGATGCTTCACAAGTGAGCGGTTCTGGAAAAGACGGTCGTATTACTAAACAAGACGCTGATTTTGCATCGGTTCCAGCAATGGGATCAACATCTGCTACTACCGGTTCTAGAGGTTCTAGCACAACTAAGCTTTCTGTACTAAGAAGAAAAGTTGCAGCAAGATTGGTGATGGTGAAAAATGAAACTGCGATGTTGACTACTTTTAACGAAGTGGATATGTCTGAAATTTTCAGAATCAGAAAACTATACAAAGAAGAATTTGCACAGAAACACGGCGTAGGTCTAGGATTCATGTCTTTCTTTACCAAAGCAGTAACCAGAGCATTGAAACTATATCCGGATGTTAATGCTTCTATCGACGGTGATTATAAAATTAATTATGATTTCTGCGATATTTCAGTAGCGGTTTCAGGTCCAAAAGGATTGATGGTTCCAGTATTGAGAAATGCAGAAGACATGTCTTTCAGAGGGGTTGAAAGCAATATCAAATCTTTGGCAGAAAAAGTAAGAGACGGTAAAATTACAGTTGATGAAATGACTGGTGGTACATTTACATTGACGAATGGTGGTACTTTCGGATCAATGATGTCTACGCCAATTATCAACCCGCCACAATCTGCGATTTTAGGAATGCACAACATCCTTCAAAGACCGATGGCGATTGATGGACAGGTAGTAATTCGTCCAATGATGTATGTGGCTTTATCGTATGACCACAGAATTATTGACGGTAAAGAATCAGTAGGGTTCTTAGTTGCTGTAAAAGAGGCCATCGACAATCCGGTTGAATTCTTATTAGGAGGAGACGAAAGAAGAGGATTGGAACTTTAATTAATTTAAAGATTTTCACTAATTATATAAATCCCGTCTAAATAGGCGGGATTTTTGCATTGTTTTACTTAAAATTTCACTCATGTTTTCAACTACTACTTTCGATATTAAAGTTTCTGTTGTTCCCCAGTACGACATCAAAAACAGTTTTCCAGCCGAGAACCGTTTCGTCTTTCGGTATAATATCAGCATCGAAAATTTGGGTCGGGATTCAATAAAATTATTGAGCAGAAAATGGCTGATTTTTGATTTAGGATTTGGTTTTACCGAAGTTGCAGGTGAAGGGGTGATTGGCTTAACTCCGATTATTGAGCCTGGCGAAAACTTTACCTATTTTTCAAATGTTTTACTCCGTTCGGGAGTGGGAAGTATGTCAGGAATTTTTTTCTGTAAAAATCTGATTACCCATGAAACTTTAGAAATAGAAGTTCCTAAATTCAATTTGGTTTCCGAAGTGTTAAGTAATTAGATTTTTAATTAGAAGCAGCAAAATTTTCGCTTCTTACACATCCCGTCCCGCTGTCCGCTGTATCCCGCCAAGGCGGGGATGTCGCTACCATCGGGGCTATAAGATCAGGTGTTTCTTCTTTTGACAGGAAAACTAATTCTTTTTCCATTAGCACAAAAATCACTTTATCTAACGATATTTTAGAAAACAGATTCGGGTAATAAAGAATCTCGTTTTTTATTTACCGATTAACCCAAATTCGATTGTTAATTATTTGTTTTTTAGCTTACCATTAAGAAATTAAGCCTAATTAAGAATTTAAAAGCAGATTTTATATTTTACTTAATTCATCTTAATACCTTAATGGTTAAAGTATTTTATTATAATCGAACTGAGGTTATTATCTAGTTTTTTAATTATATTAATCAAATACAATCCTATCTTTTTACAGAATTTTCAGATTTTTTTTCATCACTTCAGTGACATCTTCATTTCTAGTTAACATCAATTGGTTAAAAGCCAACAAAGAAATCTTCGCACAAACTTCAGCATCAGCGCCTGCTCGGTGGTGATTGAATTGAATATTATGCTGTTCCGCCAAACTTTTTAGTCCGTATTTTGGCAAACCTTTCCAGGATTTTTTAGCAATAGAAATACTGCATAAATAATTCAGTTTTGGTTTAAAGAAACCATAATGATCCAAGCAACTTCTTAAAACTCCTGCATCAAAACCAGCATTGTGAGCAATCATTAAATTCCCGTACATCAATGCTTCTGCCTCATGCCAAATCTCATCAAAGGTCGGCGCATCCTGAACTTCCTTTGGAGTAATCCCGTGAACTGCAATGTTAAATGGATTAAAATAAGGGTAACTTGGTGGTTTGATAAGCCAGGTTTTCGTAGAAACTATTTCGCCATTTTCAACCACACAGATTCCCATTTCACAAGCGGAATTTCTATCAGATGTTGCAGTTTCAAAATCGATGGCGCAGAAATTAATCATTGGAATTTATCATTATTTTTTAAGACATCAATAGTACAATTTATTTTAGAATTTTTTTGAGTTCCTCTACAAATTCTTTGTAATTAATTAAATCATCGTGATTCGCTCCAGAAATCTCAATAAATTTTTTTTCAATTTTTGGCTGAGCTTTTTCAAACACTTCAAATAATTTCTTACCAGATTTTAGAGGCACAACAGTGTCTTTAGTTCCATGAAAATGATAGAGTGGGACGGTAACTTTAGTAATGTTTTCATTCGATAAAAAATGATAAGTCATGGTTGGTGAAACTCGATCTGTGACTTGTTTAGGCAACCAGCGATTCACAATATCCTGAAGGTTATAGAAAGTAGCTTCTAAAATAACCGCTTTCGGATGATTATCGGCTGCAACTTTTATAGCAAATGCTCCGCCTAAACTTCTTCCATAAACGACCGTTTTATTTTCACCATAATGTTTTTTTGCAAAATCATAGCAAAATTGTGCATCTGAATAAAGAAACTCTTCATTTCGCGGACCTGAGCTTTTTCCATAACCACGATAATCCATAATTAAAACATCATATCCAAATTGGGTATATTCATTGGCAACTTTCCCCCACCGATGAAGGTTAGCCGTATTTCCATGAAAATAAACGATAATACCTTTTGGATTTTTTATTTTAAAATGAAGCGCATTGATCTTTCCTTCAAATGGAGTTTCCCACAAATATTCTTCAAATTCTACCTCGAAGTCAAATTCATGATCTTTTTGTAAAACGATAGGCAAGAAAACTACTTTTTCCTGCAAGTATTGAAGCAATCTACTCATTGAATGTTATGGAAAAGTTAGTGTCTGGAAATCAGTATTTTATCAACTCGCTGTCTGTCCTTGTCGATAATTTCTAACTCTAGATTTTCTATTGTTATTTTGTCTCCAACTTCGGTGGAGCCATTGTGTGCATTAAGAAAAAAACCAACCAACGTGGTATAGTTATCCTTATTTTCAAACTCGTAATCCAAGTCAAAATATTTAATAAACTCCACAATTGGAAACTGTGCGTCTGCGAGCCAGGTATTTTCACTTCGTTGGGTAATTCGGTAGTCAAAATTTTCATTAGTGGCAGTGTTTCCTACCAGTGCGTCTAAAACATCGTGCATGGTGATGATACCAACCGTATTCCCATATTCATCGATGACGATTCCGTAATGATTTTTCTCCTTCTTGAAAATCTCCAAAACTTTATAAGCGTAGTAATTTTCATTAAGAAAAATAGGTTGTCTTAAGTGTTTTTTAAGGTCAAAATTTAAAGGATCATCAATAGGGAAAATATCTTTCAGCATCACAATTCCGATAATATCATCTAAGTTATTTCCAGAGGTAATCGGATAGGCATTATGCTTTTCACTCTTTATTTTCTTTAAAATATTATCTAGGCCTTCATTGATATTAAAAAAGGTAATGGCAGTTCTGTGGGTTAATAGGGTGTTGATTTTTCGGTCTCCTAACTCAAAAACACGTTCTACAATATTGTGTTCAATTTGTTCAATTTGTCCTTCCTGCGCGCTTTCTCTAACCATTGATTTTATTTCATCTTCGGTTATAATGCTGTCTGACTTATTTTTTATTCCTAATAATTTCAGTAATAAATTATTGGATGTAGTAAGTAATAGAACAAATGGTGAAGTAACTTTGGATAGAATATCCATCGGTTTTGCTAGCAATGTAATAATTCGCTCAGGAAAAGTCATGGCAATTCTTTTCGGCAGCAATTCACCCAATAAGATGGAGAGATACGTAATGAAAATAACAATCCCGATCGTTGCCAAAGGTTTGGAATAAGGCTGAATAACCGCAAATTGATCTAGAAAATTTTTGAAATCATTTGTAAGGTTTTCACCAGAATATACTCCAAGCAAAATTCCGATTAGCGTAATTCCGATTTGTACCGTAGATAAAAATTTTGTTGGATTTTCTGAAAGTTCAACTGCTTTCTTCGCGGACATACTTCCTTTTCTGGCAGCGTTTTCTAATTTAAATTTACGGGAAGAAACAAGCGACATTTCCGACATTGCAAAAACTCCGTTAAGGAGTACCAGTAAAATAATGATCAATAATTCCATTAAAAATTTTTAATTATTACAAAGATAATTTTTTTGAGGTTATCATTGTTATTCCTACTTTCGATGAGAATATCCAAGACTTGTTTGATCTGTATCAATGAATACTTTTCGCTCTTCGAAGATTTCCTCCATGACTCGATGGTATTCTTCAAACTGATGAATATTAATATGTCCCGCGCCTAGGATGATATAAAGCCTGGTCAAATTAGGATTTATTTCGGACAAATCCACCGCCGTTTTTATCGGAACCAATCGATCGTCGCTACCATGAATAATCTT
Organism: Kaistella flava (ex Peng et al. 2021); assembly: GCF_015191005.1. Taxonomy (NCBI): domain Bacteria; kingdom Pseudomonadati; phylum Bacteroidota; class Flavobacteriia; order Flavobacteriales; family Weeksellaceae; genus Kaistella; species Kaistella flava (ex Peng et al. 2021). Next base: position 1,438,836 of record NZ_CP040442.1, on the reverse strand, counting down.
AATTGGACAACGGACATTTTTTAAATATTGAAAAGTCGGAATGTTATAACGAAGAAAAGGTTTCGCAGGCATAAAGGGCAGATACCGATGAATCGTTCTCAACAATGAATAGATTGGTGAAGTCAGAATTAATAAATGTGGATTATTTTTAGAAGCCAGTCTCGCTGCAAATCCAGAACCTAGCGAACGACCGTAAACGATAATTTTATCTTCGCTGAATTCTTTTTTAACAATATCATAAATAAATTGCGAATCTCTTTTCATGGCTTCAACCGTTCTTTTACCGGTGCTTTTACCGAAACCACGATAATCCATCATCACAACTTCATAACCAAGTCTTGTAAAATCGATGGCAAATTTCCCCCAGCCTTTAATACTTTTTGTATTTCCTTTTAGATAAATGACGACACCTTTTGGATCGTCAACTTGAAAATGCAGATAACTGATGTGAGCGCCTTTTTCTGTTTCCACAAATTTCTCCTCCGCTTTTAGATTATCGTAAGCAAACTTGAAATCTCCAGGAAGTTTTTCCGGCTGAAAGAAAAATTTATGTTGAAAAAAATAAATAAAAATACCAAGAACGAGAATAACCACCACAATGATGGTAGCGATTAAGTAGATATCTAATTTTATATTCATAACATAAAAGTAGATAAATTTAATTCAAGAATATCGAAATCAACTGAATAAATTATAGAAAGCTTTTAAAAACCAGCCATTTTGCCTGATAGAAATCTTTGATTTGACGTTTCTGACGAAGTTTTACTGTTTGTGGAATCTGAGCGTAAAAGGAAAAGTGTGCTCGGATTACTGCCCAGAAATGCGAGATTCCATTTTTGTAACCAAAGTAAATTCCGGCAAAACCATCTAATACCAGACGAAATGGAATAAGCCAAAGTAAGGTAGAAAGGGGAGTATTCTTTAAAATCATCGAAAAATTATTTCGAATATTAAGAAAAGTTTTCTGCGGACTTTGTTTATTTAATGTTCCGCCACCGACATGATAAACCGTCGATTTGCCGGTATAGTAAATTTTCTTACCGTCATTTTTTAAACGCCAGCATAAATCAATTTCTTCCTGATGCGCAAAGAATCGTGCATCAAAACCATTTTCTGCCCAAAAATCTTTAGACCGAATAAAAAAGCAACATCCGGAAGCCCAAAAAATTTCGACTTCATCATTATATTGTCCATTGTCTTCTTCAATCTTTTCAAAAACTCTGCCTCTGCAATAAGGATAACCGAGATTATCGATTAATCCTCCACCAGCTCCTGCAAACTCAAAAAAATGCCTTCTATTAAAATCGAGTATTTTAGGTTGAATTGCGGCGATAGTTGAATCGCTTTCGAATAGATTTAAAATAGGCGTAATCCAATTATCAGTAACTTCTACATCAGAATTTAAAAGACAATAAAATTCGTGGTTAATCTGTTTTAGACCTTCATTATAACCGCCGGCAAAACCATGGTTTTTTTCGTTCTCAACTACTTTAACATTTGGAAAAGTTTCCTTTAAATAAGAAACAGAGTCATCAGTTGAGGCATTGTCGATGACATAAATAACTGCATTTTCGGAATGTTGAATCACGTTGGGAAGAAATTTTTCTAACCAATTTTTTCCATTCCAGTTGAGTATGACGATTGCTAAATCCAATGTTGTAGTTGCTAAATATTAAAAAAATAAATTTGAAATTTATTCTCCCATCACTTTAATGGCGTGCTGGTATTTCCATCTTCTGTGTGACCAAAGATAATTATCTGGTCTTTTATTAATGGTGTTTTCAAGCAAATGATGGAACTTTTTTACGACTTCATGTTCTACGAATTTTTCTCCGTCAGGATAAATTCTGTAATAGTTGATCTGATAGTAGCCGCGTTTTACTTTTTTCATTTCACAAAAAACAAACGCTAAATCCATTCTCGTAGAAAGTTTATCATAGCCTACAAAAACCGGAGTTCTCTGATTCATGAAATTTAAGCCATAAGTCACTTCTGAAACGTGTGGCGTTTGGTCGGCAACAAACATATAAACTGAATTGCCATCATTTGGATTTCTAAAAATATGACGAATAACTTCTTTCGCTTCCAAAGGTTGATTTCCGAATCGGTTTCGAAGTCCTTTTATTTTTTCTTCCCAAAAACCACTCTGAACTTTTCTATAAACAGGAAAACTATTTTCTTGCGGAATTATTGTTGCCAGGACATTGAACCATTCCCAGTTAAAAATATGGCCAGCCAAAAGAATGACGTTTTTGTTTTCAGATTTTGCTTCATGAAAAACATCTTGGTTAAGATGTTGAACCCGAACGCGTAATTCATTTGATGAAATGGTAAAAGATTTAAAAGTTTCTACGATGTAATCACAGAAATTGACATAGAATTTTTTCTCTATTTTTTTAAGTTCTTCCGGTGATTTGTTAGGAAAAGAATTTTGTAAATTTTCAAGAACTACTTTTCTACGGTAGCCAACGAGGTCGTAGATTACAAAATAGATGAAATCTGAAATTATATAAAAAACCCGTAATGGGAGTTTTGAAAATAGGAGTATAAATTTAAATATAAAGTTCATATATATGTCGCAAATTTAGCAATATAAACTTTACCATTGGCTCTATTTTTGTTAATTTGCAAAGATTAATTTGATAATGAAAATAATGAAAAATACTCAATTAAGAATTTTCGCTTTCTCTTCTTTACTGATAACCAGTTTAGCATGTTCGCAGAAATCAGATGTGAAAATTGCAGAGAAAACGACCGAAAATGCAACGATGACGGTAGAAAGTGACAGCACAGCAGTTTTGGAAGCTAAGAAAAAAGCAGCAGCAGAAGAAAAAGCAAAACTTCCGAAACCTTATAATGATAAGGAAAATGCAGAAGCGAAGATTGCCGAATTGGTAAAACAGGCGCAAAAAGAAAATAAGAATATTATTCTACAAGCTGGTGGAAACTGGTGTATTTGGTGTTTAAGGTTTAATGAGTTTGTGCAAACTACACCAGAATTGAAAAATGTAGTTGATGAAAATTATCTTTATTATCATTTGAACTACTCGCCAGAAAATAAAAATGAAAAGGTTTTTGCAAAATATGATAATCCGGGTGCAAAGTTCGGTTATCCGGTTTTTGTCGTTTTAGATAAAAATGGAAAAATGATTCATACGCAAGACAGTTCGGTTTTAGAAGAAGGAAAAGGGTATAGCAAAGAAAAGGTAAAAGCATTCTTTAGGGAATGGGCGCCGAAATCATAAATTAAAAAGTCTCGTCAAAATAATGACGAGACTTTTTTTATAGAAGTTTCTTAATCCAATTCAGTTTTTTCTCGGTGTATGGCGGATATTTCAAATCTGGTTCGCCCCAGGTTGCACGATCCAAAATTGCTTTCTGATGAGAAAATGCTTCGAAGCCATATTTACCGTGATAATGTCCAATTCCGGAATTTCCAACACCACCAAACGGTAGATAGTCGTTGCTTAAATGCATCACGACATCATTGATACAACCGCCTCCGAAAGATATTTTTGAAATAAAGTTTTCTTTTTCCTCAGAATTGTCAGTAAACAAATAGGCAGAAAGTGGTTTTTCGTATGCTGCGATTTGAAGTAAGGCTTCATTAAAATTTTTGAAAGTCAAAACCGGTAAAATCGGTCCGAAAATTTCTTCCTTCATTACCGCGTCGTTCCAAGTTATATTTTGAAGGATTGTTGGTTCAATATATCTTTTTGAAGGATCAGTTTTTCCGCCGAAGAATACTTTCTCTTCATCAATTAATTTCGTCAATCGGTTGAAATTTCTATCATTAATAATTCTCGTGTAATGTTCAGAATCTGGTTGATAATTAAATTTTTGAATGTATGATTTTAAAGAGTCCATGAAACTGTCTTTAACTTTTTCATCGACTAAAATATAGTCTGGCGCGACGCAGGTTTGTCCGGCATTTACGAATTTCCCCCAAACAATTCTTTTGGCAGCAACTTCAAAATTAGCAGAAGAGGTTACAATCGCTGGGCTTTTTCCTCCTAATTCTAATGTTACAGGAGTTAAATGTTTAGCAGCTGCTTCATAAACTATTTGCCCAACTTTAGGACTTCCCGTAAAAAATATTTTGTCGAATTTTAGTTTTAAAATTTCTGTGATTTCTTCTACACCTCCTTCAGCCACGTATAAATATTCTTTCGGGAAATTTTCATTAATGATTTTTGCCATTGCCTTCATTGAATTCTCAGCGACTTCACTAGGTTTTAAAATACAAGTATTTCCGGCCGCCAAAGCTGCAACCATTGGTGAAAGTGAAAGTTGGTACGGATAATTCCAAGCTCCAATAACCAAAGTACAACCAAGAGGTTCTGGATGAATTTTGCTGGAACCTAATTGATTAGCGAGATTCGTGCGAACTCTTTTTGGCTTTTCTAAAAAATTCATGTTTTTTAAATAATAATCAATGTCTTTAATAACAAATGAAATCTCAGTAGTTAAAGTGTCAAATTTTGATTTTCCGAAATCCAGATAAATAGCCGAATATAATAAGTCCTCATTTTTCAAAAGAACTTCTTTCAGTTTTTCCAAATACATTTTTCGGAATTTCAGATTTTTTGTTTTCTGACTATTAAAGAAAGTTCTTTGTTCGGTTAAAATATCTTGAAAATTCATTACTTTTATTTTTTATAATTGTTGATCTAATATGCATTACATCTAGAAACTTGAGGTTTTTGTGCTGAAGGCATAACAACTTTTAATCCAAACAAATTTACCTTAAAAATAATTTACATCTTTGTAATATGGATTTTAAAAATAAAATAGTACTCATCACAGGAGGTTGTTCCGGAATTGGAAAAATTATGGGGCGTAAATCTCTGGAAAGAGGTTGCTCTAAATTAATAATCTGGGATATCAACGAAGATGGTTTAGCCAAAACCAAAGAAGAATTCTCAAAACTGGATGGCGAAATTTTCACTTATAAAGTTGATGTCTCCAATCTTGATGAGATTAAAATCAATGCGCAACGAGTAAGAAACGAAGTCGGTTCAGTTGATATTCTTATCAATAATGCCGGAATTGTAGTTGGAAAATATTTCCATGAACATACGCATGAGCAGATTGAAAAAAGCATGCTGATCAATTCTAATGCACCAATGCACCTTACATTGGAGTTCTTACCCGCAATGATTGCGAAGAATTCTGGAGCAATTTGTAATATTGCTTCCTCCGCAGGCCTGATTTCCAATCCAAAAATGTCGGTTTATGTAGCATCAAAATGGGCGGCAATCGGTTGGGGTGATAGCGTTCGTTTGGAAATGAAACAGTTAAAGAAAAATATTTCGGTAACCACGATTATGCCGTTCTTTATTAATACAGGAATGTTTGATGGCGTGAAGTCTAAAGTACTTCCGATTTTAGAACCAGAAAGAACTTCAGAGCGAATTATTAAAGCCATTGAAAAGCAAACTAAAATGTTGGCAATGCCTCTTCCTTATTGGTTTATTCGCTTTTCTCAAGGGATTTTACCAATTCCTGCTTTTGATTGGGTGATGGAAAATGTTTTTGGAATTTATGACACGATGAAGGAATTTACAGGACGAAAATAAGTTTTATTGCTGAAATATTTTCCTTAAATTTGTGCAAGTAAAAAGTAAAAGAAAGAATGAATTCCTACAAAAACCCTCTTGAAGAACGCTATTCAAGTGAGGAAATGCTCTATAATTTCTCGCCCAACAATAAGTTTAGAAACTGGCGAAAATTATGGATTGCTCTGGCCGAAATCGAAAAAGATTTAGGGCTTGACATTTCCGACGAGCAAATCGCTCAGCTTAAAGAACACTCCGAAACAATAGATTACGAAAAAGCAGCCGTGTACGAGAAAAAATTCCGTCACGACGTGATGGCGCATGTTCACACGTATGGCGACGCTGCTCCTTTGGCAAAAGGAATTATTCACCTTGGAGCCACTTCGGCTTTTGTTGGTGATAATACTGATTTGATTCAGATGCGCGACGGTCTTTTGTTGATCAGAAAACAATTGGTCAATGTGATGAAAAATCTGGCTGATTTCGCTCTTCAATACAAAGATTTGCCGACTTTAGGTTTTACCCATTATCAACCGGCACAGTTAACAACCGTAGGAAAACGGGCAACTTTATGGTTGCAGTCTTTAGTTTTAGATTTTGAAGAATTAGAATTTTTCATTGAAACTTTACGATTTAGAGGTGTAAAAGGAACGACCGGGACAGCCGCAAGTTTTTTAGAATTGTTTGATGGCGATTATACCAAAGTAAAACATTTAGATAAAGAACTTTCAAAGCGTTTTGGTTTTGATAAAGTATTTGGAGTTTCAGGTCAAACTTATGATCGAAAAATCGATGCGAAAGTTGTTGCTTTACTTTCTAATATTGCGCAATCTGCACATAAATTCACGAACGATTTAAGACTTCTTCAGAATTTAAAAGAAATCGAAGAACCTTTTGAAAAGAATCAAATTGGTTCTTCTGCGATGGCTTACAAACGAAATCCAATGCGTTCGGAAAGAATCGGCGCTTTGGCAAAATTCGTGATGTCACTTTCGACAAGTTCAGCAATGGTCGCTTCTACCCAATGGTTTGAAAGGACTTTGGATGATTCTGCCAACAAGAGATTGACCATTCCACAAGCGTTTCTTTCAATTGATGCGATTCTGATGATTTGGAATAATATTATGAACGGAATCGTGGTTTATGAAAACAGAATTCAGAAACATATCATGGAAGAACTTCCTTTTATGGCAACCGAATATATTATTATGGAAGAAGTGAAAGCCGGCGGTGACCGTCAGGAAATTCACGAAACCATCCGCGTGCATTCCATGGAAGCCTCAAAAAAGGTGAAAGAAGAAGGCAAGGAAAATGACTTACTGGAGAGGATCATGAACGACACCTCCTTAAAACTCGATAAATCGAAATTGATGGAAGTGCTTGACCCGAAAAACTTCATCGGATTCGCGCCGATTCAGACGCAGGAGTTTATTGAAAATGAAGTGAATCCAATTCTGCAAAAGTATGCCGACCTAATCGGGTTAAAAGCCGACCTTAAAGTATAAATAATGAATGCAGTCTTTTTGGCTGCATTTTTTTTATAGTTTTTATCAAGTAAATGAATCTTATAAAGTCCTGAAAGGACGCTTTAACAAAAGATAGGATGAACTCCTATTATAAAAAGTAAAAATGAAAAAAAGAATCTTCGTAGAAAAAAAAGGAATTTTCGATGTTGAAAGTCCTCAGGTTTTTAATGAGATAAAAAATATCGTTCCGACGATTAAAGATGTTAAAGTCTATAATGTGTATGATGTTTTCGGTGTTAATGACAATGAGTTTTCAAAGGTCATCAACAGTACTTTTGTTGATCCGGTGACCGATATTTTGCATGAAGAGAATCCCGCAAAAAACACTCATTTTGCAACCGAATATTTGCCTGGTCAATATGATCAACGCGCAGATTCAGCGCAACAGTGTATTGCATTATTGACTGAAAATGAGAATGGTAAGGTGAGAAGTGGAAAACTAATCGAATTATTCGGAGTTTCTGAATCTGAAGTAGAAGTGATTAAAAATCATTTGATTAACAAAGTGGAATCGCAGGTTAAAGATTTATTGAAGTTGGAAATTCCAGCGGAAGAAACTCCTGATCCGGTTATTGTTCATGAAGGTTTCAATGACTTTTCTGCAGAAGAATTAAAAGCATTTTATGACAATCATGGTTTTGCTTTAGATATTGATGATTTACAATTTATTCAAAATTACTTTAAAGCCGAAAATAGAAATCCAACAGAAACAGAATTGAAAGTTCTCGATACGTATTGGAGTGATCATTGTCGACATACGACTTTCGAAACTGAACTAACTGATATTCAGTTTAATGATTCTTTTAAATCGACTTTAGAAACGATATTTAATGATTATTTAGAGAAGAGAAAATTCTTAGGTAGAGAAGCGAAACCGGTTTCTTTAATGGATTTAGCGACAGTTTGTGCAAGATATTTCCACAAGACAGGTAAATTGGAGAACCTTGTTGTTTCAGATGAAATAAATGCTTGTACGATTGAGATCGAAGCAGAATTTGATGGTAAAAAAGAACCGTGGTATTTGTTATTTAAAAATGAAACGCATAATCACCCAACTGAAATTGAACCTTTTGGTGGTGCATCAACTTGTTTAGGTGGCGCAATTCGTGATCCTTTGTCTGGACGTGCTTTCGTGTATCAAGCGATGAGATTGTCTGGAGCAGCCGATGTTTTAGAGCCTATTTCTGAAACTTTGGCAGGTAAACTTCCGCAACGAACGATTACGAAACAAGCCGCAAATGGTTATTCTTCTTATGGAAATCAAATTGGTTTAGCCACGACTTCAGTCAATGAAATTTACCACGATGGCTACAAAGCAAAACGAATGGAAGTTGGTTTTGTGGTTGGAGCCGTTAAAAAAGATTGGGTTAAAAGAGAGCAACCACAAAATGGTGATCTCGTAATTTTATTAGGTGGCGCAACTGGAAGAGACGGAGTTGGTGGCGCAAGTGGAAGTTCTAAAGTTCAGGATGAAACCTCGATTCATACTTTGTCAACCGAAGTTCAGAAAGGAAATGCAGTTGAAGAACGCAAAATTCAAAGACTCTTTAGAAATCCGGAAGTAACGACTTTAATTAAAAAATCAAACGATTTTGGTGCAGGTGGAGTTTCAGTTGCAATCGGTGAAATTGCTGATTCACTGGAAATTAACCTCGATATATTGCCTTTGAAATATGAAGGTTTAAATGGAACTGAACTTGCGATTTCTGAATCCCAAGAAAGAATGGCAGTTGTTATTGAAGCAAAAGACAAAGAAAAATTCATCAGGTTCTGTGAAAAAGAAAATATAAAAGCCGTAGAAGTTGCTAAAGTAACCGATTCTGGTAGGATGCAAATGTTCTGGCAAGGAAATAAAATCGTTGATTTAAGCCGAGCGTTTTTGGATACCAATGGTTGTGCGAAAACCCAGCATGCTGAAGTGTCACACTTGCAACCTATTGAAAATCAAATTATAAAGTTCAGTGAGGAAGCGTTTTTAAAAATACTTTCCAGTAATAATGTAGCATCTCAAAAAGGTTTGGCGGAAATGTTCGACGCTTCTGTCGGTGGAACTTCAGTAGCGATGCCGTTTGGTGGAAAACATCAGTTAACGGAAATGGAAGGAAGTGTGCAAACGCTGCCTATTTTAAACGCTAAAAATATTGAAACAGTATCTTTGGCAAGTTGGGGATTTGATGCCGATATATCGTCTCAAAACTCTTTAGTTGGCGCTGCGAATGCTGTGGTTGAAAGTATTGCCAAGATTGTTGCGATGGGCGGTGATTATAAAAATATCCGTTTGAGTTTCCAGGAGTATTTTGAGAAGTTAGGAAATCAACCGGAGAAGTGGGGGAAACCGTTGGCTTCTTTGCTTGGAGCGTATGATGCGCAGATGAATTTCGAATTGGCTGCGATTGGCGGTAAAGATTCAATGAGTGGAAGTTTTCAGGATATTCACGTTCCGCCGACGTTGATTTCTTTTGCCTGTGCGAATGGAGAAAAGAAAAATATCATTTCACCTGAGTTCAAAAAGGCCGGAAATAAATTGTACTTATTCAACCATATTTCGCAAGAAAATGGGATGCCGAATTATCAAGATTTGAAACAGATATTTGATTTTATATTTGAGAATATTAAGTCGAAAAAGATTGTTTCAGTGAAGACGATTAAAGAGGGTGGAGTTGCAGTTGCTCTTTCAAAAATGAGTTTTGGTAATCATCTTGGAGCAGAAATTAAAGTAGATGAAGATTTACTTTTAACAAAGAATATTGGAAGTTTAATCATAGAAAGTTCAGAGGATTTAGAAAATGATTTACTTCAAGTTATTGGTGAAGTGTTAAATTCGAATAAATTGAAAATCAGTGGTTTTGAATTCAATATCGAAAAACTACTTGAAATATGGAAAGGAACTTTTGAAGAACTTTTCCCAACCAAAGAAAAAACGAAAATGGTTGTTGAAATTGATTCAAAATTGAATTCTATTCAACCAAGAACGATTCATATTATCAAACATCAATTAGCAAAACCGAAAGTTTTTGCACCGATTTTCCCGGGAACGAATTGTGAATATGAAACTCAAAATGCCTTTAGAAAAGAAGGTGCTGAAGTTTCAGGATTACCCTTAATTAATCTCAATCATCAACTTTTAAATGAAAGTTTGGATGCTTGGATTTCGGAAATTAATCAGTCTCAAATTTTAGTTTTATCGGGTGGTTTTTCTGCCGGAGATGAACCCGACGGTTCTGCAAAATTCATCGTCAATGTTTTAAAAAATGAGAAGATGAAAAATGCAGTTCATCAATTATTGGAACGTGACGGAATGATTCTCGGAATCTGTAATGGATTCCAGGCTTTAGTAAAATCTGGTTTGTTGCCTTATGGTGAGATAAGAGATTTAGATGCAGATTCGCCGACTTTAGCGCATAACGCAATTGGTCGTCATATTTCTCAAATGGTCGATGTGAAAGTCATCAATGACGATTCTCCTTGGTTAAAAGGAATGAAAGATCAGGTCTTCACAATTCCGATTTCGCATGGTGAAGGTCGATTTATGGCTTCTGAAAAGGTGATTCAGGAATTGTATGAAAATGGTCAGATTGCAACTCAGTATATTGATCACGACGGAAAAATTGCGCACGGAATGCCATTCAATCCAAATAACTCACTATTCGGAATTGAAGGAATCACTTCTAAATCCGGTAAAATATTTGGAAGAATGGGGCATCCAGAACGTTTTGCTGAAGGTTTGATGAAAAATATTCCGACTGCGAATTATCATAATATCTTTAAAAACGGAGTTGAGTATTTCAAATAAAGGTCTTAAAATGTAAATTTTTTAACCGCAAAAGAGGCAAAAGATAAATCCAACAAAAAGGATTTTCAAAAGTGTGCAAAAAGTAAGAATAACAATTCATGCACGTTTTGCATTCTTTTGAATGGCTTTTAAAAGAAAACTTTTGTGTCTTTTGCGGTAAATGTTTCGAAAGACTTTAAAATAACTTTAATTATTATTTAAAGGAAATTAGATTTTAATTATAAGTCAATTTGCTTATATTCATCATATATTAGTGAATTGACTTATAATTTGGTTTAAATTTTAACAAAACATTATAAGGTGTTTGCCTTATATTTTTAATTTATAAGGATTATTGCTTATATTTGTAACATGATTGCGATTATCACTGGAGATATTATTAATTCTCAAAAATCAGATGTTGAAACATGGCTTCCAAAATTGAAAGATTTAATGGGAACGTGGTCAACGACGCCCCAAAATTGGGAAGTATACAGAGGCGATGAGTTTCAATTAAAATGCAGTGTAGATCAAGTGTTCCATAGAGCGCTTCTTTTAAAATCGCTCATCAGGAGTTTTGAAAATCTGGATGTTCGTCTTGCGATCGGGATTGGAAATGAAGTATTTCAATCTGAAAAAATTACCGAATCAAACGGCTCTGCTTATGTGAATTCTGGAAGATTATTGACCGACATCAAATCTCAGGGAAGAACATTAGCAATTCAAACTGAAAATGAAAAAGTAAATCGAGATCTGAATATCCTTTTCAAATGGGCTTCCATTGATTTTGATAATTGGACCGTTGCAACTGCCGAAATTATTCATCAGTTATTATGCAATTCAGAATTGACGCAGGACGACCTTGCAAAAGAATTGAATATTACTCAATCTTCAGTTAGTCAAAGGCTTAAACGAGCAAACTTCGACTTGATTCACGAAACTGATCAGTTTTTCAGGAAAAAAATATCAGAATTATAAATGATTTTTATTCCTCTCATATTGGCACATTTATTAGGAGATTTTATTCTTCAGCCTAATTCTTGGGTGGCCGATAAAGAGAAGAAAAAGGGCGGGAGTATCTATTTATACATTCATATTTTGTTGCATACGGTGCTTGCATTCGTGTTTTTATGGAATTTGAAATTGTGGTGGATTGCTGTAATTATCGGACTTACTCATTTTTTAATCGATTGGGCAAAACTGAATTTTCAAACTGCAAAGACCAAAAGAACTTGGTTTTTTATCGATCAAATCGCGCATATTTCAGTGATTGGAGCAGTATCGATTTTCTATTTTCCCTATTTCAGATGGGACGATTTCTTTCATCTTCGAAATTTAGAATTGATCACCGCAATCGTTTTTTTAACGGTTCCATCTTCAATACTAATAAAAACAGTTATTTCAATCTGGACGCCGGTTACCATTGAACACAGTAAAATACAAACAGAATCTCTCGTCAATGCTGGAAAGTATATTGGAATTTTAGAAAGACTTTTAGTCTTCGTTTTTATTTTGGTTGATCATTGGGAAGGAGTAGGATTTATGATTGCCGCAAAATCGGTTTTCAGATTTAGTGATCTAGCAGAAGCAAAACAAAGGAAACTTACAGAGTATGTCTTAATAGGAACTTTGCTAAGTTTTGGCATCGCAGTTCTTACGGGGATTTTAGTGAAAATTTAATTCCATAAGTCACAAAGTGGGATTTAAAAAAGAATAGGATTTTGGCCCTATTATAAAAATTAGAAAGTAAAAATTAAATAAAAAGTAAAAATGACAAAAGGAGCAATGCTTTATGAAGGAAAGGCAAAGCAAGTTTTCGAAACTGATAATCCCAATGAAGTGATTGTCCGTTTTAAAGATGACGCAACCGCTTTCAATGCACAAAAAAAAGGAAATTTCGATTTAAAAGGGGAAATGAATAATGCCATTACCACCTTGATTTTCGAATATTTGAACACTAAAGGAATTCCAACGCACTTCATCAAAAAGTTAGACGAAAGAGAACAATTGGTGAAAAGAGTACACATCATTCCATTGGAAATGGTGGTTCGTAATTACGTTGCTGGTAGTATGGCGCAAAGATTAGGAGTGGAAGAAGGAATTAAATCTCCCGTTACTATTTTTGATCTATGTTATAAAAGAGATGATCTTGGAGATCCGCTAATCAACGATCACCACGCAGTTTTTCTTGGTGCTGCAACTTACGAGGAATTGGATGAAATGTATGAATTGACTTCTGATATCAACGATATTCTAATCGATCTTTTTGATAAAATGAATATTATTTTGGTTGATTTCAAAATTGAATTGGGTAAAGATTCAGAAGGTAAAATTATCTTGGCTGATGAAATATCACCAGATACTTGCAGACTTTGGGATAAAGATACGATGATGAAACTCGACAAAGACCGTTTCAGACGTGATTTAGGTGGAGTGACCGAAGCGTATGTAGAAATTTATGAACGATTGAAAAAAGTTCTTCAAAAATAATTTTTGGGAAAACTAAAAATGAAAGATTTACAACAACACAGAGAAGATTATTTAAACCAGTTTAAGGAAAATACGTACGGTCGAAATCTTCTCAAAACAGATGATCCGTTTGATGCGCCTTCTGAGGAATGTGGGATTTTCGGACTCTATTCTGATAACGATGTCGATACGTTTTCGATGTCGCAATTTGGACTTTTTGCTTTGCAGCATCGTGGTCAGGAAGCCTGTGGGATTTCTGTAATGAAACAGGGTAAAATCTTTAATATTAAAGATGAAGGTTTGGTACTCGATGTTTTCAAAGAAATCCGGGAGCCAGAAACCTTTATGGGAAATTCTGCGATTGGACACACAAGATATACGACGGCTGGCGATAAGAAGAAATATAATTTTCAGCCATTTTTTGCCAAGAATGAATATGATCAAACGATTCTTACAATCGCACACAACGGAAATTTAACCAATGCTGCAGAATTAAAAAGAGAATTGGAAGCAGAAGGAGTAGTTTTTAGAGCAACTTCTGACTCTGAAGTGATTCTGAGATTAATTCAAAAGCATTTGGATTTAGGTTTGCGTGCGGCGATTAAAACCACCATGGAAAAAATTCAAGGTGCTTATTCTGTAGTTGGAATGACCAGAAATAAGTTCTTTGCCTTCCGTGATTTTCATGGGATTCGTCCGTTGGTTTTAGGAGCGATTGATGAGAAGACTTATGTTGTGGCTTCAGAATCTGTAGCGTTGGACGCTGTTGGAGCACAATACGTTCGTGATATTTTACCTGGAGAAATTATTTATACCAATGAAAATGAAACTGGTTTACAAAGTTTCATGGCCAAAGAAAACTGCGAGAAAAGAACTTGCGCTTTCGAATATATTTATTTCGCCAGACCAGATTCCATTATGGAAGGACTTAATGTTCACGAAATTCGGGAGAAATCTGGAATGAAAATTTGGGAGCAAGCGCCTGTAGAAGCAGATATCGTCATCGGAGTTCCTGATTCTGGAGTTCCGGCTGCAATTGGTTTTTCGATTGCTTCTGGTATTCCATTTCGTCCTGTTTTAATTAAGAACAGATATATTGGTAGAAGTTTCATCGTTCCGACTCAGGAAATGCGGGAGCGAATTGTGAATCTTAAATTGAATCCAATTATTTCTGAAATTAAAGGAAAGAGAGTAGTGATCATCGATGATTCTATTGTTCGTGGTACCACTTCTAAACGTTTGGTGAAAATTCTAAAAGATGCAGGAGTTAAGGAAATTCACTTCAGAAGTGTTTCTCCGCCCATTATTGCGCCGTGTTATCTAGGAATTGATACACCAACAAAAGACGATTTGATTTCTGCGAATATGAGTGTTGAAGAACTTAGACAATACTTGGGAGTTGATTCTCTGGAGTTTTTAAGTATGGATAATCTTAAAAATATTCTCGGAAGTTCAAACCATTGCTTTGGTTGCTTTACGGAAGAGTATCCCGTTCCGGCAGGACCAAATCCTGATTTTAAAGATGAATAAAAACAAAAGGTTGGGAATTAATTCCCAACCTTTTTTAATATATATGATTTGTGTTTTAGAATTTGTAAGCCAAACCAACTTGGAATAAGTTGTTTCTTACAGCGTCAGATCCACTTGGTCTGTCCTTTGCGATGTCAGTTAAACCAGCAACATATCTTGCAGTTAAACCTACATTTGGAGTGAAATAATATCCTGCTCCTAAACCTAAACCAAAGTTAAATCCGTTTAAATCGTCTTTGTAATTTGAACTTTCAGAAACGGTATTACCAGTTGATTCATTTTTCAATTTGTTTTTAGCACTTACCAATAGTCCGAATTCTGGACCTGCTTCTAAATAAAATGAAGGTGTAGCGTTATATTGGAACATAACTGGTACGGTAACGTAATCTAGGTTTCTTGCAGAAGAATATTCTGTACCAAGAACTGTTGCAGTACCTTTATCACCCATTTGAGAATACATAATTTCTGGTTGAATACTGAAGTTTGTTGCTAATGGAGCGTTCATAAATAAACCTGCATTGAAACCGATTTTCGATTTTTGGTCGCTTAATGATGCATCACTTGATAAAGAAGATACATTCATTCCTGCTTTGATCCCGAATTGTTGTGCGAATGACAATGAACTTACTGCGATTGCTGCACCTAATACTAACTTTTTCATAATCTTTAAATTTTCTAATTAATTTTTACGTTTTTAATAATTGAATTGTTTTGATTTTAATAATTGAAATTTCTAAATTTCTAAAATCATTCAATCCTCATTATCATTACATTTTTAAATTTGTTTTACGCTTGGAGTACTTTCAAATGGTGTGCCAAAATAATATATTGACATATGAAATTAAACAATGGTTTAAATAGTATTTTATTTATTTAACTATAAATCAGTCAGTTATCAAAAATAGAAAATTCCTACACAATAATTGTATAGGAATGTAGTTCAGCAGTTTAGTTACTTTTTACGGTAAATTTTGATAATATAGCAATGAGTTTTTAATGTTCTCAAGACTAACAGAACAATTAAAAGTTGAACTTCCTATTCCGGTTAATAAAGAGAAATTAATATTCCCCGCAGAGTTCTTTTTGTCGTTCTTCATTAAATTGACGATTTCCTCTAATGAAAACTCGCTAATATTTAATTGAGGGTAAAACTTTCGAATGTTGAAAACAATGTCATTTGCAGTTTCTTCTGAAATTAAATCCTGCAAAAATGAAATTCTCGTTTCGCAAATCATTCCCAACGCAACGGCTTCACCATGCATAATTGGTTTTCCTTTTAATAGAAATAAACTTTCTAAAGCATGACCAATCGTATGACCAAAATTCAAAGTTTTACGAATGTTTTGTTCCGTAAAATCTTGTTCAACGACATTTTGTTTAATCTTCATCGATCTTTCGATGAAAGGGAAAATGTTTTCTGGTGTTAATTCTTTAATGGAAATTAAATCATTCCAATGCTTTTCATCCGTAATTAAACCGTGTTTCAACATTTCGGCAAATCCACTTCTTAATTCCTCAAAAGGTAAAGTATACAAGAATTCAGGAAATACAAAAATCTGTTCCGGATGGGCAAAAGTCCCAATAATGTTCTTTAAAAATTGATGATCAATTCCCGTTTTACCTCCAATAGAAGCATCACACATTCCTAAAAGACTCGTCGGAATATTAGTGAACGAAATTCCTCTTTTGTAAGTCGACGCGATAAATCCGCCCATATCAGTGATGACGCCGCCACCCAAATTAATCATTAAGGCTTTTCGGTCGGTTTCAAATTCGGTTAAGATTTCCCAAAGTTGCGCCGCCGTTTCCAAAGTTTTCAATTCTTCGCCGGCTTCAATTTCGATGATTTCAAAAGGGATCTCGGTTTCTAAATTCCCTAGAAGCGTGGGAAGACAATGTTCGTGAGTGTTTTCATCAACTAAAATTAAAAGTTGAGTTGGGTTTAAATCTTTTATAAAATTGTTGAGTTGCGAGAAGTGCTCATCTAATATTGAAATCATGAATACTGAAATTTATCACAAAATTAAACTTTAATTTAGTCTTATCAATTCATTCAGTATTATTAAATTTGCTCAACTTTAATAATTATCATGAGTATTTTCAATAACACCCAGATTGCCTTTGCAGACAAAACCGATTCGCAACTTAAAAAAGCGTATTGGATGTTCAAAGCCATTGAGCAGCCTTTGATTACTAATGTTGGAATTTCAGCGCTTAACTTTACGGTAAAGAATGATTTTCCCTTTGTAACCAATATCGTGAAGCAAACTTTATTCGAACAGTTTTGTGGTGGTGAAACGCATGAAGAAAGTATGAAAGTCGTGAAGCAAATGTTTAAGCATCACGTCGGGAGTATTTTCGATTACGCAATTGAAGGGAAAGCAGAAGAAAAAGTTTTTGATGATACCTGTACTGAAATCAAGCAGAACATCAAATTTGCTGAAGGAAATCCAGCGATTCCTTTTGTGGTTTTTAAACCAACCGCTTTTGGACGAATTGAAATTTATGAAGAAGTTGGTAAAAAAGTAGAATTAACTACTTCGCAAAAAGAAGAATGGGCGAGAGTTGTAAAAAGATTTGAGGACGTTTGTCAAATGGCTTTTGACCGAAATGTAGTCTTGATGGTTGATGCAGAAGATAGTTGGATGCAAGACGCAACCGATGATCTGGTCAATGTCATGATGGAAAGATTCAATAAAGAAAAAGCCATTATTTGGAATACGATTCAAATGTACAGAACTGGAAGATTGGAATATTTGGCAAAAGATCTAGAAAGAGCCAAAGAGAAAAATTATTTCCTTGGTTACAAATTCGTGCGTGGCGCTTACATGGAAAAAGAAAGAGCGCGTGCTGCAGAAATGAAATATCCAGATCCAATTCAGCCGACCAAACAAGCGTCTGATGATAATTATAACGGTGCCATTGATTTTGTCTTAAATAACTTAGATAAAGTTTCTGCCTTTTTCGGAACACACAATGAGAAATCGACAGAACTTGTGATGGATAAAATGAAAGCGATGGGCTTGCCTCACGATCATCCACAAATTTATTTCGGACAGTTATACGGAATGAGTGACAATATCACTTATTATTTAGGTGCTGAAAAATATAATGTTTGCAAATATCTTCCGTACGGACCAGTGAAAGATGTTGTTCCATATTTGACGAGAAGAGCGCAGGAAAATACTTCTGTAGCCGGACAAACAGGACGTGAACTAGGTTTGATTCAAAAAGAATTAAACAGAAGAAAAGGAAAATAATTTTGAAATAAATTTTTTATTTTGAATTTTCAAAATAATCATTATCAATAGAAACGGGCATTAGCCCGTTTTTTATTTCCAAAAATGCAATTGGCTTTAGCCGAAATTTATTTCTAAATTTGTAAACCATTAATAACAATGGTACATCATCAAATCAACATATTTACGCATTGAGTTTCGCCCAAGTCATTCTTCCCTTAAATTTAAAAGGAACTTTCACCTACAAAGTTCCCGCTGAACTTTCGTCTTCCATTCAAGTTGGAATGAGGGTTTTGGTGGCTTTTGGTGGAAAAAAGATTTATACCGGAATTGTTTTCGATCTTCATGATCAAGAACCAGAAACCTTTGTACCGAAAGATATTATCAATATTTTAGATGATTTTCCGATTTTGCCCAAAGAACAAATTCAATTTTGGAACTGGCTTTCAGATTATTATATCTGTAACTTGGGTGAGATTTATCGTTTTTCATTTCCAGGTTCTTTAAAATTAGAAAGTGAAACGTATCTAAAATTAAGATCAAATATTGTTATTGATTTCGAGAATTTAGATGTCAATGAAATGTATTTGATACAAGCCTTGGAAGTTCGACAACTCATTAATTTAACGGAGATTGAAGCATTTATTCCTAAAAGAGATATTGTAAAAACTATTAAATCATTAATCGATTTACAATACATTGAAATTGATGAGAAAATCGCTGAAAAGTACAAAGCCAAAGAAGTTGCTTATTTAAAGATTAATAATGAAACCGTAAAGAATTCTCATTTACCTGAAATTCTTTTATCATTAAAACGTTCGCCGAAACAACAGGAATTATTTCTTTTATTATTAGAGAAACAAACCGAACATCCTGAAAAATTAATCAAAAAGTCAGATGTTTTTCATGAAGGAAATTACGTTCAAGCGCAATTAAAATCATTAATTGAAAAAGATTTGGTTCAGGAATATTATCTTCAAAAAGACAGATTAGAAAGTTATGAAGGCGAAACTGAAGAATTAGAAAAACTGAGTGATATTCAACTTCAAGCAAAAATTGAAATTGATGAAGCCTTTGAACAAGGAAAAAATGTGTTGCTTCACGGCGTTACTTCTTCCGGGAAAACCCACGTTTATTTAGAAAAGATTGAAGAAACTGTTGCTGATGGAAAAAACGTTTTATTTCTGCTTCCTGAGATTGCGATCACCAAACAGATCGTTCAGCGTTTAGAAAAAAAATACGGCAAACAATTGGGCTTTTATCATCAAAAATTAACTGATTTCGAAAAGGTAGAAGTTTGGAGAAGAATTAAAAATAACGATATCAAAATCCTTATTGGTACCAGGAATGCGTTGTTTTTACCTTATGAGAATTTAGGGTTAATCGTTGTTGATGAAGAACACGATTCCAGTTATAAACCGCGGGAAATTTCTCCGTTTTTTAATGCTAAAGATGCCGCGCAGGTTTTAGCGAAATTCTATAAAGCCAATGTTATTCTGGGTTCTGCGACTCCCTCGGTAGAATCTTATTACGCTGCAAAAAAGGAAAAACTGAAATACGTTTTCTTGGGCGAACGTTTTGGAAATGTAAATATTCCACAGTTTGAATTGATTAATTTTAAAGAAGCACAAGATTCTAAAAAATTGGTTGGTAGTTTTTCTTTGCAGTTAATTGACGAAATTAGAAAAGAACTCGATCAGAAAAAGCAAACCATGATTCTTCATAATCGCCGTGGTTACGCCAATGTTGTGGAATGTGAAACTTGTGGTTATGTAAATTACTGTTCGAATTGTGATGTGGTGATGACGTACCACAAGTATAATAATGAAATGAAATGTCATTATTGTGGGCAAAAAGCAGCAAAACCGAAAGCCTGTCCGAAATGTCATTCTGAAAAATTGAATGTAAGAGGAGTTGGTGTAGAGCAGATTCACGAAGAAGTTTGTAAAATTTTCCCTGAGTCAGAAGTCGACCGAATGGATGTTGATTCCATGCGCAAGAAATTTGCCTACGAGAAATTATATGAGAAAATAGAAGAAGGCGAGACGGATATTATTGTTGGAACTCAAATGATTTCCAAAGGATTAGATTTTGATAATATTGAATTGGTCGCAATTCCAAAAGCGGACTCCTTATTATATGTACAGGATTTTCGTGCTGAAGAAAGAGCGTTTCAATTAATCACTCAAGTTTCGGGTAGAGCCGGTAGAATGTCTGGAAATGGGAAGGTTTTAATTCAAACTTATAATCCGCAACATTCCATTTTTCAAATGCTTAAGGATCATGATACGCCAATGATTTACGAACATTTATTAACGGAGAGAAAGAAATTCCTTTATCCGCCTTTCGTAAAATTGATTATGATTGAATTAAAGCATCGTAGAGAAGATAAAGTAAATCGTGCTTCACAGTTTTTAGGTTCAATTCTTAGAAAATATTTACCCGAAGAATGTATTCTTGGTCCAGAAAAATCTCCAATCGGAAAGTTGAATTTAATGTATCAATACCAACTTTTACTCAAATTACCACGAGGTAAAAAGTATGCAGATTATAAAAATTTAGTTACCAAAAGTTTGACCGAGTTTGATGAGATTACAGCTTACCATTCTATAAAAAAGGTGATTTATGTTGACTTTTAACAAAGTTTAACAGTAATTACCATGGTTTTAGCACCGTTAAAACACTGTGCTTCAACAATATTTTATACTTTTGAGCGTTAAAAAGATGTTTTATATGAGAATCGTATTCTTTTAACAAAGCATTCACTAGATAATCAAATAATAAAATTAAATGATTAACATCAAAAAAATTCTGGTTTCCTCTGCAATAGCAGTTTCTGCATTTGCATTTGGGCAGGGAACCTTCGCTTCTACCAATTATCCTCAATCTTACGACAATCAAAATTCCAATACTTCTAAAGAGTCCGCTGAAAAACTTCTAAGCGCGAAAGAACTCGTAGATATCAAATTGAATTCTATGATGAACGATCCTGTTTTGCGAAATGCAAACTGGGGTTTCGTAGTTTATGATCCGAAAACCAAAAAGGTGATTAGTTCTTATAATGAGAATGCATCGTTGATTCCGGCTTCTACGACGAAGTTATTAACCACAGAAACTGCCATGAACCTTTTGGGAGAACAGTTTAAATGGGTTACTCAGTTAGAGTATTCAGGCACTATTGAAGATGGTGTTCTTAATGGAAATTTGTATATCGTGGGAAGTGGTGATCCTTCACTGGGTACCAATAAAGCAGGCGCAAGTTCTTACAGCAGCATAATTTCCGATTTTAAAGCAGCCATTTCCGAGAAAGGAATTAAAAAAGTAAATGGAGATATTATTATTCAAAACGGTGTTTTTAAATTAAATAAAAGCCAGTTATTACCGGAAAGTATCGTTTGGCTTGAAAATGGAAATTATTATTTACCCGTTGGAACGACTAAAGAAATCAATCCTCAAAATGAAAAACTGATTGCTAAGAAAGCAAATCCGTTTTCTGAGAATAAAAACTATTACTATATCTCGCCTTATATTGGTCAAATGGTATATGCTGATAAATTTGACGGTGGTAATTTAACAACGAAACTTCCGGATGCTCCAGCTTATTTAGCCAATAATTTACGTGCAGCAATGCTTAAAAGCGGTTTACCGGTAGTAGGAAAAGTCGTAGCGAAAATGACCGATCCTAATCCTGAGAAAAGAGAAGTTATCACTTCATACCAGTCTCCAACTTTAGCAGAGATCATTATGTATACCAATCAACACAGCGATAATGCTTTGGCAGAAGCAACGTTGAGAATGGTAGGTTTTCAAAAGTTAGGTGATCAAACTTTAGAAGCAGGAAGAATCGTGGTAAATGATCACTTAAAATCAGTAGGTTTTGAAACTGAAGGTCTAAATTACTTCGACGGAAGTGGACTTTCAAGAGCTAATGTGGTCACTCCAATTTCTCAAGTGAAGTTTTTAGCGCATTTGATGGATGAAAAATATTATACTACTTTTCAGGAAACTTTGCCAATTGGTGGACAAACAGGAACATTAAAAAGAATGTTTAACACGACCGGAAACGGACAGGTTTTCGCAAAAACAGGAACTTTAAATAAAGTGAAAACTTTAGCCGGATATATGAAAACAAATTCTGGTAAAACTTTGGTGTTTTCACTACTCATTAATAATTACGCAGGATCTGTAGATCAAGTTAAAAGCCGAATGGAGCAAATCCTGGAGCCGACTCTGAATCTGTAATTGTTTATTTCATTAAAATATTTACCTTTCAATAATTATTGAAAGGTTTTTTTTATCTTTAACGGTAAATAATTTAATCAATGAAACAATTTTATGTACTTGTAATAATGTTCGCTTTCGTTCAGGTTTTTGGACAAAACGAAGAGGCCGAAAGAAAAAGTATGATCAGAAATGAGGCTCGGCGATATACGAAAATGATTAACTACAACGTGAATCCAAACACTTTGAATTATGATTTGAGATATCAAAGATTGGACTTGAATCTAGATCCAGCACAATATTTTGTGAGTGGAACAGTAACGAGCCATTTCGTTCCGAATCAAAATATTTCCAGTATCTATTTTGACTTTTCTAATGTGCTGACGGTTTCCGAAGTGAAATACCATGGTACGAATTTATCATTCACGCAATTACCAACGAAGGAAATAAAAATCGACTTTCCAACGTCGCTCGCGTCGGCAACTTTAGATTCACTTACGATTAAATATTCTGGTGCACCTGATACTTCTGGTAGTGCGGGAGATGCTTTCACCACTTCAACTCAGGGAGGAAAGCCTGTTCTATTTACCCTTTCAGAACCTTACGGTGCGCAGGAATGGTTTCCGACCAAACAGAGTATGAATGATAAAATTGAAAAACTTGATATTAAGATTACTACTCCAAATCAATATAATGTAGCTTCTAATGGAAAGTTATTTTCTGAAACAATGTTGCCAGGAAATAAAAAATTGACTTTTTGGCAAACCAATTATCCGATTCCCGCTTATTTAGTGGCTTTGGGAATTACGAATTATACGAAGTTTAATGATGTGATGGGAACGCCACCTTTTCCGTTTGTGAATTATGTTTATCCTTCTACAGCAAACAATTCTTCAACGATGGCGAATATCAATTGGACCAAAGATATTATGAATGTTTTCGAAGAAAATTTTGGCCCATATCCTTACCGAAATGAAAAATACGGTCACATGGAATTTGGCTGGGGCGGTGGAATGGAGCATTCAACCATGTCGTCAATGGGCGGCTTTAGTAAAAGTCTTATTGCACATGAACTTGCCCATCAATGGTTTGGCGACAAAGTGACTACTGGAGCATGGAATGACATTTGGCTTAATGAAGGTTTCGCAACTTTCGGAGCGCATCTTGCCAATGAAAAGTTATTAATGACTAACAGTCAGTTTATGTCTTTTCTTTCGGATGAAATGAATTTTGTTACAAGTTCTGCTGGCGGGAGTGTTTACGTTAACGATGCTAATTTAGGAAGCACCAATGCCGTTTTTGACAGCAGATTAACTTATTCGAAAGGTGGTTATGTCGTTCGAATGCTTAAATGGATTTTAGGTGATGCCGTTTTTTATCAAGCTTTAAAAGAGTATCATTCCCGTCCAAATCTTGCCTATAATTATGTGCGAACAGATGATTTAAAGAATTCATTATTACAATCTACAGGAAAAGATTTTACCGAATTTTTCAACGACTGGATTTACGGTCAGGGATATCCGACTTATCAAATAAAATGGAATCAAACTACAGATAAAGTTTTGAGATTTAAAGTGGGTCAAACTCAAAGCCATCCTTCTGTTAGTTTCTTTAAAATGCCTTTACCCATTAAAGTAAACGGAACTGCCGGGCAAGTTGCTTATTTAGTTTTAAACAATAATTCAAATAATCAAAATTTTGCCGAAGCTTTGACTTTCACGGTGGCTTCAGTTCAGTTTAATTATGAAAATCAGATTATTACCAAAGGTTCAACAGTAACGAAAGATACTTCGATTCTCGCGGTAAATGATGCTTCTAAAAATGAAATCAGAATTTATCCAAATCCAGTGAAGGACCAACTTTCTGTAGATGGAATTACTAAAGATGAGTCGTATGAGATTTTCAGTATTGATGGTAAGTTGGTGAAGTCAGGAACGATTTCGTGTAAAAATTCAATCGGTGTAAATACGCTTCCAAAAGGAGTTTATCTGTTAAAAATTGCAGAAAAGAATTTGAAATTTATTAAAGAATAAAAGCGTTGAATTTAACCTTATGTTATTAATAACAAAATTAGAAAAGCACTTGAAAGAGTGCTTTTTTTCGTATTTTAGCGATTCAAAATAATTAAATATGATTTCTAAAAATTATCTGGAAAATTTACAGAACGAACTTCAAAATATTAAAAACGACGGCTTGTTCAAAAACGAGCGAATCATCACTTCACAGCAATCTGCGGTGATTGAAGCCAACGGAAAAACACTTTTAAATTTCTGTGCCAATAACTATTTGGGATTGTCTAATAATAAAGAAGTGATGAAAGCATCGCAAGATATGATCGAAAGCCACGGCTACGGAATGTCTTCGGTACGTTTCATCTGCGGAACTCAGGATATTCATAAAGAACTGGAAGCGAAGATTTCTAATTTCCTCGGTTTAGAAGACACGATTTTATATGCTGCATGTTTTGATGCAAATGGTGGAGTTTTCGAGCCATTGTTTACCGATCAGGATGCAATTATTTCTGATGAATTAAACCACGCTTCAATTATTGATGGTGTTCGTTTGTGTAAAGCTGCGAGATACCGTTTTAAAAATAATAATATGGCAGATTTGGAAGAGCAGTTAATTGAAGCTTCCAAAAAAGACCACCGTTTTAAAATCATCGTTACAGACGGTGTTTTCTCAATGGACGGAATTGTTGCTGATTTGAAAGGACTTTGTGATTTAGCAGATAAATACGACTGTTTGGTAATGGTTGACGATTCTCACGCTACAGGATTCATCGGTAAAACCGGTCGTGGAACTCATGAAGCAAACGATGTAATGGGTAGAGTAGATATCATTACTTCAACCTTAGGAAAAGCATTAGGCGGCGCGCTTGGCGGATTTACTTCCGGTAAAAAAGAAATCATCGATATGTTGAGACAGCGTTCCAGACCTTATTTATTCTCGAATTCTTTGGCTCCTGGAATCGTTGGTGCAGCGATTAAAGTGTTGGACATGATTTCCGACGACACAACTTTGAGAGATCAGGTAATGGAAAACGCAGAATACTTTAGAAAAGAAATGAAAGCCAAAGGTTTTGACATTCCTGACGGTGATGCAGCGATTGTTCCGGTAATGTTGTACGACGCACCTTTAGCCCAAAAAATGGCGGAACATTTAATGGAAGAAGGAATTTACGTTATCGGATTTTTCTTCCCGGTTGTACCAAAAGGAAAAGCGAGAATCAGAGTTCAACTTTCTGCATCTCATACCAGAGAACACTTAGACAAAGCAATTGAAGCTTTCGAAAAAGTAGGAAAGGATTTAGGAGTTATTTAATTCTATGAATCTAAAATGTTTTCTTTTAATTATAATGGTGTCCGTGGTATCTTGTGGTCCTGCGAGAATTAATCAATATGTAAAGGAAGACAAGATTCAAAAAAGAAATGGCAAATGGATAGAAACTAATTCTACCGAGCAGGGAGATTTTGTTTCAAAAGGAAAATATAGAAAGGGTAATAAAGTTGGTGTTTGGTTTACGTCGATTGATAATACGAATTATCAAAAAGACGTTTATAGGAAAGATATCATCAAGACAAGAATTTTTCATCCTAACGGAAAAACGAAGATAAAAGGACAATCGACAACTGAAGTTACCGATGATTTTATCCACTGGTTTTATTCTGGCGATTGGAAACACTATAATGAAAAAGGGAAATTGATTTATATAAAAAAATATAACCGAGGGAAACCTTTAGACAGTATTTCTTATCATTATTAAATCAATTTAAATGAAGTCTGTTTTTATTTAAATTATAGTCCTAGAAATTCGCAATAAGTTAATTGTTGCAAAATATATTTAAAAACCTTCTGTAATGGAAGGTTTTTTTATTTTAACCGCAAAAGAAGCAAAAGGCAATTGAAAAAAAATAGTACAAAAGAATGTAAATAATTAAGAGCGTTATTCCATGTATCTTTTGCAACCTTTTGAATGTCCTGATAAATAAACCTTTTGGATCTTTTGCGGTTAAAAATTTTCAAGAAATATTTTATGAACTTTTCATCAGCATTATTTTAAACTTCAGAAATCAAAAACTTTTGTGACTTTTGTGGTTAAAAAAAAAATTACTCTAACTCAACGATTTTACAATCGAAATAACACTCAAAGTAATTATAAGAATACCAATAACCACAAACATTTTCTTAATCGGAATTCTGCTCGTAAGCATTGCTGCAAAAGGTGCCGTAACGATTCCACCAATCAAAAGTCCGAGAACAATATTCCAATGCTGAATACCAATCGTTATTACAAAAGTGATTGCGCTGGTAATGGTCAAAATAAATTTTGATAGCGTAGAACTCCCAATCACGTATCTTGGCGTTCGTCCGTCTTTTAATAAAGTTCCGGTAACCATCGGTCCCCAACCGCCGCCGGTAAACGAATCGATAAAACCGCCAAACAATCCTAAAATTTTGATGTTTCGTCCGGATTTCTGAATTCGTTTTTCCTTTCTATTATTTTTAAAAGCGTTTCGTAAAATGTTAATTCCGAGATATAAAGTATAACAGGAAATAATTGGTTTTACAATAGGAGCATAATGTTGCCCGAAATAAGTAAGTGATAATGCGCCGATAATCGCACCAATAATTGCTGGAATCGCTAAGGCTTTTACCAACTTCATATTCACATTCTTTAATCGGAAATGGCTGATGCTTCCTGCTGCAGACGTAAATGTTTCTGCCGAGTGAATACTTGCACTAATGATTGGCGGCGCAATATTCAGCATCAAAAGAATCGTGGTACAAATAATTCCATAACCCATTCCCGTACTCCCGACAACCAATTCTGCGACGAAACCAACCGCCAACATTTTATAGAAAATATGATTGTCAGCATTTAGAAATGCATTAATGTCTGGGAATAATTGAAATTCAAAAAGAATATAAGAAAGAACACCAATTAAAACCATGACGCCGATAATACCAAGATAGATATTAGAACGACGGCGAACCGCTTTCGTTATTTTTTCTAAATTTTCGAATTCTGAATTGGCAAGAGGACGTTTTTGTTTCTGATCAAGATAATCAGCCGTAATCGTATCGAGCGATTTCAGTTCATCATCTCGGTTCATTAAAGGGTTTTTGTAGGCGAATTTCAATTTTTCAATAAACTCCTCAAGATCAGATGGAATGCTGTGTTCGATAATTCGGTTGATTCTTTCCTGAACTTCTGGTGAATAATCATTTGAAGAAATTCCCAATTTTATATTTTCCTTTTTAATAACAGAAACCAAAGAGAAATCACTGATTTGTGGTTTCTCGATGACGTTGATGAGGATATTTTTATTTTGAGAAAGTTGAAGAAGGTGTTCTTCGTATTCATGATCTTCAGTAGAAATTATTAATAAGGCAAAATTCTGAAAATCATCTTCTTCCATTTTTCGATGGTAAAGAATGATATTGGATTTGTCCGAAGAAAATTGAATGATTTCTTCTGAAATATTTTCGTCAAAAATTTTGATTTTACAATGGATGGAATTTCGACAGATTTGTTTTACTGCCTTTAAAATCAATTCATCATGTCCAACCAATAATACGGGAATCCTTTCCAAATTAAGGAATATCGGATGCATATTATTAGGTTGAACTTCGGTCATGGATTATAGAATCATTACCGCGCCAACAGTTGAATTGCTGGTTTCATCAACCAAAATGGCACTTCCTGTTCCTTTATTTTTTTCAAAAGAATCGAAAACCAACGGACTCGCGGTTTTTATAGTAACTCGTACAACTTCATTCAGTTTTACGGAGTCAGTTGGAGTTTTCTCTAAAGAATTCACATCTAATTTATAATCGATTTCTTTGATAATGGTTTTAATCAATTTGCTTCTATGTTGGAGAAAGTATTTATTTCCGGGAACTAATTCTTTATGATCCATCCAACAAACCAACGCTTCGAATTCATTAGCCACGTTTGGAATTTGATCTGCATGAACAAAATAATCACCACGCGAAATATCGATATCATCTTCAATATGAATCACGGCAGGTTGTGGCGCAAAAACTTCATCGACTTCTTTTCCGCCAGTTTCAACTTTAGAAATAGTGGTTTCTATATTTTGCGGAAGCACTTTTATGCGATCTCCTTTTTTATAAATTCCACTTACGATTTCTCCTGCGTAACCTCGATAATCATGGAATTCTTCGGTTTGCGGACGAATGACAAACTGTACTTGAAAGCGAGTATCTTCCAGATTAATTTCTTTATTGATTTCAATTTGCTCCAAATATTCTAATAAAGAATTTTCTTTAAACCAAGGCATTTTGGTAGAGCGGTCGACAATATTATCTCCATCTAAAGCAGAAATCGGGAAAAACTGAATATTGCTGAGGTTCAGTTTTTTAGCAATTTCCAGATAATCTGTTTTAATATTTTCAAAAACTTCTTCTGAATAATTAACCAAATCCATTTTATTCACCGCGATGACGACGTGCTTAATTTTCAAAAGAGAAGCGATGATACTGTGTCTTCTGGTTTGCTCAATAACGCCTTGTCGTGCATCGATAAGGATAATCATCAAATCAGAATTCGACGCGCCGGTAATCATGTTACGCGTGTATTGAACGTGACCGGGAGCATCTGCAATAATAAATTTCCGATTCGGTGTCGAGAAATATCGGTACGCCACATCGATGGTGATTCCCTGTTCTCGTTCGGCACGCAAACCGTCGGTAAGAATCGCTAAATCGATTCCGTCTGAATTTTTATTTTTAGACTGTTTTTCCAAGGCTTCCAGTTGATCGACCAGAATACTTTTGCTGTCGTATAAAAGGCGGCCAATTAAGGTGCTTTTACCATCATCAACACTTCCAGCAGTCATTAATCTTAATATATCCATGTTTTCTTATTTATTAGCAATGAGTAATTGGTATTGAGTAATAATTGAGTTCCTTATTACCAATTGCTCATTATTCATTACTGATTGCTCATTAAAAATAGCCTCTTTTTTTTCGGTCTTCCATTGCGGCTTCGGTTACTTTATCATCGATTCTGGTTTCACCTCTTTCCGAAATTCTTGACGCGGTAATTTCCTGAACAACTTCATCTAAAGTCGCTGCATTACTTTCTACCGCTGCCGTACAGGTCATATCACCAACAGTTCTGTATCGAACGGTTTTGGTAGAGATAACATCGTCTTCATCAATTTGAATAAAATCTGAAACGGCAATGAGTTGACCTTCATATTCCAAAACTTCTCTCTCGTGTGAAAAGTAGATTGATGGTAACTGAATCTTTTCTTTTTTAATATAGTTCCAGACATCAAGTTCCGTCCAGTTTGAAATTGGGAAGACCCGAACATTTTCACCTTTGTGAATTCGTCCGTTATAGATTTTCCATAATTCTGGTCTTTGAAGTTTTGG
Source organism: Kaistella flava (ex Peng et al. 2021) (assembly GCF_015191005.1). NCBI lineage: Bacteria > Pseudomonadati > Bacteroidota > Flavobacteriia > Flavobacteriales > Weeksellaceae > Kaistella > Kaistella flava (ex Peng et al. 2021). The sequence continues at coordinate 1,409,114 of NZ_CP040442.1, read as the reverse complement.
ATCCCATTGTCCGAAATCGTCCCGAACAGAGAAAAATCATTCTTTGGCTCTGGCTTTTTCTTCATCACGTCTTGCGCCACCAATACAGGCATCGAATTGAAATTCTTCAATCGTTTCTAATAAAGTATGCGTTTGCAACCAATTTCGGGAAGCGAATTTTCCTTTAGGTTCTGTCAGTTTTTGTTTGTGAATCGTATCTTCAACTTTTCTAACAATTAATTCTGCTCCGATTTCTTTGGCTAAAAAATATCGGTAAGCCAAGGCTTCCGGGAAATTATGACCTGTATCAATATGAACTAATGGAAAAGGAATTTTCATCGGTGCAAAGGCTTTCATCGCCAAATGAACCAACAAAATAGAATCTTTTCCACCGCTGAATAATAACGCTGGTTTTTCAAATTGAGCCGCAACTTCCCGCATGATATAAATGCTTTCCGCTTCTAATTGCTCCAGATCATTTAAATGATATTTTGACATAATCGAGTTTTAGAATTTTTATTTTTCTGAATGAAGACCGCATTCTTTCTGAGATTCTTCCCACCACCATCTTCCAGCGCGTGGATTTTCACCGGGTTCGATTGCTCTAGTACACGGTTTGCAACCAACGCTGATGAAGCCTTTTTTATGAAGAGGTAAATCCATAATTTGATGTTCATCAATATATTTTAAAACCTCATCGTAAGTCCAGTGGAGTAGTGGATTGAATTTATAAAGTTGTCTGGTTTCGTCCAATTCCAGCATTTTTAAAGAATGTCGGTTTTCAGATTGTTCACTTCGTAGTCCGGTAATCCAAATTTTCGCACCTTTCAAAGCACGATTGAGGGGTTTTACTTTTCGGATATAGCAGCATTCTTTTCTGTTTTCTACAGAATGGAAAAAACCGTTAATTCCTTTTTCATTGACAAACTTTTCAACATCATCTGCTTCCGGAAAATAGACTTCTGTTTTGATTTTGTATTTGGAATTGTTGTTGGAAAGAAGCTCGTAATGTTCATAAAATAATCTTCCCGTATCCAATGTAAATACTTTTATGGGTAATTTATTTTTAAAAATAACATCGGTAATGATTTGGTCTTCTTGACCTAAAGAAGTTGAAAAGACAATTCCGTCTGGAATCATCTCGCACAATTTAGAAAGACTTTGCTCGAGGGAAAGGGTTTCTATTTGCTGAATTTCTTCTGTTGAGAACATTATTTCTTTATTTAATGTCAGCAAATTTGCAATAAATTTATTATCCTACCAAATTAGTGGACTAATAAATCAAATAAAAAGATATCGAATTAATCTGCAATATCCAGCAAAGTTTTCTTTTCTAAAATCGCTAAAGAGGCGTCACGAACTTCGATAAGAACATCATGTAAACTGCAATGTTCGTGATTGCAATTCAGACATTGTTCATGAAAATTAAGACTCACACACGGAATCATCGCGATAGGCCCATTCACCAAACGAATAATCGTGGCAAGCGTAACATCAGCCGGATTGGCATTGAAAAAATAACCACCGCCTTTTCCTTTTTTGCTGTCGAGGATTTCGGCTTTTTTCAGTTCAAGCAGAATATTTTCTAAAAACTTTAAAGGGATTTTTTTCTCAGCTGCAATATCTGAAATCAAAACTGGACCTTCATTCTTTTTCCCAACGAGATAGGAAAGGGCTCTGAGTGCGTACTGGGATTTTTTGGATAGCATAAAGCAAAATTAAGTAAAAGATTTTAGAAGACAGAAAAAGTATCAAAGCAAACATATTGAATTTCTTAACCATCCCGAAGTTTCGGGACATGAATTTTTAGTTAGTAAAAATGAGCTGATCCTATTTTTTTTAAAATAGAAAAATCCGTGTAAATCAGTGTGCTCAAAAAAATAATGCGTTAAGACTTCATAAAATATGATATTTTGACTAAGTTCGCACTTCGTAAATTTATTTGAATGTTTAGCAAAGAAGAAGCACAACAAGTTAGAAAAGAATTCTGGATCGCCTTTGGAAAAAGTTTTCCCAGAAAGTGGATTTTATACCATACCAAGGTTAAAGATTTCGCCTTTAAATTTAATGCTGATGCTAAAAAAGCAGAAGTTTCACTAGATATAGAAATTAACGATGAAATTTTTCGCAATGCTTATTTCGAAAAAATGTGGTCGCTTGAATCTATTTTAGAAGAAGAATTAGGCGAAATTCACAAGGATGAATTCTACACTTTAGAAAACGGAAAAGTCATTTCCCGATTTTGGATTACCAAAGAAAATGTTTCCATTTATAATAAAAATACATGGCAAGAAATCTTCGAGTTTTTTGTTGAAAAAATGGACGGATTTGAAAGAGTCTTTTATGAATATGAGGATTTTATAAAAGATGTTTAATTCCATTTCTCTTTCTCATTTTTAACAAAAAAGACCTTCAAGACTGTCCTTGAAGGTCTTTTTAATTACTCAAATTTTCTCTTTCGCCACCAATAAAACAATCCGCCCAATAATCCAATAATTCCTAAAGGAAGCAGTAAATTCAACCATTGCCAATCGGTTTTTTCTTCGTCAATTCTTTGTCGGTCGAGTAATCTTGCTTCGATATTTCTGTTTCTAAGTTCCATTAAATTAGAATCATCTAAAAGAAAATCGAGTGCGTTTCTTAAGAATTGTTCGTTGCCGTAAGATTGTTTGGTTAATAAATCTTCGCCGAGTGGGAGAGGGTTTCCTTTGTAAATTTGATTTCGAGCAACATCACCATCAGCGATAATAATCATTTTGTTCTCCGGACTTTGTGCTTTGAAATTGGGATAGATTTTCCGTTCGCTTCTGGTTGCATAAGCAGAATTAAATTTCCCTTCTAAACTTACTGCATAAATCTTTGGTTGAGTTGGTTTATCAAGTTCACTCAAGGAATCAGTTCGAACGATTTCTGCCAGAGCCACGTAATTAGGAACTTGTTTGATATTCGTTCTTTCGCTCGATTCAAACAAAACTTTGGTCTTAATGTTTTTTCTTCCTAAAGTATCAATTGAAGTAGGAAATTCAAATTTAACAGGATTGATATTTTTCGTAATCGGATTTTTATTTTCAGCAATTCCCAAAGGAAAATAAGGCCACAGAAAACTGCTGTATTGTGGATTGCCAGCAACTTCACCAGATACAATTCTGATGAGCGCAGATTTCTTCATATCCTTTACCAAACCAGCATTTAATCGAATTCCATAATTAAAAAAGAAATCGGTTAAATTAACATCCATCGGATAAGCCATTATTTTTTTAGAATGAAAAAGCGTATCCATTTCAGCATTCACGGCATCGATCATCCACAAGGTTTTTCCACCGTTCATGATATATTGATCCAGAATCACCTTTTCATTTTCAGTAAAAGCCTTTCTCGGTTTTGCGATGACCAAAGCATCCATGTGCTGAAGTTGCGGAACATCTTCGTAAGTTAGTTCCGTTTGGTTTTTTGGAATAATCGGTCCGGCGTTATAATTTTCCAAAGCCATTTCCATAAATCCCCGGAATTCATCTGGACGAAGTTCATCTTGATTAATGAGGATTCCGATATTTTTTTTGCGTTCTGCCGTTATCGATTTAATGCTGGACACAAAATTATACTCCAAATTTTCAATCGATTTGCTCAATTGTTCGGAAGCATTAATTCCACTTAAATTAACGATTAACGGAATCGAAGTTGTATGCAAACCGTATTTAATTGCAGCATACGGAAACATCACGATTTCAGAGATTTTACCTTCTTTCATATCAGGTAAAATCGACGGTTGCATTCCCATCGCGGCTAAGGTATCTTTCGACATTTTCGTCTTAATCGGATCGATGAATTTATAATCGATTTTTGGATTGACTTTTCGGAATTCTTCTAACATGAATTTCGTTTCGTTTTGCAACTGACGGAAACTTGCAGGGAAATCACCTTCAAGATAAACATTGAAAGTCAATGGTTTTTTAACCGATTCCAAAACTTTAATGGTAGAAGCAGAAAGCGTATATCTTTTCTCTTGTGTTAAATCGAAACGTTTCGAGAAAATACCGAAAGTTCCCAGTAATAAAACGAGAGCAAGAATACTATAGATGAGGTTTTTTTTGTTCATTTTTAAAAGCGATAAAAAATTGAATTATTTTTTCTTTTCTACAAAGATTTTGGCCAGGAATAAACAAATTCCAATCACTAAAAGGAAATAGAAGATATCTCGAGTATCGATTAATCCTCTTGTAAATGCTAGAAAATGTTGATAAAACCCAATATTTGAAAGAATATAATCTGCGCCGCCTAATAATTTATAACTTGCCAATTGTTCAATTCCGAAATACAAAAAGAAAGAGATGAATACGCCGAGCAAATAAGCCATGATTTGGTTTTGGGAAAGAGATGAAGCTAGAATTCCGACTGCAGAAAAAGCGGCAATGAGAATGACTAAACCAAAATAACTTCCGAAGGTTGCGCCTAGATCGATATTTCCTTCCGGAACGCCTAAAACATAAATGGTGTATAGATAAACGAGCGAAGGCAACAAACATAAAATTCCAACCAACCAAACTGATAAGAATTTACCAATGATGATTTCTGATATTTTAATAGGTTGCGAAAATAACCAGTTCAATGTTCCTGATTGTTGTTCTTCCGCTAAAGTCTTCATTGAAATTGCTGGAATAATAAACATCAAAAGCCACGGAACAAGCACAAAATAACTCTGCAAAGTTGCCGATCCAATGTCGAAAATATTAGAATCATTTTCAAAGAAAAATAAGAAAAGCGTTCCTATTAAACTAAATGCACCGATGATTAACCAAGCGCTCCAGTTTCCGAAATAAGTCCAAAGTTCTTTTTTAAATATTGCAAACATATATTAGGTTGAGTTTGAGGTTCGAGATGCGAGGTTAAAGGTGTAAAAATGCACCATTCACTATTGACCATTCACAATTACTCATTTCTTATTACCAATTACTTATTCTTCTTCTTATTCACCAACTTCACCGTGGTCATAATCAAAAGTACCAAAACGATAAATCCGACGATTAATTGCCACCAATATTCGATAACCATCGATTTTAATATCACAGTGAAGACCACCAGAAATAAAATAAAAGTCGCTATTTCATTGGCTTGACGAAGTTTGATGTTTTCAATAGGCAGAATATTTCCGTGAAGATTTTTGATCTGTAAAACTTTTTTCCAACACCAGTAATGGTAAATGGCAAGTCCGACCAGGAAGGTTAATTTCAAATGAAACCAAGGAGTTTTCATTAAACCAAAATTAAGGGAAATCATTGTTAAACCAGTAACCAACATAATTACGCCAGCAGGAACGGTAATGATATTCCATAATCTTCTCGCCATAAAAACATATTGTTCTCGAAGAATCATTTTTTTTTGCTCCTCGAATTCATCGGTATCTTTATAGTATACAAAAATCCGCGCGAGGTAAAAAATACCTGCGAAATAACTGACCATGAAAATGATGTGAACGGCTTTGATAATGGTATAAAGCATCTGAAAAATTTAGGTGCAAAGATAATAGATTTATCTCATAATTTGGGATTTTGCTTTTTGTAGCTTTTTAATTATGTTAAATTTTTCATATTTAAAGGTAATCCCGATTTTTTTTGGTTTTTTTGTAAAATATTAAAATAAATAATGAACATTATGAAAAAAGTTTTCCAATTGTGTTTCAGTTTGGCATTCTTTGCTTTTGGGTTTTCACAAGAATTAAAGCCCGTTGCGCAAAAAGTTAAAGACTCCAAACTTGCAAACAAATCATTTGTTAAATATGACTTATTTACGGTCGATCAATCTGCGCAGAAACAAGCTTTATATAAAGCAGCTGCAGAAGATATTACCGTAATGAAATTAAATAAATCTGAAATCAACAGAATTACTTCTGAAAGACCAGAAGCTTTAGAAATGACGTTCCCTTTTGAAGGAAAAACTATTTCTGTAGAATTGGTTAAGAATAATTTCTTAACTCATGATTTTAAAGTTAATACAGATAAAGGATACACAACTTATACGCCTGGTGTTTACTACCACGGAATTGTAAAAGGGGATAATGAATCATTAGTTGCCATCAGTTTCTTTAATAATGATGTGGTAGGTGTGACTTCCATTAAAAATGTAGGAAATGTGGTGATTGGAAAAGCTAGAAATTCTGAAAATTTTGTTTCCTATAATGATGCGAAATTGAAAGGGGCGAATCCTTTTTCATGTTCTACGGATGAATTAGTAGAGAATCAGAAGCTTTCAACTCCCTATGATCCGGCAACAATGACGGCGAAAAAAACGTCGAACTGTGTCAGAATTTATTATGAGGCAGGTTACGGACCTTATACTCAAAATGGTTCTAATGTTACTACGACAACCAATTGGGTTACTGCAATGCATAATAACATTTCAACATTGTATGATAATGACGGAATTACGGTTGCATTAAGTGAAGTATTTGTTTGGACAACTACCGATCCTTATACTGGACAGCCAGATGTAATTTTAGGTAAATTCAGAGCAGGGCGTCCTTCTTTTAATGGCGATGTTGCTCAATTAATTAGAAATCCTGCAACCACAAGTATTGCTTATTTAGATGTATTGTGCTCATCCAATACTTATTCTTATTCAGGAGTAAACTTTAGTTATAATGAAGTTCCTACTTATTCTTGGAATATCGAAGCGATGACTCATGAGATTGGCCATAACTTAGGTTCGCCTCACACGCATGATTGTTCATGGAATGGTAATAGTACAAGAATAGACGGTTGTGGACCAGCTTCGGGAAATGCAGGAAATGGAACTTGTGCAAGTGGACCGTTACCAGGTGATGGCGGAACAATTATGAGTTACTGTCATTTGGTAAGCAGTGTCGGAATTAACTTTGCTAATGGATTTGGAGAACAACCAGGTGCTTTAATCAGAAGCAGAATTAATTCAAAAGGATGTTTAGGAACAGATTGTATCGCTTCTTGTGTCAGTACGATCTCTGGCTTGGCAGTAAGTGAACCGACTAAAAATTCTTTTTCTGCAACGATTACTGATAATACAGGAGCAGGTTGGAAGTATAGACTTTCTAAACCTGATGGAACAATAGTGCAATCAGGAGTTAGCGATAATAAAGTACTTAATTTTACTAATTTAGAAGAAGCCTCTTTCTATCTCATTGCTGTCGGAGCTGACTGTACTGGGCCGGAAGCTTTTGCTAGTGAAAAACTTTTGATGACCGATGCAGACTGGTGTTCTGGTAAAAAATTCACAGATACTGGTGGTGAAAATGATAATTATTTAGACAACCAGCCATTTGTAAAGACCTTTTATCCAACAAATCCTACAGACAAGTTAAAGATTACTTTCAGTAAGTTTGCGACAGATCAAGGTGATAATGTAATTGTTTATGATGGCCCAAATATCGCTTCACCTAGATTCCCGGGAGGAACCAATATCAGTGGTACTGTTATTCCTGGTCCATTTGAATCAACCCATGCTACTGGTGCGATAACGTTTAGATTTATACCAAATGGAAATAATACTACAGCTGCAGGTTGGGTTGCAAGTTTTGAATGTAAATCTTTGGCGACAAGTGAGAATTCACGTGTGAATGCAGTATCTATTTCGCCAACTACTACCAAAGGAATCTTTACTATTACTTCTAAAGATCAAATCCTGTCTTATCAAGTGTTTGATGCCTCAGGTAAATTAGTAAAAACGGTAAGTAGATCTTCTGGACTACAGGAAAAATTAGATCTTTCTACGATGTCTGCCGGAACTTATATGGTGAGTATTGTAACCACAAAAGAAACAGTAATTAAGAAAATAATTAAACCTTAAAAGGAATTTATAGTACAAGCAAAATAGCCGGCGTTTTAAATGCCGGCTATTTTTATTTTTAATTTTTTTTATTGGAATTCGATATAGATACTTTCGCCTACTTGCAAGCCAAAAAGAGTTCTGGCGCCGCTGTCGCAATTCCCTTTATAGATCGTCAGTTCCAATAAGCCTGCGTCGTTAAATACCGCAGCGGCTTTTCCATGAAATTCTTGTTCCTTCGTCCAGTCATGAACCAAATCCGTATACTGATTGTGAATTCTAGTCAATGCTAAATTTCTAAATTTTAAGATGTAATTTTCAAAACCAACATTGCTTTTTTCAAAGTTTTTCCTTGAGATATTTGAAACTACATTTCCAAAATTATCGATATACATAATTTCACCAATCAGCATTTTTTCACTTTCATTAAATACTGCGCGCGGAAAAGAAAGTTGCTTTGGAGTTTTGTACGGTCGGCCAATAACTTCTGGCAAACCACCGTTTTGAAGATGTACCGCAACTGGTGCAAAAATATCGGTAGAGGTAAATGAGACTTCATCGTCAAAACGATTATTAAAGGTAATCTCATATACCGCTTCAGGTTTAATATCATAGAATATCAAACTTAAAACTCCGTTATCCGCAGCGATGAAATAATGATCGTCTGCTTTATAGAGGATGCATTTTCTTTCTTTCGTGTAAAAACTGTCTACGGATATAATATGAACGGTCCCTTTTGGAAAATAAGAATAGGCATTTCTCACAATATAAGCGGTCTGCAAAAGATTGTAGGCTTGTATTTGATGCGTAATATCAACGATGGTAACTTCTTCCTTTAAATTTAAAATAGCACCTTTCACAGCAGCAACTCTGTGATCGACCAATCCGTAATCTGAAGTGAAGGTTATAACTGACATGTTTAATTTTAGGAAAGCACAAATTTAGCTTAAATAAAATATTTTAAGCATCATTGTGGAAAAGTTAGCCTGATATTTGAAATATAATTGATACTTTTAATAAAAATAAAAATTAAAACCACTGCTAAATGTTTGAACTAAAATACGAAATTGAAGGCATCGATGCCAAAACTTTTTATGGTGTCAATAACCAATATTTTAATTTACTAAAATCAAAATTCCCTACGCTGAAAATTACAGGAAGAGATCATTTCGTCTTTGCCTTAGGAACTCAGGAAGCTTTAGATATCTTAAAAAATAAATTGAATGATGTCGTGAGTTTTATTTCAAAATACAATTCAATTACATTAAAAGATTACGAAAGCATTTTAAACCTGAAAGATGAAGCCGAAAAACAAATGGTTTTCGATCAGGATATTATTGTGAAAGGAGTTAATGGTAAAATCATTAAAGCCAAAACTACTAATCTGAAAAAGTTGGTAAAAGCGTGTGATACGAAAGATATGGTATTTGCGGTTGGGCCCGCCGGTACAGGAAAAACTTATACGAGCGTTGCTTTGGCAGTAAGAGCTTTAAGAGATAAAGAAGTGAAGAGAATTATTCTGACAAGACCCGCCGTAGAAGCGGGGGAGAGTTTAGGTTTTCTACCAGGCGATTTAAAAGAAAAATTAGATCCTTATTTACAGCCACTTTATGACGCACTTCGCGATATGATTCCGCATGAAAAACTAGAGGGGTTAATAGAAAAAAATGTGATTGAAGTAGCGCCACTTGCTTTTATGAGAGGACGAACCTTAGATGAAGCTTTCGTTATTTTGGATGAAGCACAGAATACGACACACTCTCAGATGAAAATGTTCCTGACCAGAATGGGGATGAATGCAAAGTTTATTATCACGGGAGATCCAACTCAGGTTGATTTACCGATGCGTCAAAAATCGGGTTTGAAAGAATCGATGCGTATTTTAAAAGACGTAGATGAGATTGGTTTTGTGCATCTTACAGAAGAAGATGTAGTTCGTCATCCTGTCGTTAGAAAAATTATTAATGCCTACGGAAAGGAAGAGAAAAGACAGCGTGAAGAATAATACTTCTTTTTGCTTTTGATTTATGTTTTTAGTGATATGTGATCCGAGCTTTCAATAATTCAGATCGATAGTAATTGAAGCTGATTAATCAATTGTTATTCTTATATTAATGGAATAATGATTCCTTTAAGGTAATGGGTTTTTTATTATAGATGTGAAATTATTTTAATCAAAATATGATTTATAGTATAAAATATTTGCTAATGTATTGTTAATATGAGAAATAGTTTTACATTTACAGTACAATTTTAAACTTATAATCATGAAAAAAGTATTGTTAGTAGGTGCTATTGCACTTTTTGGAGCAGTAAATGCTCAAACAGCAGGAAATTTTAAATTAGGCGCTCATATTGGTTTACCAGTTGGAGATTCCAGTGATTTTAGTGGTTTTCTGGCTGGAGTAGATGTGGCCTATATGTGGCCAATTTCTGCAGACTTTAATTTAGGACTTACCACGGGTTATTCCGCTTGGTTTGGGAAGAGTGGTGCTGAAACAGTGAGCATGATTCCTATTGCAGCTGCCGCAGAATATAAATTTACGCCTCAATTTAGTTTAGGCGTTGATTTAGGATACGGATTGGTTTTTGCAAGTGGAGCAAGTGACGGCGGGTTTTATTATCAACCAAAAGTAGCATACCATTTTGGTCCTGGGGAAGTATATCTAGGGTATTTGGGATTGTCTAATAATGGTGCTAACACAAGTGCAATCACTTTAGGATATGCCTATTCGTTTGGAAAATAATTTATTTTAAATGATAGAATAAGCCACTCTTTTAGGGTGGCTTTTTTGTGATATCAATCATCTTTACTTTAAATTGATAATATTGTACTTTTGGCGGTCAATTTTTAAAAAATAAATTATGAAAAAATTATTGGTAGCAGGTGCTGTAGCACTTTTTGGAGCAGTAAGTGCACAAACTCAAAACCCTGCATTATCAAAAGGAAAATGGTTAGTAGAAGCAAATACTAATTTTGGAGTATTAAGCCCTTCAAATACGTCAATTGGTTTTTACACTAATGACGGAAATTCATTATTCAAAATTGGTGGTGAAGGTGGATATTTCGTTGCAGACAACTTAGCTTTAAAAATAGGTTTGGGAGTAACTTCGTTGACGACTGATTCATATTACGGTGGTGGTTCGATAACTTCTACTGCATTTAATTATAAAATTGGAGCCAAGTATTATATTCTAAGCATGTTCCCAGTGCAGGTTGATTTTAACGGAATTAGCGGTGAAGGAGATTCTGTAAATGCTATTGGTTTTCAAGGTGGTTATGCTTGGTTTGTAGCACCAAACATTTCTATTGAACCAGGATTAAGATATGATCTAGGAACTGCTGCTGGTTCAACTGGTATCTTTTCAGGAAATGTAGGTTTCGCAATTCATTTCTAATAAGAATTTTATCAAACTAAATCCCGATTACAATTTTATGTGGTCGGGATTTTTTTTTTATCATTTAGTTTTTAAGTCTTGCATTTTTCGTTTCGAAATTGAAATGCATAGTAATCAATATTAAACTATTTTAAATTATCAATTTTTACTCGTTACAAAAATTACTTTTGAGATAAGCGGAGCAATAAGGTTTTATGAAATAGTAGAGAAAATAGTTATGTGATTCGTAATAATAGGCTCGGTTTTTGCATAATAATTAACGTAACCATAATTTCTGTTAAGGAAATTGAAATCATTAAAAAAATTATTATGAAAAAATTATTAATCACTGGAGCTTTTGCTCTATTAGGAATCACCGCTTCTGCTCAATTACAACAAGGCAACTGGATGGTTGGTGGTGAATTAGCAGCCGCTAATTTTGGACTTAATAAAGGAGCTGGATATAATTTCGAAGTGACTCCACAAGCTGCTTTTTTTGTACAAGACAATTGGGCTGTAGGTCCATACGTTAGATTAGGGTTTTCTGGAGCAAAATCTTCGCCAACAACGTTCACTTATGGCGTAGGAGCTTTGTCTAGATATTACCTGTCTCCTGGACAAGAAGGTGTTGACAGTTTGTTGAAACATGGCAGATGGTTCGTTGAAGGTAATGCTGGAATTGGAGGTACTACCATTTCTAACGGCGGAGCTTCTGCGAACGGTTTAGATTTAGGGATTGGACCTGGTTATACTTATTTTGTTACCCAAAATATAGGCCTTGACGCTTCTTTAAAATTAAATGGAAATCTAGGTTTTGGAAATAAAGGAACTACCTCTAATATAGGTTTCAGATTAGGGCTAAACATCTTTTTGCCGTCAAGCAAAGCGATGAAAAACATGAAATCTGAATGATAAAATTACTTAAATATAGAGAAAACTGTTTTGCTTTTGTGAAACAGTTTTTTTATTTCAGTAATTTGTGATGTTGGCGACCAATTTACTTTTTAGAAGAATAAATATTTTAGTAACATAATATACAATTAAAACTTTTGGAATAAGTCCAAACTTTTTTAAAATAATTAAATTGGAAAAAACGAATTTAAAAACCTGATTAGGTTGAATCAGTATTTTTCTTTGCCAAATTAAATTATTGCTTATTTCGAAAACCCCCTTTAAAACTAGGAAAATGATAAGGGTGAATTTTTTATCTAGGATTTAAATGATATTTTTGTAAAAAGTTAAAATTTTATGAAAAGAATAGTACTCGCTCTAGCAATTTCGTTTTTTGGAACGGTTAATGCGCAGATTAAGTTTGGTATTAATGGTGGTTTTTCTTCGGCTGTGGTTTCCAGTAAATTCGATAATTTAACGCAAGGTTATTATGCTGGTGTGTTTTCAGAAATAGGAATTCCAGGTTTTGCTACATTGCAGCCCGCTTTAAATTATGTGAAAATTGACAAAGATTCCTATTTTCAGGTTCCGGTAATGATGAAGTTTTATTTTGTTCCGAAGGTGAATGTTCAGGTTGGTCCTCAGTTCGCTTTTCGAATGAATGATAGTGCGTCTAGTAATAAGACTAATTTCGGAGCTGCTTTTGGATTAGGAGCAGATTTGTTTTCTGGCTTACTAATCGAAGCGAGATATGCGTTTCAGTTAAATGAAGCTTTTAAAAGTCCAGCTGGTGAGAAATTACCTTTTAATATATTTAATGTAGGTTTAGGAATAAGATTTTAATTCGATCATATAATTTCAAAAAAAAATCCCGTCTCGTTATAAACGAGACGGGATTTTTACTTTTTATAATAAGGTGATTTTATCTTCCAAATAAGTTACCACCAGGCATTCCTGCTCCTTTAGGCATTCCTTTACTCATCATTTCCATCATCTGTTTTCCTTGTGGTCCTTGCATCATCTTCATCATTTTGCCCATTTGATCGAATTGTTTCATCAAAGCATTTACATCTTCAATTTTTCTTCCGGCACCTTTTGCAATTCTGTTTTTTCTCTGAGTATTAATGATAGAAGGTCTTCTTCTTTCTTCCGGCGTCATCGAATGAATAATCGCTTCGATGTGTTTGAAAGCGTCATCTTGAATATCTACATCTTTAATCGCTTTGCCAACTCCTGGAATCATTCCCATCAAATCTTTCATATTACCCATCTTTTTGATCTGATTGATTTGTTTTAAGAAATCATCAAAACCAAATTCATTTTTGGCAATTTTTTTATGAAGTTTTTTAGCTTCTTCTTCGTCAAATTGCTCCTGCGCTCTTTCTACTAAGGAAACAACATCACCCATTCCAAGAATACGATCCGCCATCCTTTCCGGATAGAAAACATCAAGTGCTTCCATTTTTTCACCGGTAGAAATAAACTTAATTGGTTTTTCTACTACCGAACGAATTGTTAATGCTGCTCCACCTCGCGTATCACCATCTAATTTCGTAAGAACAACTCCGTCGAAATTCAGGGCATCGTTAAAGGCCTTAGCAGTATTCACGGCATCTTGTCCCGTCATTGAATCCACTACGAAAAGCGTTTCTTCTGGTTTGATGAAATAATGAATCGATTTAATCTCGTTCATCATCGCTTCATCAACAGCCAAACGTCCTGCAGTATCCACGATCACAACATCGTGACCATTCTCTTTCGCAAATTTTACTGCATTTTCTGCAATAGATGAAGGATTTAAGGCGCCTTCTTCAGTATAAACAGGAATTCCTGTTTGTGATCCCAATACTTTCAACTGCTCAATTGCAGCTGGTCTGTAAACGTCACACGCCACCAAAAGTGGTTTTTTATTTCTTTTTTGTTTTAAATAGTTCGCTAATTTTCCAGAAAAAGTTGTTTTACCAGAACCTTGTAAACCTGCAATTAAGATTACACTTGGTTTGCCAGAAAGATTAATTCCTTCATGCGTGCTTCCCATTAATTCTACCAATTCGTCGTGGACGATTTTGGTCATTAACTGTCCCGGCGTTAAACTGGTCAATACATTTTGACCGAGTGCTTTGTCCTGAACACGCTTGGTGAGGTCTTTCGCTACTTTGTAATTAACGTCGGCATCAACCAACGCACGGCGAATTTCCTTTACCGTTTCTGCAACGTTGATTTCTGAAATTTTCCCGCGTCCTGAAATATTCTGAAGCGCTTTGTCTAATTTATCCTGTAAGCTATTGAACATAATTTATCTTTAAGATTTGCAAAAATACGGAAATATTTGCGGATTTAAAATTGAAATTTTGGTAAAGAGAAGTAGATAGTTACCAAAATTTCACACAATGCAAATCAATTGGGATTATTGATTGAATTAAAGTGTCATTTTTTGCACAATTCTTACTGTTATTTCGGACGGGTCACTGAAAAAAATCGTCAGAAGATCCTTCCCGGATACTCCATAGTTCCCCCTAGGATACTTCATGGATAGTTCATGAGGAGTTCATGACAATGAAATTACAGAAATCAAGCGAAATACGGATTTTACCCACCGAAAAAAAACGTTTTAAAAATTGTGTTTGTCAACTCTAAATTATTTTTTTCACTCCTCGAAGAATCCTTTTAGAAATCTGAAATTGCACATCATCGCTACTTGTTTTTTATTTTTGAAAATTCATCGGATCTCAAAAATTTCAATTCTTATCGCAAACAGAGATTTTACCAATAAAAAAAGTCCCACCGAAGCAGGACTAAAGATTTTCATCTACGGCATATAGCCTTATTGTGATAAGATTAAAGATTAGAATAAAATTATCTTGAGACAAATATATAAAATATTTTTTGAATGAATTATTAAAATTCAATCTAGATTTTTCTTATTTTTAGAATTATTAAAAAACAAAGTGGTCATGGCAAAAATTTTAGGATTAGATTTAGGAACAAACTCGATTGGTTGGGCGATAGTGGATGATTTGGAGAATGAAATTCTAGATGTAGGAGTAAGGATATTTCCAGAGGGAGTTATTTCGAAAACTATTGGCTATGGAGATAAAGAAGAAAGTAAGAATGCGAAAAGAAGAAATAGCAGACAACTTAGGAAGCAATATTATAGGAAGAGAATAAGAAAAATAAAATTATTAAGAACTCTTATTAATTTCGAAATGTGTCCTTTGGAGCATAATGAGCTTGATGTTTGGAGTAAATGGGATAAGCAAAAAAAGAAAGAAGGCAGAATGGCTCCTGAATTATTTCTTCCTAAAAGTCATTCTTATAATCTATGGTTAAAGCAAGATCCGTATAAGCTACGTAATAGGGCTTTACGTGAGGATTTAACATTGTTGGAATTTGGTAGAGTTTTATATCATTTGATTCAGCGAAGGGGATTTTTAAGTAATAGGAAAGGTAAAGATGATGGTGCAATTTATAAAGGAAAAGAGAACGTAAAAGGAATTGATGCTACTCTTAAAGAGTTGCAGGATTCTACTTTAGGCAATTATTTGTTCCATATTTTACCAAAAGATGGAGAACCTTATAAAATTATTCAAGATGAAGATGGTAATGAGCTAAGAGTTAGATCTAGATATACATTGAGAGATATGTATGTTGCAGAGTTTGAAGCAATTTGGAATCGGCAATCAAAACACCTAGGATTGGAAACAGTTGAATGTCTGAGCGAGAAGACAAGATTTCTTAATGGTAGTATCGAAAATAAAAGGAATGCTAAAAAGATCGAACATCTTCAATTAACAAAAGGAACTGAAAATGTAGAAATTAAATATATAAGTGATGAACTTTCAAAAGATGATAAGAAAAAAATATTATTAAAGGTGACAACTAAATTACCATTAAAAGAATTTTTGGCTGGTAAAATAGAAAAAGATGAAGAAGAAAATCTAAAATTTAAGAGTAATGAGAGTGTTTTGTTTTGGCAAAGACCTTTGAAATCTCAAAAAAAATTATTAGCTAAATGTAGATTCGAGCCAGATTTGAAAGATGAGTTTGGAAAATTTATTCAAAAAGGTAAAACACCTTGCCACTTATCGCATCCATTATTTGAACAATTTAGAGCATATAAGTTTATAAATAATATAGAATATGGTAAAAAACAACGTCTTGAAGAATCTCAAAGGTTAGAAGTTTTAGAGTTGATTAATTCAAAAGATACTAATTTCAAGTTTTCTGAAATTCAAAAAAAATTGAAATTAGAATACGAAACATTTAACTATGACAAAGATTCCTCAGTAAGTGGAAGCTACACAACCAAAAATTTAAATTCAGTATTTCCTAAATCAATACTTGAAAAAGAATTTGTAGTAAAGGTCAATGGAGAAGATGTTATAGAATATGGTATAGATCGTATTTGGCATTTATTTCATTATTGTGAAGACAATGATATTTTAATTAAAATATTGCAAAACGACTACAATTTAGAAGAGGATAAAATAGATAAAATAGCCAAAATTAATTTAAAAGAGGGATATTCAAGTTTTTCATTGAAAGCGATTAAGAATATTTTACCATATTTAAAAGAAGGTAAAAGAGAAAGTGATGCTGTTATTCTTGGAGGTGTACGAAATGCTTTTGGGAAAAGATGGAAATATTTTGCTAATGAGTATGAAGAATTAAAAAATAATATTTTAAAAATTAATTACGATAAAACGAATAAAGAAGGAGACTCAATTGAAAAGATTAAAAGGTATTTGATTGATAAAAAATATGGATTTGTAGAAAGCGATATTTCATTTAAAAAATTGTACCACCACAGTCAAGAAGTTGAAATAAAGAAACAGTTCAACAAAATTGGAGATATTGAAAATTTAAGAAATCCAATTGTGCAGCAAGGCGTGAATGAAGTGAAAAGAATTGTTAATGAATTAATTGTTCAGCATGGTAAATTTGATCAAATAAGAGTTGAGTTAGGTAGAGATTTAAAAAATGGTAAAACAAAACGACAAGAATTAACGAATAGGATTTCTCAAAATACGACAAAGAATGAAAATGCAAAACAATTACTAACGGAATACGGTCTAAGCCACGGAAGAGAAAATATTCAAAAAGTTCTATTGTATCAGGAATTGCAAGAAAAAGGAATTCTCCCAGTTTGTCCTTATACAAATAAAACAATCAATATTTCAGATGTTTTAGGTAGAGGAAATAAAATTCAAATAGAACATATTATTCCCAGAAGTGTCTCATTGGATGATAGTTTTGCAAACAAAACGTTGTGTGATTCAAAATTTAATGGTTTAAAAGGAGAGAGAACACCTTATGAATTTTATCAACTCAACAAAGATGTCAATTTATGGGGCGGAGCAAAAAGTTGGGAAGAAATTGAAAGAAGAGCGTTTAAAGTTTTGCCTTATCAAAAAGCAAAAAGATTTGTTTCTCAGACAAAATTTGATAAAAACACTTTTATCGAAAGACAATTAAATGACACTCGTTATATAAGTAAAAAAACAGCAGGAATATTAAGTCAAGTTTGTGATGATGTTCGAGTTATGCCAGGGAGCTTAACGGCTGAATTGCGAAGATTGTGGGGTTTAAACAATATACTTCAACCTGCTTTTACAATTGATATTCCAAATTTATATATTGATGCAGAAAGACATATTCCACATTATGTTGTTTTTGATAAAGATAAAAATCCAATTAGTTCACAAAGAATTTTTAATGCAAAACCAGATTTATTACAAAATGAAACAACTCTTTTTGGTAATGTAGATAAAGGACTTTTTAAGTCTAAAGAACAATACGTGAAATTTCAGATTGAAACCCCAGATTTACTACATGGAGAGTATTGGACAAAATTGAAATTATCAAATCCTAAAAATATTGTTCGAGTGTTTAAGGAAAAACCCGAAACATCAGAAAAGGAAATAGTCGTTAGAGGGAAAATAGAAAAAGAAAAATTTAAGACTGAAGGGCTTAATATGATAAATGCAGTTGGTAATGAAAATGGAACCTATTGGGCTAAACTCACTATACTTAATAAAACATTTAAGAAACCAACAAAAGAAGACCAACCTAAAAAAAATGGAAAACAAATACTCTTATATGGGGAAGTAAAAGAAAAAGTTTTTTCTTCCTATGTATATCAATGTGACACAAATCAAGAAGATGGAAAATATTGGTTAATAATTGATATTGATGTTGAAAATGTGCTTTTTGACAAAGCCATGAATGAAAAACCATTAGCAAATGACTATCAAATTGTTATTCAAGGAACAACAAACAATGAAAATGTTTTTGTTTCAGATATGGACAGTCAACACCATTTTAATATGGATGAAGGTCAAGGGAAGTATTATGTTTTGTTTGATATTATTTCGAAAGTTGAAGGCTTTTATCCAGTTAAAACACAAGAGCAGAAATTAGAAGATGGACAAACGCTTGTTGAAGGTACGGTTTGGGTTGATAAATACACAGGAGAAATTAAATTTGATCCAAAGAAAAACCGTGAAGATCATCGACATCACGCTATTGACGCTATAGTAATTGCATTGACCAAAGAAAAATATTTTCAAGAACTAAGTAAACACAATGCATCATCTGAAAATAAAAAAAGAGGAAATGAGTATGAAAAAGAACATTTAAACTTTATAGAGCCTTGGACTGGTTTTCATACCGACGCTCAAAAAGTAGTAAACGGTATTCTAATTTCATTTAAGCAAAACAAGAATATTTTAACAGAAGTTAGAAAAAAGATCGTAAAAAATGGAAAGACCTATTTAAGTGTGGGAGATTCCGTCCGCGGTCAATTGCATATGGAGAATGTTTATGGTAAAAGAACACCACCGGAGGGTAAAGAGGGGTTTCATAGAAGAGAGTCTGTTGAAAGTTTAGTTTCTGAAAAACAGATAAATAAGATTGTGGATACTACAATCAGGAAAATAATAATTAATGCAAGAAAAGAAGAAATCCCGATATATAAGGAAATTGAAAGTTTAGCTAAACAATTGAAATCATCTAAATTAAATGATTTTGAAGAGGTTTCTTTAAACGAAAAAATTATAGAGTTGCGTTTGCAAATTAAACAACTTTACACGTTGCCAAATAAAAAAGGAGAACCTGTTCCTATAAAAAAAGTTAGAGTTTCTCAAGAAATTGGAAATGCCCAACAGCTAAAACCTACTATTAAGCAATATGTAAATCCAAGAAAAAATCATCATATTGTTATTTATAAAGATGAAAATGGCGAATTGAAAGATAGTATTACAAATTTTTGGAATGTTGTTGAAAGAGTTAAACATAAAGACAAAATATATAAACTACCTGAAGATAAATATGTAGAACCAGAACTGAAAGAGTTAGTTTTAACATTACAAGAAAATGATATGTTTTTGTTAGGACTTTCAAACGAAGAGTATAATGATAATTTTGAGAATAGTTCTTTCTTGAGTAGTTATTTATATAGAGTTCAAAAAATATCTGACGGGGATTTTTCTTTTAGACATCACTTAGCATCTACAGTAACAAATAAAAATGAAGAAATTAGGGTTGCTAGTATGAAAAAGTATCAGGAAATTAATCCAATAAAAGTTAAAATTGACTTGCAAGGTAAAATCCAAATAACTGGTAAGGATTAACTCAACTCTTCAGTTGTGTTGTTGTGGTTTGATTGAAGATTAGAAAGAACGATATTTGGATCAGTGGTGAGTTTGAACCTGCAGCAGTTGTGGTTTGATTAAAGATTAGAAAGAACGATATTTTTTAAACCAAGCGGGTTCGAACTGAATTAGTTGTGGTTTGATTAAAGATTAGAAAGAACGATATTTTGAAGATGCTACGTTAGCAAAACAAAATAGTTGTGGTTTGATTAAAGATTAGAAAGAACGATATTGAATTCGTTGTAATTGGTCCTATCTGAAAAGTTGTGGTTTGATTAAAGATTAGAAAGAACGATATTCCAACTTTACATTTCCTTTCCCTAAATTAGTTGTGGTTTGATTAAAGATTAGAAAGAACGATATTCTCAAATATGACCAACTTGGAAGACTTGGTGTTGTGGTTTGATTAAAGATTAGAAAGAACGATATTAATCCACCGATATAAGAAATGAACTCTACGGTTGTGGTTTGATTAAAGATTAGAAAGAACGATATTCTCAGAGTCGCTAGTTTCGTACTTAATTACGTTGTGGTTTGATTAAAGATTAGAAAGAACGATATTTCAACTCCTTCAACTACGTGAAAGACTTCTGTTGTGGTTTGATTAAAGATTAGAAAGAACGATATTTTGCAAGTCGTAGAGCAAAAGACACGGGTCGTTGTGGTTTGATTAAAGATTAGAAAGAACGATATTATGGAAAGATTTATTTTATCATAGTTTTCCGTTGTGGTTTGATTAAAGATTAGAAAGAACGATATTCAAGAGTACGTTATTGATTTAAATGCTACTGTTGTGGTTTGATTAAAGATTAGAAAGAACGATATTTAAATGAATTAGCACCAACAGCAGCATAGGTTGTGGTTTGATTAAAGATTAGAAAGAACGATATTCTTGAACTAAAGCAGCCAAAGCATTAGACCGTTGTGGTTTGATTAAAGATTAGAAAGAACGATATTACAGATTTCGGAGGATATGAAGAACAAAGAGTTGTGGTTTGATTAAAGATTAGAAAGAACGATATTCCCTGAATAACTTCAAACTCATCTAAACCTGTTGTGGTTTGATTAAAGATTAGAAAGAACGATATTTTGGATTTAATGGATATCTATGCTTGTGTGTTGTGGTTTGATTAAAGATTAGAAAGAACGATATTTTTCTCCCAATACATGAGATTTCATTTCCTGTTGTGGTTTGATTAAAGATTAGAAAGAACGATATTTTCGCACTTCATGTCAGTTGGAAATTATCCGTTGTGGTTTGATTAAAGATTAGAAAGAACGATATTTAATATTTAAACGAACCAATGAGTAATTTAGTTGTGGTTTGATTAAAGATTAGAAAGAACGATATTGCTTGTATTCTGTGTTACTTTCTGTTGAGAGTTGTGGTTTGATTAAAGATTAGAAAGAACGATATTGAGTTGAAAAATAAAAGTTTTGACACTGAGTTGTGGTTTGATTAAAGATTAGAAAGAACGATATTTATGGATGGAAATTAGGATACTATTCGCCTGTTGTGGTTTGATTAAAGATTAGAAAGAACGATATTGCAGGACTTATTGGGTCAATCAGTTAATGGGTTGTGGTTTGATTAAAGATTAGAAAGAACGATATTTCATTGTTCGTTTTGTTGATGTCTTTATAAGTTGTGGTTTGATTAAAGATTAGAAAGAACGATATTTGTGAATAATAAATCCAATTATATTTACTGGTTGTGGTTTGATTAAAGATTAGAAAGAACGA
Organism: Kaistella flava (ex Peng et al. 2021); assembly: GCF_015191005.1. Lineage (NCBI taxonomy): Bacteria > Pseudomonadati > Bacteroidota > Flavobacteriia > Flavobacteriales > Weeksellaceae > Kaistella > Kaistella flava (ex Peng et al. 2021). The sequence goes on along the minus strand of NZ_CP040442.1, from coordinate 1,387,677 downwards.
TATTTCAAGGTTGACCAATCAACTTCACCGGAAGGTTGTGGTTTGATTAAAGATTAGAAAGAACGATATTATACATCTAATTTACTTGCGATGCTTTTTAGTTGTGGTTTGATTAAAGATTAGAAAGAACGATATTAATATTGTTGTACATTTGTAATTGCGGATTGTTGTGGTTTGATTAAAGATTAGAAAGAACGATATTAAACATTCAATGACAATTGAGCAGTTTAGAGTTGTGGTTTGATTAAAGATTAGAAAGAACGATATTCCGCCAATATCACCAATTACCACTTCAACAGTTGTGGTTTGATTAAAGATTAGAAAGAACGATATTAAATGCCAAATCATATTAAAAACAGAATTAGTTGTGGTTTGATTAAAGATTAGAAAGAACGATATTTAACTCGCATTTTAAAAAGGTAACGTCTCAGTTGTGGTTTGATTAAAGATTAGAAAGAACGATATTTGTTTGGTTTAAACCAATCCATTAATCCCAGTTGTGGTTTGATTAAAGATTAGAAAGAACGATATTTCTTTAATAAAGAGGTTAAAACATCTTCAGTTGTGGTTTGATTAAAGATTAGAAAGAACGATATTAAGATTTTGAAACATCGAATGAGATTTTAAGTTGTGGTTTGATTAAAGATTAGAAAGAACGATATTTCGTAACGTTTATTCCATATTCAGGATCAAGTTGTGGTTTGATTAAAGATTAGAAAGAACGATATTCGTTCTTTTATTATTTGTTCTTCTGCTTTAGTTGTGGTTTGATTAAAGATTAGAAAGAACGATATTCCGCCAGTTACAGCTCCGGGCAGTACGGGAGTTGTGGTTTGATTAAAGATTAGAAAGAACGATATTGATTCATTTACTTGCCAATACTGTGGCAGAGTTGTGGTTTGATTAAAGATTAGAAAGAACGATATTGAGCCATTATGGTCTAATATGCATAATGAAGTTGTGGTTTGATTAAAGATTAGAAAGAACGATATTTAATCAGTAGTCATTTGATACTGCGCTTCAGTTGTGGTTTGATTAAAGATTAGAAAGAACGATATTCGGCCCACACCATGCCGTCGCAAAGCGCCAGTTGTGGTTTGATTAAAGATTAGAAAGAACGATATTAAAGCGGGTGCGTCGTTATTTGGTGAGTGAGTTGTGGTTTGATTAAAGATTAGAAAGAACGATATTTGATATAATGAACCGCTCTCATCTCTGCAAGTTGTGGTTTGATTAAAGATTAGAAAGAACGATATTTCAACTCCTTCAACTACGTGAAAGACTTCGGTTGTGGTTTGATTAAAGATTAGAAAGAACGATATTTTTTCATCCATTAAGCCTAATCCCTCTGCTGTTGTGGTTTGATTAAAGATTAGAAAGAACGATATTTTTCTTTGTCTTCTCCCACCAGTAATTCAAGTTGTGGTTTGATTAAAGATTAGAAAGAACGATATTACAATCGAGAAAAAGCACTAAAAGACTTCGTTGTGGTTTGATTAAAGATTAGAAAGAACGATATTTAACGGATATGATTTGTATCTGCGTTTTCTGTTGTGGTTTGATTAAAGATTAGAAAGAACGATATTTGGGTGGAGTCGGGAATCGGCAAGCTAGCAGTTGTGGTTTGATTAAAGATTAGAAAGAACGATATTATAGGAACATCGGTATTTAGCACAATTACTGTTGTGGTTTGATTAAAGATTAGAAAGAACGATATTACAATATCGGTATCAAATGCCGACGAAAATGTTGTGGTTTGATTAAAGATTAGAAAGAACGATATTTGTCTATAACGTAAATATCTTTGTCGTTTGGTTGTGGTTTGATTAAAGATTAGAAAGAACGATATTATGTCTTTATCGTTAGGGATTGTTTTCGTAGTTGTGGTTTGATTAAAGATTAGAAAGAACGATATTCTTGCTTTTGAGTTTTAGCAGTATTCGTTTGTTGTGGTTTGATTAAAGATTAGAAAGAACGATATTAAAGTTTATTTGATCGCGCAGTAATTGGTAGTTGTGGTTTGATTAAAGATTAGAAAGAACGATATTTAACATCATCTCGAAGTTTGTACTTCTTTTGTTGTGGTTTGATTAAAGATTAGAAAGAACGATATTAACTGGAGTCGAACCAGTCTTAACAAAGATGTTGTGGTTTGATTAAAGATTAGAAAGAACGATATTTGCACCGCCTTTATCTTGGTTACCTAATTTGTTGTGGTTTGATTAAAGATTAGAAAGAACGATATTTTAACTTTTTCTAAAACTACGGCTTCGTTTGTTGTGGTTTGATTAAAGATTAGAAAGAACGATATTTGCTAAACTGTTGCATCAACTGAACTTGATGTTGTGGTTTGATTAAAGATTAGAAAGAACGATATTGCATCTAAATCACCTTCAACTACTTGACCTGTTGTGGTTTGATTAAAGATTAGAAAGAACGATATTGGTAAAATGATTGCAGGATCGTTCGTAAAGGTTGTGGTTTGATTAAAGATTAGAAAGAACGATATTAGTTGGCTCGCTACCTTCTGGTAATCAAAGAATTAAAAGTAAATATCGTTAAAAAAAACGCTTCTTTTTTGCACTGATAAAGCAAGATTGAAGCATTTTTTTATTCCTAAAATAATTCTAATTGCACCGGGCCTGGCGGTTTGGGAACTTCTGCTTTCCCCCAAAAATTCATAATATTTCCAAATTGTTTATCTGTTATTCGTAAAACACTCACTTTACCAAATGGTGGAAGTAATAGTTGAACCCGCTTTTCGTGCACATCTGCACTTTCACTGCTTGCACAATGTCGCATGTAAACAGAATATTGCATCATATTAAAACCATCTTTCAATAAATTGGTTCTAAATTTCGACGCATTATGTCGGTCTTTTTTAGTTTCTGTCGGTAAATCAAAAAAAACAAAAATCCACATAATTCGGTAGCCGTTTAGATCCATAATTTTGGATAATTAATTTTTTTCTTTTCTCCCGTAAAACATTGCTGCAAAGAAGTTGCGCTTCTTTGCAAACCAATCATAAGTGGACTTTTCTCTTCGTTGAAGTACACGGTTTGTGTCAGGATTTTTAGAAACTCAGCCTTTATTGAGGTAGTAAGTTCTTGCTCCTCACTCATTGCAATTAATTCGAAAACTTTTTCATCAACCATCGGTCGGTAAGGTTCCATCATATCATCTGCCAACGCATAAGCATTGTATTTGTTTCTATGATGAATTCCTAAAGTATTGAGAAGTCCGCTTCCAGAAAGAGATCTTGCTGTTGCAGCTCGCAGAATAGCATAACCATAATTCAAGAAATTATTAGGAAAATTTCCAAAACGTTCTCTTTTGACTTTAATATCACAATGTTCAAAGAATGTTTTCCAGTAAAGATTGGCGGCAACACCTTCCATATTAGAGGTGTCACCACTCAAAACCTTGGACATTAAAAATTCAAAACTGTTCTTTTCGCCTGTTATTCGTTCTAATAATTGTCCCTGATTTCTAATTTTTTCCATAGCAGTTTGTTGCCATAGTTGCTTTTTCAAAGGTAAACTCGCTTCCATTTGGTTTCGGAAAACCTCCTGTTGAATGTGATGGCTGTTGAGGTTTAGAAACATTCCGTTCGGTAAATGATTGTTTCCACAAACAACAATTGCCGCATTATTTTCTATCAATAAATTCATTGCAGGAATGCTCACAAAAACTTGTGGATGATCGATGACCAAGTAACCAATATCTTCCGCAGGAATCGTACTTTCTCGCAATTCTGTTTGAATTACTATTTGCAAATTTTTCGTACTTACCGACGTTTTGTTTTCTAATAAGATGGTTCTCTTTAACATATTCAAGATTTTAGTTTATGATAAATAAAAATTTAAACAACTAAAATAATGAATATTACATCTAAATATAGTAATTAAAGTACTTTTCGTGAAAAAACACTACTGAATCCGGCGTTTTGTTTTATTAAAGAAATTAAAATAAGAGTATCTGTGAAGTTGCTGATAGTTATTTGGTTTTAAAAAACCTTTTGCCTTTTGCTCATTTTAAAATTTGAAAACAAAGAATTTCGTTCAATTATTCTAAAGTTGCTTATTTTTGCGGCATGAATATGACCAATTTAGTTTTAGTATTTGTTTCTGCAGCAGTTTTAAATGTAATTATCTTTTACATTTTTAAAAAATATTTGATGAAAACAGAAAATCCTGCCATGTTATTTTTGGTGATCAATATCTTTAAAGATATTATCTGGGTAGGGTATTGGTTGATTAAATTAGAAGCAAATCAAACTAATTTCCTGTTTATTATCGGAGCCTTTTTGGTGACTTCTTTTGCTTTATATTTCAAAGTAATTCGATTATTAAACCGTTCCTGAAAATAACTGATAAAAATCAATTTTTAATATTGGTGGGTTTTAATAAATTCAATATATTTGCAAACCGATAAATTTGACCTATGAACAAGAGAATTTCTTCTTTATTTTTCGTTTTATTTCTTACGCTTTCAAGTGTTTTCACTTATGCACAGCAAGAAGTTGAAGCTACATCTACCGAAAGTTTAGAACAGAAAATTGTAGATGATAATCAAAAATTTAATGCAAAAGAGATGATTATGGAACACATTAGTGATTCTAATGAGTGGCATATCTTAACATTAAATGAAGGAACGCCGGAAGAACACCACGTTTCTATTCCATTACCAGTTATTGTTAAAGACAAAAACGGACTTCATATGATGATGTCAAGTGCAATTGCACATGGTCATGAACATGACGGTTATACTTTAGATCATGGGGTTGTAACTTCAACTCAGGGTTTAGTTCAAGCAAAATTATTCTCTGTCTTAAGCGGAAAACATAATTCAGACAACGCATTTTATGATTTTTCGATTACGAAAAACGTAGCAGCGATCTTTATTTCAATCTTCTTTATGTTCCTTGTTTTTATTGGAATGGCAAGAGGATATGCGAAAACCTTAGTTCCTAGTGGATTTGGAAGATTTATGGAGCCGATTATTATTTTCATTAGAGATGAAGTAGCAATACCAAATATTGGAGCGAAAAAGTATAAAAAATTCATGCCTTATTTATTAACCGTATTTTTCTTTATCTGGTTTAATAATATGTTTGGTTTAATTCCATTTGCGCCTTTCGGTTATAACTTAACTGGTAACATCGCAACAACAGCGGTTTTAGCAATTATTACTTTATTAATTACCATCTTCAGTGCCAACAAAGATTATTGGAAACATATTTTCATGCCACCAGTACCTTTATTATTATACCCAATCATGGTTCCAATTGAAATCATTGGAGTGTTCACAAAACCATTTGCCTTAATGATGCGTCTCTTTGCAAATATTACTGCAGGTCACATTATGGTATTGGCGATTATGTCATTGATCTTTATCTTTAAAACACCACTTTTAGGATTCGCTTCAGTTCCATTGGGATTGTTTATCGGATTATTGGAATTGTTAGTAGCAGCTTTACAAGCATATATCTTTACCGTTCTTTCGGCTTTGTTTATTGGAATCGCAGTAACAGAACACGAACACGAAGGAGCACATTAATTAACTTAGAATATTTTTAACCTATATATTTTTTTATTATGGAAATCATTTCACAAGGAACTGGACTTATTTATGTTGGAATCGGATTAGCAGTATTAGGCGTAGGTCTAGGTATTGGTAAAATCGGTGGACACGCAATGGATGCTATTGCAAGACAACCAGAGCAAGCAGGTAAAATTCAAGGAGCAATGCTTATTGCTGCTGGTCTTATCGAGGGTGCTGGTTTGATCGCGATCATCTTTGGAGCGTTCGTTAAATAAGAAACCTCAGAAATCAATTCTTAGCAGCGCGGTTGGCTCTGCTAAGAATTTTTTAAATTCCATATAGAAAAAAAATTAAAAAAAATTACAATTATGATAGAACCGGGAATTGGCTTATTGTTTTGGATGACTCTAACCTTTTTAATCCTCTTGTTTTTATTAGCAAAGTTTGCTTGGAAGCCGATTATGGCTGCAATTAATGAAAGAGAAGTTACCATCGTAGATTCTCTTAACCAGGCTAAATTAGCAAAACAGGAAGTTGAAAACTTGAAAGCTGAAAACGAAATCATCATCCGTGAAGCGAAAGTGGAGCGTGATCAGATTTTGAAAGAAGCAAGAGATATCAAAGACAGAATTGTAGGTGAAGCAAAAGGTCTTGCGAAAGTAGAAGGAGATAAAATGATTGAATCTGCCAGACAAACCATCCAAGCAGAAAAATCTGCAGCGGTTGCTGATATCAAAAGCCAAATTGGTACTTTGTCTGTAAACATCGCAGAATCTATTTTGAAACAAAAATTAGATAACGATGGTGCACAAGATGCTTTAGTAGCAAACATCCTTAATACTTCTAACTTAAACTAGTATGCGTACAAGTAAAGTTGCAAAAAGGTATGCACAAGGTTTACTGAATTTTACCCAGGAAGCAGGAAGTACAACTTCTGTTTTTGGTGAAATGAAGGACTTGGTGAATACCATCGAAAAATCAAAAGAGTTGCAAAGCTTTTTTAGTTCTCCGATTATAGAGGTGAAGAAAAAAATCAGTGTTTCGGCAGAGATTTTTAAAAGCTTTTCTCCTGTGACTAGGAATTTAATTCAGTTGGTCATCAAACATGGTAGAGAAGGACAATTGATTGGTATCGGTCAGGAATTCATTAACAAAGTGGAAGACATGAATGGAGTACAAAGAATTACTTTGACTTCTGCAACAGCACTTTCTCAGGAGAATATTGATAATATCCTGAAATCAACAACACTTGTTAATCACAATAACCAGTTCGACGTAAAATCAATTATCAATCCTGAAATTTTGGGAGGATATATCTTACGTGTTGGAGATCAACAGATAGATGAATCGGTGAAAGCAAAATTAAGCCGATTGAATAAAGAATTTCAATTAAATTAAGACAAAAACAACCATAAAATGGCAGAAATAAATCCGGCAGAAGTATCTGCAATTCTTAAACAGCAGTTAGCTAACTTCGAGACGCAATCTAATGTAGAGGAAGTAGGAACGGTATTAACCATCGGTGATGGTATCGCTTTAGTGTACGGTTTAGAAAATGTTCAATACGGTGAATTGGTAAAATTCCAAAGCGGTGTTGAAGGAATTGTTCTTAACCTTGCTGAAGACAATGTAGGGGTAGCTCTTTTGGGTGAATCTAAATTAGTAAAAGAAGGTGATACAGTTAACAGAACTCAAAGAATTTCATCCATCAAAGTTGGTGAAGGAATGTTGGGTAGAGTAGTTGACACTTTAGGAAATCCAATTGATGGTAAAGGACCAATTACAGGTGAAACTTACGAAATGCCTTTGGAGAGAAAAGCTCCGGGAGTAATTTTCAGACAGCCGGTAACTGAACCATTACAAACTGGTATTGTTGCAATCGACTCCATGATTCCTGTAGGAAGAGGACAAAGAGAGTTAATCATTGGTGACCGTCAAACAGGTAAAACTGTTGTAGCGATCGATACGATTATTAATCAAAGAGAATTTTATGATGCAGGTGAACCTGTATTCTGTATATATGTAGCAATTGGACAAAAAGGTTCAACGGTTGCTCAAATTGTAAAAACATTAGAAGACAAAGGCGCTTTAGCTTATACAGTAATTGTAGCAGCAAACGCTTCTGATCCAGCTCCGATGCAGGTTTATGCACCAATGGCTGGAGCAGCAATCGGTGAGTTCTTCCGTGATACTGGTAGACCGGCGTTGATCGTTTATGATGATTTGTCTAAACAAGCAGTTGCTTACCGTGAGCTTTCTCTATTGTTGAGAAGACCACCGGGCCGTGAAGCTTATCCAGGTGATGTTTTCTACCTTCACTCCAGACTATTGGAAAGAGCTGCAAAAGTGATCAAAGATGATACAATTGCAGCACAGATGAACGATTTACCGGATTCATTGAGACCTTTGGTAAAAGGTGGTGGTTCATTAACCGCACTTCCAATTATCGAAACTCAAGCGGGTGACGTTTCTGCTTATATCCCGACGAACGTAATTTCGATTACAGACGGTCAGATTTTCTTGGAAACAGATTTGTTTAACTCAGGAGTTCGTCCGGCAATTAACGTAGGTATTTCTGTATCTCGTGTTGGAGGGAATGCTCAGATTAAATCAATGAAGAAAGTTTCTGGAACTTTGAAATTAGATCAGGCACAATATAAAGAACTGGAAGCGTTTGCTAAATTTGGTTCAGACTTAGATGCGTCAACTCAAGCAGTTATTTCTAAAGGAGAAAGAAACGTGGAAATCTTAAAACAACCGGTAAACTCTCCACTTCCTGTGGATAGCCAAGTTGCGATGATTTATGTAGGAACAGAAAACTTATTACGAAACATTCCTATTAATAAAGTGAAAGAATTCCAAATAGAATATGTAGCGTTCTTAAGATCAAAACATCCTGAAACAATGGCAGCCATTAAATCTGGAAAAATTGACAAAGGAATTACAGATGTTCTAAAACAAGCCGCTATCGAATTAGCGTCGAAATACAACTAAAAAATATTCAATTTTCAGTATTCAGGATTTCTAATTTTGAATACTGAATTTTAAACATTGACTTCAAAGAATGGCAAATTTAAAGGAAATACGCGGGAGAATTACTTCAATCTCTTCCACAATGCAAATTACGAGTGCGATGAAAATGGTTTCGGCAGCGAAACTAAAGAAAGCAACCGATGCTATTGTGATGTTGAGACCTTACTCAGAGAAATTACAGGAAATTATAGAAAATGTAAGTTCTACGGTAGACTTAGAAGGGGTGTCCAGTTACACCGAAGAAAGAGAAGTGAAGAAAGTTCTTTACATCGTAGTTACTTCTAATAAAGGTCTTGCCGGAGCATTTAACTCTTCTGTAATTAAAGAATTAAATACCTCTCTTGCTGATGCAGATCACGAAATAGAAATTCTTACCGTTGGTAAAAAAGTCTATGATGCGGTTCGCAGAAGCAAAAAAGTGTACGATAACCAAAGTGCTATTTTTGATGGCATGAGCTTCGAAGTTGTTGCTAATTTTGTAGAAAACGTGATGAGAGATTACCGTGAAGGTAGTTTTGATAAAGTGTATGTGATTTATAATAAGTTCATTAATGCAGCTACTCAGGAAGTAATTAAAGAACAGTTATTACCAATCGCATTACCGGAAAAAACTGAAGTTACAAATACCGACTATATTTTTGAGCCAAATGCTACAGAAATTTTAGAAGTATTAATGCCGAAATCAATTAAAACTCAGGTTTACAAAGCGATTTTAGATTCAGTAGCTTCTGAGCATGGTGCGAGAATGACGGCGATGCACAAAGCAACCGACAACGCGGAATCTTTGAGAAATGATCTTAAAATATTTTATAACAAAGCGAGACAAGCTGCGATTACCAATGAAATTTTGGAGATTGTGGGCGGTGCAGAAGCATTGAAAAACTCATAAGTTATATTGTAAAGAATAAATTTTCTTTAATAAAGAATAGAAAGCACCGACATTGATCGGTGCTTTTTTTGTGTAAAAGGGTAAGAGCCTTTTTTAAGTAAATACACGTTATTAATGGAGGGTTTAGTTTTTATTTATAAAATATTTTAGACTCCAAAGTCGAAAATCATTAATTTCACAGCTTATTTGAACTTTTAGAAGTAGTTTTTTACTTAAGCTTTTGTGACTTTTGTGGTTGAATTATTTTTATGTTAAATTTAATCAGCTTCTAAATGCTATTCTATAAATAACTGATTTTAATTATTTTATTTACGTATCTTTGTCGCAATATTTTTAAATTTCTAAATGGATTCTGACATAATTAAGCTTTTATTAGCTGTGTTTCTAGTAGTACTGAATGGTTTTTTCGTGGCCGCAGAATTCTCAATCGTTAAAGTCCGTTACTCCCAAATCCAACTGAAAGCCGCTGAAGGAGATTCAATGGCGAAACAGGCGGAACACATTATCAAGCATTTAGATGAATATCTTTCTGCAACCCAGTTGGGGATTACGTTAGCGTCACTTGCCTTAGGTTGGGTTGGTGAAAGTGCCATGCACCACGTCATCGAAAATATTTTTCACTATTTCAGGATAGCAATTGAAGATAGTACGATTACCACGATTTCACTCGTTTTAAGTTTCTTGATCATTACCGTAATGCATATTGTTTTTGGTGAATTAATTCCGAAATCAATTGCAATTAGAAAATCTGAATCTACGGCAATGGCCATCGCGATGCCTTTAAGAGTTTTTTATACGATTTTCAAACCGTTCATCTGGACGATGAATAAGATGTCCAATGCGGCGTTGAGATTAATGAAAATTCATCCTGCCTCAGATCAGGAAATTCACTCGACCGAAGAATTACAGTTGTTGGTAAAACAATCTGCAGATTCAGGTGCAATTGAAGAAGAAAATTACGAGATCATTAAAAACGCTTTTGATTTTACAGATCACTCTGCAAAACAAATCATGATTCCAAGACAGAATATTTCTTCAATCGATATTGAAGAACCTGTGGAGGACATGATCAGTAAAATCATGGAAGGAGGTTATTCTCGACTTCCTGTTTATAAGGATTCAATTGACAATATTATTGGGATTTTCTACGCAAAAGAAATTATCCGGGAATATGTGAAAAGAAAAGGAGAAATTAACCACACCGATATTAAAGAATTAATGCGTGATCCATTTTTCGTGGTGGGTAGTAAAAAGATTTCTGATTTGCTGAAAGTGTTTCAACAGAAAAAACAACATTTGGCAGTCGTTATTGATGAGTTTGGTGGGACCGAAGGAATTGTGACGCTCGAAGATATCCTGGAAGAACTGGTTGGAGAGATTCAGGATGAAGAAGATGAAGAAGAAAGAATCGTTGACAAAGTAGGCGAAAATGTTTTCTGGGTGAAGGCAACACAACCTTTGGATGAGATCAATGAAAATTTACCAAAGATGTTTCCATTATCAGAAGATGGCGAGTACAATACTTTAGCCGGCTTTATATTACATGAACTGGAAGATATTCCCGCAGAAAATCAAGAGTTCAATATTAATGATTACCACGTAAAGATTCTGAAAATGCAGAATAAGAGTGTGGATCTGGTTGAATTGACTTACGAGGAACAGAGCATCACCAGCGATATGGCAGATGAAATAGGAGAAATTTAATTTAAAGAATACTAATTTTTAAAATTAAAGAAATGGGATTACATTATAATATTCCAGCGAATATAAAGGATTATGAAAATCCAAAGCGGGAATACGAAGAAGACGTTGCCGTTCTTGAGAAAGAAGACGAAGTCTATAAACTGATTTTGTGGAATGATGAAGTCAACACTTTTGATTACGTTATCGAAGCACTGATAGAAATTTGCGGTCATACCTTAGAGCAGGCAGAGCAATGTACGATGCTTGTTCATTATAAAGGCAAATGCACCGTAAAAACCGGGAGTTTAGAAAAACTAAAACCCATGCATGAAAAGTTACTTTCTCGAAGTTTAACTTCAGAAATTGTTTAAACCAAAGTTTCGGTCTCCGAAACTTTTATTTTGTAAAATAATATGAGTCCAGTTTTATTGATCATCATTGCAGCAACCGCAATCATCAGTTATATCGCTTTTAGCAATCAAGCGCTTTTCGAAAAATACAAGTTCAATGTTGGTGCGATTTTGCGCAACAAAGAATATGTGCGTTTAATATCCGCCGGTTTTTTACACGCCGATTTAATGCACTTGTTGTTCAATATGATGACGCTGTATTTCTTCGGACCAATCGTTATCGAAGTCTTTGGCGCCTTCGGATTTCTACTCGTTTACTTTGGATCCATCCTTTTAGGAAATATTTTCTCGCTCTATCTTTATAAGAATCAATCCTGGTATTCAGCGATAGGAGCGAGTGGTGGGGTTTCCGGGATTCTGTTTGCGTCCATCGCGATGATTCCGGATTTGGGGATTTATTTCTTTTTTATTCCGATTGCAATTCCGGGTTACCTTTTCGGATTCGCCTATTTCGCCTATTCCGTTTACATGATGCTCAATCCAAAACAGCACGACAATGTCGGACATGCTGCCCATTTAGGTGGCGCCTTTTTCGGTTTAGTTTACGCCGTTGCCATTCAGCCGGAAAGAGCGATAGATAATGGCTTATACTTAGGAATCATGGCGCTTCCGTTGATTTATATGGCCTATATGGTTTTCGTGAAAAAGAGAATTGGCTAGTATTTTTAGGAGCAACAAGATTTTCGCTTCTTAGAAATTCCGGTCCCGCTTTCTACTATATCCCGCCGCGGCGGGGATGTCGTTCCAATCGGGGCTATAACTTCACGCAGTTTTTTATTCGAAGAATAAAAGGCTAAGAAAAATTATCATAAATCTCACTAACTTAGCAGTTGTTGTTACTATTTTTATCAATAGGAACGGGCTTTAGCCCGTTTACAGAATAGAAGAATGCAATGGCTTTAGCCAAAACTTATTGAGTGTCTCTTTTTTTGGTTAACCGCATTGTTACTGAGATAGATTGAATTAGTTCTAAATTTATCATTACCTCCAAAGTTCAATAATCCATCAATTCGACTTTTCGGTGCTCGCTTCGCTCGCGCCAAACTTTCAATTCTCAACCATCAACTCTAAACTGATCTCACTTTCTTCCCCAAACAATCCTCTCATTCCCCGACAAATCCTTCATCAACTCTCCTTCCGACAAAACATCAGTAAAAAGTTTCAGCGTCTCTTTACCCAACTTCTGATTAATTTCGAGAAAAACCAAACCGTTTTCAGTCAAATGATTTTTGCAATCTTCTGCAATCTTTTCGTAGAAAACCAACGCATTTGAAGTTGGAGAAAACAATGCCATTTTAGGCTCAAACTCTTTTACAGAATCTGCAATCTCATCTTCTTCCTCCATTCCAATATAAGGTGGATTAGAAATAATAACATCATAAACGTCAGTCAAGTTTGCCTTCAAATAATCCTGATGAATAAAATTAATTTCTACTTGGTGATAATCTGCATTTCGTTGCGCAGTTTTCAAAGCGTTTTCTGAGAAGTCAATCGCAGAAACTTCTGCTTCCGGAAAATGTTTCTTTAACACAATCGGAATAATTCCAGAACCCGTTCCAATATCTAAAATTTTTAAATCCTTTTTATTGAAACCTGAATCTTTAATTTTAGCAATCGCCAGTTCCAAAAGCTCTTCCGTTTCAGGCCTTGGAATTAAAACATGTTCATCCACGAAAAACTTTAAACCATAAAATTCCGTTTCACCTAAAATCTGCTGATAAGGTTTTCCGGTTTTTAACTCATCGATTATATTTTGAAGCTCGTTAGATTGTTTTTCTTCAACTTCTAGAGACATTCCTTTACGAAGTTCAACCTGATTCCAATCCATCAGATGCTGCACAAAAATATCGAACAGGATTGAACTTTCAGAATCGGTGTGATTTGTGGAAACCTCTTTTTTAAAATAAACTTTATAGTCTTGGTATGTCATTTTTAATTTTAAATATTTCAGAATTTTAAATATAAATCCTTTTTTTCAAAAAACAGACAAGACAACCTAAAAATGCTTCTGCAAAGGCTTTTAAAAAAGGAAATTTCGCACAATTTAAACGCAAATTTAAATATTTTCATTAATTTTGAAAAAATTGAATAATAAAAATGAAAAAATATCTTTTGATCGCCTTTTCCGCGGTAGTTTTGGTCTCCTGTGGTTCATCAAAAAATGTGGTAGTTAAAAGAACAATTCCCACCAAGACCGTCGCGAAATCCCCGAGCTTAAAATCTTTAGAATCTAATTATTCCGGGAAAAATTCAACTGTTGTTAATGAATTATTGAAAGATGCTCAGAAATATTTGGGCGCACCCTATAGATATGCAGGGAATACGTCTGCCGGTTTCGACTGCTCCGGTTTGGTCACCAAAGTTTTTGACGAAAATTCTTACAAACTTCCGAGAAGATCTGAAGAACAATCCAATCAAGGAGTTCCAATTAAAATCAAAGAAGCAAAACCCGGCGATTTGGTCTTTTTCGCAACCTCGGGTGGAAGTAGAGTTAACCATGTCGGAATCGTTCACGATATCGGAAATGATGGTGAGATTAAATTTATTCATTCCTCAACATCGAAAGGTGTTATTATTTCTTCACTTAATGAAAAATATTGGAACAATGCCTACCTTTTCGCGCGAAGAGTTTTGTAAATTTGCCTTTATTCAAAAATTAAAAATTCAACGATAAACATGTTACAACAAACGATAGAAAATATTTGGGACAACCGAGAATTGTTACAAAATGATGATAGCAAAGCATCAATCCGTGAAGTAATCAGACAATTAGATTTAGGAGAACTTCGTGTCGCTGAACCGACTGACAGCGGCTGGAAAGTGAATGAATGGGTGAAAAAAGCAGTCGTAATGTATTTCCCGATTCAGAAAATGGAAACTATTGAAGTAGGTCCGTTTGAATTTCATGACAAAATGCCTTTGAAAAGAAACTATGCTGAAAAAGGTGTTCGCGTTGTTCCTCCTGCTGTTGCGAGAGAAGGAGCTTATATTGCGCCTGGTGTAATTTTGATGCCGTCTTATGTGAATATCGGCGCTTACGTAGATTCCGGAACGATGGTGGATACTTGGGCTACGGTTGGAAGTTGCGCACAAATCGGAAAAGACGTTCACTTAAGCGGTGGAGTAGGAATTGGCGGGGTTTTAGAGCCTTTGCAAGCAGCTCCGGTAATTATTGAAGATAACGTTTTCGTTGGATCAAGATGTATTGTGGTAGAAGGAGTTCATGTAGAAAGAGAAGCGGTTTTAGGAGCAAACGTTGTTTTAACCGCGTCTACAAAAATCATTGATGTAACTGGTGATACTCCAGTTGAAATTAAAGGAAGAGTTCCTGCTCGTTCGGTAGTTATTCCTGGAAGTTATACGAAGCAATTTCCGGCAGGAGAATTTCAAGTTCCTTGTGCCTTGATTATTGGTCAAAGAAAAGAATCTACAGATAAGAAAACCTCTCTTAATGATGCGTTGAGAGAAAATAACGTTGCAGTTTAAAACTTATTTTTAAATAATGTTTAAAGATAAATTCTTAAAATTCATATCAAATCCCAAATATATTTTTGGGATTTATTTTGTAATTTCTATAATCTCTGCAATTACAAAATATGTTGGCGGTCCATTGAAGTATAATAATTACATGATTTTCAAAAATGTTTTTAATAATACTTTAGAACAGAAGAATATCTATCTTTTATATCCTGATGTTCATTTTGATTCCAATCATTACGGTATTTTATTTAGCGTGTTAATCGCACCTTTCGCCATTTTACCAGATTGGCTGGGAATTGTTTTATGGAATATTGCCAATACTTTAGTTTTTGTTTTTGCCATTCATAAACTTCCATTTTCTAATGCCAAGAAAGCTTTTTTTGCTTGGTTATGTTTACAGGAATTTATTACCGCAGCGGTAAGTTTGCAGTTTAATATCGCATTAACCGGATTATTAATGTTGTCTGCAGTTTATATTTATGAACGAAAAGAAACGCAATCAGCGATCTCAATTTTAATAGGGTTTTTCGTCAAACTATATGGAATTGCTGGGCTTTCAGCTTTTTTCTTCATTAAGAATAAATGGAAATTCATCTTGTCTTTATTAGGATTTAGCATTTTGTTTCTAATTTTACCGATGTTACTTTCAAGTCCGCATTTTGGAATTCAGTCTTATGCAGATTGGTTTCAGTCGTTATCAGAAAAAAATGCGGCTAATCAGGTTTTAGGAAATCGCCAGGACTATTCTTTAATGGGAATTGTAAGACGAATTTCCGGACACGCAGATATTTCTAACTTGGTTTTTCTACTTCCCGGAATGGCAATTTTCGCTTTACCTTATTTAAGAATAAAACAATATAAAAATCTTCCGTTTCAGTTGATGATTTTGGCGTCGACGCTTTTATTCATCGTACTTTTTAGTTCAGGTTCAGAATCGCCAACTTTTATTATCGCAGTTGCTGGAGTCATGATTTGGTTCATTGTGCAAAAAGAAAAATCACCATTGATCATCGGATTGTTGATCTTTGTGATGATTCTTACCTGTTTCTCATTTTCGGATTTATTTCCTAAATTCATTAAGGATAATTATATTATGAAATATTCCTTAAAAGCATTACCTTGTTGCATCGTTTGGTTCCGTATTATTTACGAATTGATGACCAAAGATTTCGAAAAAGAGTATCAATTAGATTAAACAAATTCCAGCAGTGAAGAAAATTTCCATCGTCATTCCCGCTCATAACGAAGAAGACAATGTTGCCTTGATCCATCAAAGAATCAAAGAAGTTTTCGTTAAACTGAAAAATTACACTTTCGAAATTATATTTGTGAACGATGGAAGTCGCGATCAAACTCAGGCAAACCTGGAAGAATTAGCTCGGAATTTTGAAGAAGTAAAATTCATCGAATTCTCCCGAAATTTCGGACATCAACCTGCCGTGAAAGCAGGTATGGATCTCGCATTCGGCAACGCTGTTATTTCATTAGACGGCGATTTACAACATCCACCGGAACTCATTCCTGAACTAATTAAAAAGTGGGAGGAAGGTTTTGATATCGTGTACACGGTTCGGACTTATCCGAATGAGATCTCCGCTTTTAAAAGAAAAACATCCAACGTTTTTTACTATTTATTATCCGGTATTTCCGACGTGCATCTCGTTAAAGGAAGTGGTTCGGATTATCGTTTGATGGATGCCTCTGTCGTTGATGTCGTGCGTGAAATGAACGAAACTGATATTTTCCTGCGCGGTTTAGCGAGTTGGGTAGGTTTCCGCCAAACCGGTGTTCCTTATGTTGCTGCAGAAAGGGCTTCTGGTGAAAGCAGTTATAATTTGACCAAAATGGTTCGTTTCGCCTTTACCGGGATTACCGCCTTTAGCGTAAAACCACTTTATTTAGCAGCCTATTTGGGGTTTGCTTTTTCAGTATTATCGGTTTTTGCCTATTTATTTTATGTCATCCATTCTTTTATTACACAAACTGAAATTTCCGGTTGGGCTTCCTTAATTATGACCGTCGTTTTTTTTGGCGGTTTACAGTTAATAATTATGGGAATCATCGGAATTTATCTGGGGAAAATTTTCAAACAGGTTAAAGAAAGACCCAATTATATTATTCGTTCTAAAAATTTTTAATAATGGTTTTACTGAGTTTTGATATTGAAGAATTCGATATGCCTTTCGAATATAAAGGGGATATTTCTTTCGAGGAACAGCTTTCAATTTCGAGAAAAGGATTGCAAAATATCTTGGAATTATTAAAAAAACACGGAGCAAAAGCTACTTTTTTTTCTACCGTTATTTTTGCTGAAAATAATAAAGATTTAATAAATCAACTTTTAGAAGATGGTCATGAATTGGCTTCTCACACTTGGTTTCATTCAAAATTTGAAATTGAAGATTTAAAGAAATCTCGAGAAAAATTAATGGAACTTTTCAACACCAATATCACCGGACTTCGAATGCCCAGAATGATGAAAGTGGATGAGAAAGAAGTTGAAAAAGCTGGCTATTCTTATAATTCATCAGTGAATCCAACGTTTCTTCCTGGAAGATATAATAATTTAAAAGTATCCAGAACTTATTTTAAAGAAGGAGAAGTTTTACAGATTCCAGCTTCGGTTTCCCCGAATTTTAGAATTCCTTTATTTTGGTTGAGTTTTCATAATTTTCCATTAAGTTTCTATAAAAAACTGTCGAAAGATGTTTTGAAAAAAGATAATTATTTAAATGTTTATTTTCATCCGTGGGAATTTGCGGAAATTAAAGATGAGAAATTTAAACTTCCTGCTTTTACAACCAAAAACTCCGGAAAGGAAATGGTCGAAAGATTTGATCAGTTTTTATCGTTCTTAAAGAAATCCGGATATCAATTCGGAACTTTTCAGGAATTTCAAAAAAGTATAAAGTCATGAAAATTGCTTTTGACGGAAAACGCTTCTTTAATAATACTTCAGGTTTAGGAAACTATTCCCGCGATTTGGTTCGGATTTTAGCGACCACTTTTCCTGAAAATGAGTATGTCCTTTTTAATGAAAATCAGTCAGAAAGAGGAAAGGATATTTTGGAAATCCCAAACGTTTCTTTTGTTGAAACTTCCAAAGGAACGATGTCGCGACAGTTTAAAATGGGAATAGATGCGCAAAAAATTAATGCCGATATTTTCCACGGACTTTCCGGTGAATTACCATTAAAATGGACAGAAAAACCGATCAAAAAAATTGTAACGATTCATGATTTAATTTTCCTCAGATTTCCTCAATATTATTCTTTTTTTGACCGTATTATTCATTTCTGGAAATTTAAAAAAGCGACCGTTCAAGCTGATTTAATTATTGCTATTTCTGAGCAAACCAAGCGTGATATTATTAAATTTTTAAAAGTTCCCGAAGAGAAAATTAGAGTTGTTTATCAAGGTTGTCATCAAGCGTTTAAAGAAAATCAAACTGAAGAATTTCTAAGTTCAGTTAAAGAAAAATATAATCTTCCAGTACGTTTTATTCTGAATGTTGGAACCATTGAAAAACGGAAGAATTTATTAAATATAGTGAAAGCGATTAATGGAACAAAAATTCCTTTGGTCGTTATCGGTAAGAAAACAAAATACTTTAAGAAAATTAAAAAGTATGTAATCAAGCATCAACTGGAGAACCAAGTTTTCTTCCTGGAAAATGTTTCAATGGAAGAATTGGCCGGAATTTTCAAACTTGCAGATGTTTTTGTTTATCCAAGTTTTTTCGAAGGTTTTGGAATTCCAGTTATTGAATCGTTATTTTCGAAAACTCCGGTCATCACAAGTAACCTGAGTTGCCTTCCAGAAGCGGGCGGCGAGAATTCAGTTTATATAAATCCTCACAATTTCGAAGACATCAAAGCCAAGATTTTATTTCTCTGGAATAACGAATCTGAAAGAAAACGTCGGGCAGAAAAAAGTTTTGAATTCGTTCAGAAATTTAACGATGTAGAAATTGGCAAAAATTTACATTCTGTTTATCAGGAAGTTATGTTAAAATAAAAATAAATCCTTGCAGGTTAAATTTTTTATCAGCTATATTTGCACAGTTAAAACAACATGAAAAATACAATCGCTTTATTCCATCATTATCATCTCATCTAAAGACGAGTTGATTTAATATGGTCCAAAGTGACTACAAATAATAAAAACCGTCTGAACAAAGACGGTTTTTTTTTTGGTTAAAAAATTAAAGCATTTGTTCAGACCCAATCTCAAAATTGACATGAACAAATTAAAAATTGCCCTTCAAAAAAGCGGACGCTTAAGTGAGAAATCGTTAGAACTTTTACAGGAATGTGGAATTAAAATTCCGGATTTTAAAAGTAAATTAAAAAATTCAGCAACCAATTTTCCTTTAGAAATTCTCTTTCTTCGCGATGATGATATTCCAAAATATGTAGAACAAGGCATCGTAGATATTGGAATTATCGGAGAGAACGAAGTTTTGGAACAGAACAAAAATGTTGACTTAGTAAGAAAGCTGGGTTTTGCGAATTGTCGTTTATCACTCGCAATTCCGAAAGATCAAGAATATACAGATTTAAGTTTTTTCGACAAAAAGAAAATTGCAACATCTTATCCTTCAATTGTTAAAAACTATTTCGATAAAAATAATATCAATGCCGAAATTGTTGAGATTTCCGGTAGTGTGGAAATCGCGCCAAGTATTGGTTTAGCAGATACGATTGCTGATTTGGTAAGCTCAGGAAGTACTTTATTACACAATGGTTTGAAAGAAGTGGAGCAGGTTTTAAAAAGTGAAGCGGTCTTAATTTCCAGCCAAAATCTTCCTGATGATATTTCAATCATTCTTGAATCATTTCTTTTTCGAATTCAGGCAGTCATTAATTCCCGTGAAAACAAATACATTTTATTAAACGCTCCGAACGATTCAATCGAAAAAATAATTGAAATTTTGCCAGGAATGAAATCTCCGACCGTTCTACCTTTGGCAGAATCTGGATGGAGTAGTATTCACTCGGTGGTTCGTGAAAATGAATTTTGGAAAATTATCGATGAATTGAAAAAGTTTGGTGCTGAAGGAATTTTAGTAATTCCAATTGAAAAAATGGTAATGTAAATTGATTGAAGATGAAAAATATAATTAAATATCCGGCGCAAAACACCTGGAAAGCTTTCTTACAAAGGCCAGCTCTTGAAAAGAAAGATTTAAGAAATACCGTTCAGGAAATATTCTTGAAGGTCAGAAATGAAGGTGATTCCGCTTTAAAAGAATTCTCTGACAAATTTGATCAGGTCAATATTGAAAATTTATTAGTTTCTAAAGAAGAATTAGAATTTGCGATTAATGAAGTTTCAGAAGAATTAAAAACTGCAATCAATCAGGCTACAGAAAACATCTATAAATTTCACGTTGCTCAAAAAGGAAGTACCGAAGAAATTGAAACCACAGAAGGAGTTGTTTGCTGGCGTGAATCCAGAGCGATTGAAAAAGTCGGATTGTATATTCCAGGCGGAACGGCGCCACTTTTTTCAACGGTTTTAATGTTGGCTGTTCCAGCAGAAATTGCAGGTTGCAAAGAAGTTATACTTTGTACGCCACCGCAAAAAGATGGTTCTATTAATCCCGCAATTTTATACACCGCGCAATTGTGTGGAATTACAAAAATTTTTAAAGTTGGCGGTGCGCAAGCCATTGCGGCTTTAACTTTTGGAACGGAAAGTATTCCAGAAGTTGACAAGATTTTCGGTCCCGGAAATCAATATGTCACGCAGGCGAAACAATTGGCGATGGAATTTAATGTCGCCATCGATTTACCTGCAGGACCAAGCGAAGTTTTAGTAATCGCTGATCAATCGGCAAATCCTATATTTTGTGCCGCAGATTTATTGTCTCAAGCGGAACACGGATCTGATTCACAAGTCATTTTTATTTCGACAGATGAAATTATTTTTAATGAAACTTTAAAAGAAATTGAAAAACAGTTAGCTGAACTTCCAAGAAACGAAATTGCAAAATCAGCTTTAGATAACAGCCGTTTTATTTTATTGAAATCTGTGGATGAAGCCCTTGAAATGAGTAATTTCTATGCACCTGAACATTTAATTTTATCGGTAGAAAATCCAAGAAGTTATATTTCAAAAATTACAAATGCAGGTTCTATATTCCTCGGAAATTATACGCCGGAATCAGCCGGAGATTATGCGAGCGGAACCAATCATACTTTGCCAACAAACGGTTTTGCTAAAAATTATAGTGGCGTTTCCCTCGACAGTTTTGTGAAAAAAATAACCATTCAGGAAATTACAAAAATCGGACTGAAGAATATTGGAAAAACTATAGAAGTCATGGCAGAAGCGGAAGGTTTGAACGCTCACAAAAATGCTGTTTCACTTCGCTTAAAATCTTTAGAAAATGGAATTTAATTTAAATAAAATGATTCGTCCGCATTTGGTTGGAGTGAAATCTTACCAAACTTTGCGCGATTCTTACATCGGTAAACAAGCGATTTATTTGGATGCAAATGAAAATCCGTTTGGTGAATTTAACCGATATCCCGATGGTGATCCGATTCAACTAAAAAAGAAACTGGCTGAGATTAATTACGCAAAAACTGAGAATTTATTTTTAGGAAATGGCAGCGATGAATTGATCGATTTAACGATGCGCATTTTTTGCGAACCGACGAAAGATTCCATTCTGATTATGAATCCGAGTTTTGTGATGTACGAAATTTATGCAAAGATGAATAATCTTCACGTTGAAAAATTACAACTGAATTCAGATTTTGAATTAGAAAAAGATAAGTTTTTAGATACAGTTTCTAAAAGTGAAGCAAAAGTTTTATTTCTCTGTTCGCCAAATAATCCAACAGGAAATTCTATTGACGATTTAGAGTTTTATATTCAAAATTTTAATGGAATTGTAGTCGTTGATGAAGCGTATATTGAGTTTTCGCCGAATGATTCTGCGGTCAAATTATTGAATAACTACCCAAACTTAATTGTGCTAAAGACTTTATCAAAGGCTTTTGGAATGGCTGGTTTACGAGTCGGAGTTGGTTTTGCCTCACCAGAAATTGCAAATTTGTTCATACAACTTAAGCCTCCTTACAATATCAGTTCAGAAAGTCAAAAATTGGCTTTGGATCAATTGAATAATATCGGACCAATTCAAAATAATATCAAACTTATTTTGGAAGAAAAGGAAAAATTGAAAGAAGGTTTAGATCAAATTAATGAGGTCGTAAAAATATATCCTTCTGATGCTAATTTTTTCCTGATTGAATTTAAAGATGCACAATTGATCTATCAGAAATTATTAGACAAAAACATTTTGACAAGTTTAAGACATCCCAATTTAAAAAACTGCCTTCGAATTAGTGTCGGAACTGCTCAAGAAAATTTAGAACTATTAAAAGTATTATCAGAAATAAACTAATCATGAAAAAAGTATTATTCATCGACCGCGACGGAACGATAATTATTGAACCGCCGACAGATTTACAAGTAGATTCTTTAGAAAAATTAGAATTTTATCCAAAAGTGATTCAGAATTTAGCCAAGATTGTGAAAGAGTTAGATTACGAATTGGTCATGGTGACGAATCAGGATGGTTTGGGCACGGATTCGTTTCCGCACGAAGATTTCAGAATTCCCCAGGACAAAATGCTGAAAACTTTAGCCAATGAAAATATTATTTTTTCTGACATTTTAGTTGATAATAGTTTTGAATCAGAAAATTCACCGAACAGAAAACCAAGAACCGGATTGCTTCAAAAATACATTTATGGAAATTACGATTTGAAAAACTCATTTGTTATCGGTGATCGAAAAACAGATATAGAATTGGCGAAAAACTTGGGAACGCAATCTATTTATATTGCAGAAGGAAATTTTGAAGGTGCAACTTTAACTACTAAGAACTGGGACGAAATTTATCAATATTTAAAGCAGATTCCGCGCAAATCAAAGGTCAATCGAAAAACCAAAGAAACTGAAATTTCTATTGAATTGAATTTGGATGGAAGCGGAAAAGCAAATATCAATACAGGTTTGGCGTTCTTTGATCACATGCTAGAACAAATCTCAAAACATGGGAATTTTGATTTGGAAGTTTTGGTTAATGGCGATTTACAGATCGATGAACATCACACCATTGAAGATACGGCTTTGGTTTTAGGGACTTGTTTTGAGCAAGCTTTAGGTTTAAAGAAAGGAATTGAACGTTACGCTTTTGCTTTGCCAATGGACGATTGTCTGGCGCAAGTCGCATTAGATTTTGGTGGACGAAACTGGTTAGTTTGGAATGTTGATTTTAAAAGAGAAAGAATTGGCGATGTTCCGACAGAACTTTTTTATCACTTCTTTAAATCATTTACGGACACTGGAAAATGCAATCTCAATATTCAGTGTGAAGGTGAGAATGAACACCACAAAATTGAATCGATTTTTAAAGCATTTGCAAAAGTTTTACGGGATGCAGTGAAGCGAGATGATAACAATTTCTCCATCCCAAGTACCAAAGGAATATTATGATAGCGATTATCGATTACGTTGCTGGAAACGTGAAATCCGTTGAAAATGCCGTGAGAAAATTAGGCTTTGAAACCTTAATCACTTCAGATTTTGAAGAAATTAGAAATGCGGAAAAAGTGATCTTTCCTGGAGTTGGTGAAGCGTCAACAGCGATGAACTATTTGAAAAGTTTAAAGCTAGATGAATTAATTCCAACTTTGAAACAACCTTTTTTAGGAATATGTTTAGGACAGCAATTATTGTGTGATTTCTCAGAAGAAGGAAATACCGAATGTCTTGGAATATTCGACCTTAAAGTAAAACAATTTCCCGCCACAGATATTGTCCCGCACATGGGTTGGAATAATTTGCAGAAGATAAGTGGTCAACTTTTAGACGGGATTTCTGAAGAGAATAATTTCTATTTTGTTCACAGTTATTATTGCGAAGTTGGAGAAAATACGACTTCAGAATGTGATTATATCTTGCCTTTCAGTGCGACTTTACAGAAAGATAATTTTTATGGAACACAGTTTCACCCGGAGAAATCAGGCGATGTTGGCTCAAAAATTCTCGAAAACTTTTTAAAACTAAAATAAAATTCATTAACCACAAAGTCACAAAAGGTGAAATTTGGTCATATTAAAGTGCGCAAAAGTTATTGGTATTAACTTTATGCTTTTATGAACCTTTCTGTTGCTTTAAGAATTAAAAAACTTTTGTGCCTTTTTGTGGTTTAAAAAATAATATAAAATGAAAATAATTCCAGCCATAGATATTATCGACGGAAAATGTGTTCGTCTTTCAAAAGGAGATTACGACACGAAAAAAATATATCACGAAAACCCTTTGGATATTGCGAAAGAGTATGAAGCGAATGGAATCCAATATTTGCATTTGGTCGATTTGGATGGTGCAAAAGCTAAGACCATTAAAAATTTAAAAACTTTAGAAATCCTCGCAACACAAACGAATTTGATTATTGATTTCGGTGGTGGAATAAAAACTCGAGAGAGTTTAGAAAGTGCTTTTAATGCCGGAGCAAATCAAGTGACGATTGGAAGTATTGCTGTCGAAAATCCAGAAATGTGTATAGACTGGATTAATGAATTTGGGGCAGAGAAATTAATTCTAGGCGCGGATTGTTTACACCGAAAAGTCAAAACTTCGGGTTGGTTAGAAAATTCGGATCTTGATGTGATTGCTTTTATTCAATCGTATCAAAATAAAGGAATAAAGGATGTGATTTGTACGGATATTTCCAAAGACGGAATGTTGCAAGGTCCATCGTTCGAATTGTACAAAGAGATTTTGGATCAATGTAAAGTATCCTTAATCGCAAGTGGCGGAATTTCATCCATTCAGGATTTGGATGATTTAAAAAAGCTCGGTTGTTCCGGCGCAATCATCGGAAAGGCTTTGTACGAAGGGAAGATTACTTTGAAAGAACTTCAAAAATTTTTATAAAATGTTGAAAAAAAGAATCATTCCATGTTTGGATATCAAAGATGGAAAAACGGTAAAAGGAATTCAGTTTGAAGATTTACGAATTGCCGGAGATCCAGTTGAACTCGCAAAAAAGTATGTCAAAGATGGCGCTGATGAATTGGTTTTTCTCGATATTACAGCAACTTTAGAAGGAAGAAAAACTTTAATTGAACTCGTTGAAAAACTCAGTTTAGAAATCAATATTCCTTTTACGATTGGTGGTGGAATTTCCTCCGTGCAGGATGTAGAAGCGTTGTTAAAAGCAGGCGCCGACAAAGTTTCCATCAATTCTGCTGCAGTTCGACGTCCGGAATTAGTTCGGGAAATCGCCCAACAGTTCGGAAATCAATGTGTTGTGGTTGCGGTTGACACTAAAAATATCGACGGTGAAGACTATGTTTTCATCAACGGCGGAAAAATTAAAACCGAATTGAAAACTTTAGATTGGGTAAAAACTGTAACAGATCTCGGAGCCGGAGAAATTCTGCTGACTTCCATGGATTTTGACGGA
Organism: Kaistella flava (ex Peng et al. 2021); assembly: GCF_015191005.1. Classification (NCBI taxonomy): domain Bacteria; kingdom Pseudomonadati; phylum Bacteroidota; class Flavobacteriia; order Flavobacteriales; family Weeksellaceae; genus Kaistella; species Kaistella flava (ex Peng et al. 2021). The sequence continues at coordinate 1,362,143 of NZ_CP040442.1, read as the reverse complement.
ACGAAAAATGGGTTTGATATCCGAATGCTGCAGAGCGTTTCAGAAGTTTGTCACCTTCCAATTATCGCTTCTGGCGGTGCCGGAAAGATGGAAGATTTTACGGAAGTTTTTACTAAGACAAATGTTACGGGAGCTTTGGCAGCGAGTATTTTTCACTTTAATGAAATAAAAATATCCGACTTAAAAGAAAATTTAAAACAAAACAAAATATCCATAAGATGATGAAATCGCCATTAACAAGTTTAAAAATAAAGAGGAATATTGTTTGAAGCGATTACATATGACATTTAAATACAATAAAAAATCACATATGAAATTAGATTTTGAAAAAGGAAATGGTTTAATTCCTGTAATTATCCAGGACGATCGAACACAACAGGTTTTAATGTTGGGTTACATGAATGAAGAAGCCTTAGAATTAACTCAAAAAGACGGACGAGTTCATTTTTTCAGCCGGACCAAAAATAGAATTTGGCTCAAAGGAGAAACCTCTGAAAATTACCTGTACGTAAAAAGCATTAAAGAAGATTGTGATTCTGATGCGCTTTTAATTCAGGCAAAACCTGCCGGAAATGTTTGTCACACTGGAAGTTTTAGCTGCTTTGAAGAGAAAAAGTCAAAAGGGTTTTTATATGAATTAGAAGAAACTATTTCCGAACGAATAGATCAGAAAGTGGAGAAATCTTATACTTACGATTTGTATCAAAGAGGTATCAATAAAATGGCGCAGAAAGTAGGAGAGGAAGCCGTAGAATTAGTTATAGAAGCAAAGGACGATAATGCCGACTTATTTAAAAATGAAGCCGCAGATTTGCTTTATCACTTATTAATTTTACTAAAAGCAAAATCGTTTACATTAAGGGACATCGAAGAAGTCTTGATGGAAAGAAGCCGGAAATAAAAATGAATTTTTTCTTAAAGCCACGAATTCACGAATAATGCTTTTACTTTCTAATTTAAGTAGAAAAGGGAAGGTTTGTGAAGATTGAAGAACATAGTTCACTTAAGATGAAAGTCGTAGATTTTTAAACTTTGTGTTCTTTTAGAAACATGAAATCACTATAATCTTTTTTGACTTACGGTTTATTAAAATTGTCATTTACTGAAATGATTTTATTCTTAATAGAAATTACATTATAATAATTTTAGAATCAATAAAATTCGTGCATTCGTGGCAAAATAAATTACTTTTTAATCATGATTTTCTTCGTAACCTTCTGATCTTCCACCGTCATCGTTCCCAAATATAGACCAGAAGAAAGTTTCGAAATATTAATTCGTTTCTCATTCTTCGTTTGTAGTAAAGTTCGACCATTTAAATCTACAATCGTAAAACTGAAATCTATGAGGTTTGAGTTGATCATCTCAATTTGAATAAAATCATTAGCCGGATTCGGATAGATCTTCAGTGATTCTAACATCTTTTCTGGTGGACAATCGACTGTTGACAAAGCGTTTGTATCTGCTGTAGCAAAATATTGAACAGCTCCTAACGCCGCTTTTCCCACATTATAAACAAATACCGGATCCATATTCACATAAGTGTCGCCTGTAGTATGCGGTTTTGTACTTTCATTATATTCATAAATTCCAGTAATGACTTCATTGTTAGATTGAAAAGGCATATAATCAGAGGCGTATGCATATGAAAGATTGGTCTGTAGAGGAGAGTAGAGTGTAACGCAGTTCATCAATTGCTGGGTGATGGTATTCGATGCTGCATTGTTTGAACTTGGGTTGCTGGTATCCCGTTCGCAAGTAATGGTATTATTGACTTGTCCAGCCACACCACCAACTTGATCAATATTAAAGACCAGTTTAATATCCATTTTCGGCGAAGTAGAATTCACCACGGTATTTACATAATTTTGACTTCCCAAAAGACCTTGCTCTTCACCCGTAAAATTGATGAATTTTATAGAATATTCGGTCGGCACCTCTTTTAGGATTCTCGCCATTTCCAAAATCAATGAAACACCACTTCCATTATCATTCACGCCAGGACCTGTAATCGTGTCGTAATGACCACAAACAATAACAAATGTATTTGGGTAAGTCGTTCCGGTTTTAGTAATGATTAAATTCTTGGTGGTATTTCCTTGGTACAAAAATGCATTTTCAGAAATCTCTCCCTCAGTATATCCAAAAGAAAGGTATTTGGTTTTTAGCCAGGCGAAAGCATTATTATTACTAACGCTACCAGTTTTCTTTACGCCCAGATTCGCGAACTCGGTTAGGGTAGTATTGATATTAGTCTGACTGATTTCATTAACTCTATTCTGGTAAGCTTGAGTGAAATTTTGGCTAAACGCCGAAATAGAAAATACAGTAGTAAGCGAGAAAAATATTTTTTTCATTATAATATAAGTTAAGTAAAAATAACAAAAAAATCTCACACCTAATGGTATGAGATTTATAATTGATAACAAAAAATTTTACATTTATTTTACTTGATCTACAATTGCTTTGAACGCTTCAGGATGATTCATTGCTAAATCAGCTAAAACTTTTCTGTTCAATTCAATGTTGTTCGTTTTAAGAGCGCCCATAAACTGGGAGTAAGACATTCCGTGTTCTCTTGCACCAGCGTTGATACGCATGATCCATAAAGATCTGAAATTTCTTTTCTTTTCTTTTCTACCGCGGTAAGCATATTGCATTGCTTTTTGTACGGCATTTTTAGCTACGGTCCAAACGTTTTTTCTTCTACCGAAAAAACCTTTCGCCAGCTTAATTACTTTTTTTCTGCGAGCTCTAGAAGCTACGGCATTTACTGATCTTGGCATAATTAAATTTGTTTTTTTGAAAAGGGCGGTAAATTATTTCATTACACTTTTTTGCACCGTTTCAGGGTTAAATTTTCTGAATTTGTTAATTCTTATAAACCGGTTGATTTATAAAAACTATTTTAAAGCTAATTGACGTAAAACGCTCTTTTTGTCCACTTCTGCAACATAAGAAGTTTGCGTAAGATTTCTCTTTTGCTTCGTTTCTTTTTTGGTCAAGATGTGGCTTTTGAAAGCACCTTTTCTTTTAATCTTTCCGGTTCCGGTAAGCTTAAAACGCTTCTTAGCACCTGATTTAGTTTTTAATTTTGGCATTTTGCTTAATTTTATCTATTTGTTATCAATATCTTTTTCTTGTCATGCATATCAACTTTACAGCATTCTACACATTTTTCAGACTGCAAAAGTACGAAATTTCAGTGAATTACAAAAACATATTACAGCTGAATATTTCTAAAGGTTAACATCGGTTATTTTGTTCCTAACTTCAGAATTTGGGCGTGCCCCTCGGTCGGTCATTCCACCCGCTTATGGCGGGCTCCATTTCCTCTCTCAGGTCGGGCTCTCCGCTCATACTCCTCATGCCAAAGCTTTCCCACCGCTTATTCCGGGGTAACCGCTGCGATCCCTCACGCGAAGGATCATTTCACCGACTGAAATAGAAACTAATTTTAATCTGTTTACAGTCAACAGCGCGCGGTGTTTAAACATTTACTATCATTATGGGTTAGAGATTGGTAAGCCTGCAAATTTAATTGTGTTTAATGAAAGTTCGCTGTATGGAGCCATTCGGAAAAGAGTAAAGGTGCTGACTTCCATCCGGAACAGCGACTTCCTTTTCCGCAAAAAAGAATAGGAAGTCGACAGTTCTTTAAATATTTATTTAGTCAAAAAAGTAGACTTGTTGAAATTCAGACAACATTACATATATCATAGAATCCTTAAACAATAACATTTCTGCATCTGAGGAAAACCAAAACTAAAAAACGCTTATTTCAGCAAAAAAACTACGAAAAAAAACACTGTTATCAACTGGATAGCAACCTTTTTTTGTTTGAGTAGAAGAATATTACAAGGCTGAACCCAAACTTTTTTTAGAAAAGAAAGAAATGACTAAGCCCGGCACCGATAATCCGATGGCTAAATAAATTAAACTCATTGGAGAAAACCGGGCAAGTAAGAGTCCGCCCAGTGATGTGGCGATCATAATTGATAAATTAAATACGGAGGATTGAACGGAAGTCGCAACATCTTTTGCGCTTTCTACCTGTCTGCTTACGGCAGCCTGTAATAAAGTGACCAGCGGGCCAAAGGAAAGTCCCCATAAAAAGAAAGCGAAATGACCGATTCCCGTGGTCCGCCCAAAAATCAAAAACAAGCCCATCGAAATAATAAGCAACGCAAACATAGCGACTGTCAGCAGTCTTAAATGTTGATCGGTATATTTAATGGCGAGCAGCACAGAGATGATTGACCCGATTCCGAAAAGGAGCAAAGCGCTTTCAATTCCGCCCGCCAGTTGAATTTCCTCTATAAGGCCTGTAATATAAACATACACACCGTAATGGGCGATTACGGCCAGCATAGTTAGCAACAGTAAGATTAAAACAGCAGGTATTTTGAGCAGAGCAAAAGGGGAGGAACTTTTAGTCAGGTTTTCTCCAGGTGTTGAGGGCAAAGAAAAAAAACTGAGAACTGCGATTCCTAAAATGACAACTCCCAGTCCAATGAATTCTGTTCGCCAGCCATATCCATTCCCGATGAAAGTCATGATTGGCATACCGACGCTGATGCCTAAAGTATTTCCAGCCATAATTACTGCGATTGCTTTTCCGTGATGGTTCTCTTTTACGAGCCGCATTCCATACGCGGCAATCATAGGCCACATAACGCCCGCACATATTCCACCAATTACTCTTAAAATAATAATGAGGGTATAATTATGCAGCAGTCCGGCAATAATATTGGAGACTGCAAAACCGCCGAGTAAAATCAGCAAAAGCATTTTACGGTTGAACTGCATGGTCATAGAAATAAGCGGAATTGCAAAAATAGCAGAGGCGATAGCGTAGTAGCCTACGAGGTTGCCAGTTTGCCCCTCCGTTATTTTTAAATCAGCCATCATTTGAGGCAACACGCCCGAAGGCATTAGCTCCGAAAGTATTCCTACAAAAGTGACCGACGACATAAGTAACATGATCAGCCACGGGAAATTCTCATCAGATTTCGGTGGTAAATTTAGTTTGCTCATCGTTTTTATTTTGATGTTTAATATAAGAATTTTTTGTGATATTCTTATTCCGCAGGTTTTAGTGTATTGCAAAAAATTTTAAGGGAGAAAAGAGGGAATGTATCCGATTCTGATCGGTCCTTTTCGCTTCTGAAGGAAAAGAACAGGCGAGAATGTTGGTTTTAAAAACGACATTTAAAAAATATTGAAGATAGTAATTAATAAAAACTTACTTTTCATTTCGGCAGCAATCCGTCATATCATTGTGAATTTTTTTTCAAAATCTTATAAAATTTCTCTTTACTTTTTAATTTAATGGTCTTCTAACTTTTTTATCTGCTCATGGACCTTGCATTGTTTAATGATATGGTCGATTTTAGAAATCAGTTTTAAATAACAGAAATAGAGGTAATCGTGAAATATTTTTCTCATTTTTGCATCTTCAAAAATAGAAGAATGAACTTAGATAAAAGAATAATACCGCTGGCACTCGGAGGTTTGGGCATCGGAACCACGGAATTTGCGGTCATGGGTTTATTGCCAGACATCGCAAAAACTTTAGCGATCACCATTCCGCAGGCGGGCCATTTAATTTCGGCATATGCTTTGGGCGTTGTAATCGGCGCACCTTTAATTATAGGATATGCCGTAAAATTTCCACCCAAAAAAGTGTTGATCGCTTTAATGGTGATATTTACTTTGTTCAATGGACTTTCGGCACTCGCGCCAGATTATTCCACCATGTTGATTATCAGATTTCTTTCAGGTTTGCCGCATGGTGCTTTCTTCGGAGTGGGAACAGTGGTTGCAGCAAGAATGGCAAAAAAAGGGAAGGAAGCCTTTAATATCTCACTGATGTTTACAGGGCTCACCGTCGCAAATCTCGCTATGGTTCCCTTCGTTACGTATATTGGTCATACTTTTAACTGGCGCTGGTATTTTGTAATTGTGGGAATTATTGGAATAGTAACGTTAGTTTCTCTAAAATTTTGGCTGCCGAACATCGAAAAAAAAGGAGAGACGCGTTTTCTGGAAGAATTAAAATTTCTGAAATACAGACAGTCCTGGTTGGTTCTACTGATTACCGCGATCGGCTTTGGAGGATTATTTACGTGGTTCAGTTATATCACGCCTTTGATGACCGAAGTGTCAAAAATAGACAGCGCTTACATGGCATATGTAATGGTACTTGCCGGTGCGGGTATGGTCGTCGGAAACCTCGCTGGCGGATTTCTATCGGATCGCTTAGGACCTGAGAAAACTTGTTCTCTTTTATTATTTTTAATGATGTTTTCGCTGGTCGGCGTATTTTTCTTGTCGGAAAATAAACCTGTTTCTTTGATCCTCACTTTTATATGTGGCGCACTGTCCATGGCGGTGGCGGCACCGATTAATATTATGATGATGAAAGCCGCGCCGAGAAGTGAAATGATGGCAGCCGCTTTTATGCAGGCGGGCTTCAACGGTGCAAATGCGCTGGGTGCTTTTTTAGGCGGAATTCCGTTGGAAAAAGGCTATGCCTTCAATTATCCTGCACTGGTCGGTGTTGGAATGACTTTTATCGGCTTGCTTTTCAGTTTGAGGTATTGGTATCTGCATCAGAAAGGCCGTTTTGGGACGGACAGATTAGCAATTTGATTTTAATTATTGAAACTACAATTTTATAAATAGTATTGAACTAAAAAAGAGACTCTTTGGAGCCTCTTTTTTAGTTTATAATTCAATTTTGTATAATTAGCATATTACCAAATTTAAATGGCCTATTTTTTCAGGCTCATCATCACTTTCTTACTCGTACAAAAAACCGATCTAGATAGTATCGAGATCGGATGCAATTGTACTTTTTTTAAAAGGTATTTCTGTGTCCTTCAGAATCCATATCTGATTCCATACCATCGCTTGCGGTATCATAAAATCTAGTTGAATCGGTAAAATAGAGATTGTTTTTTGCTTTACTGATAATTCTAGCGTATTGTGCTTCACTTAAATCATTATGTTTTACAGTAGGTTCTGGATATCTGTCTTTTGTAAATTCGTTGATATTAATTGCTCCTTGATCATTCATAATTTCTTTTGCTTTCTCTGCACGATCAATGTCATCGGTATAAACTGTTACGATATTACTTTTAGTAGCTGCGTAACTGTATTTCTTTTTTTCATCTTCACTATCACCGAAAAGCCATTGCCAAAATCCTGAAGTTTTTTCGTCTTCTTTAAATTGATAATTACTTGACGTTTTGTCGTCAAGTCCGGTAGTGGAGTAGCGGGAAACAATGTAATCCTCTTTTGGAAAGCCTGCATTGTCTAATTGGTCTGCGACTTTATCTGCATCTTCATGGTTTGGGAACATTCCCACGATGGTGTATGACATAATTTTAATTTTAATATTAATAATTGTAATTTGGTAATTAATTAAATATCAAAAACTATGACAAAAGAGATGTATGGTATTAATTTTACAAGTTTTTAACACAATAGTCAAAAACGAAAAATTTGCTTAAGTTTTTACACTAAAAGTTTTGAGTAGGTGATGATTGCGTATCAAAAAGCAAAACACTAATTTTTATTTTTTCTGTATGGTCGGTTTTACCTTTCAGTATGAAGTTTTTTTGTAAAAAGCATTTGACTTTAATACAAAAAAAAGAGACTCCAAAAAGTCTCTTTAATATAATTCAAAGTTGAATAATCAACAAATTATCAAATTTATTTAGCTGGTTTTTTCGGGCTCATCATCATAATCATTCTCTTACCTTCTAATTTAGGCAATTGATCAACTTTTCCTACGTGCTCTAATTCCTGCGCTAATTTAAGAAGAAGGATTTCTCCCTGATCTTTAAATATGATTGAACGTCCTTTAAAGAAAACGTAAGTTTTCAATTTTGAACCTTCTTCCAAGAATTTTTCAGCGTGTTTTTTCTTGAAGTCATAATCATGCTCATCAGTTTGTGGACCGAATCTGATTTCCTTGACAACAACTTTAACTTGTTTGGCTTTTAATTCTTTTGTCTTTTTCTTTTGCTCGTAAAGAAACTTTTTATAATCCAAAATTCTGGAAATAAAAGGTTCTGCTTTATCTGAAATAACCACTAAATCCAATTCCAGATCTTTAGCTATTTCTAGAGCTTTTTCTAGCGGATAAACGCCTGGTTCCACATTATCACCTACTAAACGAACTTCTCTTGCACGAATCTTTTGATTGATCTGGTGCAAATCTTCCTGAACTCGTCTCTGTGGACCTCTACCTCTGTAATGAAATTTCTGTGCTATGGTGTCTTATTTTTATTGGTTAAATTCTAATTATTAATTTTTGCTTCTTTTTTGAAGTAATTGATGAAGTCTCCTACACTCATCGTGCCGAGATCTCCTTCGCCTCTTCTACGAACAGAAATCGTGCCGTCAACTTCTTCATTCTCACCTACGATAAGCATAAACGGTAGTTTATTCATTTCTGCATCCCGGATTTTTCTTCCAGTCTTCTCGTTTCGGTCATCAATCAGACCGCAAATATCGTGATTTTCCAGCAATTGTGAAACTTTTTTTGCATATTCAACATATTTTTCACTAATCGGCAAAATCGTGAATTGATCTGGAGCCAACCAAAGTGGGAAATCCCCAGCAGTATTTTCTAATAAGATGGCAATAAAACGTTCCATAGAGCCGAATGGCGCACGGTGAATCATGACAGGTCTGTGTTTCTCATTATCGCTTCCAATGTATGTAAGGTCAAATCTTTCGGGTAAATTATAATCTACCTGAATGGTTCCTAACTGCCATTTACGACCAAGTGCATCTTTTACCATGAAATCCAGTTTCGGGCCATAGAACGCTGCTTCACCAGTTTCAATAACGTAATTTAAGCCTTTCTTTTTAGCTGCTTCAATAATTGCGTCTTCTGCCTTTTTCCAGTTTTCGTCGCTACCAATATATTTTTCTTTATTCTCCGGATCTCTTAAAGAAACCTGAGTTACAAAATCTTCAAATCCTAAAGATTTGAAAACATAAAGTGTTAAATCAATTACATTTTCGAATTCTGCCATCAATTGATCAGGCGTACAGAAAATGTGCGCATCATCCTGCGTAAACCCACGAACTCTGGTCAAACCATGAAGTTCTCCCGATTGTTCATATCTGTAAACTGTTCCGAACTCTGCAAATCTTTTTGGTAGATCTTTGTAAGACCATTGACCAACTTTATAGATTTCACAGTGGTGAGGGCAGTTCATTGGTTTTAACATAAACTCTTCACCTTCGTTTGGAGTTTTAATTGGCTGAAAACTATCGGCACCATATTTCTCCCAGTGACCAGAAGTCACGTATAATTCTTTGGCACCAATATGCGGTGTCATTACGAATTCATATCCTGATTTTTTCTGCGCTGCAGATAAAAAGTCTTCTAATTTTTTTCTTAAAGCTGTTCCTTTTGGTAACCATAATGGTAAACCAGCTCCAACTTTTTCTGAGAAAGCAAAGATTCCTAATTCTTTACCTAATTTTCTGTGATCACGACGTTTAGCTTCTTCTAAGCGTTCTAAATATTCGGTTAAATCTTTCTGTTTTGGGAAAGAAATTCCGTATACTCTTGTAAGTTGTTTATTTTTTTCGTCTCCTCTCCAATATGCTCCAGCTGCATTAAGAACTTTTACCGCTTTTACAATTCCTGTTGCTGGAATATGTCCACCACGACATAAGTCTGTGAAATTGTCATGGGTACAGAAAGTAATTTCACCATCATTAAGATTGGTGATTAATTCTGTTTTATATGGATTGTCTGCGTATTCTTTTAAAGCATCTGCTTTTGAAACAGGATACAAATCGAAGGTTGAATTCTTCTTTGCATTCTCCAACATTTTCTTTTCGATTTTCTCAAAATCTTTTTCAGATAATGCTTCGTCACCGAAATCTACGTCGTAGTAAAAACCTTGCTCGATTGCCGGTCCTATCGTTAATTTTGCTTCTGGATAAAACTCCATAATCGCTTGTGCAAGAAGGTGAGCAGAAGAATGCCAAAATGCTTTTTTGCCTAAATCATCGTTCCAGGTGAGAAGCTGAAGGGTCGAATCGCTGGTTATAGGCGTGGTGATTTCTACCTGTGTTCCGTTTAAAATTGCGGAAATGGTATTTCTTGCCAAACCTTCACTAATTGATTTTGCTACGTCAAGCGGAGTTATCGCGCCTTCAAATTCTTTGATGCTTCCATCGGGAAGAGTAATTTTAATCATTTTGAACTAAAAATTTTAAGTTGCGAAAATACGGTTTTTTTTGCTTTGTTTGATTGTCTTTTAAGTAAAACTATCATGGAAGAAAAATTGAAAATTAGTTTGATTAAAAGATGGTATAAAATTTTAGACAGAAGAAAGTAGGAGATTGTAATTTTGAAAAAGAAAACTTTATTTTAAAAATAAATTATTCATTGCTATTCTAAATAGAAATCGTCCCAAATACTTTCATTTGAAACGATTTCCAACTATTAAAAAAAATTACTTGTTGTTTAATAAATCGATGGGTTTTTGGCTTAACTTAATTTTATAATCCTTCAATTGTTTTCTTTTCTTAAAAAGAATTAAAGAAGTGTTCGTTGGTTTTGTATTTTGAACTTTCTCATAATAAAGACCTTTTATCTTATTGAGTTCACCTCCAAATTTTATCAAAATATTTTTTGCTTTATGCGCTCGGTTTAAATTAGGCGTATAAACTGAAATTTCATTTTGATCAATAAAATGATCCTCTACTAAAGATTCCGGTTGAAATTTTGAGTTTTTTGTAAATCCGGGAAATTGTTTAATAAATCCGGCATTTGTCAATTGTTTAGCAGCTGAAATTGCATCATCGATTGTGGGAAAAATTCCGATTATATTATAAGTCATGGCGAAAATTTATTGGATTTTGCATACTATTATGCGTAACATATGGTATGCAAATTTTATGACAATCGATCAATATTCAGAGACATTAATAATACTTTAACATTAAATGAAAAAAGCGAAAAAATTAATTTTCGCTTTTTTGAGCAGTATTATCGGTTTTTCCGCTAGGATTTAAATCGGAGGTTTCCTTGATTTCCTTTTTTAAAGTGGTTTCAGAGTTAATCTTTTCTGATGAAGCTGGAACATTTGGGAAATCTTGATTTTGCTTTTTTACTTCTGCTTCTTTGCTTTTTTTATTTTTGTCGGATTTCATAAGATGCTATTTAAAGTTTTGATAAATCGAGTTGACCGGTTTGATCCTCTATTTTATAATTCAAAGCCTTTGCCAAAACAAATATTTGATCCAGATTTTCTAAAAGCTGTTTTCTACCTTCATCGCGAAGTCGATTTTGATTGACGGTTTTGTACGCGTTATCTTTCGCTGTTTTAGTGATTTTTTGAAAATCTTTGTCAGTAAAACGATTAAAGAAGGAATCGTCCATCGATTGAATTTCCACGCTTGGAATAATGCGAATATCAGCGTTTGGTAATTCTTCAATGATGAGTTTCTTATTGGTTGAGTCTACCTTAATTTTCATTTTGGACAAGTCGTAAGAAACCTGTGCATTGGTTTTGGTAAAGGTAATAATCTGCTTTTCAGTGGAAGGTAAAAGAGCACTTCCTAACATTTGCGAGGTGATCTTTGTTTTCTGCATGCTCGAAAAATCCTGTTCCATTACGACCAGTTTATTCATCTTCCTTATCTGATTGGTGATGATGTAATAATCGTTCTGTACTTTGTCCTCAGCTTTTTTAGTTAAGGAATTCCACAAAAAAAAGAGGAGCAACATTGCTACTGCACCTGCGATAAAGAATAATGGTTTTTGGTTTGCTTTCAATTTATTTTATTAAATCTTTGAGGGAAGTATTGTCTTTTTTAAGAATATCAACTAAATCTCTTTCCAGATATCCTGTCGAAGGACTTTCAATAATCCTGCCAATTTCTTTGCCGTACTTCTGTACAATAATGGTTGGTACCCGTTGAATATTCAAGGGTCCTTCTTCACCATTCGGAGCTTCTTTTTGACGATTAACTGCAATCATCGTCAATTTAGTTTCCGGATATCCTACCGCTTCCAATATTTTGAATAATCTCGGAACTTCTCGATGGCTGTCTTCACACCAAGTTCCCATTACCAATGTAATGTTGTAAGAATTGAGTTTTTCTTTTTTTAATTCAGCAATTGCTTTTTGATCAATTGAATATTCGTCGTGTTCTTTCACGAACCATTCGCTGTAAGGTTCTTTTAAAAGTTGATCTTTTGTTTGGTGTCCTAAAAGCATTTTTCCGTCTTTTGTATGATTTACTTCGCGATTAACTACCACTTTCTGTGATTCACAAGATTGTAAAGCAAGAAATAGAGTAGAAGCAGTGAATATTATTTTGGTTAAATTTTTCATTAATTAAGTGTAATTAGATAATTAATTTTCTAATATAGTTTTTAAATCCGCCGGTGAATAGTATTTATTCTTAAGCACTTTCTGATCAGAAACTCGATGAACATTTATTTTATCACCTGATTTTTGAGAATAAGCTTCTTCACCTTTTTCTTTATAAAAGGCAATGGTTTCGTCAGCTTCTTGTTGGGTAGCACAAGCTTTCGACATATTTGATCTTTGAACTTCATTGAAGAGTGTTGTGAATTTTTCACCCAAACCGAATTCTAAAACTGCTCCGCTTAAAACGTATTGTAAATCACATAAAGCATCTGCAATTTCTACCAAATCATTATCAGCAATGGCATCTTTCAGTTCATTTAATTCTTCCTGTAATAATGAAATTCTTAAGTTGCATCGATCTGCACTGGGAATTGTAGGTTGGTCTAAAATGGGTGCGTTAAACGTTTTGTGAAATTCTGCAACCTGATTTAGGGAATCAATTTTATCCATTCAATTTTTAATTTTAACAAAGATAAACATTCAAGTGAGAAGTTTAAAATGGTTTTCTTTAGAAATATTTTGTTATCGATTATCAAACAGAAAAAGCCCAGAAATATCCGGGCTTTCAATTTTATTTAAAGAAATATTATTTTGAAATTTCTCTTCCAATAACTAATCTTTGGATTTCAGAAGTTCCTTCTCCGATTGTACAAAGTTTAGAATCTCTGTAATATTTTTCAGCAGGGAAATCTTTAGTATAACCATAACCGCCAAAAATCTGAACTGCGTTATTAGCAATTCTTACACAAGCTTCAGAAGCGTATAGTTTTGCCATTGCTCCTTCTTTGGTCATCGGTTGCTTTGCATTTTTCAGATTTGAAGCACGTTGAATTAATAATTCTGCAGCATCGATTTCTGTTGCCATATCGGCAAGCATGAAATTAATCGCCTGGAATTCATTAATCGCTTTTCCGAATTGATGTCTTTCTTTGGAATATTTTAAAGCTGCTTTATAAGCACCTCTCGCAATTCCTAAACTTAGGGCAGCAATCGAGATTCTACCACCATCTAAGATTTTCATCGCTTGTTTGAAACCTGAACCAACTTCACCTAAACGGTTAGCATCAGGAACTCTAACGCTATCAAAAATAAGTTCTGCGGTTTCTGAAGCACGCATTCCTAATTTGTTTTCTTTTTTACCCGAAGTAAATCCAGCCATTCCTTTTTCTAAAACGAATGCAGTCGAATTATTTCTTGCTCCTTTTTCCCCAGTTCTGGTCATTACCACAGCGATATCTCCAGAAATTGCATGAGTGATAAAGTTCTTTGCACCTGAAATAATCCAGTCATCACCGTCATTTACAGCAGTCGTACTCATTCCTCCGGAATCAGATCCAGTGTTATGTTCTGTTAGTCCCCAAGCTCCGATTACTTTACCAGAAGCCAATTGTGGTAACCATTTATGTCTTTGCTCTTCACTTCCGAATTCATAAATATGATTTGTGCACAGTGAATTATGAGCAGCAATAGAAAGTCCAATTGAAGGATCAACCTGCGAAATCTCATCCAAAATAGTTACATATTCATGGTAACCTAAACCAGAACCGCCATATTCTTCAGGAACAACAATTCCCATAAATCCCATATCACCAAGTTGGTGAAACAATTCTACGGGAAAAGTTTGGCTTTCGTCCCAGTCCATAATATTTGGACGGATATTTTTTTCTGCAAAATCCCTTGCGGTTTCTGCAATCATATTAAGATTGTGAGTGGTCTCGCTATTCATATTTTATATTTGTTCTCAAAGATATAGAAAATGTACAAAAACCTAAAATTATTTATTGTGTTATCCATTGAATTAATAGATTGTAATTAATAACTGTAGAACTATACGCGTTTAGAAGATATTTATCATTAAAAATTAATATAGGTTTCCATATATTTCAAAAACATATATTGTAATTTAGCACCAAATATATTATATGAAACAACTTTTATTTTCTGTTTTCTTATTGCCTACCTTCTTTTTTTCTCAAGTGCCGACGAATTATTATGATGGTACTTCTGGACTTAATGGATATGAACTAAAATCAAAACTCCACGATATTGTTTCGAAAAAAACTATTACATGGCATTACGGTGATCTACCGAATTTCTATGGAAAAACAGACGTTGATCATTTTTATGATTATGATTCCTCTAATGATACTTATTTGCTGGATATGTATAGCAATAATCCAACGGGAACAACTGCTTATCATTATACAAAAGAGAATCTCATCAGTTCTGCTGGAGCTGAGGGCTTGGGTTATAATCGGGAACACATGATGCCGCAAAGTAGTTTTAATAGTAATTATCCGATGTACTCAGATTTGTTCTTTGTAATTCCAACGGATGCAAGAATTAATCAATTAAGAAGTAATTATCCCTATGGAATTGCGGGAACGACGAATTATTATACGTTTACGAACGGTTCTAAAATTAGCAAAAATGGAACTCCAAATTCAGGATATACAGGAAGGGTTTATGAGCCAAATTCCGAATTTAAAGGAGATATCGCCAGAAGTTTATTGTATTATGTTGTTCGATATGAAGGGAAATTAAATTCTTTCAATTTCTATAATGGAACTTCACCTGCAAATGATACGAGTCCTTTAGATGGAAGTGAAGAGAAAGCTTATGAAGATTGGTTTTTAGCGCTGCTTTTACAATGGCATAATAATGATCCCGTTTCGCCAAAAGAAATTGAGAGAAATAATCGAGTATTTGCGATTCAGAAAAATAGAAATCCTTTTATTGATCATCCCGAATGGGTCAATGCGATTTGGTCACAAAGTCCTGTTGTAGTTGTTCCTGAAGCTCCAGCTGATTTGAGCAGTTCGAAAACCAGCGCTTATTTTGTTAATTTGACTTGGACTCCTTCTTCTGATAGCAATGTTTTAGGATATAAAATCTATCAAAATGGAATTTCTTTGGGATATACAAAAAATGCAAATTTTACAGTAGATCATCTTTCTCCGTCAACGCTTTATCAATTTACGGTAAAGGCCTATTATAAAAATTATACGGAATCTCCTGAAAGTAATTTGTTATCGGTTACTACTTTAGATCAAGATATTTATTCTAAAGATTTAATGATTACCAAATATTTAGAAGGAACAGATAATAATAAAGCTCTTGAAATTACTAATAAAACCGGACATGCCGTAGATTTGAATAAGTATCGTATCAGTATTCAGTTTCATAGTGGAACTAATTATTATTTCCCAGCTCCTTATGAATTAGAAGGTGTTGTAGAAAATAATCAAACCTTTGTAGTTCTTAATCCGAATGCGAATTTCACTTGTATTACAAATGATCAGGCGAGATTTGTTTCGGCGGCTCCACAAATGACTTTTAATGGAAGTAATTATGTAGAACTTCGTTATGTTTCCACTGCTGTTGATGCTGTAGGAGTTTCTTATTTTAATAATTCTTCAACTTTATCAGATGTGTCCTTATATCGATCTGCTACTGTTACAGAGCCAAGTAAACTCTTTAATCTTTCAGAATGGCAATCTTATCCTGGTGATTATTGTGAAAATTTAGGAGTTTTATCAGCTGCTGATGTTAACGTTATTAAAAAAGATGAATTTTCAATTTATCCGAACCCTGTAGTTGGAAATACTTTATATATTAAAGGAAAACAAATTGAAAAAATTCAGAATGCGTCAATTACAGATTTCTCCGGAAAACAAGTTCAAAAATTGAATAAACCATTCAAAAATGGTCATTCGATTGATGTACAAAAGCTTCTTCCAGGAGTGTATATTTTGCAGCTGGATAAAGAATCCTTGAAGTTTATTAAAAACTAATCATTACGATAATTTATAAAAAATCAGTTTCCTCGGAAGCTGATTTTTTATTTAAGGTATAATCTCATTTTTTGTTCGGCCTCTGGTTTAATATTCATCGTTCTAAAGAATTTTTTTTCATTTGAAAACGTGATTCTGTAATAGATAATTTTATCTGCATAATATTTAAAATAAGGATGGTTTTTTAACCAAGATTCTGGTGCGTCCATCAAAGTGTATTTTGGAACATTCTCTGTAAATAAAAAAGCCGTTGATATTAGTGTTTCGGCTAAATCTTTATCAATATTATAGGTGTCGATAATTTGTTTGGTGTTCACGAATCCTCCTAATTTATTTCTAAATCCAATAAGGCTCGCAGCGCTTTTTTCATCAAACCCAAATTCGATTAACTGTTTAAAAGTTATTTCATTCAAATCTGTTTTCTTGAAATCTGTTTTTGTTTCTGCATTATTGTTTGATTTTACAGATTGATTTTGTTGAGAGTTATTTGAATTAACTGGTGAATGGTCTGAACTTTTGCTATTTGTATTTTCAGAATTTAAAATGATATACGGCTTTATCTGCTCAAACTTTTCCGCCGAAATCACAAAGCAACGTGCAATATCTTCTAATGATTTAAAACTTCCTTTCAGATTTTTATCTCTGTAATTAATGATTACTTGAGCTTGTTTTTCAGAAAATCCGAGATTTTTCCAACCTTCAAGATTGGTCGTATTAGGATTAAAAGGCGAATAAGTAATCGTTGGTTTTTCAGAAAGAGGAGCATTACTTGCGAACGATTTTTTATCAAACTTATTTTCAGAACTACTTTCCGGAAGAAGTAAATAAGGTGCTAATTTTCTATAGTTTTCTTCATTGATAATATAGCATTCTTTAAATTTTTCTTTGCTAATGAAACTTCCGCCGAGATAATTTTTATATTTTAAAATAGAAACAGCTTGCTTTTCTGTAAAACCTAAATTGATGAAATCAGTAATACTATAGGAATCCGGATTAAATTTCCCAGGAATTGATAATCCTTTATTGTAATTGTTTGAATACTGATTGGAAGATTTTCTGGGAGTATAATTGCTAAAGTTTTGGAATGAAGTCGACTTTTTTGGACTGTTGGGAAGTACAAAATAAGGTGCTAGCTCATTGTATTTTTCTTCTGAAATTGCATAGCATTTCTTAAGCTGTTCTTTTGAGTTAAAACTCCCTCCAACTACAGATTTATATTTGAGAATCGTAGCAACTTGTCGCTCAGAGAATCCTAAATGAATCCATTGTTCCTCATTGAGATCATTAGGATTAAATTCAGATAAATGGACTTTTTTAGAAGTGAGGTTTCCGCCTTCTAAGTTTTCTGAAAAGCTAATTGGGGCGTTATCCTGATTTTCTTCGGCACTGAAAAAATATAATCCGGATACCAAGAAAATACCGGATGTTACAAAACCTAAGAAATAATTTTTAGCTGCTGAAAGTGGTACGGTGAATCTCATAGTCGTAATTTTCAGTAAAGTTATTCTGAAAAATTTTCGTCCAAAAGAGAAAAACACCTATTTTAATAAACGAAAAACGCTATTTTTCATTCGGGTCTTTCTACGAGAGACTCTTTTAACTTCTGTAATTCAGCTTTCACAAACTCCAATCGGTCAATCATAGAAACGGTTTCAGAGATTTTTGAATTGGTGGTTAACGCAATTCTGGCGCCGTCGAGAGTATAGCCTTTTTCTTTAACCAGGTGATAGATTATTTTTAGATTTTTAATATCCTCTGGCGTAAAATATCGGTTGCCTTTTTTGTTTTTCTTAGGCTTAATTATTGGGAACTCTTGCTCCCAATAACGAATGAGTGAAGCATTGACATCAAAAGCTTTTGAAACTTCGCCAATAGAATAATAGAGTTTATCTGGTAAATTAACTTTCATTTGAATTAGGTCAAAAACAAAAATACATAAAAATTAAGACTATTTAAAGACAACATTAATCATGTTTATTTAATAAGCAATTTCGATTTTTAATTTTTTATTCTTCAATCTTTGATTTTCTAATTTTTTCAATAAAGCAACTACTTTTTGGCGGTTTACAGCAACATAAGAAGTGGTGTCTTTTACTTCAATAAGTCCAATATCATCTTTCTCTAATTCTCCTTTTTTAATTAAAAAACCAACGATGTCAACTTTGTTAACTTTATCTTTTTTTCCAGCACTTATATAGATGGTAAGAAAAGGAGTTCTTGACGGCATTTTATAATCCTGCGTTAGAACTTCTTCTTGCGTATTTTTTTTAATGAAAGGGAAGTTTTCATCTTCAGTCATTATTAAATATACGTAACCTTTCGCATTCATTCTGGCGGTACGTCCGTTTCTGTGGATGAAAGCATCTTCCTTCGGAGGCAGTTGATAATGAACGATAGATTCTACTTCAGGAATATCTAAACCTCTCGAAGCTAAATCTGTGGTAATTAAAATACGCGAAGAATCATTTTTGAATTTGAGTAAAGCTCGTTCTCTTTCATCCTGTTCCATTCCACCGTGAAAAGTTTCTCTCGAAATTCCTTTCTCCTTTAATAATTCAGAAATACGATCAACAGCATCACGGTGATTACAGAAAATTAATGTTCTTTTGTTTCCGATTTTACAAAGTAAATTGAATAAAGTATCTAACTTTTCTTCTGAAGTAGTAATTACTTTCCGTAGTTGAAAATCTGGTTTTATCTCCAGTACTTTTAAGAAATCAACTTTTTCGGGACGATTGACACCTGTGAATTCTGGTATTTCTGGCATCGCAGTAGCGGATGTCAGTATTCTTTGTGATAGATTTGGCATCTCATTAATAATGAAACTCATGTCCTCATGAAAGCCAAATTCCAGCGACTTATCGAATTCATCTAAAACCATTGTTTCAATTGTAGTTGGATCGAAATTGTCGTTTTTTAAATGATATGCGATTCTGCCCGGAGTTCCTATTAGCAAAGCGGGAGATTCGATTAAATTATTGACTTCTATTTTTTTATCATGACCGCCATAACAAACGGTGACTTTATAATCGGTTCCCATGCTTTTGAAAACCTGTTCGATCTGCAAGGCTAATTCTCGGGAAGGAACCAATATGATGGCTTGGATACCACTATTTGTTTTCTTTAAATTTCTTAATATCGGAAATAGAAAACCAAGCGTTTTTCCTGATCCTGTTGGCGAAAGAAGAATAACGTCTTTGTTGTCTTCTGAAGCTTTATAAGTGGTTTTTTGCATTTGATTCATGTCCTGAATCTGCAAGTTTTGATAAATCGTCTTTAATTCCATTTTGCAAAGTTACAAGAAAGCACGTATTAATTGTATTTAATAGAATGTTTTTAATTAAAGTAAAGTGATGGTTTTTTACTTTTCGAAGTTTCAAAAAATATAATATAAATTTATATTTTTTGTGATATCACTCGTTTTGTAATGAATTGTTTGTCATATTCATTTTTATTTTTTAAAATAATTGAAAAATAGTTGTTTTGTAATATAAATAGTTGGTAGATTTGATATACTAAAAACAATTTATTATGAAACGAAATCTATTTTCTTTAATGGTTCTATGTGGGTCATTAATGAGTGCGCAATCTTACTCCAATGGAAATTTGAGTACTGGTGCAACAACAAGTACTTCAGTGGCTGCTCCGGCAGGCTATACCTGGAGTGAGTTACAAGCTGAAAATTCAACCTATGGTGTCTCTGGATTTACCGATGGGACAAATGACTTTAGATTAGCTGATGATTTTATGGTTCCGGCGGGAGAAAGCTGGGCAATTTCTTCAGTTGAGATCTTTGCTTATCAAACGGGCTCTACCACATTTCCGATCAATCAAATGAATTTGAAAATTTGGAGCGGAAGCCCTAATGCCGGAGGAACAGTTGTATTCGGTGATACGACCACAAACATTATTAATGTTGCTGGCAGTACCGATTCGAAAATGTATAGAGTCGCAGCATCAGCGGTTGGAACAACAAGGAGAATCTGGCAAATTAAAGGTAATGTAACAAAAACATTAAATCCAGGAACTTATTGGCTTGATTATCAAGTGAGAGCAACAAATAGTGGATCGGTATTTTTACCTCCGGTAACAATTGTTGGTTCAAATGGACCTGCTTCTGCAAATGCACTTCAGGCTAATGCAGGTGTTTGGGCTGAAATTGTTGATGGTGGTTCCTTTGCACCTCAGGCAATGCCATTCATAATTACTTATGTTGCAACTGCTCTGGGAACTACAGAAACCCGACAGTTGGACAGTAGAGTATTGGTTTATCCTAATCCAACAATGGATTCATTTAAATTGACTTTACCATCAGAATCAAAAAATACGAATACAGAAATAAGTATTTTTGATGTAACCGGTAAAAAAGTT
Organism: Kaistella flava (ex Peng et al. 2021); assembly: GCF_015191005.1. Lineage (NCBI taxonomy): Bacteria > Pseudomonadati > Bacteroidota > Flavobacteriia > Flavobacteriales > Weeksellaceae > Kaistella > Kaistella flava (ex Peng et al. 2021). Next base: position 1,341,559 of record NZ_CP040442.1, on the reverse strand, counting down.
AAAAGCTTCAAATTGGCAGAATCTTATAACGTAAGTGATTTACAGAAAGGAGTTTATATTATCAAAGTAAATGATGGTAAGAACATTAAAGCAACAAAATTGATTAAGAATTAAGAATTAAGATTTAATTTTTAAATTATAATAATAGGAGCAATCTAAGGATCGCTCCTATTATTTTTGCATAGAAAATACAGGTGAAAATTATTTCTAACATCTAAGAAAAAACAGTATCTTTGCACCACTTTTTGTGGAAGCATTTGGCTAAGGTAAAACATTAACAACTAACATCTTCTGTATTTTTCAAACAACCACATTCAGCCAGATATTGAAAGGTAAAGAATACAAATTATTTTTATTATGTCAGAAACGACAGACAAAGCAGAGGTTCTTTTGAACCAAAACGTAGCTCCAGAACAGTTTGATTGGGATTCATTTGAATCTGGTCTTGATGCTGAATCAAGACAAGAGAAAAGTGATCTAGAAGAAATCTATAACGGATCTCTTAACAATCTACAGGACAACGACGTTCTTATTGGTAAAGTTGTAAGACTTACTGACAAAGAAGCAATCGTTGACATCAACTTTAAATCTGAAGGAGTTATCTCTTTAAACGAATTCCGTTACAACCCAGCGCTTAAAGCAGGTGATGAGGTTGAAGTAATGGTTGACAGAAGAGAAGATAAATCAGGTCAATTACAATTATCTCACAGAAAAGCAAGAATCTTGAAAGCTTGGGATAGAGTTAACGAACTTCACGAAACTGGAGAAATCGTTAATGGTTTTGTAAAATCAAGAACAAAAGGAGGTATGATCGTTGACGTTCATGGTATTGAAGCATTCTTACCAGGATCACAAATCGACGTGAAACCAATTAAAGATTACGATCAGTTCGTAGGTAAAACAATGGAATTCAAAGTTGTGAAAATCAACCCGGAATTCAAAAACGTTGTAGTATCTCACAAAGCGTTAATCGAAGCAGATATCGAAGGTCAGAAAAAAGAGATCATCGCTCAATTAGAAAAAGGTCAGGTACTAGAAGGTACTGTTAAGAATATTACTTCTTACGGTGTATTCGTTGACTTAGGAGGTGTAGATGGATTAATCCATATTACAGATCTTTCTTGGAGCAGAGTTAATCACCCATCAGAAATCCTGGAAGACGGACAAACTGTGAAAGTGGTAATCCTTGATTTTGATGACGAGAAAACAAGAATCCAGTTAGGTATGAAGCAATTAGAAGCTCATCCTTGGGATGCTCTTTCTGCTGACATGAAAGTTGGTGATAAAGTAAAAGGTAAAGTAGTAGTACTTGCTGATTACGGTGCATTCGTAGAAGTTGCTCCAGGTGTTGAAGGTCTAATCCACGTTTCAGAAATGTCTTGGTCAACTCACTTAAGAAGTGCAGGTGATTTCGTAAAAGTAGGAGACACTGTTGAAGCTGAAGTTTTAACTTTAGACAGAGAAGACAGAAAAATCTCTCTAGGTATGAAGCAATTAAGCCAAGATCCTTGGTCTAATATCGAAGCTAAATATCCAGTAGGTTCAGAGCACACGGGAACAGTTCGTAACTTTACTAACTTCGGTGTATTCGTAGAATTGGAAGAAGGTATCGACGGATTAATCTATATTTCTGATCTTTCTTGGACTAAAAAAATCAAGCATCCATCAGAATTCTGTGCAGTTGGAGATCAATTGAAAGTTGTCGTTCTAGAATTAGATACAGCAGCTAGAAGATTATCTTTAGGTCACAAACAATTACAAGAAAATCCTTGGGATAAATTCGAAACTAAATATGCTGAAGGATCTGTACATGCAGGAACTGCAACTGAAGTTTTCGACAAAGGAGCTCAAGTTCAGTTCGAAGATCTAGAAGTTGAAGCATTCTGTCCATCAAGATTATTAGAGAAGGAAGACGGATCTAAAATCAAGAAAGGAGATAGCGCAGATTTCAAAGTTATCGAATTCAACAAAGAATTCAAAAGAGTAGTAGTTTCTCATACAGGAATCTTCAGAGACGAAGAAAAGAAAAATGTAAGAGAACAAACTTCTAATTCATCATCTAACAAATCAACAGGTTCTTCAAACAACGAAGAAAAATCAACTCTTGGTGATTTAGACGTATTAGCAGAATTGAAAAAGAAAATGGAAGGGAAATAATCCTTGATTTTCATATTATAAAAGGCGCCTCAGTTTACTGAGGCGTTTTTTTTTGGTTTTAATAAAAAAATAGAAGTAAGTTTTTATTTAAAGTAATGATTGAAAAATGGTTTTTAAAGAAAACTATGAAAAGAATCAGCGATACTTCACCTTCATAAATCTATAGATTTTTCTAATAATGAAAAGGAATTAATCTTCGTTATTTAGATGTTTTATTCGACTTCAAAAAGGAAATTGGAGAAAAATGGTACATAATTTTCGGGCTGTAATTCACGTCTTAGTATCTAAGTCGTTTTTTTTATGTTAAAAATTCAAAACTTATCAATATTTTTTATAAATTCGACGGCAAATAAATAATATATATGAAAAATAGAAATTTACCTTTGAAGATTGCGGCCGTTTGCTTCTTGTTCTCTTTTGGGAACGCGAACGCGCAAGATTTTAAGTCGATTATTCAAAATCACATTTCTGCCAAAAATGATTTCATGAAAGCTGATTTGAAGAATTTTGAAATCATCAATGAAGATTTTTCTACCTCAATGAAAGGAGATGTGGTGAAAATTCAACAGTCTTATAATGGAATTCCAATTTATAATGCAATCGGAACTGCTTTAATTAAAGAAAAAAAAATCAGTTATTACGATGATAGTTTTGCCAAGAATTATGCAAATGCTGCAAAACCAGCTTCAGCATCTGCTAATACGTCTATTTTTGCAAGTGCAGCACAAGCTTTAGGATTGAAGAATGCATCTCAATACCAACTTATCGGAATTAAAGATGCAGAGCAAGATGGAGTTGCAACCGTGAAAAACAGATTAATCTATTTTCAAGCAGAAAATAGTGATCTGAAATTATGTTATGAATTCGTATTCGAAGAAAAAGGAACTTCTAATTATTGGGCAATCCTTGCAGACGCAACAACTGGTCAAATTTTAAGTAAAGATAATCTAACGCTTTCTTGTGATTTTAAACATGACGCTTATAGCCATGATTATTCTGCACATCTACCAGCTGGTTTTTCAGAAGACTTTAGCAATGACACTAACAAGCTTGTAGGTCCAGTAGCTTTTGCTCCAAGTAACGCAAGCTACCGAGTATTTGCTTTACCATTAGAAAGTCCAAGTCACGGACCACGTACTTTGGTTTCTAATCCTTGGTTTTTAGATGCTTCTCCAGACGGCTGGCAAAGTGTGACAGGAGGAACTTATGTTGGTAATTACACCATTACAAGAGGAAATAACGTACATGCTTATGATGATAAGCTTAACGCAAACAATCCAGGTGCTTCTCCAGATGGAGGTGCAGGATTAGTTTTCGATTTCCCATTTGTACCGAATGCTACAACTGCTAATTTACCTGCTGCAACGACCAATTTATTTTATATCAATAATAAAATTCACGATATTTTCTATCGTTTAGGTTTTACTGAATCTGCAAGAAATTTCCAGGCATTCAATTTTGGAAAAGGCGGAAGTCAGAATGATTATGTAATGGCAGAGTCTCAAGATGGAGGAGGAAGAAACAACGCTAACTTCACAACACCAGCAGATGGGCAAAGACCAAGAATGCAGATGTATCTTTGGGATCCAGGCGTAATCGAACGTTTTTACTACAATACCCCTGCAGAAGCAGTTGGTAGACCGGTAGAAGCTTTGGTTTCAACTACTTTCGGACCAGAGCTGGATGCGACCGGAGTAACTGGTGACGTTGTTTTATCTTCAGTTTTAGACGGATGTACTGCTTTACCAGCCAATTCACTTGTAGGTAAAATCGGCTTAATTCAAAGAGGAGACTGTGACTTTACGGTTAAGGTTAAAAACGCACAGATTGCAGGTGCTAGCGCTGCGATTATTTATAGTTTACCATCATCTACGGCAACTGCTGGAATGGGTGGAGTAGATGCTACCGTTACTATTCCTTCAGTATTGATCCCTTATGAAGAAGGAGTTTATATGAAAGGTCTTTTAACCGGTACAACTCCTGTAAATGTTACTTTAAAATATGATGAAAACGTACAGCCAATTAGGGATGGTAGTTTCGATAATGGAATTGTAACTCATGAATACGGTCATGGTATTTCTAATAGATTAACTGGGAACGGTTCAACATGTTTATCTACTAATAACAGTAAAGAACAAATGGGTGAAGGTTGGTCTGATTTCTTCGCGTTAATGTTAACTAATCAGCCAGGAGCAACCAAAGATGTACCAAGAGGAATTGGAACTTATGCGATTTCTGAACCGATTACTGGTCTTGGAATTCGTCCTGCTAAATATTCTCCTGATTTCGATATCAATGGTTATACTTACGGAGATACCAACGGAATGGGAACAAATGCTGCGCCACTAGTACACTCTATCGGATTTGTATGGGCAACAATGCTTTGGGATCTTCATTGGAAATATGCTGAGAAATATGGTTACTCTTCTGATGTAATGGCAAACGCTACCAACGGAAGTACAAGAGTATTGCAATTGGTTACAGATGGTCTAAAACTTCAAGGTTGTAGCCCAAGCTTTATCGACGGTAGAGATGGAATTCTTAAAGCTGAACTTGCTACCACAGGTGGTGCAGATAAATGTATGATTTGGGAAACTTTTGCTGCAAGAGGTCTTGGAGTTAACGCTTCTGCTGGATCAAAACTAATTATTACCGATCAAGTCGAAGATTTCACAGTGCCAACAGAATGTTTAGTAACAGCAGCAACTAGTAATGTTGATGCTAACAAAGCATTTAGCATTTATCCAAACCCTGCTAAAGGTGAATTTTTCTTGAAATCAAAAAATAACATTTTAGGAAAATTAAATGTTGAAATCTATGACGCTTCTGGAAAATTAGTTTCCAGTCAGAAAATTTCTTCCGCTGATGCCGTAAATACACAAGCACTTCCAAACGGAGTTTACGTTGTAAAAGTAGAAGGATTAGGCGTTAGCTACTCTTCTAAATTGATGATTAAAAAATAATCTTTAATTAATATTTTTAAACCGTCTTGTTTTGAACAAGGCGGTTTTTTTGTGAAAATAATTTAAAATCAGTTTGGAATCAGCGTCAAATCTTGGGGGAAAGATAATTGAGAACAATCAAATAATTAGATTCTCAATAAGGAGCACCAAAATTTTCGCTTCTTACAAATCCAGTCCCGCTGTCCGCTATATCCCGCTGCGCGGGGATGCCGCTGCCATCAGGGCTATAACTTCAGGCATTTCTTCTTGCCACGGGAAATCAAATGTACTTTCGCTGATAAAAAAACCATTTTGATCAATCCATAAAAATAGTTTTCAAAAAATTGATTACTGCCTTCCTAATTTTTTTAGATGAGCCTCAGTTTATTAAATTATAATATTTGACAAAAAATAATAATATCTTTATATTAAACTTAAAATCATGAAAAAAATCTATTTCTTGCTGTTTACTATTGTATCATTCATCTGTTATTCCCAACCCTACAGCAGTTTGTTGAAAAATGCAAACTGGACCATTATGAAAATTCAATGGAATGGTATTGATTATTATCCGCCAGCTCCGTTTGTTGCCTCAGGAAAAGTCGAATTTAATTATGACGGCAATAATGGATTTAGATCCATTCTTTTTAATTCAGCCTTTGGAACTGCGGCTTTTGGTGATAACAATTCCAACTATTTTAATGTGCCAGGTATAGCAATTACCTTAATGGAATATCATGGCGAAAACGAACAAGCCGTGCAACAATTTGATAATATGACCACTGATTTTTATTTTGGATTTCAACCCACAGATAAATTCTATTTTGATTATCAAGAAATTTTTTCTGGTAAAAATCTCACGGTTACAAACCCGCTGGGAAACAAAATATTCTATTCTAATTTGATTTTAGCAAATAGCGAAGCTTCTTTAAATAAAAGGATTTCTATCTCGCCAAATCCGGCTAAAGATGAATTTTTTATTAAGGCATCTGATAATATTTTAGGAAAAGTAAGTGTTGAAATCTACGAAAATTCTGGCAAGTTAGTTTCCAGTCAGAACGTTTCTTTTACTGATGCAGTCAATACGCAAGCACTTCCAAACGGAATGTATCAAGTAAAAGTTACAGGATTAGGAGTTAACTATTCTTCTAAATTACTGATTAAAAAATAACTTATTTAGTCTCACTTTCCAATAATAAAAAACCCATCAAAATAAATTGATGGGTTTTTCTAATATCGTAAATTGAATTACTTTTTGTAAGAAGCGTCTTTAATTCTCGCTTTTTTACCTCTAAGGTTTTTGAAGTAGAAAATTCTTGCTCTTCTAACTTTACCTCTTCTGTCGATTTCAATTTTTTGCAAAGCTGGCATGTTCATTGGGAAAACTCTCTGAACTCCAACATCACCACTCATTTTTCTGATGGTAAAAGTTTTTGTTCCTCCTGTTCCTCTAATTTGCAAAACAACTCCTTTAAAGAACTGGGTTCTGGTTTTAGCACCCTCTCTAATTTCGTAATAAACAGTGATAGTATCACCTGCTTTGAATTTAGGAAATTCTTTCTTTGCGATGTACTTGTCTTGTACGTACTGTAATAAATCCATTTTTTTTATAAAAAATATTTTTTGTCAAGCTAAACAACGTTCACGCCCTTCGTCAGAGGTTGATTAACAGGTTGCAAAAATACTACAATTTTTCTATTTGACAAACATTTCATTTACAATATTTTAAAAGAATTTATGAATATTCATAATACGTCAATATGGCACTTTCGGTTTGCGCCCTTTTCTAAGTGAAATCGAAGATTCGACGAAGTCAAACGCCTTTGCGACCGTAATTATACACGCAATTTTGTATTTAAACCTTTGCGTCTTTGCGTTAAAAAAATATTTATATGAGAAACTAAATTTGGTCACACCTTTACTAATCTGCTTTAAACAAGTGATACAGATAATATATTTCATTATTTCCATTTAAGTCATATCTTCGTTTTCAAATCTAAAAGCTTAAACTCAAAATTTAATTCCGTTTTTTGCTGTTCTAAAGTTAAACTATGAATTCTGAAAACCAATGGCCGTTATACATCAGCATCGTTCTGGTAGTTTATATGTGCGTGATTTTATTCTTCGTAATCCGTGGTGCTTCAAAAGCTGAAAGCATCAGTGATTATGCCTGAAGAAAGATTAGATTTCCCTCCGGGACTGGTCGAAAATCAGATTAAAGATCAGGCAAAAGCACACCATATGAGCGAAGAAGAAGTGGTAGAAAAAGTACTGCTGGAAAAACAAGCCGTAAAAAGTTTCGTTCCTATTGAGAAATTAGGAGAAATTGCCGTATTTTTAGCTGCAGAAAATGCAACCACCGTTTCCGGAAGTATATTTACGTTAGACGGAGCTTGGAGTGCGCAATAATAAGCAAAGATTATGATTGATAAAAGAGTAAAAAATGTTCAGGAAGCCATTGCCGGAATCAGCGATGGAATGACTTTAATTGTAGGTGGATTCGGCCTTTGCGGAATTCCAGAAAATACAATTAATGCGCTGGTAGAAAGCAATGTTACCGATTTGACTTGTATCTCCAACAACGCCGGAGTTGATGATTTTGGTTTAGGTTTGCTTTTGCAGAAAAAACAAATCAAAAAAATGATCGCTTCTTACGTTGGCGAAAATGCAGAATTCGAAAGACAAATGCTTTCCGGTGAACTCGATGTAGAATTAACGCCACAAGGAACTTTAGCCGAAAAATGCCGCGCTGCACAATGTGGAATTCCAGCTTTCTACACGCCTGCAGGTTACGGAACTGAAGTCGCAGAAGGAAAAGAAACCAAAGATTTCGATGGTAAAATGCACATTCTCGAACATGCTTACAAAGCAGATTATTCCATCGTAAAAGCCTGGAAAGGTGATCACGCCGGAAATTTAATTTTTAAAGGAACTGCAAGAAACTTCAATGCGCCAATGGCGGGAAGTGGGAAAATCACCATCGCTGAAGTGGAGGAATTGGTAGAACCGGGACAACTCGATCCCAATGAAATTCATATTCCGGGAATTATGGTTCAAAGAATTTTTCAGGGCGAGAAATTTGAGAAAAGAATTGAGCAAAGAACAGTTAGAAAAAGAAGTTGAAAGTTTTCTGATTTGAAGACTTCAAGTGATGATTAAACGAAACATTTCCCGTGAGGGAAATGTTTTTTTTTGTAATCTATTTTATTTTTGATTGATTTTAATATCAATGATGCTCAAAAGCGCTTTTATAAATTCATTCATCAAATTGAAGTTAAATTCATAGTTGTAATATTGATCTTTAATTTCATAAGCATATCTCCACTTTACGAAACCATCACTATGGATTTTTAATAATCTTCCCAATGTTAAGTTTCCGATGTCAAACTGATCGATTTGATCTTGCGGATTATTATTTTCTGTATTGAATGATAACTTTATAGGGTAGATGTCATTCTTAGAATTAAGTTTGTTTTTGTTATATATGTCTTCAATTTCTTTTTGAAGATTATCATCAAGAGAGTAAAATATTTCATCGAGTTTATGCCCACCTTTTTCTTTATTATTATCTAAATGATATAAAAGTTTCAATAGTAATTCTGCGGCAAAACTCATATTTACTGCGGCAACAGGAGCGATTTCAAATGATTTATTCCCTGCTTCGATATTAATTTTTTTTGCAAGAGCAATTCCATTTTCATAAAAACCTAAAGCAGCATGAAAAAGCATATTTTGATTAATCATAGATTTTAATTGGCTTATAATTAATGTAGGCGGTAATTCTTAAATATAATTAATTAAAATAAATATCTTCCTGTGTATGATCATTATTTTTTAATTTGATTGTTGGCTTCGTTGTAATCTTCATCGGAAACAGGTTCCAGCCAATTATTTTCATTGGTTGATGGGTTTCCATTTGTAGCAAGATGCGAAAACCAACTATCGGAAGTTGCGCCGTGCCAATGTTCCACATTTGGTCCTATTTCTATAATATCGCCACTTTTCAAAAGTTGTGCAGGTTTTCCGCGTTCCTGGTAAATTCCTTCGCCGCCAATAATAATTAAAAGTTGTCCGCCGGTGTGACTGTGCCAATTATTTCTGCAACCTGGTTCAAAGGTCACATTTGCAACCGGAACATTCAAATCTTTATTGCTGGTTAAAGGCGCTAACCAAGATTTGCCAGAAAAATATTGTGCATAACCTGTATTTTCTTCGCCTGTTGCGAAATCGCTTATTTTTTGAATTGATGTGTTCATTTTGGTTTTGACTTTTTAAATTATTATGGGATAGAAGTGAAAAAAATAATACACTGATACTTGTAGACATTATTAAATATTGGAATTTATTTTTTTTAGAACTTGATATCTTTTTAAGATTCTAATTCAAAAGTAACAGTTACATTTCCTGAACCTAATGCAGATGCTAAACCTGTTGCATCATCTATCTTTCCCAATTTTGTGTAACTGTAAGATGTTGAAAATGTTTTGTAAAAAAGAACTAAAGTTTTTGATCCGTATAACATTAAATCCCCATTGTTCATCATTCCGGGATTAGAAGAGTTTGTTGGAAGACTCTTTGAAAAATCATAATACTTTTCGTTTCCATTCAAATCCGTCATATTGATTGTTAAAGGTAACATTTCTTTAAAATTCTTTGCCGAATTATTATCTAAAAGTTTTGCTGTAAAGGTTTGCGAACCTATTATAATTTTAATATTTCCGTTTATCATAGCCTCGTTGTTAGTATTATGAATAGTATTTTCTTGCCTGCAAGAAGATGCGCCAATGAGAATGAATGACATGAAAATTAATAAAATTAAAAGCGAGTGTTTCATCATTTATTATTTCAAATTTTCTTTAAAAAATGTCTCCAATTTATCAAACGGAATAATGTCTATTTTATCGTATAAATCGGTATGAACTGCATTTGGAACAATAACCAATTCTTTTGGTTCTGATGCTGCTTTAAAAGCATCTTCGCTAAAATATCTTGAATGTGCTTTTTCGCCTGCGATAATTAAAAGTGGTCTTGGCGAAATTTCTTTAATGTAACTTAAAATGGGCATATTCATTAACGAAATTGGCGTTGTTGCTGTCCACGAACCATTAGAATTGATGGCACGTTCGTGATAACCTCGTGGAGTGCGGTAATAGTCGTAATATCCTTTTAAAAATTCAGGAGCATCGTCTTTCGGTTTTTCCGCATTCAATTTTGGGCCATTAGCAAAAGTTCCAACTTCTGCATCTTTCCAACGTTGATCGCCCAATTGTTCCAATGTTTTGGTACGCTGTTCTAAAGTAACCACATCATTATAACCTTTCGACATTACTCTTGTCATATCATACATTGTCGAAGTAGCAACGGCTTTCACACGTTTATCGGCAGCAGTTGCGTTCAATACAAAACCACCAAAACCACAAATTCCAATAATACCGATTTTATTTCGGTCGATATTTTTCTGAATACCCAAAAAATCTACAGCCGCGCTAAAATCTTCTGTATTAATTTCTGGCGATGCCAAATTTCTCGGTTCTCCACTGCTTTCGCCTGTGTAAGATGGGTCGAATGCCACTACTGCAAAACCTCGTTCCGCCATTTGGTTGGCGTATAATCCTGAAGATTGTTCTTTTACAGCACCAAAAGGTCCGCTAATTGCCAGAGCGGCTAATTTTTCAGTTCCAGCATTTTTTGGAAGGTATAAATCTCCTGAAAGTGTAATACCGTAGCGGTTTTTAAAACTTATTTTTTGACGGGTTACTTTATCACTTAATGTAAAAGTATAGTGTTCTTTAGTTTCCATTTTTTTCAATTTTGATGTTTTGTTTTGTGCAAATATTGGCGTTGTTACTACAAATAAAAGTGAAATTATTATTGATTTTTTCATTTTAAATTTGAGTTTGTTTTTTATTTTAATTACAAGACATTACGATTATTGCTGTAATGGTTACAAGTGTGATTTGTGCTATTTTCATAGTTCTATGTTAACTGATTTTCTTTATAATTTTTGCAGGAATACCGCCAACAATCGTGTTATCATCCACATCTTTTGAAACGACTGCTCCAGCGGCAACCACGGAATTTTCGCCAATGGTTACACCTTGTAAAATGGTCGCATTTGCACCAATCCACGCATTTTTCTTGATGTGAATTTTTCCTGGAATTAATGAATGTCTTTCTGCTGGATTTAAAGGATGTCCTTCAGTTAATAAGTTCACTTTTGGGGCAATCAGAACGCCATCTTCAATTGTAATTCCGCCCAGATCCAAAAAAGTACAGCCAAAATTGATAAAGATATTTTTGCCAATCTTGGTATTTTTACCATAATTAATGTAAAATGGTGGGAATAAACCAACACTTTCATCAATCTCAGAAGCAGTTATTACACTAAGAATTTCTCTTATTTCATTGGGCTCAAAACTGTTATTAAGTTTTTGTAAAAGTTTGATAGTCGCAAAAGCAGATTCCCTCAATTGGTAATTATCAGGATGATCGGAAGTAATTGTTTCTCCGTTTTTTAAACTTTCGAATATTGATTTTCTTATTTCACTCATTTTGCAAATATTTAATTACAAAATTACATCAAATCGTATTTCCAAATATGATACTAAATGCGCTATAAATGTCAAATATTACGTATTTTAGCAAAAACAAATTGGTGATGATTAACAGCGCTTTAGCACGGATTCTTTTTTTTGAAGTTTCAAAGGAAACTGATTTCCCGGAAAACTTTCAACAGTTTTATCACACCCATCTTTTTTGCCAAAGAGGAACTTTTCAGTTTAAATTTAATGATCAAAAAATGGAGTGTAAAAGTGGACAGTTCCTTTTTTGGTTTGCAGAAAGTAAATTATCGGATTTCAAATTTTCAAAAAATTTTAAAAGCAGCGCTTTATTAATTGAAAAAGATTTATTAATCAATAATATTCCTGATCAAGGTTGGAGTATTAATGCGCAACTTCATTCCCGAATATTTCCAGTGAAAACAATTGGTTCGGCTTCAGAAAAAGAAAAAATTCTAACTAATTTTAAACAGATCAAGGAGCGGTTTTTAGAAACCAGTCACCGTTTTTATGAAGAAATGCTGAAGTTGCAGACGCAGATTTTTATTTTAGAAATGTGGAATTTATTTGCCAATGAATATGAAAAACGCAAACACAGTTTACAGACCGGAAATCAATATGAACACTTTATCAGTCTGCTTCAGGAAAATTGTCTGCAACATCGCGAAGTGAAATTTTATACTGATTTATTAAATATTTCTGCCAAATATCTCAATTATCTCTGTAAAATTCATTCGGGAATAACCGCATCAGAATGGATAAAACGGCATGCAAAAGAACGCATTATCCTTTTGCTTCAAAATAATAATTTAAATATTTCCGAAATATCAGAAGAAATGAATTTCAGCAGTTATTCTTATTTTACGCGCTATGTGAAAAAACTTTTAGGCGTAACTCCGGGTGAATTTCGAGGGAGATTTAATGCGAAATAAAATTAAAGGAATTTGTAGTGATTTACATCTTCCTTTCTCCAATCTGCTGTCTCCACATCGCATAATACAATCCTTTTTCAGTCAACAAATTTTCGTGAGAACCGGTTTCGATAATTTGACCTTTTTCCAAAACATAAATTCGGTCGGCGTGCATAATCGTACTTAATCGGTGCGCAATCAAAACGGTAATCTGTTCTTTTTGTTCAGAAATTTCTCTAATCGTAGAAGTGATTTCTTCTTCTGTAATACTGTCTAAAGCTGAGGTTGCTTCATCGAAAATAAGCAAATTCGGTTTCCTTAATAAAGCCCTGGCAATCGCAATTCTTTGTTTTTCGCCGCCACTTAACTTAAATCCGCCTTCTCCGATCACGGTTTCGATTCCTTTTTCTGCTCTTTCAATTAATGCAGTTGCGCTGGATTTTTTTAAAGCTAATTGTATATCTTCTTCTGACGCGTTTGGATTCACGAACAATAAATTTTCTTTGATCGTTCCAGCAAAAAGCTGCGTGTCTTGCGTTACGAAACCAATCTGATTTCTCAGTTCATCAAAATCGAATTCATTTCCATCGATATTATTGTAAAGAATAACCCCTTCTTTCGGTCGATACAATCCGACAAGTAATTTTACCAAAGTGCTTTTTCCCGCACCACTTGGACCAACAAACGCAATCGTTTCTCCATTTTTCACTTCAAAGGAAATGTTATTTATGGCTTTGTAAGTCGCACTTTGATGTTGGAAAGAAACATGTTCAAAAGCTAATTTTGCGATAGAACCAATTTGTTTCGGCGTTTTTGGTTTTTCTTCGATGGGCTTTTTCATCAACTTATCAAAATTATTCAGCGAGGCTTCCGCTTCACGATAGGAGATAATGATGTTTCCTATTTCCTGCATCGGGCCGAAAATAAAGAATCCATAAAACATTAATGATAAATATTGTCCTGGCGTAATGATGTTTCTAAAAATCAAAAACAGCAAAGTAAAGGTGATGGTCTGTTGCAGAAAATTGACCATCGTTCCCTGAATAAAACTCAAAGATCGAATGCTTTTTACTTTCCGCAATTCTAAGCCTAAAATTTTGTAAGTGTTGCTGTTCAGACGGTTCACTTCCTGTTTCGTTAAACCTAAACTTTTTACAATTTCGATATTGCGTAAACTTTCAGTCGTGCTTCCGGCTAAACTGGTTGTTTCTGCCACGATTGTTTTCTGAATGGTTTTAATTCTTTTACTCAAAAAATTGGTAACAAAGGCGATGAAGAAAATTCCGACTACATAAACCACCATAATTGACCAGTTCAGACGAATCGCATAAACGGAAACGAAAATAATACTCACTAAAATTCCGAAAAATATATTGATGAAATTGGTGATGAATTTTACAGAATCTTCTCTTACTTTTGTTAAAATAGATAAAGTTTCACCACTTCTTTGATCTTCAAATTCCTGAAAAGGCAACGCCATTGAATGTTGCAATCCATCGGTGAAAATATGGGCGCCAAATTTCTGAGTGATCACATTCACCACATAATCCTGAAAAGCTTTTGCGATTCTGCTCACCATCGCAGTTCCTATTAATAATCCTAGAAAATAAAATACACCGTGGTAAATTCCGTTTCCATAGAAATATTGATCTAAATCTCTGGGAAGAAGTTTTTCTTTATCGAAAAAATTAGGATGCGTCACCAACTGATCCAGAATATTTCCTGTAATCGCCGGACCAAATAAAGAAAAAACCTGATTGATGGTCGCCAAAAATAAAGAAGCAATCAACAACCATTTATGCGGTTTTAAATAATATAATAATGTTTTCATTTTCTTAAAAATAATAAGTTGCAAAATTAAGGTTATTAATCGGTTTGTTTAGGTCATACCATAGATTGTCTCAATTCCATTTGTACAGGAAACGAAAAATGAATAAATTGCAGTTCAAGTTTACACTATGCTTACAAAAGAACAAATCGCTCAGCGCATCTCCAAAGAAGTAAAAGATGGCTATTACGTCAACCTTGGAATCGGTATTCCGACTTTGGTTGCCAACTTCGTCTCTCACGATCTTTCGGTGGAATTTCAAAGTGAAAATGGCGTCCTCGGAATGGGACCTTTTCCTTTCGAAGGTGATGAAGATCCCGACTTAATTAATGCTGGAAAACAAACCATCACCACACTTCCCGGAGCTTCATTCTTTGATTCTGCTTTCAGTTTCGGAATGATTAGAAGCAAAAAAGTTGATTTGACAATTCTTGGAGCCATGGAAGTTTCCCAAAACGGCGATATTGCCAACTGGAAAATTCCCGGTAAAATGGTCAAGGGAATGGGTGGAGCAATGGATTTAGTAGCTTCTGCAGAAAATATTATCGTTGCAATGATGCACGTTAATAAAGCTGGAGAAAGCAAAATCTTGAAAAAGTGTACACTTCCATTAACGGGAGTTGGTTGTGTGAAAAAAGTAGTGACCGAAATGGCAGTATTAGAAGTTACACCAAACGGTTTCAAGCTTTTAGAAAGAGCGCCCGGAGTTTCAGTAGAAGATATTATAAAATCTACCGAAGCCGACTTAATCATTGACGGAGAAATTCCTGAAATGCAATTTTAACCAAATTCAGTCTTTATATTAAATCCTTTTCAGTTTTCTGAAAAGGTTTTTTTTTCTAAAATGCGCTCGCAGATTTTACAGATTCAGCAGATTTAATACTTCATCATATTTAATCAGCAAAATCTACGACATGTCAGAATTAATGAAAGGACAAATTAAGAAGTGGTTAATTAACTCGCGTCTAATTTTCAAAAAAAGGTTTCGACAAGCTCAACCTGACATTACCTAAATTAAATGATTCATAATAGAGATGTCATGCTGAGCTTGTCGAAGCATCTTTAAATTTTTAGCCGAAGTTTCCAGTCCTTGAGGTGTAATTATTTTGTTTCAATAGAAAAGAATAAGAGAAATAACAGCACTATGAATTTTTCATGACACAAGACCATTATTGATTCTCCTACAAATCAAAAAATCCTTTTCAAAACTGAAAAGGATTTTTTTAACCAAGCATTTAATATAACACTGTGATGCTGAGATTATCGAAGTGTCATCAAAAAATATTATTTCAAAATCTCTTTCAAAAACATTAAGGTATGATCCCAAGCTCTCTTCGCCATTAGCGCGTTATAATCAGGTGACTTAGGATTCGTAAAAGTATGTTTTGAATGTGAATACGTGATAATCTGCCAATCTGCATTTCCGGCATTCATTTCCTTAACCAAATTACTGTAATCCTCCGCAGTAACACTTTCATCATCTGCTGGATGTTCTACTAAAATTTTTGCAGAAAGCGGTCCGTTTTCTCTCGCTTTATCTTTTCCTAAACCACCATGAATCGAGACGACTCCAACAACCGGCATATTTGCTCTGGCTGCTTCCAAGGCGCCGCTTCCTCCAAAGCAATAGCCGATAATTGCAATTTTAGCCGGATTTGCACCGCTCTTTTTCAATTCATCTAAAGCTAAGGAAATTCGTTTTTGATAAGACTCAAAGTTTTGTTTGTAATAACCTGCCGTTTTTCCGGCAGAAGCATAATCGGTTGGAATATTTCCTTCCCCATAAATATCTGCGATAAAAGCAATGTAACCTTGTTTTTCCAGTCCGAGCGCGGCGGCTTTTGCTTCGTCATCAATTCCCATCCACGCTGGTAAAATTAAAACTCCCGGAAGCTTTTTTTCGGCATTGGAAGTGACCAATCCGTTAAGTTTTTGAGCGCCGTCTTTATAAGAAACCTTTTTAAGATTCTGACTAAAAACAGTTCCTGAGGCCATAAATAAGCCTGCTAATAATAGTGAATGTATCATATTTGTAGTTTTATTTAGGTTAAAAATACATACAAAATTGCTTAAATAAGAGAAAAATATAGAATGATTTCGATTGATTTTTTTAATAATGAGAAAGAAAATGTTTTTATTTGGTAAAAAGTTAAATTTTAAAAACAGCTTTACTTAAATTTATTGACCGAAAATGAATTTAGCCAAAAATTTAATTTGTAATTTTAAACCTCTTAAAAATGAAACATGTCAAAATATAAAATTCAAAAATCACCTTTTATCGTTCCGACAACTGACGGAAAACTCATTGAAGAAATCTGGGGGAACTCGACCGGACATCCAAATATTTCAATTGCACACATGGTGGCACCACCAAACTGGAGCGAACCTTTTCAAACTCCTGAATTTGATGAATTCACTTATATTATTAAAGGAAAAAAACAATTTGAAATTGACGGTGAAATCGTCGTTCTAGAAACCGGACAAAGTATCATTATCGAAAAAGGAGCGCGCGTTCGGTATAGTAATCCGTTTGAAAATCCTTGCGATTATTTAGCAATTTGCTTGCCTGCATTTTCTATGGATTTGGTAAATCGGCAAGAACTTTAAACCACAAAAGTCACAAAAGTTTTTTTAGAGATGGAACTTATTGGGTTTATTAAGTTCATATAATAGGAGTTTCTTAAACATTTCCAATTTGTCTGAGACGAACTTTGCGCCTTTAAATATTTTCAAGGAATTAAAAAACTTTGCGTCTTTGCGTGAAATATAGAGCCTGTTTCAGTTTTAATAAAACAGATGAGTCACATAAGATTTAGTTCTCACTTTAAAAATATCTAGAACACAAAGTTGAACATTTATGCGTCAGTGAATCTTCGATTTATGGTTAAAAGCTTACTCCCAATTGTCTTAATTCCTTATCTAAATCTGTATGCTGTTTGATGTGAACACAGATAAATCCTAAACTTTTAGCGACTTCAATATTCTTGGCGTTATCATCAATGAAAACAGATTCTTCAGCTTTAATTTTATAACGGTCAAGTAAAACTTGCCAAATGGTTGGATCGGGTTTAATCAATTTTTCTGTACCCGAAACCACAATTTTATCATTAAATATTTTAAAGAAATCGTAGTTTTCAAAAGCATAAGGAAAAGTTTCTGCCGACCAGTTTGTTAAGCCGAAAAGGTCATGTTTCGAATGTTCCAGTTTTCGCAAAACCGCTACGTTATGAGGAATATCTGACTTTAACATTGTCGTCCAATTATCGTAATAAGCGCGGATTTCCTTTTCCCATTCCGGATGTTTTGCCACCTGAATTTCTGTTCCCTCTGCTAAAGTTCTTCCGCGATCTTGTTCTGCATTCCATTCATCGGTAACGATGTTTTTTAGGAAATGTTCCATCTTTTCATCATCCTTAAAATGATCCTTGAAAAAATAACGGGGATCCCAATCCATCACCACGCCACCGAAATCGAAAATAATATTTTTAATCTTCATTTAATTATCGTTTAAATTGTTGACTTATTAAGAGTGAATTTTTTCGTATTTCTAAATATAATTGAACCCAAAGTAATCACCAAAAGAAGATGCAAATAAAAGGAATTCAATACCAAATCAGTATAGCTCATTTTAAAATTACTCAAAGAAATCAGAAGCAAAATCTGTGCACCATATGGAATAATACCTTGTACATAACAGGCAAATATATCAAGTACAGAAGCGCTTTCTTGAGGTTTTAAATCGTACTTATCCGTAATTTCTTTCGAGACTTTTCCAGAAATTAAAATAGCGATCGTATTGTTGGCCACACAGAAATTAGCGACACTTACTAAACCGCCAATTCCCAATAAAGCAGTTTTCTGTGAATTGATAATTTTGTTGATATTTCTTAAGAGGAAATTAATTCCGCCCGCTTTTTCAACCAAGGCTGCTAAACCACCTGTGAGAAGGGAAAGTAGAAAGATTTCGGTCATACTTGTAAAACCTTCATAAGTATTTTTTGCAAAATCCATTACCCCAAAAGTTCCATAACCCATTCCTAAAAGTCCGGCGAAAAGCAATCCTGAAAAGAGGACTACAAAAACATTAATACCGATGATAGAAAGTGTAATAACTAATAAATAGGGAAGGATCAGCATGAAATTAAAATTCTTTTGTTCCATGATAACGGACGTTGTTTCCTGATTAAATCCGATAGCGACTAAAATAATAATGGCAATTATAGCTGCCGGTAAAGCGAGTTTAAAATTGACTCTAAATTTATCTTTCATGGCACAACCCAAACTTTGAGTGGCTGCGATCGTCGTATCGGAAATTACGGAAAGATTATCTCCAAAAATCGCTCCCGAAAGCAAAGCTGCACCAATTAGTCCAAGTGGCGAACCGCTTTTTTCTGCCAGTTCAATAACAATCGGTCCTAAGGTAACAATAGAACCCACCGACGTTCCAGAAGCGAAAGAGAGAAAGGAAGCAATCACAAAAATCCCAACTGGAAAATAGGCTGCCGAAATATAATTTAAACCTAAATTGACAATGGTATCCACACTTCCGGTGGCTTTTGAAACGGTGGCAAAAGCGCCGGCCAAAAGATAAATGATGCACATGGTCAATATTTTACCATCGCCACATCCTTTTAGAAAAGTATCTATTTTCTTGTTCACTTTGCCTTTGAGTAAAATAAATGCGAAAACAATTCCAATTAAAGCTGCGACAGGAGAGGGCAAAGCGTAAAAATCCTGATTGTAAATACCTGCTCCCAAAAAAACAAATACAAAGATCAATAAGGGAATTATGGAAGTAAAGGAGCCGTTCGTTTTAGTCATGGTGCAAAACTAAGCTTCAAAATGTCAAAATGCAAAAAGTTGATGATGAAAAGAATAATCTATAAAGATTGTTATTGCAGAATAAAATAGAAATATCGATTAAAATTCACCTTTATAAAACTCATATTTTCCATCAATAAACTTCGCGTAAATATGCTGCAAACCATTACTCAGGATAATTTCCTCCGCATCTAAAACTGAATTATATCTTGCGGCTTGTTCAAAGGTTTTTTCAGTAAGTTTAATTTCAGGAGCTTTACATTCGATCAGAATTTTAGCAACTGTTTTTTCGGTGACAAGCAAGTCAATTCTCTTCGTAGTTCCGTTTAAAACCAACTTTTTTTCTAGAATTAAAGAAGATAGATTCCGACCTTTAGTCAGGTGAAAATAATGCACCCAATGTTGTCGCACCCATTCTTCGGGCGTGAGCAGCAACCACGACTTGCGAACCAAATCATAAATAAAAAACTTATCTTTGTCTCTCTTGATTTGAAAGTCAAAATCCTCATTAAAATTCAGTTTCGGAAGTTCCATTTATGAAAGAATTAGATTTAATCCTCAAAAATATTAAAAATAAAGAGCTTTTGCCGATTTATTTTTTCCACGGCGAAGAACCCTTTTTTATGGATGTTGCTTTGAAGTCCTTTGAAAACGATGTTTTGGAGGAAGATGAAAAGGCATTTAATCAAACCGTTGTTTACGGAAAAGACACCACGTTTTCAGAAGTGCTTTCATTAGCACGACAATTCCCGATGATGGGCGACAAGCAAGTAATCATAGTGAAAGAAGCACAGGATATTACGCTTACCGAACCTGAAAGTACCGCCTTAAAACTCTACGCAGAAAATCCTGTAGAATCCACGATTTTAATCATCGCTTACAAATACAAAAAAGTCGATGCGAGGAAAGCTTTTACCAAAATTCTGACCACCAAAAAAATGATTTTTTTGAGTGAGAAAGTGAAGGATTACAATGTGCCAAAATGGATTGAAAACGAGATCAGAACTTTAAAAATTCAAGCCAAACCTAATATCCCAACATTGCTTGCAGAGTATTTAGGAACGGACTTATCAAGGATTTCAAATGAGTTGTTGAAACTCAAAATGATTCTGAAAGACGGCGAAGTTCTGGATGAAAAAATCATTGAAACCAATATCGGAATCAGTAAAGATTTCAACGTTTTCGAACTCATCAAAGCACTCGGAAAAAAGGACGAAATCAACGCTTTCAAAATCGCACACTTTATCGGAAAATCGCCAAAAGCAAACCCATTTGTGATGACAACCGGGAATTTGTACAACTTCTTTTCCAACCTGATTATCTTCCATACCATGGCCGGACAGTCGCCACAAAATCAAGCTTCAACGATGGGGATTAATCCTTATTTCTTAAAAGATTTTGCCGAAGCTGCACGGTTTTATAACCTCAAAAATTGTACGCGAGCCATTTCCATTTTACGGGAAATCGACCTCAAAAGCAAAGGGTTAGGCGCCATCAATATGACCGACAGCGAACTTCTGAAAGAAATGGTTTACAAAATTTTACACATCGACCAATACAAAGTGAAACTATAAAAACCTGTCTTTTGGAGGGTATTTATTTTTCTTTTTTGGGCGACAATTTCCGTCCTCCATTCCCGCTTTTTTGCTTCACTTCGTTCCACAAAAAGAGCTCCATTCAGGCCGGGTCGCGGTTGGGGTTTTCTTTCAAATATTTTGCAAAAAACTAATCTTCTGTTATTTTGAATAATAGAAAATCTGCGCAATCTCCAAAATCTAAGAGAGATTAATACTTTATTGTAGAATATATATTCCAACTTTTATTACAATGCGTCACTCCATTTTCAGTCATTGACAAAATTCATCGCCAAATAATTCGATAACCCGAAATAAATCACGATTTTTGAAAACTTTAAAAATCAATTTTAAATCTAATTTTTTATAATGGAAGACAATATTTTAGACTGCGTGATCGTAGGTTCCGGGCCATCCGGTTTTACAGCTGCAATTTATGCGGCCAGAGCCGACTTAAAACCTGAATTATACACAGGTCTTGAACCAGGTGGACAATTAACCACTACGACCGAAGTCGATAATTTCCCTGGATACCCGAACGGAATTACCGGTCCGGAAATGATGATGGATTTGCAAAAGCAAGCAGAAAGATTCGAAACAAAAGTTCATTACGAAATGATCACCAAAGCTGAGTTCTCTAAAGAAGTGGGTGGAATTCACAAACTTTGGGCAGGAAACAAAGAAATTTTGGCAAAATCAGTGATTATCTCAACCGGAGCAACTGCAAAATATTTGGGACTTGATGACGAAAAAAAATATTCTGGCGGAGGAGTTTCAGCTTGTGCTACATGTGACGGATTTTTCTACCGAGGAAAAGATGTTGTTGTAGTAGGAGCGGGAGATACGGCTGCAGAAGAAGCTACTTATCTGGCGAAATTGTGTAACAAAGTAACCATGTTGGTGAGAAAAGACCATTTCCGTGCTTCAAAAGCGATGATTCACCGTGTAAGTAATACAGCTAATATCGAAGTATTATTCAACCATGAACTTACTGGCATCGAAGGTGAAAATTCATTAGTAGAGAGAGCGGTGGTAATTAATAATCAAACTCAGGAAACGGCAAAAATCGATGTTCATGGAGTTTTTATCGCGATTGGTCACAAGCCAAATACTGAAGTATTTAAAGGTCAAATCAATTTAGACGAGAACGGATATATCAATACAATTCCAGGATCAACCAAAACGAATTTACCAGGAGTTTTCGCAGCAGGAGATGTGCAAGATAGTCATTACAGACAAGCGATTACCGCTGCGGGAAGTGGTTGTATGGCAGCAATGGATGCTGAGAAATATTTAGGCGAATTAGTGTAAAATATAAAAGAGCCAAGTAGAAAGAACCAGTAAAATATAAAATAGTTAAGGTGGATTTTATTTAACTTAAATTCTAAAGCCTATTACCTAATATCCAAAAAGCATTGAGGAACTTATTTTACATATTCATAGGAGGAGGATTAGGAAGTGTTTTACGCTTTCTGGTTTCCAACTATACCCAGAGGTTATGGAATGTTAATTCATTCCCTATGGGGACATTTGTGGTGAATATCATCGGCTGTTTTTTGATTGGAATAATTACTTCCTATTTCATCAAAGTTGATAATTATCTGAAGTATCTATTGATTTCCGGATTTTGCGGAGGCTTTACCACCTTCTCTACTTTTTCTGCGGAAAGCTATTCTTTATGGCAAAGTGGTGACTATCCGATATTGATATTTTACATCTTATTGAGTGTGATGGTGGGGTTATCCGCTGTTTACCTCGGATTACAAATGGTTAGAAATTAATTTTTCACTTTGAATATGAGTGATTTAAGATATTTTTGCAAAAAACATTTGGTCAGTATCAAAAAGGTCTTTATATTTGCACCACTGAAAAAGAGAAATCAATTTCATTGGAGAACTGGCAGAGTGGTCGATTGCGGCAGTCTTGAAAACTGTTGACTGTAACAGGTCCTGGGGTTCGAATCCCTAGTTCTCCGCTGGTTGCGAAACTAGAACACATCAAAAGCCTTTAAATAGTAGTATTTAAAGGCTTTTTTGTGTTTTATGATGTATCAAAATACATCATTATAATACAAATGAAAGGTGAGTAGGGTGGTGAGTACTAAGAAATAATAATTAGGTACCCACCGAATTTTAACATAAACAGCCTGTTCATCAATTATACATGCTATTGAACATCTTGTAGGTTTAAAGGTTCAGATATAAATTTATTAACCCCTTTAAATTATTACCTATGCAAACTTACAGTTTACTGTTCTATGCCAAAAAAACGAAAAGTAATCCTAATTTTTCGGCCATTTATTTACGAATTACAGTGGATGGAAAAAGAAAGGAACTCTCCACAGGGAAAACGATCAAATCAACTGACTGGAATTCCAATTCAGGACAATTCTCTGGGCGCTCTTCCCATGCAAAATCTTTTAATTCATTTCTAGAAAGTCTGAGAACAAAAATGTTCGAATCTTATAATTACCTTTTAAATAATCGGAAAGTGATCACCGCTGAAAGTTTGAGAAATCGATTTATGGGTATTGATGAACGAACAGTCACTTTGGTAGAAGCATTTACAGATCATAATAATCAAATAAAAGAACTTATAGGAAGAGGATTTGCTCATGGAACTTGGGAAAGATATGAAACTTCTCTAAGGCATACTCAACAATTTATGAAGTGGAAATATAATATTTCAGATATTGATGTGCGAGAGATTAATCCTGCATTTGTTTCAGATTATGAATTCTTTTTGAGAACGGTACGCAATTGCGCAAATAATTCTGCCGTAAAATACGTCAAGAATTTTCAGAAAATAATTAATATCTGTTTAGATAATGAATGGATGGTCAAGAATCCTTTTTCGAATTATAAATCCAAAATTATTGTTACTGATGTGCGTTTTCTAACAGAAGACGAGTTAGAGAGTATAAAAAATAAAGTATTCAGTACTGAAAGATTAAACATCGTTCGCGATATATTTTTATTTTGCTGCTTTACGGGATTGGCATATTCAGACGTTAAAAAGTTAGCACATGATAATATATCAATCAGTGCAAATAACGAGAAATGGATTAAGATCAAAAGAACAAAAACAAAGGTTGAGGCAAGTATTCCACTTCTTCCAATTGCTAGCGAAATTTTAGAGCGTTATAAGACCAACGGAAAGTGTGTGAATGATGAAAAGGTTTTACCTGTTTTAAGTAATCAAAAGATGAATGAGTATTTAAAAGAGATTGCCACTTTATGCGGATTGGACTTTGATATCAGTTTTCATACCGCCAGACATACTTTTGCAACCACAGTCACTCTAAATAATGGGGTGCCCCTTGAAACTGTAAGTAAAATGTTAGGACACTCTAATGTTCAAATGACGCAACATTATGCTAAAATTCAAGATCGAAAAATTGGAGATGATATGAAATTACTTAAAAAGGTATTAACTAAAAAGACAAAAATAAAGGAAATTAAATAAAAGAAAATAAATTAGTATTAGCGGTAGTAGTTATTGAGTGGTAGTGTTTGCGATTGTTGTGAATCGTAGTAGCTTCAAAGTCGGGAGACTTCGGAGAGTACGTATTCAGGAGGATAAAAGGAAATGTTATATTTAGAAATAAACTAGTGGTGTTTGTTATTTCAATCATTTTGTTTAAATTTGTATGAAATAACAAACGTTATGAATAAAAAGCAACAGGTAATCCTTCCTAAATTCACTCAGTTACTTGACGAAATGGGAGAAAATATAAAACTTGCCCGAAAGCGAAGAAAACTAACTGCGATTCAAGTGGCGGAAAGGGCAGGTATTGCTCGGTCAACATTGTATTTAATAGAGAAAGGGGATTCGGGTGTTTCTATGGGAGCCTATTTTAATGTTTTAAGAGTTTTAGGATTGCAAAATGATTTTCTGAAATTGGCTGCAGATGATGAGTTTGGCAGGAAACTTCAGGATTTGGATTTGCTTAAATAATAAGAATCATGAAACAAGGAAAATTTGATATTTATGTATTTGCTGACTGGAAGGGAATGCCGGAGCATCAATTAATCGGTGTTTTGTCGGCACATTATGGAAAAGGTAAAAAGGCCTTTAGTTTCGAATATGATCAACATTGGTTAGATACAGAAGGTCAATGGTTGATCGATCCGGATATTCAGTTTTTTTCAGGTGCGCAATTTCCAAATAGTAAAGAAAACTTTGGCGTCTTTTTAGATAGCATGCCCGATACTTGGGGACGCACTTTAATGAAAAGGAAAGCCGCCCAACAAGCAAGAGAGAAAGGCGAAAAAGCACAAATGCTTTATGATATTGATTATTTGCTAGGCGTTTATGACAAAACAAGAATGGGTGCATTGAGGTTTAAAACTTCTTTAGACGGTTTATTTCTTGATGATGACCATAATAATTCAACACCGCCTTGGTCGTCTATTCGGGAACTGCAAGCCGCTGCGAAAAATCTTGAAGATGATGAAAATGCAAATGTCAAAAAATGGTTAGCGATTCTAATGGCTCCGGGGTCTTCATTAGGTGGAGCAAGACCAAAAGCCAATGTTGAGGATGAAAACGGTGATTTATGGATTGCTAAGTTTCCTTCTAAAAATGATACGATTGATAAAGGAGCGTGGGAATTTTTAGCATACCACTTAGCTTTGAATTGTGGCGTTGAAATGGCTGAATGCAAAATCGAAAAAATTGCAGGAAAATACCATACTTTTTTTACGAAAAGATTTGATAGAGAGGGCAGTCAAAGAATTCACTTTGCTTCTGCAATGACGATGACTGGGAATAATGAAGAGTCTTTAAGGTTTTCAACAGCGAGTTATCTAGATATTGCAGAATTTATAATGAATTTTGGTGCTAATGTCAATGAAAAACTCCTGCAACTATGGCGAAGAATAGTTTTTAATATTTGCATTTCCAATACAGATGACCACTTACGAAACCATGGTTTTATTTTAACAGATAAAGGATGGGTTTTATCTCCGGCATATGACTTAAATCCTTCTGTTGAAAAAGACGGATTAGCCCTAAATATCGATATGGACGACAATGCACTGAATTTCGAACTGGCAAAAAGTGTGGGTGTCTATTTTAGGATCAATGAAACCGAAATGAATGCAATCATTTTTGAAGTTAAAAATGCAGTAAGCAAGTGGAGAAGTATCGCTTCAGAAATCGGAATTTCACGGGGAGAACAGGAGTTGATGCAGCATGCTTTTCGATATTAGTTTTAAAGAGTGTTTTTTTTAAATTCGTTTCATCCATTTTGTATGAGATTTTTTGTCCTCGATGAACTAGTGTAAAATCTTTTTGATGAGCGTTTTGAGAAGTAATAAAGCAAAAACATTGCAACATACGGTGGTTGTATTTATAGGCATTGACTATAATCTGCAGCATAGGAATCTCCTAAGTCAGGAGACTTCTTAGAGCGCGGAATTAAGATTTGTTCGTCAATTGTATAATTTCTATTTTGCAATATCTAAATAATGAATTATCAGTTTGAAATTTTAAATATGAAAAAACTATTACTATTTTTATGGGCTCTCTTATTTTCGTTTGGATATAGCCAAAAGACAGTAAAACAAAAAGAAATACTGAAGATATATAACTCCAAGAAGTTTTATAATGATGACATTTTTTTGAAAGATTTGGAAGGAGCTATAAAATATGGTGTACTTGATCATAATGAAGCTGAAATTGAGTGTTTAGGTTATTATATTGGTAGAATGAAAACTTTAGGAAAGCTTCAGGAATTAAGAAAATACAAGCACGAAGAAATCTATTGGATGTCTGAAGCTGAATGTCAGATTCGGGATGAAATGCAAGCTGAAAATGACTCATCTGAAAAGATTGATAGGAGTGCTCCAGAAAAAAGACCTGTTCTTCAAAAGTCCAACAAGGAAGCCAATCAGTATATTCAGATTCAATTTTCAAAAACAAAACAGGGGTGTACTTTCTTTTATACCAAAATCATCGAAGGTGATTTAGTAAACATTAATGCGTCTGAACATCTTCAAGATATAATAAAACAAGATTTTGAAAAAGACAAACCCGGCAACTACACCGCTTTCTATGATGTGTTTTATGTAGATGATAATCCAAAGAAAATCACATTAAAAACAAGATTAAACCGATAACTCTAGTGTTTTTTTTTATTCCCCACTACCGCACGATTGTATCGGGTAGTTTATCATTACAAACTCGCTACAGTGCGTTTAGAATGTTTGATTTTTATAATATGACCACACGAAAGGATTCGTGCGGCAGCGAATGGAGCTAGGTGCTATATTAGCATCGATTCACAAGAAAATTAGACCTGATACCTCGAGTCAATCTCTTAATTATGGTTTTCCACAGTTGGACTAATTATTTTATTAATTGTTTTTCTCTGGAAAAAAGGCAAAAAAAAGAGTCCTCAAATTTGAGGACTGGAAATAAATTGATTAGTTGCAACCAGTACAATAAGAACAGTCTACATACACTTTACTGCGTCCACAATAATAGTAGCATCCTCCGCGTGGACCTACGATTAGGGTTTGACCATTGTATGTGCATCGCTTAGAAACTGTTTTTTTACTTTACTTTTTGATTTCTTTTTTTTTCTGTTGCGAGGTAGAAAATTCAAGTTTATTTCTTACAGAATTCTCAGTTGCACCGCTTTGTACAGGTATTAAAAGGCTGAGTCCAAGCAAACCTGTAATAAAAAACTGAGCCCAAGTATACCTGTAATAAATTTTTTTTCATTTTGTTGTTTTTAGAATCTAGCTTGTATGGCACGTCGGGCTGCATGTTTTGCAACCATTGGATTGCGTATAATATCGCTTTGCTTCAGCTACAGCAGCTACACAAGAAGAAAATTCTCCAAGGTAATTACGATTTGCAGGAAGAGGTAAGTACATGCAATTTTCGTGATGAACCTCATGATCTCCGTTTCGTTGCGCATTTTTGTTGACATAATACTTTTTCATAAAATAATAATTTTAGGGATTAGACATTTCAAAAATACCATCATCAAGGTCAACTACATTACGGATATCCGTAAAAACAACACTTTTTATTAAAAATTGAAAGTTGCTGTAATGGTATGGAGCTAATTTTGTTTTAAATCACCCCTAAATCTTTACAGAATGCAATCAGCTGTTCATTATTATTAATCCTCAATTCTTCTTTAAGAATATTCAATCTTTTTTCAACACTGCTGAGACTGTTAGGTTTGATGTCATTGGTCACGAGATAGGTTGGTATGTTCTTTTGTATAACTCCTTTTGACAGAAGTGACACTAAAGTAATGTCATAGGAAGTAAATTCATAACTGTTTAATTTTTTTACTTCATGTTTTATGTCCAGGGCAAGATAATTTTTACCAGCAAATACCGCATCAATTGCCTTTTTAAGTTCTTTACCATCATTTCTCCCTTTTCGAACATAGCCATTAATACCATTATCTTTGAATAAGGAATCAATAATCCCGGATTTCTGTTCTGCAGAAAAGACAATTACTTTAATGGAGGGAAGAACCGACCGAATTGCGCTGACCATTTCTCTTCCATCTTTTAATTTCTGCTCCCTATGATCGGTGTCAAAATGAAGATCGGTAATCACAAGATCATAGGGTGAATTATCCCTGATGCTTTTTCCTACCCTCGCAAGTGCATCATCACAATAGTGCACGTAGTCCACAATAGGGATATTGAAATCATGAAGTGTTCTCTGTAAGGAAAGGTTTTGGATTTCGTGATCTTCGGCGATTAAAACTTTTTTAAACATATAATTCTTATTTATAAGCCAGAAAAAGAGAAATCTATTTTTAATCCTTTTTCTAATTCTGTGTCAAAAATAATCACTCCCTCTAGATTTACAATACGGGATTCCATATTTCGCATTCCGTTTTTAAAAATAGTTTCTTTTTTTATTCCTATCCCTGTATCTCTGTAGACTACTGTAATGCTGTCTTCTATTCTTTCAAATATGATCGTTACCCGATCTGCACGACTGTGTTTTTTCATATTAATCAGCATTTCTCTCAATATTTGATAGACTTCCCCTTTTTTAAAGTGGCTGACCCCTTCCCAAACCGATGGGTCATTTCCTGCAATAAATGTCTGTACGTTGGGGGTGTTAAAATACCCTATTAATTTTCTGATTTTTTCACTGAAATTTTCCGGGCTCTCATGTGACTCAATAGCATCATACGATATGTTTCGGGATCTATCGTAGACGTATTCCAAATCATCAAGCGTTTCATCTCTGCTGATATCCAAATCGTGTTCTAATTTGGTCATCAGCTGATAAATACCATTGGCCACTACGTCATGAACTTTTTTCGAGTATTGTAACTCCGTTTTTTTTACTTCCAGG
Organism: Kaistella flava (ex Peng et al. 2021); assembly: GCF_015191005.1. Taxonomy (NCBI): domain Bacteria; kingdom Pseudomonadati; phylum Bacteroidota; class Flavobacteriia; order Flavobacteriales; family Weeksellaceae; genus Kaistella; species Kaistella flava (ex Peng et al. 2021). The sequence goes on along the minus strand of NZ_CP040442.1, from coordinate 1,312,423 downwards.
TCTTTTTCCTGTTGCAGCCTTTTTTGTCTTTTCTTAGAAGATATTATACCAGTTATCATCATCATGATCAGTCCTAACACTAAAATCGCCAAGTAAATCTGTTTCTTCTGAGATTCCAGTTTTTCTACTTTTAAAATACTATTTTCGGCTCTGCTTTTTTCTACCCCGTACCGTATCAAAGCAAACTGGTTTTTGGCTTTGCTACTTTCAAGTTGAATTTCATCACTGAGGGTATTGTAATTCTGAAAATTTTCCAAGTAATTATTTTTATTCAAAATAATTATTCTCTTAATGGCCTCCAGAATATCCGGAGTGCTATTGGCTTCTACCGCCGTCTGTTTCATTTGTTTTGCGAACTGTAAAGAGATGGTGGGATCTTTATCAGCGTAGTAATCACACAGATTGATATAACTTGAATTTAAGCCGTGTTTATTACCGTCTTTTAGTCTGATTTTTAATGCTTTATAGTAATAGGGTATAGGATTAAAACTCTTATCACTAAAATGATTTGCATAAGCCCAATTATTTAAAGCTCTTGCATAACTTATGCTATCTTTTACGTGAAGCGCCATCTGCAAATTCCGAATAGCATTTTTAAAGTCACCTCTCGTTATTAATACATCCCCAATATTATTATAATAAACATATTTATTTTCAGGATCAGTCACATTTTTTAAAGCCAGGTTGTAAAAATTCTCAGCATGATCAAAGTTTTTAAGTTTAGTTGATGCAATGGCAAGATTATTATAATTTGCAGCTAAAAAGCCTTTAGGAATACTCTCATTTTTATTAACCAATAGTGTGTCGGCTTCGAGAGATGTTTCAATACTTCCAAAATAATCTCCGTTATCACACTGTATAATTGCCATGTTGATCAAAGCTTGAGCGGCTTTTATAGAATCGTTTTTTAATAAATATTCATCCTTTGCTATACTATAATAATAAAATGCAGAATCGGAAAGCTGTTCACTTCTAAATAAATTGGCTTTGTTGTGATTCTTATTATTGACTGAAGGATCTTTATTTACAGGATCTTGTTTTTCGCAGGAGTAGACAATAAAAACGATTAGAATTAATATAATTCTGAACATATATAATTTTTCATGCAAAATAATGAAAAAAGGCAGATATCTCGTATCTGCCTCTTAATAATGTAGTTATTAGGGTTATGGTGGGGTCTGTCCAGTATTTCCCCCAATTGGTCCATGTGGTTTGTCCCCTCCAGTGTCTAGACCTTCCTCAAGTCCTGCAACCTGAGTGGTAGTTTGGTTTCCTACATTGTTTGAATTTTTGTAACCACTAGTATTTCCATTATGATTTCCCCATGCTAAACCTAGTAGCATTAATAAGAATTGTATCATCGTTTTCAAATTAAAAATTGACATTGGTGCTCTTCCTCGCAAAACTGATTGCGAGTGGTGTTGCACGATTTTAGAATAAGAAGCGCTTCTTAAAATTTTCAGGGAAGTACGGCAGGTGATCAGCAAAGGGGAATTCCGCTTCCCCAAAACCAGTTTTACCCTTTGCCTTTTCTGCCTTTTTAAAATCAGTTTTGTAACTTTGTTTTAGTGTTTTATATCACTGATTTCTAGGACAAAGTAACGGCTGCGGTAATGAATTCGAAAGACAGTGGCGGGACAGGTGGCGGACAGGTATTCTGCTGTGTTTTATGGGAAACCTTATTTTTTAAGACATCAAACTGTCTATTTTTGGACAATAATTTTAAATATTTCTCCTGACCGCTATGGAAAAAAAACGTACGCTTCTCAAAATGGTGTTTGATCATGCAAGAACAGAGCTTCCTCAGGGAAGCATAACGACGCTGGCCTCTTATTTAAGTGCGCATTTTGAAGAAAGGTTCGGATATGCTAAAAATGAACGAACATTTGCGCGGTATTACAAAAGTCTTGTGGTGAATCATATGGATTATGCAATCGATGAAATCACGCTTGATCATTTAAGCGTATATCTAGGTTTTAAAAACTTTTCAGAATTTTCAAGGAAAGCCATAGCGAAAGAGACCCATCTAAAACATCCCTTACAGGTTACGATTTCAGATGGGGGAAATGAAGTGAGTACGCTTTCCGAAACGCTTTCCAATATTGTAATTAACATCACTAACTCACCGGTGTTCACGCTTCCACAGTTTATTGCGCATCATAAAAACAGTTTTGGTATCGTGGGCTTTTTGTTATTGGGAGGTTTTATTGCGAATCAATCAGGATACTTTCAACAGCAAAAAGCGCAGCCTCTATCAGGGACGGGCAATCCTGTGCAGACAGAGATTCCTCAGAATCCCATAGCCATTCCCCAAACACTAATATCAGCAGCAACCACAGCTGAAAATAAACCTTACGCTACTGTAATAGTACCATCACAGGAACGGAAAAAGGAGTGTATGTACTGGAAAGAAGACCACTATGAAGCGGTTTTCTGCGATGAAAAGATAGCAGGAGCCACCATTATCGCATGGGATGAAGGACAATACAAGCAACTGAAAAAAATCAATTTGCCGGATACCTTAACGGTTGATAATGCGCTCGGAAAAGTCTGGTATGACAAGTCTAACAATACCCTTGAATATTTTACCAATTATGGTATTCATCCGGTGAACGGTAAAACGCTGAGACCGATTACGAAGCATATTGTTGAGAACCATCTCGAATAGTATGATACCTCTATGTCCTAAGCGTAAATTCTTTAGTTTGGTTCATATTTTCGATGTAGCCATCAGTGAATAGTAGCACAATATTTTTGTTTTTTTTAACTAATTGTATGTTATCAGTTGGGAGATTTACGTATTCTCCCTTGTGGATTAGGAAAATCTTTTCCTAAATCCGAAAATAATTTCCGTACTTTCAATCGCCAGCTCAACCTCACTTCTATCCAGCTTTTTCCGCCTTCAACGATATCGATCCTGTCGTGCGAATGAGTAGGGCGGTGCGATTTGGAGTTTTGAGGTTCATCAAATTCCAAAAGTAAATCAGGATGTTCTAAAACATGTTTTTCAATATGTAAATCAAAAAGAGATTGGTGCTCAGTCGAGTGATATCGGTTTCTTTTTTCCGAAAGTTGATGGTATAACTCCGTTAATGGTATTTTATTGGTAATAAAATCTAAATCATAAATATCTTTCTTCGCAAAGCGATTGGTAGCACTCATCAATTTGAAAAGACCAATGTCGTTTTTGTGAAGCATTCTAATTTGTTAACGATTTCGGGATCAAATAAGCATTTCATATTTTGCAGAAATTCGACTTTTATCATTTCACTTTCTGCAGTAATAAACGTGCGTAAAAATAAATATTGCTCGCCCAGATCTTCATTAATAAGAATTGACTTCATTATCCTATTTCCAAAATGTTCTTCCAACTCAGAAATAATTTTTCCGAAACCTTTTTTTTCTAATAATATGGGGAGAAATGAAGTCGATATCAATGGAAATGCGATGCTGGTAACGAATGGCGAGATTAGTGCCTTCACCTAAAGCAAACTTCAATAGAGAAGAAAAATTTTGTAATTCAAGAATCGTTTTTTTTAATTCTTCACTTACGGTACTCATCTCTTTTTGAACCTTACAAATGGAGTAGTGTGATATCTTTTAGAAACCAGTGCACAAACTTCATTACTAATCAACTCTTTGGTGTTTTTAAGGTGATCAAGAATTTCCTTTTTGGTGTAAAGTCTTTCTAACCTTTCAATATCCTCTTCAAATGAATCACAGGTGGTTGCATACATCGCCCTTGGAATAATAATATCTTGGTCCTGTTGAGGACTCAATTTTCTAAAAATCCATATCCCCAAAAAGATATTTGGGAAAAATAGTTGATATGTTAACAATTTGTTTCACTATACAAATTTAATCAAAATAATATCATTAAAACAGATCTCCTGTTTTTTTATGGAGCGGAGTTTAAAAACTAAGACTAGGAAGAATCTCTTACACCGCTTAATAAAAGTGCGTTACAGAAAGATTAGGTTGGGCCAATCGTTAAAGTTTTAGAAAGACTTATATACAGCTATTGTAATCTTCCCCAAAAACAGGAACGATTAAAAATATAGTTTTTAAATTTGGGAAGAATATGAAAAACAGTAAATTTTCAGAAGTTCAGATTATCAAGATTTTATCTGAACAAAATCAGGGAAAGACGGTGAATGAGATTTGCCGCAATCACGGAATAAGTCAGCCAACCTTTTACAATTGGAAGAGTAAATATGGTGGATTGGATGTTCAGCAACTTTCAAAGATGAAAGAGATGGAAAAGCAACTTTCGCAATATAAAAAGATTGTAGCTGAGCAAACTTTGGAGATTGTCGTTTTAAAAGATGTGATCGAAAAAAAGCTCTAACGCCTTGTGAGAAGCGTGAGTTGGTGGAATATTCGAAAGAGATCCATAACATGAGTTTGCGCAAGGCTTGTAAAGTGTTCAGTCTAAGAAGTTCAGTTTATTATTATCGTCAGGTATTTAAAAGTTCAGATGATGAGATCCGTGCAGAACTTATTTTAGTTGCGGATTCTAATCAAACGTGGGGGTTTTGGATGATGCACAATCGGTTGAAAAACTTAGGCTTTGGATGGAATCACAAAAGGGTTTACCGGATTTATAAGTCAATGAGATTAAATTTGCGAAGCAAAAGGAAGAAGCGGCTTCCAGCACGGATAAAACAACCACTGGTTCGCCCCATCTATCCGAACGTGACTTGGAGCATGGATTTTATGCACGACAGTTTGGAAAATGGCAAAAGCGTGAGAACCCTTAATATCATTGACGATTTTAACAGAGAGATTTTAAACATCACTATTGATAGCAGTTTGCCCTCGTCAAAAGTAATTTTTCAACTCGAACAATTAATTGAGTGGCGTGGAAAACCAGAAAAAATAAGAGTGGACAACGGACCGGAATTTATTGCAGAAAAAATGAAAGATTATTGCCGCAAAGAGAATATCGAACTGGGCTTCATTCAACCAGGGAAACCTACACAAAACTCATTGATTGAGAGGTTTAACAGAACGTTCCGGACAGAGTTTTTAAGTGTTTATCTCTTTGAGAACATCAGACAAATGAGAAATTATGCAGAAATATGGATGTGGATGTACAATAATGAGAGACCGCATAGTGCGTTACAATACCTTACACCACGGGATTTTTTATTGAAATATGGAAAACTCAATCAAAATAGCGCACATGAGTTTCCCACATTCCAACAAAATTTCAACAACGACAACAATAAAATATTAACAAAAAACTCTACTTTTGAGTGTGCCTAAAGAGGGGAAGATTACACTTTGATTCGTTTAATTAATTCCATGGTTATTTTGTTAATATTCAAATATAAAATTATTAGTTTAAATAAAAAATTTTTAATTTTTAGTTATGAATAATCTATTTATCCCCACAAATTACCAACCCTTTACTTATAAACTCCCCATAAGAAATTTTTAATCCGTCCCAATCAGGATCATCTAACCATATTTCCTCCACCTTACTAATTGAAGGGTTATCGTGTGAGGCGCCTTTTGCAGCACCATTTAGTGCATAGGTTTTGCCATTGCTTGCTTTCCCATATATCTCGGCGTATCCGGAACAATACACTTCCATCTTATTTACCGCAAAAGGCCATTTCCCCACAAATTCCTTTTTCGTAAATTTTAAAGTATCTAGTGTTGTATTGGTACATGATAATGCTAAGAACATCATGCCTAAAAAGTATAGTTTTCTCATCATTAAAATTTTTTATTCAAATATATTAGTTAATCTTTTTAGATAATTACGGAAAACCTCAATAGACTTATTGTTAAATATGGTATTTTTATAAACTAATTCTTACTTTGTAATTGATTTAAATATGAAAACCTTAAAATTGTCAACTAGAGAACCGGAAGATTTATGCAAAGGCATCGAAGAAAAAATATTCAATAATGAAATACGCTCGTGGGAAATTGATGATCAGTCAAAAGTTATTTCACATAAAGGAGAGCAGTATAGAAATCATTTTTATTTTGAAACAAAAGTTGATGATCTGAAAGGTATTTTGGAATTCAATTTTCATAGTAGTGGAACGAGTGAATTTGCAGATTCGAGGGCTTTTCAGCTTTTAGAAAGAATGTTGCTATCTCACTTCAAATCTAGAATAGAAATTCTGAAATAAAAGCAATTCGGTTAACTGCGGTGAATGATTTGGCCACAATCGTAAGATGGACCATGACTGCAGAAACCAGACAGTATCAGGAAAGTCTTGTGATTAATGAAGCGATTAAGAACAATATAAATCTGGAGCGCGAATGGGAAAACTTTCAGGAAAAGCCTGAAATTGAAATGCTAGAGAGGGAAGTCGAGGCGATTGAATAATAAGTGATTATTATCGATGAAGTGCAGGACTTTATTAAACTTGTTTCCTAAGTAATCAAAATTTTTAAGCAGCGAAATTATATAATTAGGATTACTATCCGCTTAGGCATATTTATGATAAAACACACTTAAACATGAAAATAAAAATTAAAGAACTGATTGAATTTAAAGACTACAGTGAAAGAAAAAAGCAAAATTTCGTTTTAAAGCTCAGGCTCCCTGTCGTTGTATTAGAGGAAAGCGATAAAGGTGGTGGTGATTACTGGATTCGAGGTATTTCGGCTATAGTAGCATCTTGCAAAGAGAATAATAATGAAAAAATTGTGCAGAAAATTAATGATATAGAAAGGAACAAAAATACGACAACAAATAGCAGAACCATAAAGCAATATGAGAAAAATTTAGAAATTTTAAACACGTTTAGAAATTTTAATTTCAGAGACCTCTTTCCCGAGAACTATGAAATTCTCAAGAAAACCATTAAAAAAGGTGAAATAATCGTTCATAATAATTTTGAAATTAAAGTTCAAATATCACTCCCTTTTACTTTTGTAGAAAGTGAACTTACCAAAGTTGGAGTTATATGGTTTGTAGCAATCAAGAACGGATACAGCCGATCTCAACTTGGAATCTTTGCTGAACTTGCTTATAATTTCCTAACTTCTAACTATTCCGAAATCTATGAAGTGTGTCCAGAGAATATTTTGATTGTTGACGCGTATTCTACTAGCAGTGTAAGTTACAGTATGGTCCAAAATGGACAGATACCCTCACAATTAACTTCCACACTTACAGAAATATCAAATACTTTATAATGATAATTTTAGGAATGAAATAGAATGAAAACTCTCTTTTTCAGAGACTAATTATGAAGTGCTAATTAAACAGACTCATAAGTTTCTCTAGACTGTGGCCGCAAGAAAGAATTCGCAGATCTGTGGAGAGAAGTTTTGTATGTTAAATTTTATTCTTAAATTTTCCTTAATAACCAGAAGACTTATTTATGTACATATCTAGCCTAAAACTTTGGAATTTCCGGAAGTATGGATCTCTTACTTTTGATTTAGAAAATCCTGATTTAATTGTTCCTTTAAACAAAGGAATGAATATACTCATTGGAGAAAATGATTCAGGAAAATCTGCTATTATTGATGCAATTAAATTAGTTTTAAAAACACACGCATATGAATGGATAAAAGTTGAGGAAAGTGATTTTTTTAGTGTTGGAAATGAAACCTCAGAAGTATTGAGAATCGAAATTGAATTTTCCGGAATAACAAATCGAGAAGCTGCACATTTTACGGAATGGTGCGGTTCAGAAAATGAGGAAGTTAAAATAGTTGATCAAATACAGATTCAGCGAAGGCCCAAATTATTTCTGATTTATCAAGTTCAAATAAGAGAAGGTAAAATAATTCCTACAGATATTAGAGCGGGCATGGATGGACACGGTAACACCTTAACAGCTGAAGCAAAAGAGTATTTAAAGTGTACCTACTTAAAGGCTTTAAGGGATGCTGATAGTGAATTGACAGCTAAGAAAAATTCTCGATTATCTCAAATTTTAAAAGAGCATAAAGAATTCAAAACTAAGCAAACAAACGGTTTACATGAATTTGAAGAGTTATTTGACAAAACAAGTCATACCATCCGAGATAAATTTAAAGAAGAAGGAGGCGGTTATAATGTAAACATTAAAAACGTGGTTGACGATTTTGTGTCTGCTTTCATCGGTAATGACTCTCAATCTTCTTTTGATCTAGGTCCAACAAAAATAAGTAATATCCTAGAAAAAATATCTTTAGGTATAGTCGATTCCAATAATCTGGGCTTAGGTACAATGAATCGTTTATTTATGGCAGCGGAATTATTGCATCTTAAAAAAGCAAACTGGAACGGACTAAAGCTATGTATGATCGAGGAATTAGAAGCGCATCTACATCCTCAGGCTCAATTGAAAATAATAAACAGACTAAAAGAAGAGCCAGATATTCAGTATATCCTTACAACGCATAGTCCTAATATTACTTCCCAAGCTGACCTTGAAGACATTATTATCTGTAAAAATAATAACGTTTATCCCTTAGGTCAAGAACATACCAAACTCAATAAAGAGAGTTATAAATACTTAAAACGTTTTTTAGATGTTACAAAAAGTAATCTTTTCTTTTCTAAGGGTAATATAATTGTGGAAGGTTGGTCAGAAGAAATTTTACTTCCTGTGCTAGCAAGAAAAATTGACATTGATTTAACTAAAAATGAAATATCAATAATTAACGTTGCTTCTATAGCTTATCTACACTTTGCAAAAATTTTTCTCAGAGAGGATGGAGAGAAAATGAGTGTACCCATTTCGATTGTTACAGATTTAGATAACAGATCAGATGAAAACGGCATTTTTAAACCATTACATGAAGAAAGTGAGAAAGTTAAAAAGAAGCAGGGAAATCTCGAAATCTTAAAAACCGAATTGAACGAAACTGGTATTTCGTTGCAAATTGCTAAAGAGTGGACTTTAGAATGGTGTTTATATAAATCGTGTTTATCGGATCTGTTTAAAAATGCTATAGCCAACGTACACTCGGGAACAGATGAATTTAAAAAAGGTGAGGATGATAATTTTAAAGTAACATTTCAAGAAAAGTTTATTAAAAAACTATCCAAAAAAGAAGGAACTACACCAATAGATAAAGTTGCTGTTGCAAATGAACTAGCAGACTTAATTGAAAAAGATATTGTAGTAACAAAAGACCAAATAGAACGAGATCCATATCTATTGTATATAATTAATGCTATCAAACACGTTTGCGGAAATGGAAATTAATCCTGATGACATTAGAAAGGCCGAAGAGGTTTTAATTGATGGAGATCAGTTTGATGAAGAAAGGAAGAAATTCATTAATTGTATGAACACCCTTGATTTGTTAGCGGTTCCGGGAAGTGGTAAAACGACTGCACTCTTAGCAAAATTATATTGTATAGCTCAACAGATGCCTCTTGAAAATGATGCAGGAATTCTTGTCTTAGCCCACACTAATCATGCTATTGAAGAAATTGAAAAGGTTTTAAAACCAATTTGTCCTCAGCTTTTTTCATATCCAAATTTTGTTGGAACCGTTCAAAGTTTTGCAAATAGATTTATTGCAAATCAAGCTTGTTTTGAACTTTATGGAAGTTACATTAGAAAAAATGATGATGAAATGTATCTGTATGAAGTTGAAAAATTTTACAGAATCTTAAATTATAACAAAAATCCACCAGCACTTAAAAATAAATTATTTGGTATAGCAAATAGAGACTTTGATGGAACATCTAAAGAAAAAGAAAATAATATTTTAGAATTTTTAAAGTCGTGTTCATTTGATTTAGAAGGTAGAAAAATAAAACTTGGGAAAACAACTAAAATAGCATATACTGGTGTTAATCAAAATTACTACGTAGAATTAGAGAATTGGAAGATAGCCTTATTGTCTCAAGGTATACTATCATATAAAGATAGTTTTGATATTTCGAAAAGATATCTTAAACTCGAAAATGCCCAGAGCATAAAATCTATTTTGCAGCAAAGATTCAAATTTGTTTTTATTGATGAAATGCAAGATTTGGATCAGGATCAAGTAAACCTAATCGAAAATGTTTTTTTTACACAAGAATCTGATACTGTAATTCAAAGAATTGGGGATAAAAATCAAGCAATTTATTCAAATGTCTCTGACTCAGGTGATACTATTTGGAAAACTAGGCATGAAGTATCACCGAAAATATATACAGAGAATTTTAGTCTGAATAACTCTCATAGACTAACCTCAATAATCGCTAATCTTGTAGATGGCTTTGTAATGGATAGAGATGACGGGTATAAAGTTATCGGCATATCAGCACATCAACAAATACCGCCATATTTATTAATCTATAACGATGAAACAGATGCGGAAAAATTAAAAAGTAAGTTTATTGCATTAATTAAGAATTACGGGCTGGAGGAAAATCCAAAAAATACCACGAGGGGTTTTCATATTGTTGCTTGGACAACAGATAAAGAGGAAGACTCAGATAAATGGCATTTAAGAAAATTATTTCCTGAATATTCTAAAGAAAGCAAACAGAAAAAAGAAGATTTTGACTGTTTAAGAAAATATGTCTTTTTGTTTGATCATAACAAAAAGACATTTGAATCAATCAGAAAATCTTTGCTAAATGGAATTATACGGATACTTCGGATTGAAAATATTTACATGGATGAAGAGAGTAAAAAACATTTTCGCAAATCAAGTTTTATTCAAAGGTTAAAAGATAATAGTGAACAAACTTATCATGATTTCAATCAAAAATTATTTGACTGGTGCTATTCTGTGGTAGTTAATAAAAATTATGAGGAGATATTTATTCAGTATTCCAATTATGTAAAAAATGAGTTGTGCGAATTGTTTCCCAATTTCTCGGTTTCAAAATCAAGTAATTTCATAAATCAAGAATATGATTATGTTCCTATATGTGACTTAGGTGACACCGAAGATTCTAAAGATGAAATTCAAATTAAATTAGGCTCTATTCATTCAGTTAAAGGTCAAACCCACTGTGCAACTATGTATTTAGAAACTGATTATCATAACAGTGAAACAGTGAAATTGAATGTTGAGATAATTAAAGAAACTAGAAAAAGACAACAAGTTTTAGGAAATAATCCATTGTTTTTTCAGGAACAGAATTTTTCTCATTTAAATAAAGCAAGATCAAATGAAACTTTAAAAATGATGTATGTAGGTTTTTCTAGACCTACAGATCTTTTATGTTTTGCTGTACGAAAACAAAATATTGAGAATGATATCGAAAAATATAAAGCCTCTGGTTGGCACATAGAATTTATCTCACCATAAAGTACTAATCTTATTAATATTTATTTTTGAAATAAAATATCATATCAATTATCCTTAAAGGCAAACAATAAATGAATAAAGACTGGTTAATTTTAGTACAAAAATTTGACGTTGAAAGTGCTAGAATAAAATTCGAAAACATCTGTGAAGGATTATTTAGAAAATTAAATCCTACAAAAACGGTAAGAACTGTAAGAGTTAATCACGGCGATGGAGGGATTGATGTTTTTGTTGGAGAGATAGGAGAAGAACCTATTGATGTAATTCAATGTAAGTTTTTTGTTAACGGTATTGAAGAATCTCAACAAAATCAAATTAGAGAATCATTTAAAAAAGCAATTGGATCTAACGAATTTGAAACTAAAAGTTGGACTTTATGCATTGTAAATATTTTAGACTTACAACAAAATAAATGGTGGAGTTCTTGGAAAAAAAAGAATGAAGAAAACTACCAGCTACCGAGCAACTTTATTTCTTTAAAAGATGGTAACGCGATAATTGATTTAATAAAAGAGCATAATCTATATAATACGTCTTTTGAATTAGAAGATAGTCTAAAGATCGATGAAATTCATCAGAAATTAGTTAGAGAAAATTCACAAATTGATATTGGAAGCATTCTAAAAAGTACTTCCTACGCATTATTGCAAGTTAGAAATTACATTGAAGATAAGACCAATGCTCATATTGTAAGAAGTGAAGTTACATCTATATATAATTGGATAATTCAAGATCTACCATCAAATCAAAAAAATGTTTTGATTTTAAAAGGAGAAAAAGGATTGGGAAAATCTGCCATATTAAAAGATTTATATGAGAAGCTTAGCATAGAAAAGTATAATGTTTTAGGGCTAAAAGCAGACAAGTTCTATTGTAAATCAATTGTTGAACTTGAAACTAAGTTATTTGATAATTTACTTTCATTTGACAAGTTAATTAAAGAAACTGTAGGAAAAAGAGAAAAGCTAATTGTTATAATTGACCAAATTGATGCTATGTCTCTTACACTTTCTTCGAGTAGAGAATATATTGAAACTTATAATAAACTTATTTCGAAGTTGCAAACCTATCAAAATGTTAGAATTATAATTTCTTCCAGATCATATGATTTAAAATATGATTCTGAATTAAGTATTTACAATTCTGACAGCTATAAAAAAATATTAGTCAATCTTTTTTCAGAGGAAGAAGTTAAAAGTATTCTTACAACTTTTAATATAAAACATCCCTCACAAAAAGTTTTACATCTACTAAAAACTCCTAATCATTTAGATATTTTTTGTAGAATATATGATAGTAATTCAAAGCGTGAAATTGATTCAATTTCTACATTAAAAGATTTATATGATCATTTATGGAAAAAATATATCTCTCCACGGAAAGAATTTAAACTAAAGGAACTAATATATAAGATAGTTCAGAGGATGTATCAAGAACAGAGAATTTCTGTAGGAAACATCTACGAAGATGATTATTTTTCTGAAATAGGTTATTTGAGTTCAAATAGTATCTTAATTGAATATGATAAAGAAATTCAATTCTTTCATCAAACATTTTATGAATATGCATTCGCAAAACACTTTGTTGATAATGATAGGAATCTTGAATCTTACATTATTGAAAATGAACAAAGCTTGTATGTTAGGTCAATCACTAAAATGATTGTTGAATATTTAAGAGAGTCTGATATTCAGAAGTATATTAATACAATTAAAAATATTTTAATATCAGATAAATATAGATTTCATATAAAATCATTAATAATTAGTCTACTAGGTGGAATTAAGAATCCTTGTGAATTAGAAAAAAAGTTTGCTCTTGAGGTTTTGTTTGAAAATGATGACTATGAGAATGTATTTATAAGTTCTATTCATTCATTTGGATGGGTTAACTTTTTTATTTCTGAAAACATTCCGTCAAACTATTTTAGTAAAACAAAGATAGGTACCGAGACTGAAGAGGAATATAAATTTAGAAAGAAGAAATATTCAGATTACAATTGGAGTGTATTTGTAAATAACATAAATGAAAGCCCTACAAAACTCATTGACCATCTTGAGTTACTAAACTTTGAAAATAAAGAATTTTTTATTCCAAATTTACTTTTCTATATTAATGATTGGAGTGACGCTGACCTTATACCTTATTTTGAAAAATACATTCCTTTTCAAAAGGAATCAGAAGGAAAAAGAGATAATCATTATTTTTATGAAGTTCTTAGAAAAATATTTCCACATAATAAGGAATTTGCTTATGGAATGTTAGGAACTGCTGTTGCTGATTTCTATGATAAGTTTGAATTCAATTATAGATTTGAGCATTCTTTAAATGAAATTGTCAAAGATTTTTGTAAAACTGCTCCATTAGAATCTTTTAAATATTTGTTCTCTATCTATAAAGAGATAGTTGATAAAACAAAAACACCATATTTATATTATGGAAAAATTGAATCTCCACTTTATAAAAGTTCAAAAATAAATGATAAAGACACTCATCAAATTTATTCTGGAAAACGTGGATTAGAGGATTATTTGGAAGTATTTATTCTAAATAGTAACACAACCTTTTTCTTAGAATTTTATCAGAATTATAAAAATTCCGATGATACTCTATTACTAAAAATGATTATAAAAAAATTAGATTTTAACTATTCCTTTTATAGGAATGAAATTCTTGAATTGATTGAAATCCTTACTTATAAAAATATATTTGGAGGTAGTGATGATGATTTGCAACTTCAACTCAGAATTTTAATTAGTAATGTTTATAAATTATTAGAAAAAGAACAAAGAGAATTCATTGATAATATCTTATTGGATCTTAGAACTACATATGATTATTGGATTTGGAAAGATGAAAATGGAAAAAGAAGAATCAGTTTAAACGAGTTTGGAAAAAAGAAATATCTCTTTATAAAAGCACTTCCTTTTGATGAACTAATAAAAAACAAATTACTCTTCAAAACATACAAAGAGCTTAATAGAAAATTTGGAGATCTAAATCCTAAAATAGCTACTGATACTTCTGGAGCTACATGGTCTTCTGTAAGTCCTCCTCTATCAGAATCAGCTTGTAGAAAAATGACTTTGAAACATTGGAAGAAAAGTATGATTAAGTACAATGAAAATTATAAGTCAGATAGATGGGCATTCGGTAATATTGAAGAGCATTCAAAAGTGTTTCAAAATATCGTTAAAGAGAATCCAAGTAAATTTTACGAATTCATAGAAGGTTTATTTAATGATAAACAAATTTCAGAAAAATATATTTTAAGAGGAGTAGGAGGATTAATTGATGGAAATTATAATCCTAATAAAGTTAAGAAACTATTCAAACAATTAATTACCCTTGATATTATTAATAGTTATTATGGAAGTATTGTTAACCATTATATTGGGTACTTTATTGAAAATAAGAATATCGACAAGGACATTGTTCTTTATTTAAGTGATTTAGCTCTTAATTACCCTACTAAAGACAAAGAACACAATCCTAATTATCCATTACATGATGCAGTAAATTCAGTTGTAGGTTCTGCTTTGAGTGAATTAATTCATTGTTTTTATAATAAAGAGTTTGAAGAGATCATTTTTTCAACAATTGAAAAGTTGATTGAAAAACCATGCTGTAATGATTCTGTAAAAATCATGATTCTTAATGACTTAGTACATCTTAATCGTTTAAACATTATAAGTGCTTTTAAGATTTTCAGTAAGCTAACTGATACCTCAGATTCTAAAATTTTAAAACATTCTATTAATCCTTCTCAGTATTTTAATAATAGATTTCATGATGAAATGGATTGTTATTTTGAAAGGGTTTTTGAATGTCCTGAAATATACAAGCAAAATTATGTATTGATTTCTAGCTGGATTTTAGGCTTAGATAATGAAAAAAAATGGTACAATAAATTTATCGAAAAAGGTAAAGATGCAAAACTATGTGCAATAGATGTTGCTGAAAATTTCCTGATAGATGAAGATACTGGAGTAATAAATGTAAAAGCACTCGAAATACTTTCAGAGTTTTTATCAGAAACTGATAAAGAATTTGCAGGAGAATATTCTTGTGTGATTCTAAGAAAATTTAAACCCGAAAATTTTCAATATTTTTTCCCATTCCTTAATGAATACTCAAAAACAGTATTATGTAGAAAAGACCCAAGATACTTTTTACAATACCTTTCAACATGTTCAAAAAATTATCCAGAAAAATGCTTAGAATTACTTGAAAAAATAGATTTTAGAGACAAACCTGATATTCAAGATAGTGGTCATTATGACAAAGAACCAATCCAATTAATCCTTGCAATCTATAGTAAATTAGTTTCAGAAGTAATTAAAAATAAAACTTTAATTAATCAATCTTTGGATATTTTTGATGGTATGTTAAAACATAGACATTTAAGAAATAATGCTAATCAAGCGATTGAAACAATACAATAGTTCATGATGGATTATATGACCAGTGCCGGAATTGAACTGTTATTTCTTGTTTTTTTCAAATAAATCATAGTCAGAAGATTTCGGAAAAATGCCTCCAATCTCAGGAGACTTCGTAAATCGGGATTATCGAGTCTTACAAAACGTGCTTGAATTAATTTGTCGTCCATCGAGAATAAATTTGCACAGGAGAATAAAATTTAATTTCTATTTCAACAAAATTGGTTATTTTAGTACACTTAAGCGATTAAGTTAATGTTTTTGTATATTTGTAAATTAAAGATCTTACAATACATCAAGTATTGTAATCTTCCCCTCTTTAGGCACACTCAAAAGTAGAGTTTTTTGTTAATATTTTATTGTTGTCGTTGTTGAAATTTTGTTGGAATGTGGGAAACTCATTTGCGTTATTTTGATTGAGTTTTCCATATTTCAATAAAAAATCCCGTGGTGTAAGGTATTGTAACGCACTATGCGGTCTCTCATTATTGTACATCCACATCCATATTTCTGCATAATTTCTCATTTGTCTGATGTTCTCAAAGAGGTAAACACTTAAAAACTCTGTCCGGAACGTTCTGTTAAACCTCTCAATCAATGAGTTTTGTGTAGGTTTCCCTGGTTGAATGAAGCCCAGTTCGATATTCTCTTTGCGGCAATAATCTTTCATTTTTTCTGCAATAAATTCCGGTCCGTTTGTAATCTTCCCCTCTTTAGGCACACTCAAAAGTAGAGTTTTTTGTTAATATTTTATTGTTGTCGTTGTTGAAATTTTGTTGGAATGTGGGAAACTCATGTGCGCTATTTTGATTGAGTTTTCCATATTTCAATAAAAAATCCCGTGGTGTAAGGTATTGTAACGCACTATGCGGTCTCTCATTATTGTACATCCACATCCATATTTCTGCATAATTTCTCATTTGTCTGATGTTCTCAAAGAGATAAACACTTAAAAACTCTGTCCGGAACGTTCTGTTAAACCTCTCAATCAATGAGTTTTGTGTAGGTTTCCCTGGTTGAATGAAGCCCAGTTCGATATTCTCTTTGCGGCAATAATCTTTCATTTTTTCTGCAATAAATTCCGGTCCGTTGTCCACTCTTATTTTTTCTGGTTTTCCACGCCACTCAATTAATTGTTCGAGTTGAAAAATTACTTTTGACGAGGGCAAACTGCTATCAATAGTGATGTTTAAAATCTCTCTGTTAAAATCGTCAATGATATTAAGGGTTCTCACGCTTTTGCCATTTTCCAAACTGTCGTGCATAAAATCCATGCTCCAAGTCACGTTCGGATAGATGGGGCGAACCAGTGGTTGTTTTATCCGTGCTGGAAGCCGCTTCTTCCTTTTGCTTCGCAAATTTAATCTCATTGACTTATAAATCCGGTAAACCCTTTTGTGATTCCATCCAAAGCCTAAGTTTTTCAACCGATTGTGCATCATCCAAAACCCCCACGTTTGATTAGAATCCGCAACTAAAATAAGTTCTGCACGGATCTCATCATCTGAACTTTTAAATACCTGACGATAATAATAAACTGAACTTCTTAGACTGAACACTTTACAAGCCTTGCGCAAACTCATGTTATGGATCTCTTTCGAATATTCCACCAACTCACGCTTCTCACAAGGCGTTAGAGCTTTTTCGATCACATCTTTTAAAACGACAATCTCCAAAGTTTGCTCAGCTACAATCTTTTTATATTGCGAAAGTTGCTTTTCCATCTCTTTCATCTTTGAAAGTTGCTGAACATCCAATCCACCATATTTACTCTTCCAATTGTAAAAGGTTGGCTGACTTATTCCGTGATTGCGGCAAATCTCATTCACCGTCTTTCCCTGATTTTGTTCAGATAAAATCTTGATAATCTGAACTTCTGAAAATTTACTGTTTTTCATATTCTTCCCAAATTTAAAAACTATATTTTTAATCGTTCCTGTTTTTGGGGAAGATTACAGTATTATTTAAGATAAAATCTCTAAAAATCGTCCGATATCAAAATGGAGAAAGTTTTAATTGATAAAAATATTGTTGTAGCAGGCGAGTTTAAACCATCTGCATATGATAAATTATACTTTATAAAAAATGAAATTCTAGAGGAAGAAGATTTCTTAGAAGACAGTATATTCTTGCCTGATAATTCTATTGTATCGACTGAAAATTTTAATATTGATATTAAATTTAATAGGATAATTATATCATTTAAGAAAAAACTAAATTCTGAAGAACTAAAATTAGATAGTTTTTTATCTCATTTATCTGCGACATTGTTTGGTTTTAATTTTAAATGGCTTTTGATTGTTGATGATTTTTTGGAGTTTTCCAAAGCAAATTTCTTTTTTGAACAAAATAAATTAAATCATTTTTTTCCTGAAAGCGAAAGTTCTTATGGCTATTCAATTAGTTCTACTTTTGAAAATAGCAAGGTGAGATTAAGAATTAATCCAATCGAATTAGTTGCTAAAGATGGCACTAATACAAAGGAAGCCTTAGAATTTAATTTCAATTATCATTTTTGGGATAATTATAAAGAAACAATTCAGCAGTTTGAGAAATTTGAGTCGCATTCAAATAAAATATTAAGCGCTTATGAGTGATATAAAAGACTTTGACATTGTAATAAGTAAAACTTCTTACAGCAGTGATAACAACTATTTAAACTCAGGATTTATATTACCAGAAGAGAATGATATGTGTTTTACATCAATTAATTCATTTAGCTTTAATACGACAGAACCATCATCATATCAATTATTAATAGGGCATATTGAGAGAGAGAATATTTATATTAGTGCTATTCGTAATTTGATAAAACAGAAGAAATATTTAAGTCTAGTTTATGAATTGTCCAATGACTATATTTCGGAAGAAGAGTTTCATAATGAATTAGACTCGAAGGAAGATGAATACCTAATCAAAGTTGAGCATAACCATTTATCGCACTCAAAGATTGATAGTTTCATAAATGTTTTATCTAAAATTGATGTTGATTTCGAGGAAGATGATTTGTTAGAAATTTTCTCAATTATGGGTTCTAATATGGATTCGAACTTTTTGTCGCTAAAATATTCTAAATGTATTTTAAATGATAAAACTCGTCCATAATAATTCTACTATAGAATGCTTATCCGCTAAAGTCATATCGAGAAAGATTATGCCTGGATCATTCATTGATCTTCCGAATATTGGAAAATGTTTTTCTTATAAATGCTCTAGAAATAGTGAGGCAAAAATTCTAAAAGAACTTACTCCTAGAGCAGCAATTGTTAATGAGTTTTCAGGTTTAGAACTTGATACGATTTTAGAGTGTGAAAATTTATATGTTGCAGTAACAGCAACAAAACCATATAAACTCGATGTGATTAATCATTCAGGAAGGCATAAGGCTCGGACTTTTGAATCCAAAGAATTTACATTTGCTAAAGTTATACTTCAACATCATAATATTAAATTTTTAGTTCCTGAAAAAGAAATTAAATATTTACCTAAAAGGATTGACTAATATTTTTAGTTTGGATTTTTTATAAAAATGACATTATCCCGCAAAGTGTGTAATTTTAAAAGTTTGAGACTTGAGTTTTTTATAATCTGAGCCTTTTTTCAAATATAAGCATAAATTGATTGAGTAAGATTTTCAAATTTCTACTGGCATGGTCTTTTTTTAAGGCTTATCTTATGGCAAGGAGAACCTCAGTGGTGTACTTTGTGTCGGAATGTCACTCTTTTTTAATGAGTCATTAAAAAGTATAATTCGCGCTTTTTTCTTAAATAATGCATTTAAGTGTTGCACTTTATCTCGGAATAATTGGTGCACTTTTTTTTGGAATAATTGGTGCACTTTGCTTCCGAATGGTGATTTGTTTTACATTAGAATATCTACATATTGATGTTTTCATTTTTCTGTATTTTTGAAATATCCCAAATTTTTTTAATATTTGGAATTAAACATTACCTTTCATTCCCAATCATGGTTTATATTAATGATTTGTTTTAAATAATCATTTTCTTTTTTGATTTCTTCGCAGTTTTGAGCAAAAACAAAGTTGGATACAATTATTAATAATAGGAGCAATTTATTTCTCATAATTTGTTTTTAAGTTTTATAGATTATAATAATTATTTTTTACTAACATTTTGAAATTCCAACTTCCATCAGGATTTGCTATCTATAATAGCTAGCTTTTCATTTCATTTCTTGCATAAAAAACGAAAGCTTATGTTATTATGTACAGTTCTTTATCGTCAATAATTGTACAGAACTTTTTTTAATTTAATATTATTTCTGGTGCGACTAATTCTGCTAATTTAGAAGCTATATCTTCCATTGAATCTTTAAAGTACTTAAACCACTTCGTGAACCAATTAATGGCTCACATCACGTAACTCATCGTAAGCTGTGTTATGAACAATTGGAATCGTTTTCCCATAAAAACCAAAAAAAGGGTCTTTTAACCCTTTTATAAATAAGAACTCCAATTCTCGTCAGAATTTAAGTTTTGAAAATTTTTCTTTCGCTGCAAATTCTAAATTCATATAATATAATTCTTTTTGGGCTGTAAGTTTTTTCTCAAGACTTAAACATTCTTTAATGATTGATAAAATTGATTCTAAGGGTTGTAAAATAAATAGGGCGTGAAAATCTAACTCTAATAATCGGCATACTTTAAGCAAGTTAGCCCAGCTAGTAGAATTCTCATATCTTTCTATTCTACCAATAGTAGTACCATTGGACTCAAACATTAGACCCAAATCATCTTGTGAAAGTCTTCTTCTTAACCTTTCTACTTTTACTATACAGCCGATTTGTAAGCCTAAAGCATCAATTTCTTCATTACTAAATTCTTGCATTCAGTAAAATTTGTGATTATTAATAAAATTATTCGATACAAATATGTATTGAATAGAAAATATTTATTATATTTGTCTCAAGATTACATTCAAAAATGTAATTTTGCGATACTTCAAAGAATAATAGAAGCTATTGCTTAGAACCTCGACTTGAAAACTGGTAATTTTTAGTACACGAGAGGATAAGTATAGTAGCTCACGCTAAAGCGTGGGCTCACTTATCTGTGTACACGGTATACCAGTACCTCAAGTCGGATATGTTGAGTTCCACGCTGTTTTTGTATCCAGTATTCTCAATTCCCTAAGCCCGCTTTTCAATATAAAGTATCTACGACACTTACAATGGTGTGCACAACCATTGCGGCTTAATTGCTTCGCGGGAAATTGGGTTCTTAAACACTGAAACAAAATAACCTTCATGCCCCAAATCATGAAAAAACTCCACCTCTAAAATCTCACACCTCATGTCTCACCTCTAATATCTAATAAAAAAAACATTCATATCAATGCTCCTTAAAGGATTGGTCCTTAGCGGGAAAGTGACCCTACTGCAAAAGCGTTTCTACACACTTTCCCCTAAGACAATCCGATCAATTTTGGTCACTAAGCGAAGCTGAAGCCAAAAGAAAAAAGAGCCAAGCAAAAAGAGTTAATCTGTATAGCTATTTCAGGACGGGTCAACCTAAAAAAATGCCCGAGGATCCTTCCCGGATGCTTCATGGTTCCCCCTAGGATACTTCATGAGGAGTTCATGAAAAGTGTTTGAGAATTTCACTACAAAAGTGCAGTTCAGAAAAATGGTAAATAATAGAAACTATGATATTTTTTTATAACAGTCATAAAAGAACAAGACATTCATATCAACTATTTTAAAGGATAGTCTTTAGCGGGAGAGTGACACTTCTTCATAAGTTTCTACACGCTTTCCCCTAAAGCATTCCGAATAATTTAAAATTATAAAAAAGAAAGCCCTTTCCCTAAAGTTTGCAGACCCGACAGGAAAGAGCACAGAATTAATTAATGTATAACTAAAACCTTTACAAAACTATGAAAAATAAGTTTTGCAGGGAAATTCTTTCCCTGATCTTTATGATGCTCCTGTTTTCGCATGCAGGTGCCCAACAGAAACCTCTGAAAATCGGAGATGCCCTACCCGAGAAAATATGGCGCACTCCTTTACAAGTCGTCAATGCGCCACAGAAAACGATGACGCTTTCTGCAGATCAAGACAAACTCATTCTGCTCGATTTTTGGGCGACGTGGTGCAGCAGTTGTCTGAAGGCATTTCCTAAAATGGAAAACCTTCAGCAGCACTACGGAGACCGCATCAAAATTCTTGCGGTCAGCAGCCAGGATCGCGCTACCCTGGAAAAATTCTTTGCTTCAAAAAACGGTCAACGATTCAAAGGAATGGTGTCGGTAACAGATGATCAGCTTTTTACGACACTTTTTCCCCATGCAGGTGTTCCCTTCATCGTCTGGATCAAAAATGGAAAATTGCTGAATACCACGGATGGAGATCAGGTAAGTGAAAAAACGATTGCGGAAGTACTCAATGACTCAAGATCTTCACTGCAAACGGTGGTGCAGCGTGATGATGATGGACCGCTTATGATATCATCTAATCTCCATCTTGAAAAAGGATTTACGCTCAACCATTATACTTTTTTTGGAAAAGGCAGGGTAAGAGGGTTAGGCTATGGTACTAAGTTTCATAGGGAAGCGGGAAAAACCTATGGAAGACAATTTACCAACCTTTCTTTATTGGAGATTTACAGAGCGATTGCGCAGGAGCTCTTTAACCAAAATGGGGAGAAACTGAATGTAAAACGAATACATAATTTAGTTGAACATCGCGAAAAAATTGATTTTACACCCGACAGTGAAAATGAATCTCAATTATATTCGGTGGATTACCTCGTTCCAAAAGCAGAATCGGATTCTCTGTACCGCAGAATGTTGCGGATGGTTAATGAAAATACAGCCTACCATGCGATCATTCAGAAAAAACCGACCAAGTGTTTGGTGTTGAAACGCACTTCAACCCAAGATAAAATAGCGACTAAAGGCGGCGTATCGATTAACACTTTTCTGAAAAATCCCTCGGTACTGCAGAACACGACTTTAGATTTTATGTTATCCGCCCTGAATGCGAATAATGATTTTACCGCCCTTCCGGTAATCGATGAGACTGGTTATCAAGGAAACGTGGATTTGCGCTTTTCAGCCATAAAAGACCTGAAAACTTTGCAAAAAGACCTTGCCGCCTATGATCTTGCGTTAGAGGAGACCGAAAGAGATTTGAACGTCTTGGTCATTGAAGATAAAAAACCCTTAAAACCATAGTATATTATGAAAAAACTTTTACTAATACCATTGATCTGTAGCAGTATTACGATCTTGGCGCAGCAAGAGCTGACCGGAGTGGTAGTGGATGCAGTAACGAACAAACCCATCGCTGGAATTCGTATTGCAGTTGCAGAGACCCCGCTCGTCACTCTTACCGATGATGAAGGACGTTTCTCCTTGAAACTTGGTGAAGCAAAAGTGATCTCGGTACCCCTGCTTCTTTCCGGGTCGGGATACAAAAAAAGCGAAATCACTGCCCACCTCTCGCAGAAGCAACTGCTTAAGATTTACCTGTCTCCAAAGATGATCGATATCGAAGAAGTGAGCCTTTCTACAGGGTATCAGAAAATACCGAAGGAACGGGCAACAGGATCTTTCTCTTCGGTGAACCAAAAGTTATTGCAGCAGCAGGTAACTACTAATATTTTGGAACGTCTTCCTGCTATTACGAGCGGACTGATGGTGGGTACGGGACTTACTGGAAAAGGGCAGTTGATGATTAGGGGACTAAGCACCCTGCAGGGACCTAAAAGTCCTTTGATTGTTGTGGATAATTTCCCGTATGAAGGAGATCTCAGCCGGATCAATCCCAATATGGTAGAGAGCATCACCGTATTAAAAGATGCTGCCGCATCCAGCATTTGGGGCGCCAAAGCAGCGAATGGCGTTATCGTGATTACCACCAAAGGCTCCCGATTCAATCAGCCGCTATCTGTAGAATTTACTTCCAATACAACCCTAAGTTCCAAACCAGATTTGAGTTACAGCAGGCAAATTTCGAGTTCAGATTTTATTGATGTAGAAATGCAGCTTTTTAAAAATGGCTACTACAATAGCGATATCAATTCTTCCAGTCATCCGGTATTGACTCCAGTAATAGATTTGTTGAACCGGGAAAAGAAAGGCCTGATTTCTCACGCAGAAGCCATGAAGCAAATCGACAGGCTTCGGTCGGTTGACGTGCGGGATCAATATCGGAAATACATGTATCTGCCGATGGAGAACCGACAATACGCCATAAATGTGTCCGGCGGTTTCCCTAATTTCTCCTGGACCTCTTTCATTGGTTTTGATGACAATACCGGAAGCTTGGGTGAAAAGTACCAAAGGTTGAATACCCGATTCCAAAATGTTTGGAAACCTATTAATCAATTAACCCTTACTACGGGAGTGCAATTTTCCAATACCGATTCTAAAAGCGGAAGAAGTGCCTATAACAGTATCACCATGAAAGGAAACTGGAAAATTCCCTATTTAGAAATGGCGGATAGCAATGGTAATCCATTAGTAGTGAATGCTGATTATGATCAAAATTATAAAAACAGTCTCATTGGTCAAGGTTTGCTTGACTGGAATTATTATCCACTCACCGACTGGCAGCATACCTTGGCTAAAAATACCACGAACGAGATCATCCTCAATGCCGGCATTAATTATAAATTGCTGAAAGGTTTAGATGCAGATGTGAAATATCAATACCAGCGTTTGAACGGACAAAGCTCTAATAATAATGATGAGCAAAGTTACAATACAAGGTTTCTGATCAACAGTTTTGCACAGCGCAATACTAATGGCACCATCAAATTCATCATTCCAAAAGGAAGTATTTTGGATAAAGGCAATACGCAGACGGGCATCGACAATTTTCGGGGACAGCTTAATTATAATGCTGCGTTTAAGAAACATCAAATTTCCGCCATTGCAGGAGGAGAAAGCCGAACAACGGTTACCAAAGATGAAGGGAACCGATACTACGGCTACAATCAAAATGACATGTCAACTGCCGCTGTAGATTATACGCATAACTATCCCGATTTTGTAAGCGGAGCCAATATCTACATTGCAAAAAATAATTCGCTACGTGAAACCCATCTTAATTTTTTATCATTTTATGGCAATGCTGCCTATACGTTTGATAAAAGATATACGGTATCTGGAAGTGTGAGGAGGGATGCGAGTAATCTCTTTGGTCTGAAAACTAATGACCAGTGGAATCCATTTTGGTCCTCGGGAGCAGCATGGAACATCTCTAATGAAAACTTTTATCAATTGGCGTGGCTTCCTGTTGTCAAAGTGAGGGGCTCTTTTGGATATAGTGGAAATATCGATCCAGCCATGGTCGCTGTTACCACAATTGCTTATGATACTGATGTATCAATTTACACCGGAGAACCTACGGCGAGGATTGATCAGTATTTCAATCCCAAACTGCGCTGGGAAATGCTTAGGATGATCAATTTAGGAATTGATTTCGAAACCAAAAACAATAGGATCTCAGGATCACTTGAATATTACACTAAAAAAGGCAGCAATTTGTTTGGGCGGGCTCCGATTGACTACACCACCGGCATCACTACTTTATTATGGAATGTTGCGGGAATGAGCGGCAACGGAATTGATATTGTTTTGAATACGAAGAATATAGACAAAGCATTTAAATGGAATACTATTCTCAATTTCAGTTCCTATAAAGACCACGTCACCGAATATTACCTTCCGAATACGTTTGCGAGCAACTTCGTTGCGGCCGCAGGGACTACAGCTCCTATATCTGGAATCATTGAATTTCCTGTCTATTCGGTTTTTGCCTATAAATGGGCGGGTCTTGATCCTAATACTGGTGAAGCCAGAGGATATTTGAATGGGCAGATCAGCAAAGACTACACCAAAATATTGGCTTCGGATACAGGGATCGAAGATTTGCAGTACTTTGGTTCAGCCCTACCTACCACTTACGGATCACTAATCAATTCCATGAGATTTCAGCAGTTCAGTGTCGATGTAGGAATCACCTATAAATTCGGATATTGGTTCCGCCGAAATTCCATCAACTATACTTCCTTCATCAGTGGAAGAGATGGGCACAGCGATTATGCGAAGCGATGGCAAAAGCCGGGTGATGAACTGATCACAGACGTTCCATCTGCTGCTTTTACTACAAATTCAGCAAGAGATAGTTTTTACAATGGCTCTGCAGTCCTTGTAGAAAAAGGAGATCATGTCCGGTTACAATACCTCAATATTGGGTATCAGATTAAAGAGGAAGCTCTCCGAAATGCGCGCTTAAAAAATCTGCAGCTTTACTGCTCCGTCAGTAATTTGGGTATACTCTGGAAGGCTAATAAATCTGGTATAGACCCCGATTACAACTGGGGAACCTACTCTCTGAAACCTGTCACTACTTACACACTAGGGCTTCGTGCCCAATTTTAAAACAATGATTATGAAAAATAAAATCGTATTACTCGTTTTGATGTCTTTGCTGTTTTCAATTACTGCATGCAGAGAGTTTCTAGAAGAAAAATCGGATACCAAGCTGGTTACGCCTCAAACCTTGCAGGATAATCAGGCATTGCTGGATCGTATTAGTAATTTATTAGGCGACAACAGCATCAGCGGAGAAATTTCTGCAGACGACATTTATATTACAGACAGCGATTATAACGGAGTGAGTTATGAATCGGATAAGCGACTTTACACTTGGCAACCAAATTTAGTCGCAAGAGGAAGTGGAAATGATTGGAGAAATTGCTTTAGCAGAATAAATATTTGCAATACCGTTCTGAATAATCTTGAACAGTATCAGATTTCCAATGCGGATGATGTAAGAGGGCAAGCTTTGGCAGTTCGAGCTTCCATTTATTTGGAAGCGGTCCAAATCTGGTCCTTAGCCTATACCAAAAGTACCGCACAAAAAGAGTGGGGCTTACCGCTGAGATTAAGCCCTGATATAAATCTTCCGTCGGTACGTACTTCATTACAACAAACATATGATCAGATTTTAGGGGATTTGCATACCGCTGTTTCCCTTCTTCCTGATCAGCAGGTCTCCGCTGCCCGGGCATCTAAGGCAATGGCGCTGGGGTTTTTAGCAAGAACGTACCTATATATGGGAGATTATCCCAACGCATTACTTTATGCTACAAAAGCTTTATCAATAAATAACCAATTGATGAATTTTAATACCCTCAATTCTGCAGACCCTTATCCCATAAAGGAGATGAATGTAGAAGTATTGTTGCCTACTTTTGTTGGGTATTCACCCATATTAGGAACGAATGCCGCAAAGATTTCAACATCGATTTATAACTCTTATGAAGATAATGATTTGAGAAAGAGGGTCTATTTTAAAACTAATACCCTGGGAGAAATCATGTTCAAAGGAAATTATTCTGGTAATTCGACCAGAACATCGATTCTGGCAAATGACGAACTCTACTTGATTGCAGCGGAAAGTTATGCACAGTTGGATGCGGTCGATAATGCCATGGGAATTTTAAATCAGCTGTTGGTAAAAAGGTGGAAATCTGGAACCTTTATCAACTTTACTGCACCCAACAAGGTCGCTGCTTTAGCGCTTATTTCTACAGAGCGGCGCAAAGAGTTGTTGTTTCGAGGCATTCGGTGGGCAGATTTGAAAAGGTATAACCGGGATGGAAAAAATATTATTTTGCAGAGAACCGTGAATGGGCAAACATACACTTTACCCCCGAATGATCTTCGATACGCGATCGCAATTCCGGAAGATATTATCAAACTCACCGGTATGCCTCAAAATCCAAGATAACACTAAAAAGGCGGGAATGACTTCCCGCCCCTTAGTAAAAATCATCTCCCCTTAAGGTGCTGATTTTCTGCTCTCTGAAATGTCTAAGACTTGTTGATTGTCCTTGGATTCAAGAACATCCACGAGAGAACTGTTTTGCGGAACAATCAATTTACAAGGTCGTACTCCCGAAGTTGAACAACCAATTTCAGCACTATTGGAAGTGGTCCAGTTACTGACATTCTGAAATGCACCTTCGCTCATATCATCACTATTATAGTAATAAGCGGTATCTGCAGCTCTTTCTTCTGCCATTTTAAATGACATGGTAACTCCTGCTGTTAGCAAGGCGATTGCCACTAAAAAGTGGTTTCTTAAAAATGATATTGTTTTCATTTTTCTGGTCTTTTTTTAATAAAAAAGATTCCCTTAAAAACTCAAATGAATTAATAATTAATTACGTATTCTGCCAACTCTTGGCAGACTGTTATCTGCGACGCAAAAGGATTCGTCAATCTTTTTGCGTTCGTGATGCAAACAGGAATTCACTGTTTATAAAGTTCACTGAATGCCTAGGACATTCTACTCTGAAAAGCGTGCACGCTTTTTATATTTTTTTATTTTGATCTCCCTGCCTTCATTGTCAAAATACCAGTGAGGGCAGTGATCATTAATCCTAGATTTAAAACTAGATTGTCTTTCCAAGTCATCTTTTCAAAAAGTCCGATACAGGTGCAGGGGAGGTTTTTACTGTCAGTCTGGATGAGGGCAATATATCCTGCAAAGACCGTTACCATTCCGAAGGTTAAGCATAAACCCCATAATCGGGAATGCTCATAACACAGCAAAAAAATAGCGGTCACCTGAAGAACAAGAATGCTGTAAGCCAACGTCTCACCAAACCGCTGAAGTCCCGGTGCCTGCTCCAATTGATTTCTAAAGTATTCGAAATTTCCTGCTTTGCTTATTACAGCGTACGAAAAGAGAATCACGAAGAAGACGGTTATGATAGTACAAATTATTTTTTTTAAAATTTTCATGACCAAAAATTTATAGTTAGTTTTTAACACATTAGGATCAATTTCCATTCGATTTTTTTACCACCGTAATTGGGCATTTCACTACCTTTTGATATTGCACACGTGGTTTTGAAATTTCCTATACTTTCCCATATTCCACTCTGGGGACATAATAAACCACTTTTACGGACGGTAATTTTTACAGGTAAACTCATGGTGTTTCTAAGTTTATTCCTTTTTATTTACTACCCTCCAATCTTGTCCGTCTTTAATCGGCGGATTTGGATTTTTTACAGTGTCTTTTGCTGCACTATGAATCGGGTAGATTACGTATGCTTCTAGCAGGTTTTCACTAAAAGTAGGACGAATTACTTCTTCAGATTCTCTACATGAGTAAACACCTAAAGTAAATAATAAAATTGCTGAATAAGAGATTAACTTTTTCATAATAATTGATTTTGTTTTAAGTTATCTCGGCCGAGTTTTGAAGAATTCTTAGTTCAAATGTAAGCGAGTGTTAGCTGTTATAAAAGACTTTGTGGGTGTGATTTATAATTTTTTACGTCCATATTCTTAAATTTTGACAAGCTCTGTAGTATGTCAATCTTGTGGAATAGAAAATCTCGCAATCCGAAATGTATTTTTAAATAATTACCTTTTATAAAAAACAATTAGCATAATTTGTCTAATTTTGAAAAGCATCTTTATTTAAAAAGTGGGGTTATGAGTTGCTTTAAAAAAATATCAATTGTCGTTTTGATTGCCGTAATATTTAATTGTTTACGTGCGTCTAATCCTTCTGACTATACAGCAATCAGAAAAAATTACGAGAATTTTAAAAAAAATGATAAGAAGGCGCTTCCTTACGTAAATTCATATATTAAGAAAGCAAAAAAGGAATCTAATTTCCCCAAGTTGGTCCAGGGTTACAGAGATGCCGTTCTTTTTAATTCGTCGGCCTATCAAAAACTGGTTTACTCTGACAGTATGATATACGCTGCATTACGATCAGGTGATGAAGATTTAATTAGTACGGCGTATTTGGGAAAAGGTATTATTTATTATTCCGATTTTAAAAGGTTTAAACCGGCATTAGATGAATATGTGAAAGCATATCAATATTCGAAAGACACCAACGATAAGTATTTAAAGCATAAAGTGATTTATCATTTGGGAATGGTAAAAAATTATCTGGGCTATTATGAAGAAGCATTAACGCACTTCATAGAATGTGCAGGTTTTTTCGAGACTAAAACTAAAGAGAATCTTCACACGAACGAACTTTACAATAATACAAGAGGTTATTTTAATAGTTTACATCAATTAACTATTTGTTATGGGAATACGCAACAATACGTAAAAGCCGATAGTATTATTACGCTAGCTTTTGCTAAAATTGATAAGTCTGATAAAACCCATGATTTTTTGATCGAGCGTAGTTATTTTTTAAAGTCGAGGGGAATCTTAAATTTATGTCTAAATAATTACGAAGGAGCTACCAATGACTTAAATCAAGCTCTTCACAACATTATTAGGGTAGGCGATTTTGAATGGGCGTCCATTATTTATTACAATCTGGGAAGAAGTCATTTGAAATTTGATCACGATAAAGCGATCAATTATTTCCAAAAAGTTGATTCTATTTTTACCAAGCATCGTTTTGTGGTGCCTAGAATTAGAAACAATTATGAATTTTTGATCAATCATTATAAAGAGAAAAAGAATATTGAAAGGCAATTATACTATACAAACCAATTATTAAAAGCTGATAGCTTACTTTCCAAGGATTTTACGTATTTATCACTTAAAATTCATAGAGAATATGATAGACAGAGCTTGTTAGATCAAAAAAAAGGTTTGGAGAAGAGTAATTTTAATAGAACGATGCTTGCGTCTGTACTACTTCTGTTGATTATTATTTTGTTAATCTATTATATATTTTATTTCCGAAAAAGAAGAGAGGTCAAACTTAAATATCTGGCATTACTAAATACATTAAATGATGATCAACGAGGGATTGGTGTAGAAAGAAATATTCCTAAATCTGCTGCAGAATCCAATAGAAAACTTACTGATACAATAACTCTTGATTTAATTGAAAAATTTAAAATATTTGAAGAGAATAAAGATTTCCTCAAACCAGGTTTAACGCAGAATAAGTTGGCGGTCAGAATGAAAACAAATACTAATTATTTATCAAAGTTTATTAATCAATCTAAAGGAATGAATTTTACTCGGTATATCGCCGAATTACGAATTGAGTACATCACTAAATTACTTTATACGGAGAGAAAATATCTTAATTATAATATTGAAGCTATTGCTGAAGAATTTGGATATGCGAACCGTCAGAGTTTTTCAGATCAGTTTTTCGAAATTAATGGAATCAGACCAATCGACTTTGTTAAAAGGAGAAAAGCAGAAATTGAAAATGATAATGATTGATCGAGTCTAATTTGTTTTTGTACATTTTATAAAAAATTATGATTACAAAAACAGTTTTTAGAAAAATTCATCATGTATTAAACAAATTAAATTCTGAATTAGTCCAAATTTCGGAAGAACAGGAGAACGTAATTTTTTCTGCCGAGTTTTCGTTAATGAAAATTGATGAGGCGATACGAGAAGTTAAATCTCTCATCTCTGAACATCGTTTTGAATGTGTCGCAGATGAGGTCTTATTTTTCAAAACGCAAAAACCGTTGTTCATATCAAAGTTTATTTATTTTTCAAAAATTCTGACTATCGAAGCTTCGAAGCCGGTGGCTGGTCAGAAAGAAATTAAAAAGCATTATTTGGCTGAGCTTGCGAAATTGAAGCAATATCATATAGATAATAAAGACTTTCATAACTACTACTTGCGTAATGCTACGTATCTGGATCATAAATATTTTGTGCGTAAGTCATATGATCTTAAGATGGAGCTCTCACCCGAACTATATAATTTTGACGAAAACTTTACAACCTCTCATGACAATAAAGTAGCTTTCATAATGGCCAACGAATTTTTGGAAATTTATTTAATAAATTCAATAAATAATATTGGATTAGTTTCTTCGGAAAACAAGTCTAAATTTCCTCTAGTATGGTCGGCATCGAAGGTTTCTTTAGTTGAACTTTTGTATGCACTTTATCTTACACGTTCTTTTAACGGTGGAAATATTGAATTCACTGAAGTAATTAAAGCAATTGAAAAGTTATTTGAAATTGATTTAGGGAATTCTTATAAAACCATTGCTGAGATTAGAAATCGTAAAAATGGAAGAACCAAATTTTTGCAATTACTGAATGATAATTTAAATCAGCTGTTTCTCGACAGTGATAAATAGTATAATTCTTCGTTAATTTCCAGTTATTGAGCAAGTCACACACCAGCTTTTAATTCAAAACTATTTATCAATAGGCTTTACAAAAGAATCGTTCGGTAGTACCGATGAACTACCGAATGAAATTCTTTTTGATTTTGAAAATTTGTCATATAAAATAATTTCAAATTATGGCAATAGCAATTATCACCAAAGAAGACCTTCAGCAGTTTAAAATTGAACTGCTCGAAAGTATCGAAAACTTACTTCAAGGAAAGAAGACAGAAGAGAAATTATGGCTTCGAACTTCTGAAGTCAAGGAGCTTTTAAAAATATCTTCAGGAACCTTACAAAACCTGAGAATTAACGGAACCTTGTCGTACAGTAAAATAGGAGGGACGCTATATTACAATTATAAAGACATCCAGAAACTACTGATGGATTTTAAACATTAATTGTAATTCAGTAATTATGAAGCAGTCTAAAAATATCATCAGTTTTTTTGAACGTGTCATTGAGGATGACCGTTTAAATCCCTCTCATATCAGTATGTACGTTTCTCTTTTCCAGTTATGGAGTTTAAACCGGTTTCAAAATCCTTTTCGTATTTGCCGAGAAGAAGTAATGAAGTTGGGTAAAATTAAATCGATTGCTACTTACCATAAATGCATTAGAGAGCTTTACGAGGCGGAATTTATTATTTATTTACCCAGTTACGATTCCTACAAAGGCAGTTTGATTGAAATTATTGATTTTGAAAGTGAACAAGCAGATAGAAATAGATTATTAATAAATCGAAAATTATTATCAAAAGTGGAGATTTCTTTTTCTGTACCGATGAGGTATGAAGTTGAATTATATTTTAACGAACGTGATTTGCCTTCTACAACTGCAGATCAATTTTATTCTTCGTATCAATCTACAAATTGGAAATTGAGTAATAATAAACCCATGAAATACTGGCAAGCGGCTGCGAGGAATTGGATTTCTAAATTGAATAAAGCTCAAGATCATTCAGGATAATCAGATGAACTAGTAATTTAAAAGATAGCATCAAATGAAACGCATAGATCCTAAAACACCGATTTGGCAGTTAACCGTTGAAGAATTCTTAGAAGTTTCCCAAAATCTCAATTCTTATAAAAAGTATGAATACGGTTTGAAAGGATTGGCGAAGGTTCTTGGATGCTCTGTGTCAAAGGCTTCGGAAGTAAAATCTTCAGGTATTTTAAATGATGCCATCATCCAAAACGGAAATATTATCATCATCGATATAGAAAGAGCATTGGAACTTTTTGGAAAAAAATAAGCATGTATTATCTTGAACTCATTCAACGGTTTTGGCAATTTAACAAAGAAAATCAAGTAGGTTCGACGGCAATCTCAATGTATCTCTACCTTTTGAAAACTAGTAATGACACCAATCGTTATGATTTCAATATTTCGGATGTTGAAATTAGTAAGCAGTTAGGATTGACAAGAAAAACGGTAAAGTCGACAAAAGAGAAACTAAGGAGTTTAGGTTTAATTCAATATCAAACTAAAAATGGTTCTCCTGGGTCTTACAGATTGATTTTAGATTATCCTTTATTGATTACTCACTCTAAAGCTTCGGAAAAGCAACGAAAGGGAAGAGAGACTATTTCTCCAAAAACTGAACAATTAGAAATTCCATTGCAGATTGTTTTACCGATTCAAGAGGCTGGCGAAAACATTCCCAAAATTGTCAATCAAAACATTAAACCTCAATTTTTAAAAGTATCAAGCCCAATCAGCGATGATAAAAGGATTCCTACAATTGAAGAGTTCATTAAATATGCTCAAACATTAGAAAGTTATGATTCCCAATTAGATTTCAGCATTAAAGAAAAATATGAAAATTGGATCAATAATAACTGGAAAAATAGTTCAGACCGGCCGATTACCAATTGGAAGTCTTCATTGAAAAGCACTTTGCCTTTTATGAAAAGCGCCACGATCAATACAATACCATCAATTCCAAATATAAAGCGCACTAAGTTTTCAATTGATTAGTAAGAAAGTGAAAAATAGGTAATAAACTACAAAACAAAACCTAAAAAACGATTATGAACAATCCAGAAAAGGATTTGAAATTAATCCGCAAGGAATTTGAAACAAAAGACGAGAGATTTCCCGACAGAATTAGACTGGGAAATAATTTCGTGGACGATTTTATTTTTGAAAATAGTGAGGCGGCAGATATTCCGATTAATGCACTACGGGTGATTTTCAATATCGTTTCAATTATTAGTAATGAGCAATTTCGACCAGAAGACCGTCCGAAACAACTGACTTTATTCGATGAAGAATTTGAAACCGAAAACAACACTTTTGCTTCTATAAAAATTAGGAACAGTAAAATCTCGCCAAGTGGTTCTACAAAACAAGTCGTAGATGCGTATGAGTTTTTGGCTAAATATAAAATGAGCTGGTACAAATCACTAAATTCAAAAGGTAGAGAAATTAAGACTTTTGGCGGACTTATTTCTACGCCAAGTTACGACCACAGAGGATATACTTCATTTTTGATAAGCAGTTATTGGTTGAAAAAACTAATGGTCATTCCTGAATATAATTACATCCTTTACAATTTGGTGTACAACATCAAAAATAATAAACATATCATTTTTGCAATATGGCTTTCTAAATTACCTGAAAACGGAACGGTTTTAAAGCTTTCTACCTTGAATAAGAAATTCAAGTTGAATTATAAAACAGCCAATGATTTTTGCTTTAAATTTTTAAAATCTGTGAGAATCAGCCTTGATAAGTTCAATAATTTGTCTTTCAATTATAAATGCGAAAGAGATCATATTTACATCATTCCTTATCATACCAAAACGATTTTGGATGATACTTTATCCATAGATGCACAAGATCGATTGGAAATTACCCGAAGATTAATATATTTCAGAAAAAGGTATGGTTTACATGAAAGTGAAATGCTTCAGTTTTCACATCAATACAGAAACATTCCGCAAACTAGAGCGTTAATCGACCAATCTTTCAAAGAGTTTGTCAGGACTAACCGATTAAATGGAATTAAATCTACAAATTTTCAGGGAAAAATGTTTTTGAATGAAATTCAGGAAATAATAATCGAAAAGTACAGAAATACAAAAATGGGAGAGTTGATTCCGAATGGTTATCCAATTATTATTTGAATTCGGATTTGCACTCATTTCATTTCGGAATTGCACTCATTCAGAATTCGGAATTGCACTCGCTGAAGTTAAGGAAATGTTAAAATAAATGGAAATAGGAACAAGTTTTCGGAATTGCACTCCTTTCAAAATTTCAAAATCATTCTAACTATGGATAATGATATGAAATTACGACTAACTGCGATTATTGCAGAAAAAAAAATATTT
Source organism: Kaistella flava (ex Peng et al. 2021) (assembly GCF_015191005.1). NCBI lineage: Bacteria > Pseudomonadati > Bacteroidota > Flavobacteriia > Flavobacteriales > Weeksellaceae > Kaistella > Kaistella flava (ex Peng et al. 2021). The sequence goes on along the minus strand of NZ_CP040442.1, from coordinate 1,277,296 downwards.
CTATTCGGAATTGCACTCATTCCAAAACAGGTGAATTTTCGGATTTGTACTCATTTCAGTTTCGGATTTGCACTCATCCTTGATTCGGAATTGCACTCATTTCAAATCCTTGTTAAATGACTTGTCACAAGGTGTTTCAGGTATTCATTAAAAGTGTATTTAAAAGTAATTAAAAGTCTTTTTTTATTAAAAAGGAAAATGTGGATTAAAAATTTGCTTTAAAAAAGAAAAAAAATGAATTGCGAAAAAATAAAAAACAAAGTAAGTATAAGAATGGTTTTAGAATCATTCAATCTTTTTCCGGTAAAGGAAAACCAACGGACTGCATTTTATTTTGCTTTGGATAGAGTAGAGGTAGTTCCGAGCTTTTCAGTTGATTTTGTAAAAAATGCAGGATTTGATTTCGGAACAGGAAAAAGTTATGATGTTATTTCGATTGTTCAGCAAATTAACAAATGTTCAGTTTCTGAAGCTTTGAAATATCTTTCGGAATTCAATTTTTGTGGTCCAGAAAAGGATTTTAAAAATGAAAAAACGAAGAAAAATTATCAAATTCTTGAAGTAAATGAGATTAAACATCCAGCATTAATTAAATACTTGAAATCCAGAAAAGTTTTTGAACAAAGTCATTTTGTTAAAGAGATTTATTATGAATTGAATGAGAGAAAGTATTTTGGAATTGGTTTTTATAACAATTCCGGAGGAGTCGAAATCCGAAATAAATATTCTAAAATTTGTCTGGGTAAAAAAGATATTACGTTAATTAAAAATTCAAATCAGAACAATGAAATTTGTGTTTTCGAAGGTTTTTTTGATTACTTAACTTTAAGAAATATTGAGAAATCAGAAAACGTAACATCAGATTATTTGATATTGAACTCTACTGCAATGCTTTTTAAAGCTGATGACATATTGAAAAATTATGATAGAATTTCGCTTTTCTTGGACAATGATCCAAATGGAGAAATCACAAAAAAAATCATTCAGCAGAAATATCAAAATGTGGAAGATTGTTCTTTGTTGTATTGTGATTTTAAGGATTTTAGTGAGTGGTTTTGTTCAAACAGTGCATTTCCATAATGACATTCATCAAAAAAAAATATAACAAGTTTTACTTTTAGCTAATTGTAATTATCCCCAAATAACAGAGCTTTTAAAAACTAATATTTAACCAAACTTTCCGTTGTTCAATAATGCAGAGTACTGTTGAAAACATATTTTTAGCGTCCCATAATTTTATTTATGTTAAGTATAATATTTTTGTCATCTTTTTACATGGTATCGTTTACCAATTGTCCCGATCGAAAATTGATATTTACTATCCCTGTCATAATTTCTGAAAAAACCAAATTTCATATCAAGATCAGTAGACTCTGCAGCACCACCATATCCATCATTGCAATTAACTTTAATAGCAATATTTGTTAGATTATTTCCTTCAAATTTCACATCCGAATAGTTAAATGTGATATTTTGTTTAGAAAGGTTTATTTGTGCATTATTTAGTGAATCTAAATTCCAATTCTTTTTAATTATCAGTACAATGTTTTTTTTATTACCAGCGCTATTTGAGTTAGTGTGATAAAACTTACTAGTACATGAAAGTAAAAAGAAAGGAAGCATATAATACTTTATCTTATCCATATATCGTCTTTTTCAACTGGGTTATTGTGGTTTTTCATAAAACGCCAAATCATCTCATTGAATAACTTGTATTTTTCATTATTCGAAACTTCCTTACCTTCAATATATGTTTTATAATTGAACGAACTATTTGAAAGCATATCGTTTTTACTTGGATTTTCTGCTATCTGTTTTAAGACTTTAAGATACTTTTTTCGGGACAGTAGTTTTATTCTTGAAGGAATAAGAGAACTGGTTTCATCAATGTTTTTTATTTCGACTGCTTCAAAACTATAATCTCGATCGTCAGAAGATATTTTTAATATTAATCCTGGTAATTTTTTAAATTTATATGGACCCTCATTAATAGGTATATCTAGAGCATACCAAGCGGTGTATTTTCTACCTCTGAATTCCATTGTTGCAGATTTACATAGATGCCCCAAAATTGATAAAGTGTCTTTCTTCAAATCCCAGTTAATAACCACGTCATCTTTGTAAGCATAATATTCATCTAATTTAATGTAATTGATAACTGTATTATGCTGTAGGTTATTGTAAATTGTATAAGCAGTTTTTAATTTATTCAATATTTGACTATTATCGAGTTTTTGATTAACCTCATTATTGTTAAATGAAACATATAATGGCGCATAATAATAACTTTCAAAATTAATAATGTCTAGAAAATGAACATCCTTTTCAATCTTATTTAAGTTCAAAGTATCCGGTCTCATTTCAATTTCATACACAATCCTCATTTTTTGGCTTAAAAGATAATTTGAGATAAAAAATAAGATTAATAAATAGGTTAATTTCTTCACTATTATTATTATTTTAAAATAAAAAAAACTGATTTAAATATCTATCTAGAAGGATAAGGCTGTTACAGTTAGTATTTCTATAACAGCCTGTGCATTATACTCTTTCTTTAGCACCAATAACTTCAAATAATAAATTTAATTTTTCTTTTGTTTCAACATCAACATTGAAAATATTTTTCAAATAAATTGCTCTTTCAGATTGAAACTGTAGGTAATTTTTTGATTTTAGGTTTGTTACCATATTTACCAAAGAACTATAAGCTTGAATAGCATTTTCATTTTTGCTTTCGGATAGAATATTGGCTAATAATTTTGTTTTTTTGTATTGTGTCTCATTCATTGAAACTACTGCTAATTGTTCTTCTTCTTCTCCTTCTTTGCTGCATGTACATTTAAACCAGTTACAAGAACAAGAACAAGATCCGGAACCACTGCAACTAGTGAAGGTGCAATCAGCACGACAAAGCACACCTAAATCCATTGCTTTTGAAAATTCAGGAAATGGTGACGAATTATTCATATTTTTAGCGCTAAGTGTAGAATGCAAACCTAAACCTAAAATAAATAAAAATGAAATTAATAATTTTTTCATGATATTAAAATTTAAAAATACACCTACTTAGTTTATCAAAAATTCACGCTGAATTTTTTTTTGATTTTCATTATAATGGGGCAGGTGTTCGGTTTTGTCCTACCCATTTTGAATATTATTAACAGTATCTTTGTTGTCAAAGCGTTTCGTCTGTTTTCCTTTTGTCAATCGAGATATGTCATTGCAAAAATGATATTGTGATAACGTTCTGTGTAATAAAACAGTCTAAAAAATTGTTATTTTTTAGTTGGAAAATATTTGAAGCAAAACTAGCTAGCATTTTTGTCATTTATTTTCTATTTCCAAATATCACAGACTTTACAATTTTATACAAGCAAAGTATCTCGTAATTGATAAATTTCGGCTAATCAAGCTGCTTAATTTGTAAATGACATATTAAAAATGATTCAATTGTATCAAACTGTGCTTGCTTTTATTATCTTAGCAGAGAATAAAACAACACATAACAGACGATTGGTGCAATTGCCTGCCGCAGGCGCAACACAGGCAACTGCACCAATCGTCAACCGTTATCTTTAAGTTTCAAAATCAGGACATTAATTCTAATAGAAATACAGTGATGATAAGGAAAGGCAAAGGAAAAAAAGACCGAATGGTTCCACTATCCAGTAAAATTTTAGAATTATTAAGGGATTATTACAAACAATACCGACCAAAAACCTGGTTGTTCGAAGGTCAAAATATTGGCGAACAATATTCTGAGCAAAGTTTGCAACATGTTTTAAAACAAGCTTTGGTAAAAGCAAATATAAAAAAACCAGTCACTTTGCATTGGTTGCGTCATAGTTACGCCACTCATTTGTTGGAAAGCGGAACTGATTTGCGTTATATTCAAGAATTACTGGGACATAACAGCAGTAGAACAACGGAAATTTACACCCATGTGAGCACAAAGAGTTTACAACAAATCAAAAGTCCCTTTGATGATTTGTGATTTTTCTATTGATTTCATAAAATTGATGAAGTATTACCAAATTTTTCAATATATTTGAAAAACAAATAAGTATCAAGTTTATGATACCAATACACCGTATCTCGGGTGTGTTTGTATCACGCAGTGATACATATAAGAGAGTTAGCAGAAAGTCTATGAAAGCCGTTGTAAAATTAATATTCATATTATTATCAATCCAGAATTATTCTCAAAATACTTCTACTTCATACTGCTTTGAATCTATAGAAAATGACGGGATAAAAACGAAATTACAAATTGAAGTATTTCCAAACCGTAATTACATATGGAAATCTCAAAATTTGAGTTCACCAAATTTTGGTAAAATTGAAAATCAGGAATCTGGAGTTATAATCGAAAGAGATGGTAAATTATATCTTGGAAAAAAGGATTCTGAACCCAACTCAGAATTTCCAATTAAAATGACGAAAACTAAATTGATTATTCTTGGATTAAAAAAAGTGAAAAAATTTTTAAGTAATAAATATGAATACAAGTTGGTTAATGGAATTATATTTAGAAAAAATAATTGTGGAAATAACTAATCATTAAAAGACCTTCTGCTAACACGGTATTTCTATTAGCGGGGCGGAAGTTCCTATCATCAAGATTTTCGTTAATTGTTCAATTCGTTATATTTACAAAGACTTGTTATAAAAAGTCCCCGCCAACAGAAATACCCAAACGTTAGCAGAAATGCCATACAAACAATCGCCCATTTTCAAAACATGAAAAAATTTAATATTTTAAACGATGAAATTTGCCTGTCCTGTTTTAATTTTGCTACTTTTATTGTCCTGTCAGAAACATATAAAATTTGATAAAAATTTATGGAATAGCGATGATACTGATGATAAGATAAGTTATGATTTAAGATATGAAATGCTAGATGACTTATTAGCGAACTACAGGTTAAAAGGTAAAAATATTCAGGAAATTGAAAAAATTATTGGAAAGATTAATGAAAAAGGAAATGACGATCAGAAAACACAAGATGCTCTAATTTATACAGTTTTAATAAAATGGCGCGGAATTGATCCCGTACAATACAAATATTTAAATCTTCATTTCAACAAGCAAAAAATTATTGATAGTGTATTTATATCTGAAAGAGAAGTAGATTAGAATTAAAGAATAATGGATATAGGCACTTCTGCTAACACAGTATTTCTATTAGCGGGTCGGAAGTTTATATCATAACGATTTTCGCTAATTGTTCAATTTGTTATATTTACAAAGACTTGTTATAAAAAGTCCCCGCCAACAGAAATACCCAACCGTTATCTACAATCCCCCCTATACCCCCGAATTGACTTCTCAAGCTAACGTTTGGTGCGTATAGAAAATATTTTCTAATTTTATTAAGCTCTTTGCAAGGCCGATTTTAAAATTGTTGCGTAATAGCACGGGTGCAATCCTGGTTGAGATGTATGTGATGACTTCAGTGGCGGTCTAATTGATTAGAACCCCGTTCAGAATATTTTTTTTGCCTAAAGAACATCTCCTTAGAGTATTTTTAATCATTAATTTTTGAAAATATGAATGAGAACAAAATTTCAATGGAAATTATCAATTCAAATGCTGCAGGAATTGATATTGGTAGCCGATCTCACTGGGTTGCGGTTGGCCAAAAAGAGGAAGATATTAAAGAGTTTGGTGTTTTTAATGAGGACTTAAAAAATCTCTCAAATTGGCTCAAAGAAAAAGACATTCAAACCGTTGCAATGGAAAGTACAGGAACTTATTGGCAAGCACTTTATGCTATTTTATTGGCTGATGGATTCCAAGTGATTTTGTGTAATGGCAAATTCACTAAGAATATTAAAGGCAGAAAAACAGATGTTCAAGATTGTCAATGGATTCAAAAACTACACAGTATAGGCCTTTTAACAGGTAGTTTCCTTCCAGATGAAATTACAGAGAAGCTCAGAACCTACTGTCGTCATCGTGCAAATTTATTAGATTCTGCAGCAAGCACTTCAAAAAATGCAAAAATATTTACGGTTATTAAACCTTCGATTAGATGTTGTTGTTAATGACATCTGTGGTTTAACTGGATTACTCATCATTCATGCGATTTGCAACGGAGAAAAAGATCCTTTAAAATTAGCCGAATTAAGACACGGTAATTGCAGAAAAACAGAAGAAGAAATTTCAAAAGCACTTCATACTAATGGTAGAGAAGATTATTTATTTGCCCTCAATCAAGAGCTTGAGATGTATGAAGTCTTGCAAAGTAAAATTGTACAATGCGATGTAGAAATTGAGAAAATCTTAAACTCAACAATCGGAAAAGACGACAATAAAAGACAGCATCACATTGAACCTAAAAAACACAAAAAAATTAATAAAAACACTCCTAAAAATATCGACTTAAATTTAATGGCCTATCAATATTTTGAAGGTGTAGATTTACTGGCAATAGAAGGAGTTTCCTATTCAACCGTACTTTCAATAATGAGTGAAGTTGGATTAGAGGGTATCAAGAAGTTCCCGACTGCAAAACACTTTGCAAGCTGGTTGAGACTGACCCCAAACAATAAAATAAGTGGTGGTAAAATACTTTCTAATAGGATCCCAAAAGGAAGTAACCGTTTAAAAATCGCTTTAAGAAATGCAGCAAATGCGATTGGTAATCTAAAAGACTCAACACCATTATCGGATTTTTTCAAGCGAATCAATTTTAGAAAAGGTCGAGTATCTGCAATCTCAGCAACTGCAAGGAAATTAGCAATCATCATTTGGAATATGGTCGTTAAAAATCAAGCTTATGTCAATCCGGAAGGCTACTTATTTTTGGATGAAAAAAGAAAACTAGGCTTAGTAAAAAGGATTCAAAAACAAATTACTAAATTTGGTTTGACTAATGAAGAAATTAATTTCGCAACTAATTGATTGTGAGCAAAAAAGAAAAACGTTAGTCAGAATTATAGAACACCGTTTAAATGAAATTTAAGTTTATAATATTAATATTTCCAATTATCCTCATAAATTGTAAGAATGAAATTAAAAAGAAAGAAAATTGGCAAAATTTCATTGTGGATAAAAATATAAATAAGAATAAAGTTTTTAAACAATTATCTTCTCAAAATGAGATTCAAATGATGATTGATTCAGAATCTCCAAAAACAAAGAAAACCACTAAAATTATTTATGATGAAAGTGATGAATTTGTCTGCAATCCAATGTACTGGAAAGGTTTTGATACTTTAAATATAAATATTGTTTATCATTCTGGATTTACATCGAGTGGATTTAATATCAGAGTTAACAAAAAAAATTATGATATTTATCCGTTTTCCGCAGATGACGTAATTACGGATTACGAGAAACCTTCGAAATTTAAAAATCCTAAACAAAAATTAATTTTAAATAAATCTTCTTACAAACCAAATGACAGCATTTATGGTTATGTCGAATTTGAAAAAATAGAATATGATAATTTTGGAAATATAATTCCACATAAAGGAAAAGGTTATTTCAGAGGAAAAATTGAAGACTATAAATAACTGCAGATAACAGCGGTTTTGCAATAGCGCGGGATTTTCGCCAGGTTTAAAGATTTTAGATATTCCGAAGTTTAGTTAATAATAGAAAGATTTTATATATTAAGCCGCACCATCGCAAAGCCGCAAAACGTTAGCGGTAATCCCCCCTATACCCCCGAATTGACTTCTCAAGCTAACGTTTGGTGCGTATAGAAAATATTTTCTAATTTTATTAAGCTCTTTGCAAGGCCGATTTTAAAATTGTTGCGTAATAGCACGGGTGCAATCCTGGTTGAGATGTATGTGATGACTTCAGTGGCGGTCTAATTGATTAGAACCCCGTTCAGAATATTTTTTTTGCCTAAAGAACATCTCCTTAGAGTATTTTTAATCATTAATTTTTGAAAATATGAATGAGAACAAAATTTCAATGGAAATTATCAATTCAAATGCTGCAGGAATTGATATTGGTAGCCGATCTCACTGGGTTGCGGTTGGCCAAAAGAGGAAGATATTAAAGAGTTTGGTGTTTTAATGAGGACTTAAAAATCTCTCAAATTGGCTCAAAGAAAAGACATTCAAACCGTTGCAATGGAAAGTACAGGAACTTATTGGCAAGCACTTTATGCTATTTTATTGGCTGATGGATTCCAAGTGATTTTGTGTAATGGCAAATTCACTAAGAATATTAAAGGCAGAAAAACAGATGTTCAAGATTGTCAATGGATTCAAAACTACACAGTATAGGCCTTTTAACAGGTAGTTTCCTTCCAGATGAAATTACAGAGAAGCTCAGAACCTACTGTCGTCATCGTGCAAATTTATTAGATTCTGCAGCAAGCACTTCAAAAAATGCAAAAATATTTACGGTTATTAAACCTTCGATTAGATGTTGTTGTTAATGACATCTGTGGTTTAACTGGATTACTCATCATTCATGCGATTTGCAACGGAGAAAAAGATCCTTTAAAATTAGCCGAATTAAGACACGGTAATTGCAGAAAAACAGAAGAAGAAATTTCAAAAGCACTTCATACTAATGGTAGAGAAGATTATTTATTTGCCCTCAATCAAGAGCTTGAGATGTATGAAGTCTTGCAAAGTAAAATTGTACAATGCGATGTAGAAATTGAGAAAATCTTAAACTCAACAATCGGAAAAGACGACAATAAAAGACAGCATCACATTGAACCTAAAAAACACAAAAAAATTAATAAAAACACTCCTAAAAATATCGACTTAAATTTAATGGCCTATCAATATTTTGAAGGTGTAGATTTACTGGCAATAGAAGGAGTTTCCTATTCAACCGTACTTTCAATAATGAGTGAAGTTGGATTAGAGGGTATCAAGAAGTTCCCGACTGCAAAACACTTTGCAAGCTGGTTGAGACTGACCCCAAACAATAAAATAAGTGGTGGTAAAATACTTTCTAATAGGATCCCAAAAGGAAGTAACCGTTTAAAAATCGCTTTAAGAAATGCAGCAAATGCGATTGGTAATCTAAAAGACTCAACACCATTATCGGATTTTTTCAAGCGAATCAATTTTAGAAAAGGTCGAGTATCTGCAATCTCAGCAACTGCAAGGAAATTAGCAATCATCATTTGGAATATGGTCGTTAAAAATCAAGCTTATGTCAATCCGGAAGGCTACTTATTTTTGGATGAAAAAAGAAAACTAGGCTTAGTAAAAAGGATTCAAAAACAAATTACTAAATTTGGTTTGACTAATGAAGAAATTAATTTCGCAACTAATTGATTGTGAGCAAAAAAGAAAAACGTTAGTCAGAATAATATGATCAAAGCACCGAAACAAAATATATCTGCCAAGAAAGCGACCGCCTTACTAAAAGACGGAAGTAAATTGTTCGATTTATGTATTGAAGGTGAATTAAAAATTGAAAGCACGGAAAAGTGGAATAAACAATTAGTTATGGAAAATTGTTTAATTGAATATTTTTCAGGAAGTGTCACACAATTTGAAAAACAAGTACAATTTATAAACTGCAATTTCAAAAATTGCCAATTCGTTTTTACGTACTTTTTAGGCGGACTTACAATTGAGAATTGCACTTTTGACAATTATCTAGACTTTCAAGCAGGCGGACATAATCAGAAAGGAAATTCAATAATTATAGCAAATAATGATTTTAAAGGATTTGTGAACTTTTTTGATTGCATTTATGAGGATGATGTGATTATAGAAAATAATAAATTCCAAAAAGGCACAAACTTATTAGGGAAACCTTTCAATATTCCTGTGACTTTTAGCATTAAACCATTTATAGATAAAAACGTTGGACAACTTGATGCAAACGATGAAGGAGAAACTAGGTAATACAATGGATAATTATGAAAAATATTACTACCGCTAACAAGGTATTTATACAAGCGGGTATGAAGTTTTCATCGAAGATTTCAGCGATTAATTAAGATTTTAGCAAGTAGAAAGTTTTCGTATTTTTATCCCGCCTGCATAAATACCCAACCGTTGGTGGCAATCCCCCCTATACCCCCGAATTGACTTCTCAAGCTAACGTTTGGTGCGTATAGAAAATATTTTCTAATTTTATTAAGCTCTTTGCAAGGCCGATTTTAAAATTGTTGCGTAATAGCACGGGTGCAATCCTGGTTGAGATGTATGTGATGACTTCAGTGGCGGTCTAATTGATTAGAACCCCGTTCAGAATATTTTTTTTGCCTAAAGAACATCTCCTTAGAGTATTTTTAATCATTAATTTTTGAAAATATGAATGAGAACAAAATTTCAATGGAAATTATCAATTCAAATGCTGCAGGAATTGATATTGGTAGCCGATCTCACTGGGTTGCGGTTGGCCAAAAAGAGGAAGATATTAAAGAGTTTGGTGTTTTTAATGAGGACTTAAAAAATCTCTCAAATTGGCTCAAAGAAAAAGACATTCAAACCGTTGCAATGGAAAGTACAGGAACTTATTGGCAAGCACTTTATGCTATTTTATTGGCTGATGGATTCCAAGTGATTTTGTGTAATGGCAAATTCACTAAGAATATTAAAGGCAGAAAAACAGATGTTCAAGATTGTCAATGGATTCAAAAACTACACAGTATAGGCCTTTTAACAGGTAGTTTCCTTCCAGATGAAATTACAGAGAAGCTCAGAACCTACTGTCGTCATCGTGCAAATTTATTAGATTCTGCAGCAAGCACTTCAAAAAAATGCAAAATATTTACGGTTATTAAACCTTCGATTAGATGTTGTTGTTAATGACATCTGTGGTTTAACTGGATTACTCATCATTCATGCGATTTGCAACGGAGAAAAGATCCTTTAAAATTAGCCGAATTAAGACACGGTAATTGCAGAAAAACAGAAGAAGAAATTTCAAAAGCACTTCATACTAATGGTAGAGAAGATTATTTATTTGCCCTCAATCAAGAGCTTGAGATGTATGAAGTCTTGCAAAGTAAAATTGTACAATGCGATGTAGAAATTGAGAAAATCTTAAACTCAACAATCGGAAAAGACGACAATAAAAGACAGCATCACATTGAACCTAAAAAACACAAAAAATTAATAAAACACTCCTAAAAATATCGACTTAAATTTAATGGCCTATCAATATTTTGAAGGTGTAGATTTACTGGCAATAGAAGGAGTTTCCTATTCAACCGTACTTTCAATAATGAGTGAAGTTGGATTAGAGGGTATCAAGAAGTTCCCGACTGCAAAACACTTTGCAAGCTGGTTGAGACTGACCCCAAACAATAAAATAAGTGGTGGTAAAATACTTTCTAATAGGATCCCAAAAGGAAGTAACCGTTTAAAAATCGCTTTAAGAAATGCAGCAAATGCGATTGGTAATCTAAAAGACTCAACACCATTATCGGATTTTTTCAAGCGAATCAATTTTAGAAAAGGTCGAGTATCTGCAATCTCAGCAACTGCAAGGAAATTAGCAATCATCATTTGGAATATGGTCGTTAAAAATCAAGCTTATGTCAATCCGGAAGGCTACTTATTTTTGGATGAAAAAAGAAAACTAGGCTTAGTAAAAAGGATTCAAAAACAAATTACTAAATTTGGTTTGACTAATGAAGAAATTAATTTCGCAACTAATTGATTGTGAGCAAAAAAGAAAAACGTTAGTCAGAATATTAAAAAAGATTTCGCACAAATGAAGAAACACATAGTAACATTATTTATAGTTCTTATTGGACAAATACAATTATTTTCTCAAAAACCTGAGAAAGTAATTATAGATAGCACAAATTATTATTACAAACTTGTACCTAAATCAAAACCAATTGGAACAATAATTATTCTTCATGGTGGTTCAGAAGATGCTAAAGGAGTAATGAATCAAATTACATTAGATGAAATTGCTTTAAAAAATAATTTTATTGTTATTTTTCCAAATATCGAAGATGACGATTTTAAAATGTCAGTATCACAAGAATTATTGAATACTATCGCAAAACAAATAGTTGACAAGCATAAAGTTTCAAAAGATAAAATATTTCTTGGTGGACTTTCAGGCGGTGGAATGCAAACAATAACATACACTGAAAGAGCAATTAGAGATAAAGATACTTACTTCATACCTAAAGCAATATTTGCACTAGATCCACCACTTGATTACGAAAATATGTATTATCGTTATCAACGAGAAGTAGAAAGAAATTTTTCAGAAGTTGGCGTAAACGAAGCAAAATGGTTTTTAGAAGAAATGGAGAAAAATTTGGGAGGAACTCCTGAAACAGCGAAAGATGCATACATCAAAAATTCAATGTTTTCATACCGGCAAAAAGATGGCGGAAACGCAAAATATCTTGTAAATATTCCAATTAAAATTTATACCGAACCAGGAGTAGAATGGCAACTTAAAAATAGACATAGAGATTTATATGACTTGAATTGTGCGGACATTTCAGCAATGATAAATTTTCTGCAACTCAAAGGGAATAAAAACGCTGAAATTGTAATTACTCATGACAAAGGAATTAGACCAAATGGAATGGTACATCCTCATTCTTGGTCAATTATGGACTCAAAAGATTGTATGGCTTGGATTTTAAGACTAATGAAATAAAAACACTGCCACCAACACGGTATTTCTATTAGCGGGGCGGAAGTTCCTATCATAAAAGATTTTCGCTAATAGTTCAATTTGTTATATTTACAAAGACTTGTTATCAAAAGTCCCCCCGCCAACAGAAATACCCAACCGTTGTACACAATTTTATAAAAATCATGTTTAATTTCAGAATCAAGATAGTTGTAATTTTAAATTTGTCACTTCTATTGACGAATTGCACAAATAATGATAATAAATTTCAACAAAATGAAATCAAAAAGATTCAATTAAGTACATTTAATGCTAAGTTTTTCTTAACAGATAATATTTATGAATTAAATGAAGATTATAAAAAACCAGGAATTCATAATTTAAAATTTACGGTAAAAGATATTGAAGAAATAAAGCAAAATATAATTTCTGAAAAAATATATGAATTGCCAGACTCATTAAAGTATATAAAATCTTGTGAAAAAGTATGTTGGGTTGAGATAGATATCGAATATATAAATAACAAAAAACAAAAATTTAGAATTGATAATTCAAATTACAAATCTAATTTTCCACTAAATCTAAAATATAAAAAATTATCAAATCTTGAAGCGTTAATTTCCAGGAAAATAATGGATAAAAGACTTGAAATGGATGCTAAAATTGAATTAATGTAAAAAAAACTGCGTACAACAAGGGTGCTTGTTGCACAACCAAAAATACTAAAAATAAATTTTGCAAATATTCAGAAATAAAACATGATAACTATTTGACAGTTAGCATATTATTTGTAAATTAGTGCATGCAAGGAAAGAAAATAATTACGCCGCAACTCTTTTACCATCAAAGCCTGGATGAGATGGTTCCCAAAGATAATTTCTACCGAAAAGTAAATGAAAATCTGTCACTCGATTTTCTTTATAAAGCTACCGCAAACTATTACGGCAAATGTGGCCAAGAGAGCATCGATCCGGTCGTATTCTTCAAAATTCTGATGGTAGGTTATCTCAATAATATTAACAGTGATAGAGGCTTAATACGCTTTTGCAGCAATTGTCTGGATATCCGTCTTTTCTTAGGATATGACATTAATGAAAGTTTACCATTTCACTCCACTATTTCCCGAACAAGATCTCTTTTCGGGGAAGAACTTTTCTTAGAATTATTCCGTAAAGTTTTGAGTTTGTGTGTAGGGAAAGGAATGGTTCGTGGCAAAAGAATGGCGGTAGATTCAGCTTTCATTAAAGCCAATGCGAGTATGGATTCTTTAATCGAAAAAGAAGTTTTGGAAGATGCTTCAGCCTTTGTAAATGAACTGGAAGATAACAGTGAATTTAAAACAACTTCGACCAGAAAGAAAATGGTAGACCAGCACCATGACTGGAAAAAAAAAGAGTATGAAGGAATGCCGGGCACTAATAAAAGTGACAGAAAAGATGAAGATGGCAATGCAATTCGGCCAAAATACTTGAGCAATCACACCCATTACAGTCCCACCGATCCTGATGCAAAGATTTCTGTAAAACCAGGTAAAGCCCGACAGTTAAATTATTCTGGACAACTGGCTGTGGATGATGCTTTTCATGTTATAACCGGTGCTTGTGCCAGTACATCGGGAAGTAAAGATTCTGTTATTTTTCCCGAGATTATGAATCAGACTTTAGAAAACTGCAAACAAAATCACATTGCGCTTGATGAAGTTTTAGCCGATGCGGGTTATAGCAGTGGCGAGGCTTTAAAGTATTGCAAAGAGAAAGGTATTAATGCCTACATTCCGAACTTCGGTCAATACAAACCATTTCGGGAAGGCTTTGTCTTCAACAAAGAAGAGAATCGGTATGAATGTGTAAAAGAAGGTGGTTATAACGCTTTACTTCTCTTTAAAAAAATCAAGACAGATCCCAAAGGTTATTCTTCCAACCACTATCGCAGCAGCGAGAGCGATTGTAAAGATTGTCCGCTCCGAGCAGAATGCTGTGGCAAAACAACCAAGTTTAAAAAGATCGATACTACGATCCACAAACCGCTCTACGATGAAATGCACGAAAAACTCAACCGCGATCCAAATTACACTCGTTTTCTCACTAAACGCAGAAGTTCCCGCGTAGAGCCAGTTTTGGGTACGTTGATTAATTACCACAATATGAAACGGGTGAATACTAGAGGAATAAAAACGCCAACAAACATGTTTTGATGGCTGCTCTCACTTACAATCTGAAGAAATACCTAAAATTCATTACCAAAAAAGTCCATCGAAATGTTGCAATAATGAACCTTCCTCAAGGAAAGTTCTGGCAATTTTTCAGAATTCAAAATACGAGTTATATCGCCAGGAATTAAACCACTCCAAAAATCAAAACATTCTCTTTGCCAAAAAAACCAACCTCTCTTAAATCGCTTTAAAAGAGGTTGGTTTTTATCTTGTTTTTGAAATAACTGAAAAATTGAAGGGTTGTGCAACGGCTACAAGGTATTTCTATTAGCGGGGCGGAAGTTCCTATCATCAATATTTTCGCTAATTGCTCAATTCGTTATATTTACATAGACTTGTTATGAAAGTCCCCGCCAACAGAAATACCCAACCGTTGTGCGCAATTTTAACCAAACTATCGTCCATTCAATGAAACTTTTATTAATTCTATTTTCAACGCTTTTCTTATTTGGGTGTAAAAAAAACCGAAACAGAATTGAAACGATGAGTGCAAACGGAGGGGAATATTATGTGAAAAAATATTTCAAAAACAATTCAAAAACCAAAATTGAAGTTTACAGAAAACCTTCAATTTTAGTTTATACTAAAGAATTTGAAAATAAGATATTAACCAAATTTGTTGAGTATTATCCAAATAAAAAAATTAAAGTATTAGCCGAGATTCTTCATAAACCTGATTTTTTAAATGCAAAAACATATTTTCAAAATGGTAAATTAAAAGGCAGAGGCTCATATTTATACAATTATGAGACTGACAATGCATTAATTACCGATTATTGGATTTATTACAACGCGAATACTAGTGAGGCTGACTCAATTGTTCATTACTTTTGTGATGGTAAAAACACTTCGATCGCAACTGAAGTTCAAAAAATTGACAATAAAAATCATAAATCCACTAAAATTAAATATTTTGATGTAAAACTTAAAGATAGCGTTGGAGATTTTTTAAATTATGAATTACGAAAAGTAAAAACAAAAAATTAAAAAAAACTTCGCACAACATGGTATTTCTATTAGCGGGGCGGAAGTTTATATCTTAAATATTTTCGCTAATTGTTCAATTTGTTATATTTACAAAGACTATTTATAAAAAGTCCCCGCCAACAGAAATACCCAACCGTTAGCAGAAAGCCTATGACGACAACGAATAACAAAACAATATCGAACGAACAAAATGAAGATTATTCTTACTGGATAATAAAATATTGTTCACCGAATTTTGAATATCCGTTATTTTTAGTTTGGTACACTGATACAGACAAAGCAAGTACTGACCGACTGTTGACATATAGAAGCGGAAAAATTCTTGCTGCTGAATCTCTAGTAAATTTATATTCAACATTGCTATCACAAATTGATAGTCTAACCATATCCGAAAACTTTAAACTTTGGTTAGACAGTTTAACGAAAGTAGATTTAATTGCAGATTGCACTTATAATCTTATTTCGGTATCAAATAATATTAAAAAAGGTTCTTTAGATATAAATACAGTTGAAGATTTTGCAAATTTTATAAATTTATATGGTGACTTTATAAATCAAGATGAACGAAACAATTATCTACAAATTTATGCAGACAACGAATTAATAAAAGGACTTTGGGACTATTTTTATAATTTCATTTTTTGGCCAAGATTCAATGATAAAGAAAAATTTGATGTGAGTGAAATTGCAAATTTAGAAATTGACACGAAAGATTTATTAATAAAACTTCACGACATTCTTAATTCCTTTGATAAATGTATCAAAATAGCGGAAAAGGCCATCTGCTAACACGGTATTTATACAAGCGGGTCTGAAGTTTTCCTCGAAGATTTTAGCGATTAATTAAGATTTTAGCAATTATAAAGTTTTCGTATTTTTATCCCGCCTGCATAAATACCCAACCGTTGTACGATATGTATAAAAACTGCCTTAAAAACTAAAATCCAACAAATTATGAAAAGAATTTTTACTTATTTATTTTTATTTGTTTTTTATAATTTCTCTTTTGCACAATGGGAACCACTCAATCTTGGTGTAAATATAAATTCCTTTTACGATATATTCTGCATTTCCCCCACTGTGATTATCGCAGTTGGTTCAGAGGGCACGATTTTAAAATCGACCGACGGTGGCGATACATGGACGAAAAAGCTTTCAGGCACAGATTCAAATTTAACGAAAGTGAAATTTCCTACTGCAAATATTGGATATATAATTAGTGGTAGTGGAAATATCTTAAAAACTACAGATGGAGGAGAGACATGGACAGCCAAACAAACTGGATTTAGTGGTCCTTATTTTTCGGATTTATCATGTGTTGATGAAAATATAATTTTCACCTCCAATCTGAAAAGTACAGATGGTGGGGAAAATTGGGTATTATTTAGTGAGACGTATTCTGACAGAGCTCAATTCGTAAACGGTAATGTTGGATTTGCGGGTGAATATCTCTGGCAACAAAGTAATTGGCAAAATCCCCAATTTTTTAAAACTATGAATGGGGGCAATTCCTGGCAAACTATATCTGGAGTTGCCCCATTTCATTTTTTAAATGAAAACATTGGTTTTTATTATTTGGGAGGGCTTTATAAAACAACTAATGGGGGTCTAAATTTTGAAAAGTTAAATAATCATGGAGATAACAATTACTCTTTACGTGACATTTTTGTTGTTAATGAAAATACAGTATGGGGATAGTTTATCTATCAATGCTTGATTGGGATACTTCAAGTAGAGGCTTTATAAAAATTTCTTCGAACGGCAATGAATCTTTCACAGAGCAAATTCTCTACGACTCTAATCCAGCGCTTGATTTTCAATCAATTCATTTTGCGAACGAAACACTGGGATTTGCAGTGGGACGCAATAATAATCAAGGCATTATTTGGAGAAATGGAAATGGTATAAATCAAACTATGTCAACGAAAGAAATTGATCATTTAGAAATTCAAATTTATCCTAATCCAGCAACCACAGAAATTAATATTAATTTCAAAAAAACTATTAAAGAAAATGTTAATATCATCTTAACTGATATAAGCGGAAAAATTTTGTACTCTAAGGAATTTTTAAATAAACAAAATATTAAGATTAATACATCAGAATTCGCAAAGGGAAATTATATTCTTTCGATAAAATCTGACCAAAAAACATTTAATAAAAAAATCATAATTAATTAGAAAAAACACATCGTACAACATCGTATTGGCAATAGTGCGGAGCAATCGCAAGTTTAACTATTTTAGATGTTCCGAAAATTATTTTATAATAAGATAGTTTCTGCATTAAAGCCGCACCATCGCCAATACGCAACCGTTATCTGTAATTGTAGAAAAAAAAACGCTAAAAAAACACTAGATATGAAAATATTGATTTCACTTTTTTTACTTATTAGTACTATTTTATATTCCCAGACTCATCGTTTCATTTATGAATTTAAGTATTTGCAAAATCCTAATCAAACTGAATTGAAAAAGGAAAATATGACTTTAGATATAAATACTGAAGACACTAAATTTTATAATTACCATTATGTAACGATTGATTCAACAAATATCACTAAAGGACAAAATAGTCAACTTTGGGATTCTTCCACTCCTGTAATTGTAAGGAAAAAAAACTCAAACCTTAATAGTAATTATACTCTAATTGATGATGTTTTTGTTTATGAAACTAACGACAATATAGATTGGAAATTAGAAAACGAAACCAAAAAATTTGAAAACTACATCTTACAAAAGGCAACTACAAAATTTGGAGGAAGAAATTGGACGGCTTGGTTTGCTAAAGAAATTAATATTGCGGAGGGACCTTATAAATTTCGTGGATTACCTGGATTAATTTTCCAAGTATATGACGATAAAAACCATTTTGAATTTACTCTTGTTAAAAGTTTCAAATTAAAACCCACTTATAAAACGCCATTTTTAGAAAGTTTTTATGGACAAAAGCCTATTAAAACAACAGAAGAAAATATCAATAGAATGTTAATGAATCTGTATAATGATCCTTATCACGACACAAGAGAAAGGTTTTCAAAAAACAGTAATACTAATACAGAGTTTAATATTAATGGAGTTATCATTAAAAATGTAAGTCAGTTTAAAGAATTAGCGGAAATAAGACAAAAAAATATACGCGAAAATAATTATCCAATTGAAATTGAAAAAGCATTAAATTATTCTGCCAAATAAAAAACAACTACAGATAACAGCGTATTGGCAATAGGCGGAGTTTCGTCTTCGCAAGAAAATTTTTGCTAATTTGAAGATTATTTCTTCGATTGAAGTTTTTCGCTACAAAGCCCGCCCATCGCCAATACGCAAAACGTTACAGGCAATCCCCCCTATACCCCCGAATTGACTTCTCAAGCTAACGTTTGGTGCGTATAGAAAATATTTTCTAATTTTATTAAGCTCTTTGCAAGGCCGATTTTAAAATTGTTGCGTAATAGCACGGGTGCAATCCTGGTTGAGATGTATGTGATGACTTCAGTGGCGGTCTAATTGATTAGAACCCCGTTCAGAATATTTTTTTTGCCTAAAGAACATCTCCTTAGAGTATTTTTAATCATTAATTTTTGAAAATATGAATGAGAACAAAATTTCAATGGAAATTATCAATTCAAATGCTGCAGGAATTGATATTGGTAGCCGATCTCACTGGGTTGCGGTTGGCCAAAAAGAGGAAGATATTAAAGAGTTTGGTGTTTTTAATGAGGACTTAAAAAATCTCTCAAATTGGCTCAAAGAAAAAGACATTCAAACCGTTGCAATGGAAAGTACAGGAACTTATTGGCAAGCACTTTATGCTATTTTATTGGCTGATGGATTCCAAGTGATTTTGTGTAATGGCAAATTCACTAAGAATATTAAAGGCAGAAAAACAGATGTTCAAGATTGTCAATGGATTCAAAAACTACACAGTATAGGCCTTTTAACAGGTAGTTTCCTTCCAGATGAAATTACAGAGAAGCTCAGAACCTACTGTCGTCATCGTGCAAATTTATTAGATTCTGCAGCAAGCACTTCAAAAAAAATGCAAAAATATTTACGGTTATTAAACCTTCGATTAGATGTTGTTGTTAATGACATCTGTGGTTTAACTGGATTACTCATCATTCATGCGATTTGCAACGGAGAAAAGATCCTTTAAAATTAGCCGAATTAAGACACGGTAATTGCAGAAAAACAGAAGAAGAAATTTCAAAAGCACTTCATACTAATGGTAGAGAAGATTATTTATTTGCCCTCAATCAAGAGCTTGAGATGTATGAAGTCTTGCAAAGTAAAATTGTACAATGCGATGTAGAAATTGAGAAAATCTTAAACTCAACAATCGGAAAAGACGACAATAAAAGACAGCATCACATTGAACCTAAAAACACAAAAATTAATAAAACACTCCTAAAAATATCGACTTAAATTTAATGGCCTATCAATATTTTGAAGGTGTAGATTTACTGGCAATAGAAGGAGTTTCCTATTCAACCGTACTTTCAATAATGAGTGAAGTTGGATTAGAGGGTATCAAGAAGTTCCCGACTGCAAAACACTTTGCAAGCTGGTTGAGACTGACCCCAAACAATAAAATAAGTGGTGGTAAAATACTTTCTAATAGGATCCCAAAAGGAAGTAACCGTTTAAAAATCGCTTTAAGAAATGCAGCAAATGCGATTGGTAATCTAAAAGACTCAACACCATTATCGGATTTTTTCAAGCGAATCAATTTTAGAAAAGGTCGAGTATCTGCAATCTCAGCAACTGCAAGGAAATTAGCAATCATCATTTGGAATATGGTCGTTAAAAATCAAGCTTATGTCAATCCGGAAGGCTACTTATTTTTGGATGAAAAAAGAAAACTAGGCTTAGTAAAAAGGATTCAAAAACAAATTACTAAATTTGGTTTGACTAATGAAGAAATTAATTTCGCAACTAATTGATTGTGAGCAAAAAAGAAAAACGTTAGTCAGAATGCTATAAAGAAAGGCGGCCCTAAAAACCAAATCAATGAACATAACATCTTGGGAAATATTACTAGGAATTCCAGCCATAATAATTTTTTTTCTAATTATTATGAGCCCCATTTTTGTTTTCCAAAAACTTACGTTCGTAATCCATAACAAGTTCTTGAATATATTAAGCACATTCATTATAAGTTTAGTACTGTCCATCATCCTTACAATTGCTGTAACCTATTATTATACCGAATTTTCTAGCAATTTTCTTTTGCAAAAGTTTGGCTTTTATGAAAACGGAATGAATGAATTTGAATATTACAAAAATGTTAATTTAGAGAATCTTGCGAAACTAAAAGAAATAAGAAATTCGCAAATGGGGATTGGATGGCCGTTAAAAGCCATGTTTGCTTGCGTTTTTTTTACTTTACCGACGAATGCGATAATGAGCATAATTTTAACACTGAAAAATCGAAGAAAAAAGCACTGCCTGTAACACGGTATTTCTATTAGCGGGTCGGAAGTTCCTATCATAAAGATTTTCGCTAATGGATCAATTTGTTATATTTACAAAGACTTGTTATAAAAAGTCCCCGCCAACAGAAATACCCAATCGTTAGCGGTAATTTTAAGAAACCTCGCTTGAAAAATCAATATGAAAGTATATAAAAAATTTTAATTTCTTGTTTTCTAATTTTTTTGTCTAGTTGTAGTTATCTATACAAAATTGAAAAAGATAAATTTGGAGAACCAATTCTAAACGAAAAAGCAAAATACACTTTTAATGAAAGGCTTTCTAATGAAAACTCTAAAAAAATTGATACTATCGCATACTATATGCAAATTTTTGAAGGACAGTATTACAATGAAAGTGAAATGAAAAATCCCAGAATAATTATATTCCATAATGATGGATTTTTCAAAAGAGAATCTTTATTATACTACGGGTATCATGATAAAAATAGAGATAAAAATTCTGTTTATTACGGTGGTAAATATAAAATAGTAGATTACAAAATTTATTTGGAAAAATTTTATCCACTCAGAGGAGATTACACCAAATATTATACAAAGGAAATTTCAAAAGGAAAAATAGAAGGAGACAAATTAATATTTGAAGACAAAAATTCGATAACTATTTTCCAAAAAAGAAAGACATTACTAAAAAACTTCCGCTAAGACGGTATTTATATTAGCGGGTCAGCAGTTTATATCATAAAGATTTTCGCTAATTGTTCAATTTGTTATATCCTGTAATAGATAATTTTGGAATTGGACTCGGAATCTTAGATAAATATGAATACTATTATAATCTTAAAAATGAGAAATTGGCACCATAAAGTAATAAAACTTATTCCCGTTTTCCTATTTGTGCTTGGTTTTGGGCAAAGATCACAAAAACATTATGATTCTATTTGTAGCATTGCTTATAAAGATGATTCTATTTTGTATTTAAAATTAAGGAAGGAAGCAAGACATGTGAATTATAAAAAACTAACAGAAAAAATTATTAATGATATACAATGGGATAGTTTAAAGAAGGCTAATCTGATTTTTTATATTACTTCAATAAAAAGAGAATTTAATCCAATGGATTATCATCCAATGAAAACTTGTGAATTTGACCAAAAATCGAAAAACCCTAATTATAATGACACGATATTCTGGAACAAAAAAAATATCGAGTTTATCGTGAAAAAGTATAAAAAAAATCTAATCCCAAAGATTGCTACTAGTTTTATTTATGACAAAACAAATACATTTTTCGTCATTGGTTTAAATCACTTTATAGAACATACTAGAAAACAAAAAGAAGGAATTTTTAAAGATTCACGTAGTCATCAAGAAAAATTTCACTATTTCGCATATGAGAAACAAGAAAAATTGGTTTTAGATAATGAGGAAGAGAATTATAATCAATTATTCCTTTCTTTTACTAATGAATTAGGAAATATTGTAAATGTAGAATATGCGTATGGTGATGGTGCGTTATTAAAACAATATCGTGTTGAAAAAAAATACCAATACGTTAATAAAAAGTGGATTGAAATAAAGGATGATGAATAAAACTGAAAACATAGCATAATGAGAAACTGACACAAAAGATTAATCCAACTACCGCAAAATGTAACAGGAAACAATGTCGTAATTGGAGTTATAGATGTGGGGTTATTAGAATTTGCAAGAAAAAACACTAGAAATGTTGATCCTGAATTGTCACCTCCCTACTATAAAGTTGCTCATCCTAGTTTTGATGACAATAGTGGCGCGCAAGAAAGTAGAGTCTTTTTCAGAAAGAGTGATGAAGATCAGCATTTGAACACCGAGAAATAAATATTAACATTGGAAAATATTATAAAAAAACTACGAACCAGCTAGAAAATTTAGATGTGAGTAGCGAATATACGTTTCAAATAGCTTGGTTAGTCTTGGGATCAATTATTCCTAATCCCTCACCATTTCCTACAGATAATGTGATGGATTATTTCCAATTTAAACCTTATGGCGAAGACAAATTACGGAAACTGATCTGGAAGTGGAAAATGAAGAAAATATGGAATATAGATTATGGTAATACAAAGCTAATTAAAGAGTAATGAAAAAACTATTGATAATATCTTTTCTCTTTATTCATATTTTGTCATATAGTCAAGAGTATAAATCGATTAAAAATATTTTTGGAAAAAGTTGTTCTGATGAAAATTATAAGGAATATATTAATATAAAAAAACTTTATTTGAAACAATTACGTTCAGATTCTTCATTAGTAATATACAGAAATTCTTACAACTCTTTTTTTCTTAAGGATAAATTAGACAGTATTGCTATTTCTGAAGGCATAAAAAACATCAATAAGATTGAATTTAATAATATGGAGCAAAGATATAGATACCAATACTTTTTAAAATATAATAATTTCAAAATATATGGAAACTCTCCATCTACCTCAGCAAAAGTATTATACTACCTTGAAATTTTTAAAAATGACAAGCGTTTAGAAACAGTCCATTTTTACGGAAACGAAGATATAAGTATAGAAATTTCACCTGATGGGAGATACAAAAGAACGGAAATGTATTCCGGAAATCCTAGAAAATGTTCATATTATACACAAGATACTTTAATGAGCAATGTTTTTGTCGGGGAAAGTTTATTTTATGATGGAGAAAAAAGCAGATATACTGATTGGGACAAAGAATTTACTGTTACTGATGAAAAATTATTGAAAATTTTACCACAATTGTTTTTGCAAGCGATTCAAATTCAACAAGATAAAGTCAAAAATCTTAAAGGAAAAGATATTGGGTCTGGCTATATTGTTACGAATGAAGATATTGATGTGGCTTTAAAATATTTAGATGAATTATTGATTACATTCCAAAAGGATATTAAAAATAATAAAAAAAACATAGAATTTGAAAAACTCTTTAGCGAAAAAAGACAACCTATTTGGACTGTGGAATATGGAATTGGTTTGGTTATAAGTGGTAAATCAGGTAAATTGATAAATGTAAATGGATTTAAAACTATCCAAGATTAATATGTAATTCTATCATATATACCACAGTATTAATGATGACGAATATAGATTTAGCAGATCTAGGGATCAAACTCTGGATGTACTAATTTAGCGTCCAGTTAGAGTTAAGCATAAAACTGGACGCTAAATTAGTACATCCATAAAGCAACTACACAATAATGTAAACGGAAGCGAAAAAAATCTAAAAATAAATGAAAATATTTTAACTATAAGTGTTCGAAATATTATTAAAGAAAAAACTGAAAAACACAATTCTATATTTACAATTACGACAGTTAAAAAATCATAAGTTTAACCAGAGCGGAACTTGAAAAAAACAATATTTTAAATAAAACTACCGCTAACACGGTATTTCTATTAGCGGGTCGGAAGTTTATATCATAAAGATTTTCGCTAATTGTTCAATTTATTATATTTACAAAGACTTGTTATAAAAAGTCCCCGCCAACAGAAATACCCAACCGTTGCCCGCAATATGAAAAAACTGTCTCAAATTTTAACAATCGCAATTTTGATGTTGAGTTGTGACCTTAAACAGAAAACTGAACAGAAAACTTTTGAGAAAGTTGAATCGGGATTAGGAAATTACGAAGAAAAAGACCAAATGAAAAAAATGGAGTTTTTAAAAATTAACGTGTTTACCGGACTTAAAAACCTGAACTCAGGATTCGACTCGGAATCAATATATTATTTCTCAGAATCTGATTTTGAAATCGTACTTGACCGCGTTGAAAAACTTGGAATTGGAATTATGGGAATTGAACCATGGTTGGACGAAGATTTTTATGGAGTTAAAGTATTTGAGGATTTCAATATGGAAGCAACTGACCCAAAATGGTATAGAAAAGCATTTACAGAATTTAAAAAGGACAAAAAGAATTTAATATATGCTGCGAGTTACCAAGTTCCAGAAAAATTATTAGTTAAATAAAAATACTGCGGGCAACACGGTATTTCTATTAGCGGGGCGGAAGTTCCTATCATCAAAATTTTCGCTAATTGTTCAATATGTTATATTTACAAAGACCTGTTTTAAAAAGTCCCCGCCAACAGAAATACCCAACCGTTATGGTTAATATTTCAAGGCCGCTTTTTTAGAAATTTTTTTTTGAGTTTTAAAACTTGATTTTTATTCAAAATTCTTAAAATATGCTGAATTACACTTTTGACAAAAAGGAAAATAATTACGGTTGGAAATTTAAAGAATGGAAATTTACAGTGAATAGTGGAAAAAACTACACTTCAAAACTTTATCTTGAATTGCGAAACTGACTTAAAATATTAATCATGATCATATTGAATAATGGAAACTACTACTCTTTCTAAAAAATTATTGAACTGACTAAAAATTTCAGCCTAACAAAAAACTTATTGGAGAAGAAATACTAACCATAACACAATATTTCTACAAGCGGGGAATAAGTTTTTAGTTGAAGATTTTAGATGTTTTCACTACATTCGTAAATAGAAAAGGTGGTTATATTAAGCCCCGCCTGCAGAAATACCCGGACGTTAGCAACAACGCCATAGAAAATTTTGCATCAAATAAGCGGTTCTGAAATTATCAAAATTTGAACTTTAAAGAAACTGAATTCAGACCAAATTTTCTTTGCGCAAAAGGTCTAAATTCTGTTTCTATTATTGATTCTGAAAAATCCACCAAACATTCCAAAAGCGTGAATTAGACAAAATTATCAACGACTTTTATTACTAACTGTTCAAGCCAGATTTGTTCTATTTTAGACAAGAGATTGCGCCGGAATAAAATATTGAACCAAACTTTGCGCACCAACTTTGTGAATAAAATTTGAACTGAAAATAAATATTTTTGCAAGTAGACAGACCAGAAAACTGTAAAGTTATTGCGCAAAACTGAATGAATAATTAAAAAAAATTAGAGTTTTAACCATAAAATAATGGATGGAAAATTCAAAGAAAACTGTTTAGAGATTGGAAATAGGCGCAATTGCTAACACGGTATTTCTGCAAGCGGGAAAGAAGTTTTTAATCGAAGATTTTTGCGATTAAGTAAGTTTCTTGCTAATAGAAAGTTTTCGTATTTTTATCCCGCCTGCAGAAATACCCAAACGTTAGCAACAACGCCATAGAAAATTTCGCATCAAATAAGCGGTTCTGAAATTATCAAAATTCGAACTTTAAAGAAACTGAATTCAGACCAAATTTTCTTTGCGCAAAAGGTCTAAATTCTGTTTCTATTATTGATTCTGAAAAATCTACCAAATATTCCAAAAGCGCTGAATTAGACAAAATTATCAACGACTTTTATTACTAACTGTTCAAGCCAAATTTGTTCTATTTTAGACAAGAGATTGCGCCGGAATAAAATATTGAACCAAACTTTGTGCACCAACTTTGTAAATAAAGACGGAACTAAAAATAAATATTTTCGCAAATAGACAGACTAAAAAAAACTGTAAAATTATTGCGGAAAACTGTTTGAATAATTAAAAAAAAATTAGAGTTTTAACCATAAAATAATGGATGGAAAATTCAAAAAAAAACTGTTTAGAGATTGGAAATAGGCGCAGTTGCTAACATGGTATTTCTGCAAGCGGGAAGGAAGTTTTTAATCGAAAATTTTTGCGATTAAGTAAGTTTCTTGCTAATAGAAAGTTTTCGTATTTTTATCCCGCCTGCAGAAATACCCAAACGTTAGCAACAACGCCATAGAAAATTTTGCATCAAATAAGCGGTTCTGAAATTATCAAAATTTGAACTTTAAAGAAACTGAATTCAGACCAAATTTTCTTTGCGCAAAAGGTCTAAATTCTGTTTCTATTATTGATTCTGAAAAATCCACCAAACATTCCAAAAGCGTGAATTAGACAAAATTATCAACGACTTTTATTACTAACTGTTCAAGCCAGATTTGTTCTATTTTAGACAAGAGATTGCGCCGGAATAAAATATTGAACCAAACTTTGCGCACCAACTTTGTGAATAAAATTTGAACTGAAAATAAATATTTTTGCAAGTAGACAGACCAGAAAACTGTAAAGTTATTGCGCAAAACTGAATGAATAATTAAAAAAAATTAGAGTTTTAACCATAAAATAATGGATGGAAAATTCAAAGAAAACTGTTTAGAGATTGGAAATAGGCGCAATTGCTAACACGGTATTTCTGCAAGCGGGAAAGAAGTTTTTAATCGAAGATTTTTGCGATTAAGTAAGTTTCTTGCTAATAGAAAGTTTTCGTATTTTTATCCCGCCTGCAGAAATACCCAAACGTTAGCAGAAATTTAAAAAAATCGTGAAATATTTACAATTTGTTTTAATACTATTTTTAATATCTTGTTTTGATAACAAACAAGATATTAAACTTGTCAAGGTTGCTTATTACGACAACAAATATCAGATTGAAATCGTTACAGATTTGAATGAAAAAAGAATTTATTTTTATAATACAAAAAATTACGGTCCTACTCCATATCCTCCTCCAACTATGGAAACATTTAGTTCCGAAATTGGATTTGAAAATTATAAAAAAGAAAGTGCAGAATACGATAATCAAAATTATATATCTCCTTTTAGTGCAAAATTAACAGAAATTGAAATTACTGACATTAAAAATAGGTCAAAAGTTATGATGAATCAAAAGTCTGAAGTATCAGAATTTAATGCCTTTCACACGAATGTTCTAATATTTGACTCAAATGGTAAATTTAAAAACTTAAATTTTGATCAGGTAATTAGTAAATTTAATAAAAATTATTTGTCTAATATTTTGAATATTGCAAAAAGTAAAACTAATAATAATGCAAACTTGAAAATTCTAAATGAACTTACAGAAGAATTATAAAAAACTTCTGCTAACACGGTATTTCTATTAGCGGGTCGGAAGTTCCTATCATAAAGATTTTCGCTAGTTGTTCAATTTGTTATATTTACCAAGACTTGTTATAAAAAGTCCCCGCCAACAGAAATACCCAACCGTTAGCAGACATTTATAAAAACCTGTACTAAAAGAAAATCATCGCATGAAAAAAATATTATTTTTAATTATTATTTGTCAATTTAGTTGTAAAGGTCAAGAAGATTGTCCACAAGGAATTAATTTATTGCCAATGTATGGAGAAGTAAAAAAATGTAAACAACAAATTGACTCTGATAAAAATTTTATTTTAGAATCAGAAAAAAAATTTGGAGATAGTAAAAAAGCATCAGAATATTATGTTTCAAAAGGTTGGGAATATTTTTATGACAATGACAACGAAACATCTATGAAAAGATTTAATCAAGCGTGGCTTTTAGACAATACTAATTCACAAATTTATTGGGGATTTGGAAATTTATTGGGAAGGTCAAATAAATTTGAAGAATCACTAAAATTCTTAAAAAAATCCATACAAATTGACCCAAATAAACCTGAAGTTTACGAATCTATATCAGTTAGTTATGGACAATTATTTTATAAAACAAAAGATGCTAAATTTTTAAACTTACGACTTGAAAATCTTAAAAAAGCAATGAAAATTGAGCCTAGAAATGGAAGAGTTTTAGGAGAAATAGCAAATACATATGCATATTTAAAACAAAAAGACAGTCTGATTAAATATATTAAAAAAACAGATGAAATTGATTCTAAATTTGTAAATCCAGAAGTAAGAAAACTTACAAAAAAGAAATAAACATCTGCTAACACGGTATTTCTATTAGCGGGGCGGAAGTTTATATCATCAAGATTTTCGCTAATTGTTCAATTTGTTATATTTACAAAGACCATTTATAAAAAGTCCCCGCCAACAGAAATACCCAAACGTTGTGCGTCACTTTAAAAACAGATATATAATTCAAAGTTTTCAAAAAATCAATTTTAATCTATGAAAAATATAACATTTTAAATGAAAAATTTAGAGTCATTAATTACCGACCAAGAAACATGGACATCTGCTGAAGGATCAAATGATGGAGTAATTTTCCTATTAAGATTCAGACCAAATCTTCAGGCGTTTATTAGCACTGAGAAATATAATGAGAGAATAACTTTGACTTGGAATTATGATTCTGACGATAGTTCATTAATGCCTACCGAAAAAGAAATGGAATTAATGGAAAAAGTTGAAAATTCTTTGGTAGACGTTCTCGAGAATGATTTGCAGGCAATATTATCTTTTGTTTATTTAGGAGATAATCAAAAGCAATGGCATTGGTATTCCAGCAATGTTGAAGAAACTGGCAAAAGAATAAATGATGCTTTGTCAGATTTTGAAATACTTCCAATTGAACTTTCATCAGAGGAAGATCCCAAATGGTCTGAATATAATGCTGTCATTGACGGCGCTGATGATTCTGATTACGAAGAACTCGCTGAAAAATAAAGCGAACGCACAACACGGTATTTCTATTAGCGGGTCGGAAGTTCCTATCATAAAGATTTTCGCTAATTGTTCAATTTGTTATATTTACAAAGACTTGTTATAAAAAGTCACCGCCAACAGAAATACCCAAACGTTATGTGACATTGTCAGAAACCACGCGCTAAATGGAACAGAAATTATTTTCGAAATTGATTTTTGAATTTTTAAATGAAAATTATCCAGAGTTTATTAAAACAATAAAATTCCAAGATGATGGTTCTTTTGACTGTGATTTAAAAAGTGAATCAGGAATATTTTCAATTTGGATTGCTACATATAATTGTGAAATCACTATCGGAATTGAAGACCCAAATGGAAAAACTGACATTCACAGTCATATTTCTTGTTATGAATTGGACGATTTAGAAACTTGTTGTGAGGAATTGTCTTCATTTATCGAAAATATCAAAGCCGACAAATTAATTTTGTATCAAAACAAAGATGGAAAATATGATTGGATTGAAACAATCAATTTTGAAAATTTAAAAGGAAGTAAAAAATATTCTTGGCGAAAGTAATCACAACGCCACATAACAGCGGTTTTGCAATAGTGCGGGATTTTCGCAAGTTTAAAGATTTTACATATTTCGAAATTTATTTTATAATAGCAAGATTTGTCATATTAATCCGCACCATCGCAAAGCCGCAAACCGTTAGGCAACATTTGACCAGACCACCGAAAATCGGAACAAAATGAAATTAATCGTAGGTAATTATTACGAAAGTATAAAATGTGAGAGCTTTAAAGATAACGAAACTGGAAGAATTCGAGTTAGACCTTTAGATGGACAAAATTTACCGACAAATTTGGTAATTGAATGTAGTAAAAGCGAAAGAGAATCAAACCCTATTGGAACAAAGTTTATAACGGAAAATGTAAAAGTCTGCCAAAAACCAGATGGACGAATTTATTTACGAGCAAAAGACCAGTTCATTAAAAAAATAGATTAGAGGAATGAAAATTGACAAATTAAAATCGGAATATCTAAATCTGACTAAAATTTGTGCGGAAATAGATTACTCTGACAAAAAATCTGTAAAAAGAAATAATTCTGCGGTTAAAAGAATGTATATAATTATGAATCTACTTTCGGAAAATAATAACGAAACTGAAATTCTAAACTTTGCGGAATTACTTACTGTTGATGAGAACAAAACTAATCTTTGGCTTGCAGCTCAAATGCTCGAAAAATTGAACGTTGACAAAAAAACTGAACAAAAAGCATTGAAAATAATTAAAAAAGCAGCTAAAGGAAATGGAACAGAAGGAATGGGATTTCAAAGTTGGTTAGCTGAATATAAATTAAAGAATTGAACAAAATAAAAAACGTTGCCTAACAAGGTATTTATACAAGCGGGTATGAAGTTTTCATCGAAGATTTTAGCCATTAATTAAGTTTTTAGCAAGTAAAAAGTTTTCGTATTTTTATCCCGCCTGCATAAATACCCAACCGTTAGCAGAAATACTCTCCACACAATGTACAAAATTCCCACTTTATTAATTTATTTATTTTGCAGTTTAACGCTTGTCAATTGTTCTACAAAAAAGAAATCCATAAAAACGACTAAAAAATTACAATCTTTGGATTTTAAGTATATTGAATCCAATTTTAATAAAAATTATATTTTCATAGGGTATTTTAAATGTGATGATCTTAACATTAGAGTAGAATCCACAGCGGATAAATCAGATTTCAAACATTTTATGAAATTGGGAAATCCTGAAGAAATAACATTTTTTTCAAGCCAAAAATTTTACTTGAATACAAATTCTAATGCAAAATTATTTGTCAAGGAAGGAATATATTATATTGAAAGGCTTGCTACAGAAAGAAAACTTTTAGGAATGAATTATCCTAGAAGAAATACAATCTATGAGGTGACTTTTACCAATAATGAACTAGTTTTAAGAAACTTAACCACAAAAGAATATTGTGAGAAATATGAAATAATAAATTGGTAAGTACTTCTGCTAACACGGTATTTCTATTAGCGGGTCGGAAGTTTATATCATAAAGACTTTCGCTAATTGTTCAATTTGTTATA
Organism: Kaistella flava (ex Peng et al. 2021); assembly: GCF_015191005.1. Lineage (NCBI taxonomy): Bacteria > Pseudomonadati > Bacteroidota > Flavobacteriia > Flavobacteriales > Weeksellaceae > Kaistella > Kaistella flava (ex Peng et al. 2021). The sequence goes on along the minus strand of NZ_CP040442.1, from coordinate 1,245,623 downwards.
TTTACAAAAACTTGTTATAAAAAGTCCCCGCCAACAGAAATACCCAAACGTTGTACGACATTTTAAATAAAACCATTTATGAAAAAAAATTTAGTTATAATATTAATTTTTTACAGTTTTTTGAATTTATATTCTCAACAAAATCAAACGGATTATTTTTCTGGGAACCGAACTTATTGCAAAAAACCTGATAACGAAAGAGTTAAAAAAATATTTCCTCTTGGAATAAAATGTATCCAGCAAAATCAATATCTTGGAAGTGCTGTAGAAATTTTTACTGAAGTCATAAAAATCGATAGTACATTCTGTGACGCATATTTTTGGGCAGGTTATACTTTAAGATTAAGTGGTATGAATAAAGAAGCAGTTGCTTTGTATTATGTTGCAGATAGCCTTGCACAAAACAAATCAATAGAATTTAAACAAAATCTTGCAACAACTAGTATGTTGATTGGAAATTTTAATCTTTCAAGAAAAAAATATACAGAAATAACAAAATATTTTCCAGAAAGTCCTGAAGGATTTTACGGGATTGGATTAACTTCTTTATTTATTGAAGATTATTTGAATGGACTTGACAATATAAATATCGCAGAAAAAAAATACAGTTCTGAAAATAAAGATTGTCAATCTCTAAAGGCTGTTTTATTGACTCTTAATGAAAAATACTTGGAATCAATACCATATTTTGAAAAAGTCGAAAATAAATTTAAAAAAGATGACACTTTTAACGGTTGCTATGCATTGAGTTTAAAACAAATAGGAATTAAAAATTCCGATGAAAAAATGATAAAGAAAGCCAAAAAATATTACGAAAAGATAACAAATAAAAGTGGACTTCCTGAGAAAGTGAAATTTGCATTCAAAGACACTTAAAAAAACGTCGTACAACATCGTATTGGCAATAGTGCGGAGAAATCGCAAGTTTAACTATTTTAGATGTCCCGAAGATTAATTTATAATAAGAAAGTTTCCGCGTTAAAGCCGCACCATCGCCTATACGCGGAACGTTAGCCACAATCTTCCCAAAAGTACGTTTTAAAATGAAATTTAGTATATGCAGTCTGGTTTCCTTTATATTGTGTTTTAATTGTTGTAGTAAAAATGAAGATATATACAACTTAAAATCGCAATTAAAAAAAGTACCATCAAAATTATTACGTTTTGGAACTAAAGAAGAATATATAAATTCTCAGTACAAAATTGATTATTCCGAAAAAGGGTATATTAAAATTGCTTATCTAAATAATAGTATTAGTCAAAATAAAATTAATGCAGTAAAATTATTGAGAGTAAAAAATAAATATTATAATGGTTACGACTTAGATGAAAAAGACAGTTTAAATACTAATTCTTATTTATATCTATCACTCAATCCTAATGATTCATACCAAAGAATATATAACCTAAAAACATCCGATGATACACCGCCACCTCCTTATGAATTTCCAGTTTATAATGATAGTATTATTTTTAAAAAAAATGGAAACCTAACAAAAATGTTCATAAAAGACAATAATACAAATAGAATTAAATCTACGATCATCTATTATGACTCCAATTTTAGGATTAAAAAAATTGAACAAAAAATTTATGATGTTATTATTAATTATGAATAATAAAGACTGTGGCTAACACGGTATTTCTATTAGCGGGTCGGAAGTTTATATCATAAAGATTTTCGCTAATTGTTCAATTTATTATATTTACAAAGACTTGTTATAAAAAGTCCCCGCCAACAGAAATACCCAACCGTTACCATACATACAAAAAACCAGAACTATGAATCAAGTTAAAGTATTAAAACAAGACGAATTTTACTGCAGAATATTAGTTACAAGTGAAAGTGACTATTTTGGATTGGACGGACTAATTGAGTTAAGTGGAAAACTTCTATCAACTAATAAAACTTTAGGAGTTAAAGTTGCAAACCCAAGTTGTAAAATATACTGTATGACAGACAATCATTCAAATTATATGGGAATTGAAAGTCGCTTGAGTGTTGAAACAGAAATGATGTAAATATGCCACGAATTGAACTTCGCACTGAAATAAAAGCGGATAAGAGAATAGTTTTCGACCTTTCAAGAAGTATCGATTTACATAAAATTTCAACCGAACATACAAATGAAAAAGCAATTGCGGGAAAAACGAGCGGATTAATAGGAATGGATGAAAGCGTTACATGGAGAGCGAAACACTTTGGAATTTATCAAAATCTAACTTCCAGAATTACGGAGTTTGACCGACCAAAATACTTTGCTGACGAAATGGTAAAAGGAGCGTTTAAAGAATTTAAACACGAACATCATTTTGCGGAATTGAATGGAGGAACTTTAATGACTGACTTTTTTGATTACAAATCACCTTTTGGAATTTTAGGAAAATTAGCAGACGAGTTGTTTCTTAAAAGATATATGACTGAATTACTAACAGAGCGGAATCGGATTGTAAAGGAATTTGCGGAATCTGAAAAATGGAAAAAATTTTTAACTGAATAATGTACGTATGGTAACAAAGTATTTCTATTAGCGGGTCGGAAGTTCCCATCATAAAGATTTTTGCTAATTGCTCAATTTGTTATATTTACAAAGACTTGTTATAAAAAGTCCCCGCCAACAGAAATACCCAACCGTTACCATCAATTTTAAAAAGAATCGTTTTTATATGAATAGTAGATATTTTAAAAAATTTTGGGAAGAAACAACCGGAGAAGAATTGACCGATTCTTGGGGTGATTCAACTTATTTTTTCGAAACAGATAAAAACTTAAATGTTATAAAGCAAATTCAACTTTTCCGAAATGGCAAAATCCTGAAATATGACGAACAGTATTTAGAAGATGAATTTGGAGGTTTAGCAGATCAACAACTTGAAATTGCTGAATTTATTGACAACGAAATAACAGAGGTTGAGTTTTTAGAAATCTGGAATAAACCGCACTAAAAATAAACTATGGAATTACTTTAGAAATATGGAATTGAAAAATGATTCAAATGCTAATTCTCTTTCTAACTGTCAATTAAGAATCTAACTTCAAAAAAAACTGCTGGTAACAAGGTATTTCTATTAGCGGGTCGGAAGTTTATATCATAAAGGTTTTTGCTAATATTTCAATTTGTTATATTTACCAAGACTTGTTATAAAAAGTCCCCGCCAACAGAAATACCCAACCGTTACCACACATTTTAGAGCAAATTGAGAAATTGGAAAAACATAGAATGGATTTTTGAAAAGGATGGAGCCTTACGAGATATTTATGTCCAAAACGCAACGATTTCGGATTGGCAAAATGTTGTTGATTTATTAAACTCTGAATACAAATTGACTTTTGGAGTTTGGGGAGATAATTTGACAGACAAAATTGATTTTGAAGTTGTGAAAATAATGTTCGCGGACGAAACTGGCGAATTGGAAATTAAATCTGCAACAATTGATTTAAACGGAATCATTATTAAGTGCTACTTCTTTCTCGAAAACCAAATTGAGTTCGACATAAATCCAGCCGAAATTAAAACGGAATTAGAATTTAATAAGATTTCAAATTTCATGAAATCCATTAGTTTGAAATTAGAAAAACAGATAACTCTTTGTGGTGAAAATCAACCTGAATTTCCGCTAATTAAAATTGACACTAAAAACGGAGTTGAAAAAATATTAAGTGAAAAAGAGGCTAAAAATTTATGGAAGAAATTAGACAAAAACATTAGCCTTTATGCGAAGTTAAAGTCAAATATAATCATGAAATACTTTCCAAAATTATTTGAAAGGAGAATTCTGGAAAGTGGAAATAAAGAATATAAATCAACACCTATAGAAAAAAACGCGTGGTAACACGGTATTTCTATTAGCGGGTCTGAAGTTCCTATCATAAAGATTTTTGCTAATTGTTCAATTTGTTATATTTACAAAGACCATTTATAAAAAGTCCCCGCCAACAGAAATACTCAAACGTTGTAGGCAATCCCCCCTATACCCCCGAATTGACTTCTCAAGCTAACGTTTGGTGCGTATAGAAAATATTTTCTAATTTTATTAAGCTCTTTGCAAGGCCGATTTTAAAATTGTTGCGTAATAGCACGGGTGCAATCCTGGTTGAGATGTATGTGATGACTTCAGTGGCGGTCTAATTGATTAGAACCCCGTTCAGAATATTTTTTTTGCCTAAAGAACATCTCCTTAGAGTATTTTTAATCATTAATTTTTGAAAATATGAATGAGAACAAAATTTCAATGGAAATTATCAATTCAAATGCTGCAGGAATTGATATTGGTAGCCGATCTCACTGGGTTGCGGTTGGCCAAAAAGAGGAAGATATTAAAGAGTTTGGTGTTTTTAATGAGGACTTAAAAAATCTCTCAAATTGGCTCAAAGAAAAAGACATTCAAACCGTTGCAATGGAAAGTACAGGAACTTATTGGCAAGCACTTTATGCTATTTTATTGGCTGATGGATTCCAAGTGATTTTGTGTAATGGCAAATTCACTAAGAATATTAAAGGCAGAAAAACAGATGTTCAAGATTGTCAATGGATTCAAAAACTACACAGTATAGGCCTTTTAACAGGTAGTTTCCTTCCAGATGAAATTACAGAGAAGCTCAGAACCTACTGTCGTCATCGTGCAAATTTATTAGATTCTGCAGCAAGCACTTCAAAAAATGCAAAATATTTACGGTTATTAAACCTTCGATTAGATGTTGTTGTTAATGACATCTGTGGTTTAACTGGATTACTCATCATTCATGCGATTTGCAACGGAGAAAAGATCCTTTAAAATTAGCCGAATTAAGACACGGTAATTGCAGAAAAACAGAAGAAGAAATTTCAAAAGCACTTCATACTAATGGTAGAGAAGATTATTTATTTGCCCTCAATCAAGAGCTTGAGATGTATGAAGTCTTGCAAAGTAAAATTGTACAATGCGATGTAGAAATTGAGAAAATCTTAAACTCAACAATCGGAAAAGACGACAATAAAAGACAGCATCACATTGAACCTAAAAACACAAAAATTAATAAAACACTCCTAAAAATATCGACTTAAATTTAATGGCCTATCAATATTTTGAAGGTGTAGATTTACTGGCAATAGAAGGAGTTTCCTATTCAACCGTACTTTCAATAATGAGTGAAGTTGGATTAGAGGGTATCAAGAAGTTCCCGACTGCAAAACACTTTGCAAGCTGGTTGAGACTGACCCCAAACAATAAAATAAGTGGTGGTAAAATACTTTCTAATAGGATCCCAAAAGGAAGTAACCGTTTAAAAATCGCTTTAAGAAATGCAGCAAATGCGATTGGTAATCTAAAAGACTCAACACCATTATCGGATTTTTTCAAGCGAATCAATTTTAGAAAAGGTCGAGTATCTGCAATCTCAGCAACTGCAAGGAAATTAGCAATCATCATTTGGAATATGGTCGTTAAAAATCAAGCTTATGTCAATCCGGAAGGCTACTTATTTTTGGATGAAAAAAGAAAACTAGGCTTAGTAAAAAGGATTCAAAAACAAATTACTAAATTTGGTTTGACTAATGAAGAAATTAATTTCGCAACTAATTGATTGTGAGCAAAAAAGAAAAACGTTAGTCAGAATTTAAAACCAGAACAAAAATGAAAGATTTCAATCTTAAATTAAAGCCATTTGATTCACTTCCGTATTCCGACGAAAGTTCTGAAATACTTAATATTGATTATGATTTATGGACTTTGAGAATTACTTTGAAATTTTTTAAAAGTGATAATGTGATTTACGTCGTATTTAAAAACGTAATAGGATTTAGAGTTTTAGATGAAGGAAACTTATTAGAATATTGGAATCCAGAAATAAGAGTTTCTGGTTGGATGTGGGAAGTGGAAGAAGGCGGTTGGTTTGATATGGAAAAATTGAGAACTGAATTTGTTGAAGGTTTACACGAAAATAAATTAAGAAAAGAGTATTTGTTAAGTGGCATTAACGATTGCGTAAGTGTAATTACAACTTCTAAACCTGAAATACTATATTCAGAATAAAAATAAACTGCCTACAACACGGTATTTCTATTAGCGGGGCGGAAGTTCCTATCATCAAGATTTTTGCTAATCGTTCAATTTGTTATATTTACAAAGACTTGTTATAAAAAGTCCCCGCCAACAGAAATACCCAACCGTTATGTGCAATTTGAGATTCGGCTTCTAATAAAAGCAGTCTTTAATGAAACGTAAAAAGGTGGGTTTTGAAATAAGAAAATAGATGTATTTTCTTCAAGCCTTACAAATGAGATTTGCGGAAAACTTTATTTTCAAAGCGAAGCCGCTTTAAGGCTTGGTGAAGTTATGAGAAAAAAATGACAAAGTCAAGTTTTTTATTATAACTATTTCAAAACCCACGTTTTAGAGTGATTTATTTAGACTGGATTTAAAAAAACTGCACCTATCATTACGGTCTGATAGGAGCAATATTTTTAAATCATTTATTAAGAATCCTCATGCCTCAAACTGTGCTTGCTTTTATTATCTTAGCAAAGAATAAAACAACACATAACAAGCGATAAGCACAATTGCCTGCCGCAGGCGCAACACAGGCAACTGCGCCTATCGCCAACCGTTATGTGCAATTTGAGATTCGGCTTCTAATAAAAGCAGTCTTTAATGAAAGGAAAAAAGGTGGGTTTTGAAATAAGAAAATAGATCGATTTTCTTCAAGCCTTGCAAACGAGATTTGCGGAAAATTCATTTTCAAAGC